>CAYFER010000009.1:0-92737 GCA_964342185.1 uncultured Vicinamibacteraceae bacterium | reverse complement strand
CAACACAATACGCGCCCGTTCCAACGGACGCGGTGCTGGTCCTTCAAAGTTAACACCGGTTTCTCGAAAGCCACTCCCGTGGCAAGGACACTTAAATTTCGCTTCAGCTGACAGATAATTTGGTGTGCAGCCAAGATGCGTGCACGTCACAAGCAATGCATAAAATCCAGGAGCCTCGTGAGCTACATCAAACGGGGTTCGAACAATCCAAACACCGAATCGATCTTTCCATCGCTCGTCGACACCCTCTCCGTAATCAGCGGGAAAGCCAATGGTAAATTGCTGAGGCGGCTCGTTGAGCACGTTGGGAAACATATAGCGCCCGGTTGCCGCCAAACACCCGGCGGTAGCCGCAGTAAACGAACCCCACGCCAAACCCAACCAGCCGCGCCGACCCATCAGAGGAGATGTATCGTCCGGGACCTTCGCTTTCGTTCGAGCAGCCGGTCTCTTTACGGCCGCCGCGCTCGTCGTCTTTCCGGCCAACGCCGGGTTCATCGGTGGCGGCGGCGCAGGCTTCGGTTTCGGTTTAACCGGAGGCGCTTCTGCCTTAGCCGTTCCGCTTACGGAATCTGATGGGGGTTTCTGATATTCAGCCATCTCGCTCGTTCTAACTCCTACCTTTGATAGCTTACGACCCCACTCGTCTCCGTCACGCCAGAGTCAAGTAGGTCAAGAGTCCGCATTGCCGCCTCACGCACATTGAGACTCACATCATTCTCTATCAATGAGGCTACGGTGTCGCGCATTTCTGTCGATCTCAACACCGCAACAGCCTGAAGACCACTGATCATAACTTCCGATACAGGGTCCAATGTCGCATCGACTCGAGCCACTCTTGTGACCGTCCGTTCCACATAGGCACGATCAAGCATTCGACGCAGCACTGTTATCCCACTATTCCCGCCCTGGCGCGCCAGCGCAACGGCTGCGTTCCATTGCACATCAGGAATCGGGTCCTCCAAGGCACGACGAAGAACGGACAGGTCATCCGTCTGGAGTCCCCCAAGAGCATACACCGCCATCTTTCGCACACCGGCATCTTCCGAACTATACATATCTTCGATCACATCAGTCACAGACGGGTCACCCAATGAGGCAAGTGCCCAAATTACACTAATCTTGGTGTCCGTATCTTGATCATCTAGCCCGTCAACCAGAACGCGAGTCGCGTCCGCTGGCGGATTCGCAAGCCGACCGACTGCAAGTGCAAGATACCTTCGCACCCGAGGATCATCGCCCTCGGAGTTTCCAAAAGCCCGTACTATCGCCGACCCGAGATTCGGATATTGTGTTTCAACATCGGGATCTGACATGAGTCGGGACAACTCATAGGCGGCCGGCCAACGCCGTTCCCGTCCTCCAGACTGAACGTCGCTAAGAAACTCCTCCGGCGTCCGTTCGTTGGTCAACAACATCCGGAAGCCGCCGTACACGACCACAACCATCGCTACCACGGCAAGAGGAATCAAAAAAAATTGAACAGCTAAGGCCGGAGTCGCTGATAACGAAGTGGAACCTGGGGTGGGCTCGCGTTCGACGAGCTTTGACATGGCTACGTATTAAACCTAACGTTCTAACGCCTACTTAAAGAATCAGTAAGTTAAATCGTCTAAAACAAAAATAATATTGTGTTTCACAACAGCAAAACCGTCGAAGATTACTACGAGCAGTAGATTTTGGTCAAGAAAACACACTTACAATTAATTACTCTTTTCGCTTTACTCACCTGATTATATCTTGGGTAACGTTACCAGCTTTTGAGCTTGATACTTCCCCTTCTTATCCGCGTACGAAGTCAAGCACGATTCGTCACTCTGAAAGAAAAGAACCTGGGCTATTCCTTCGTTCGCATAGATCTTCGCCGGAAGCGGCGTAGTATTCGAAATCTCCAACGTTGCCGTGCCCTCCCACTCTGGCTCGAACGGCGTCACGTTAACAATTATTCCACATCGTGCGTAGGTCGACTTGCCCAAACAGACGGTGAGCACATCACGAGGAATGCGAAAATATTCAACCGTCCTCGCTAACGCAAAGGAATTGGGCGGCACGATACAAACAGGGGCTTTTAAATCCACGAACGAACGAGGGTCAAACGCTTTTGGGTCGATCAAGGTAGTGTTAATATTTGTAAACACCTTGAATTCATCAGCTACACGGATGTCATACCCGTAAGACGACACTCCGTATGACACAACACCCTCACGAACTTGCCCCTCGACAAACGGCTCTATCATTCCGTGCTCGGACGCCATTCTTTTGATCCATGCATCAGATTTAATACTCATTTGATCTCGAGATCCTAGATTAAGTTCACGGAATTAACTCGATTAGCGACGAATCAAACTGACCACCAGCGTTAGCATTACACTCAAAATAATGGAGGTTACGATTGGAACATAAACCGTCATACTACCGCGACGATACACCAAGTCTCCCGGCAGCCTACCCAGAGGAAAGCCTAGCCAGACCAGTGCCCCAACGCCTAAAATGAGTAAACCGATCACCACCAGGGCTCTTCCAACCATGTTTTCAGCACTCCCGGTTGGTCCACCGTTCCAATCTAAATAAAGTCAGAGCCAGCAAAGAAATAGCTGACCTCGAAAGCCGCAGTTTCCGGCGCGTCCGACCCATGGGTCGCGTTCCGGTCTATCGATGAACCATAAAGTCGACGTAACGTATCAGACTCTGCTTCGCTAGGATTCGTCGCTCCCATCAACAACCGCCAACGAGAAATGGCAGCCTCACCCTGCAGAGCAAGAACGACGGCTGGCCCGGACGACATAAAATCCGTTAAAGCGGAAAAAAATGGACGCTCGCGATGCACTGCGTAAAACCCCTCCGCCTCACGTTTCGTCAAGCGAACCAAGCGCATTCCAGCAATCGTGAACCGTTCGTCCTCAATGCGCTTAATGATCACGCCGGTTAGACCACGCTCAACCGCGTCAGGTTTTATAATCGCTAACGTACACTCCAGCTGATCGGCTGGCAACTCTGCATCCATAGATGTAAGACTTCGATTCTGACAACTGGTTACCTGAACGAGGCCATGATCTTATCTAATGTCGCCTTTAGCGGACGGGTTGTATCCGGACCAAGCTTCGCAAGAGGTTCATCTACCAAGTTCAACTGAGTCAAGAAATCATCTCGGTCCGGTTCCAGGTAAATAAGTCCTGTTGCATATTCGCCACGCTGACGGGTTTCACCAAGAACCCGTATCGCATGCCGCTTATCCAAGGGGTTATAGTCTTCCTCCAACTTCTTCAGAAACAGCTTCGAACCGTCATGCATCTCAACCTCTCGGGTTGTGCCTGGCTCGTACTCGACTTCGATATCGTCAAAGAAAGGAACAAAGCTGATCTCTTCAAGTGGATCGTCATGTTCCTTCGCATACGCGTAGCTCTTGGTCGAACCTTCGTGGTCGTTAAATGTCACACATGGTGAAAGCACGTCCAACATCACTGTGCCACGATGGCTGAGAGCAGCTTTGAGAAGCGCGGACAGTTGTTTCTTGTCGCCGGAGAACGACCGCCCAACAAATGTCGCTCCGAGTTCAATGGCCAATGCGCAAGTATCTATCGGCGGTAGGTCGTTAATTACACCTGTTTTAAGTGCAGAGCCTTGATCCGCTGTAGGTGAGAACTGCCCCTTGGTGAGACCGTAACACCCGTTGTCTTCAATAATGTAGATAATTGGAAGATTTCGTCGCATCAGGTGCACGAACTGACCAATTCCAATTGCACCGGTGTCTCCGTCGCCGCTCACGCCTATAGCGATTAGTTCTCTGTTCGCAAGCATGGCGCCTGTCCCTACGGACGGCATACGCCCATGGACCGCATTAAATCCATGAGAAGACCCAAGGAAATATGCAGGGCTCTTGCTTGAACATCCAATTCCGGAAAGTTTTATGACTCGCTCAGGATTGACCCCCATTTCATAGCAGGCGCCAATAATTCTTTCCGAGATCGCATTATGGCCACAGCCCGCGCAGAGCGTTGTCTTGGTGCCCCTATACTCCTTCGACGCAAGACCGAGCCGATTAACTGCTGGCGCCTTAGTGGAAGATGTCTTACCTGTATTCACACTCATTTGCCTCTCATCTCAACTTAATCTGCCAAAACATTCGCACTATTCGCCGCCAACGCCAGCCTGCTGAGGAACGTTAATATCTCGAACCCCGGTTTTCTTAACCCGATAGCCCTCTTTAATCAAGATTTCGTTCGTTACCGAACGAGCGTCGATCGGGTCCCCTGCATAATGCAACACACTAAACAGCCGTATTCCCAACTCCGCAGGAAGGTCAAGCTTGATAAGAGTCATCATTTGCGCGTCCCGGTTCTGCTCGACCACGTAGATACGTTCATGCCTTTGCACAAACGATGCAAGTGCACTCCTAAATGGATACCCACAGAGTCTGTAATAGGACGTTTGCAACTCGTACTCTTCCAACAATTGATCGCGCGACTCCACGATAGCCCAATGAGTGGTACCAAAAGCGATAATTCCGACAGTCGCTCGTCTATTTATCTCTACGACCGGTTCGGGCATCCAGTCGCGAGCCGTTTCAAACTTTCGAGCTAGCCGATCCATATTCTTTTGATAATCCTCAGGACGCTCGCTGTACTGAGCCCACTCGTTATGTCCAGAACCTCGTGTAAAGAACGCCGGCATATCATCACCAGGAACTGTTCGATACGGAATCCCGTCACCATCGACATCGCGATATCGGCCAAATTTTCCAATTCGATCCAGCGTTTCACGATCAACCACTTTACCGCGATCTAACTGCTCATCCGGATAGTCGAATTCTGGTGACATCCAAGTATTCATACCCAAATCAAGGTCGCTCATTACAAACACAGGAGTCTGAAAACGTTCCGCCAAATTGAAGGCTTCCATAGCCATCGAATAACACTCTTCCACCGAAGCGGGAAAAAGCATCAGGTGTCGGGTATCGCCGTGCGAAAGAAACGCAGTACTTAACACGTCACCCTGAGCCGTTCGCGTAGGAAGACCGGTTGACGGCCCAACCCTTTGCACGTTAAAGATTACTGCTGGAACCTCCGCGTAGTAGCCTAACCCTGCGAACTCACCCATAAGTGACACGCCCGGGCCAGATGTAGATGTCATTGCTCTCGCACCGGCCCATCCAGCACCAAGCGTCATCCCCAATGCCGAAATCTCGTCCTCGGCCTGCACAACGGCGAACGTAGCCTTTCCCGTGTCGGGATCGATCCGATGTTCCTTTAAGAGACCGATTAGCGACTCACAAAGTGATGACGATGGCGTGATTGGATACCACGCTACAACCGTCACTCCCGCCATCATCGACCCAATTGCGGCAGCGGTATTACCCTCAATGAGTATCAAGCCCTCTGTCTTGTCGATCCTTTTAACAACAAGAGGATCACGTTTTTCAAGTTCGTCGTTAGCGTATTGATAGCCCGCATCCAGAGCACCTTTGTTTAAAGCGACGGCCTTCGGCTTCCGTCCAAGCTGGCGGTTGAGCGCCGCCTCCATTTCGGACATATCGATCTCGAGGAGATGCGCTAGGACTCCATCATAAATCATGTTTTTTACGAGTCTCCGAAGCTTCACGTCCCGGCAGATATCTTTCACGAGTTTGTCGAAAGGAACCGGATAGAAGATCAGGTCGTCCCGCAGGGTGGCCAACTGAAGTGGTTCGTCATAAAGAACCGCGGCACCAGGTTGCAACGCTAAAACATCCTCGCGCGCTGTTTCGACGTTCATTGCAACAAGAAAATCAACTCGTTTCTTTGCTGCAATATAGCCATCGGCGTTAGCTCGAATAGTAAACCAGGTAGGAAGGCCAGCTATGTTCGATGGGAATAGATTCTTGCCTGATACAGGCACTCCCATTTGAAAAATAGAACGCAGGAGAACTAGGTTAGCGGTCTGACTACCTGAACCATTAACAGTTGCTACTCTAATACTGAAATCATTAACTAGACGCTTCAATTCTCCTTGACCCGACGATTTCTCGGTGGGTAATGCGGAAATAATCATTATTGTCCTCGTCTAAACAACGCCACCAAAATGTCGCACCTCCAACGATAATATGGTAACACGTAAGCTGAAACGGTCAGCACTAGCTCTCAAGCCGATCAGCTATCGCCGTGCCGATATCGGCCGGACTTTTCACAACTGTCACCCCAGCTGATTCAAGAGCCTTCATTTTTTCAATTGCTGTGCCCTGCCCACCTGAAATTATGGCGCCCGCATGTCCCATGCGTCGCCCTGGTGGCGCTGTTTGGCCGGCAATAAATCCAACTACCGGTTTCGAAAACGCATCACTAGCAATATGCCTCGCAGCAGCCTCTTCCGCACTTCCACCAATCTCGCCAATCAGAACAACGGCCTCGGTCTCTTCGTCAGCCTCAAACAAATCGAGGGCTGCAACAAAACTCGTTCCGATCATAGGGTCGCCACCGATACCGATACACGTCGTCTGACCCAAGCCCAGCAAAGTCAATTGATGAATAGCTTCGTAAGTCAGCGTCCCACTTTTGGACACAATACCAACACGTCCTTGACTACAGATATGCCCTGGAATAATTCCAGCCTTTGCCTTACCCGGCGAAATAACGCCAGGACAATTGGGACCAATCAACCGAGGCCCCTGATGAGGACTGTTCACAAACCCATCTTCCACGACTCGCATAACTGGGAGCATGTCTATGACCGGAATACCTTCGGTAATGCAGACTACGACCTCTATTGCCGCGTCGAATGCCTCTAAAATCGCGTCGGCTGCCACCGCCGGAGGAACGAAAATCACAGAGGCATTCGCGCCTGTTTCTTCCGTCGCTTCTTTCACCGTATTGAAGATTGGCCAGCCCTCGTGCGTCGTGCCTCCTTTTCCAGGAGTCACGCCTCCTATAACGGTTGTTCCAAACTCAGCCGCCTGTTTTGCATGGAACGTCCCCTCTCGACCGGTTAACCCCTGGACCAGCAAACGGGTGTCTTGATCAATCAATACTGACAACTTGCCCCCCGCATACTTGTAACCATCATGAATTCCCCGTGCTCACTACGTCCGTCACAAACACCACTACCCATTTAAAGTCTGCGTTCTAATCCTCATCCGATCTGGCAAGCTTGACCACTGTCTCCGCTGCTTCACCCATTGTGTCTGCCGTCGCAAAGTTCAACCCACTCTCTTGCAACATGCGCTTCCCAACATCAACGTTCGTTCCTTCCATGCGGATAACAATTGGGACGCTGACATCGAGTTCCGTGACCGCCGCGATCACACCTTCCGCCAACACGTCACAACGCAGGATGCCTCCGAAAATATTAATCAGCACGGCCTTGACATTTCCATCAGCCATCAGAATACGAAAAGCATTTCGAATCTGCTCGGCGTTGGCGCCGCCTCCGACGTCTAGGAAGTTTGCCGGCTCTCCTCCAGCCAACTTGATGATGTCCATAGTGGCCATCGCCAGGCCCGCACCATTGACCATGCATCCAACGTTTCCATCCAAGCGAATATAATTCAAGGAGAATTTAGAAGCCTCGATCTCCAACTCCTCCTCTTCTCCCAAATCTCGATAGCCAACCAACTCCGGATGCCTAAAAAGAGCACTGTCATCCAAGCTGACCTTGGCATCGAGAGCAAGAACTTGTCCCGATCTAGTAACCACCAGCGGATTAATCTCAATAAGCGATGCATCTGTTTGTCGAAACATTTGATAACAGGCTTTCATGACGGTTACTGCTTCATTAGCAGTAGCCCCCTGTAAGCCGAGCCCAAAGGCCAATCGACGCGCCTGAAAACCGAATAAGGTCTCTTGGTTCTTGAATCGATATCCCCCAATCGTCTCGCGAAGAATCAGATCTGGGGTTTCGGCTGCAACTTGCTCGATATCCATACCACCTTCGGAGCTCGCCATTAAGACCGGCAGAGCCCGATCACGATCGATTAGCAAGCTCAGATATAACTCGCGGGAGATTTCAAGTTGTTGCTCTACTAACACACACGACACTCGGCGGCCCTCGGAACCGGTTTGTGGTGTAACCAAGGTGCTCCCAATCAATGCGTTCGCTGCCTGCTCAGCAGCCGCCGCCTCATTAACGACTTTGATCCCACCACCCTTACCTCTGCCACCGGCGTGAATCTGCGCTTTGACTACAACCCGCCCACCCAGACGTTCAGCGATAACCCCAGCCTCAGCGCCCGTCCTTGCCACTTCGCCCTTGGGAACGGTCACGCCAAAATCGGCAAACAGCGTCTTCGCCTGGTATTCATGAATTTTCACAGAGTCCTTCAATTCTTGGCGTAGATTGAGTTAAACATCAATGATTTGGACAAGTTCGCGAACCGCCTCCGCTGACTTCTGCAGTGCAGCATTCTCTTCGGCGCTCAGAGTGATTTCAACAATTTTTTCCAGTCCGGCAGCTCCCAATTTGACCGGTACACCGACAAAAAGATTAGAGATCCCATATTCACCTTGCAGAAACGCTGCACACGGAAGGATCTTCTTCTTGTCCTTTAGGATTGCCTCCACCATCTCCACGACGGCTGAACCCGGCGCATAGTAAGCACTACCACTGCCAAGCAGCTTGACAATCTCCGCGCCACCACCCGCAGTGCGAGCCACAATCGCCTCTACCACTTCAGCACTCATGAGCTCGGTAATGGGAATCCCAGCGACTGTCGAATACCGAGGAAGAGGCACCATAGTGTCTCCATGGCCACCAAGAACGAAAGCATGGGTATTCTCAACCGATACGTTGAGTTCTTGAGCGATGAACGTTCTCATACGCGCCGAGTCCAAAACTCCAGCCATCCCAATGACACGTTCACGAGGAAATCCACTACTTCGGTAGGCTACCTGACACATCGCATCAAGCGGATTCGTTACAGGGACGATGATGCAGTCCGGCGAATACTTCACTACTTGTTCGGTGA
Source organism: uncultured Vicinamibacteraceae bacterium (assembly GCA_964342185.1). Classification (GTDB taxonomy): domain Bacteria; phylum Acidobacteriota; class Vicinamibacteria; order Vicinamibacterales; family UBA8438; genus CAUZIB01. Next base: position 83,805 of record CAYFER010000009.1, on the reverse strand, counting down.
CACTCTTGATGATCGCGTAATTCTTATGAAGGAGATCATCTCGACTCATACCCGGCTTTCGTGCCAAGCCAGCCGTTACAACAACGATGTCCGAACCTGCCGTATCCGCATAGTCATTTGTACCCAACACCCGTGAGTCTGAGCCCTCGACCGGACAAGCCTCAAGCATGTCTAAAGCTTTTCCTTGAGGAACCCCATCCAAGATATCCAAAATAACAACGTCAGCCAGTTCCTTGTCGGCGATACCGCGTGCCGCCGTCGCTCCTACGTTGCCAGAGCCGATTACAGAAACTTTTCGATTCATATGTCACTCACTCCTTATCACTGGCCCAAGCTAGAACGTCACAACTCAATCACTCAGACAGTCAATGCTCGCTGTGAACAAATCTTTAGAGGCGAACATAAATTCAGAATCATCTTTTGTTCACTGAATGATTTTTTTAGGGCACGTCCCCGCGAAGCAAAGTAGGAACCTCAACAGAAATTGTGGAAAACCTTGTGGAAAAATGTCTAATCATGAGAACTCAAGCCAACTCAAATGGGCGATTCTAGCGATTTGCACCATAGTGGTGCGATCAGGACCAAAGTAACCAACGTCGCCTTAAGAGGCGAAACATTATACTTTAATCAATCGCCATAACACTGCGAGCCGTCTGCACTAACGTACGACCTGTTATGAAAACCTATTTTAGAGCCGGAGAATTAATTTCCAACTACTTAATGCTATGAAGATCATTATTGCCGATTCCCTACCTGACTCTGCCGCGGCCCTCCTTCGAGAACAGGGATGGACTGTTGATGCACGTGCCGGAAGGCCAGCTCCTGAGTTACTAGATGATATCGCCGACGCTGACGGCCTGATAGTCAGAAGCGCCACTAAGGTCACAAAGGCGCTCATATCAGCGGCCCCGCAACTGCGTATCATCGCGCGTGCAGGTACCGGTGTTGACAATGTCGATTTAGGCGCAGCTGAAGAAAACGGTATCTTGGTTGTGAATGCGCCTGGCGCAAACAGCATCAGTGTTGCCGAACACACCTGTGCACTACTTCTGGCACTCTCACGTCATATCGCGACAGCTGACAACCAAATGAAGCGAGGCCTGTGGGAAAAGAAATCCTTGCGAGGCGCTGAGCTACGAGGAAAGACACTTGGAATACTTGGTCTCGGTCGAATCGGATGCGAGGTTGCTCGACGTGCGACTGCTTTCGAAATGACCGTTGTTGCGTACGATCCTTTCATCTCAACTCAGCTTGCAGGGGATCTAGCCGTTGAACTGCTATCACTAGACGAACTGAGAACACGATCGGATTACGTCACGTTACACATTCCTTCGACTGCGGCAACGGTCCAACTAATTGACCGTGCGTGGCTGACACAATGTAAACCTGGGGTACGAATAGTAAATACAGCTCGTGGCGATCTGATCGACGAAGTAGCACTACTCGAAGGACTCACCTCCAACCAGGTTGCTGGAGCTGCGCTAGACGTATTTCAGGTCGAACCCCCAATGAACGAAGAACTTATCGGCCATCCAAATGTTGTCGCCACCCCGCATATAGCAGCTTCGACCAAGGAGGCCCAAGAATTAGTTGGCGTTGAAACAGCCACATGTGTGCGAGATTTTTTGAAGTCAGGCATGGTTCGCAATGCAGTCAATTTTCCTACCGTTTCACCGGAGGAATCTAAACAGCTTCAACCCTACATGGTGCTAGCAGAAAGACTTGGTAGCCTACTCGGCCAGCTCACAGACGACAGAGTCGAAGGAGTCGGAGTCAGGTACTACGGTGAGTTATCTGAGAAAAAGCACGACATGTTAGTAGGAGCAGTCTTGGTAGGTTTGTTCAAACAGGTCCTCTCCTCAACGGTGACACTCGTTAATGCACGATCAACAGCAGACCAGCGCGGCGTAGAAGTCGTTGAATCTCAGAGCTCTCGAAGCAGAGATTTCACTAGTTTAATTTCTGTAAAGCTCTACACTAACGCTGGCGAGCGCTGGGCGGAGGGCGCGGTCTTCGCCCCAAATGAACCCCGCCTGGTGCTATTGGACGGCGTACCGATTGAGTCAACCCTTCAAGGGACACTGATTATTGTCAAAAACAGCGATCAACCTGGTGTAATCGGTGAGGTTGGAACAGTTCTTGGAAAACACGACGTCAACATTGCCACTTTTGCTCTAGGCCGGGGCCCGTCTGGTGCAGTTGGTGTCGTGAATGTCGAGTCCAATGACGAATCGGGACAACTAAAAGACCAAGTAATAGAGGAACTGCAAGAGATACCAGCGGTATCGGATACCCGGACCGTTCGTTTCTAAGTAGAGCTAGGCCTATAGGGCGGGTATGGTAATATTCGCCGTGCACCCTGTAGAGCCTCAGGGCACCACAACAGTATCGTCTCACGCCACTGCCGTCATAGTTATCCCTGCTCGCTACGATTCCAGCCGGCTACCCGGCAAACCTTTAGCTGAGATTTCTGGTCGGCCAATGATTGAGCACGTGTATCGCCGTGCGGCTTCGGCCTCCGGAGCTGCCTCAGTTCTCGTAGCGACCGACGACAAACGTATTCAGGATGCTGTCGTAGCCTTTGGCGGCAAAGCGCAACTAACTGAATCGTCTCATCGCAATGGCATGGAACGACTAGCCGAAGTAGCCGAAGGGTTATCTTGCGACCTCGTTGTCAATGTGCAAGGCGACGAACCTCTCCTCGACCCATCTACCATCGAGATTGCACTGAGACCATTTAGCCATGATTCCAGTTTATGCATGTCTTCCTTACGAACACCACTTAAAGAGACGACCCAGATAAACGACCGCAACATCGTTAAAGTCGTAGTCGATCAAAACGACTTTGCCTTGTATTTCTCTCGCTCGGCTATCCCCGGCCTACATGACCTACACGGCTCTAAATGCACCACCACAGTCAACAAACATGTGGGTTTGTACGTATACCGCCGGGACTTCTTGATACGCCTAGCGGGAATGCCTCCAACTCCTCTAGAAGAATCCGAGCAACTAGAGCAGTTACGAGCGCTAGAACACGGTTACCGGATAAAAGTTCTTGAAACTGCACATAACCCCATCGGCGTTGATACAGCCGAAGATCTCGAAACCGTTAGACAGATCATGATTACCGGAGCATCTCAATGAATCATCCAGACTCAGACAAGGACTTCCCAGTGAAATATATCTTTGTAACAGGCGGTGTCGTCTCTTCGCTGGGAAAGGGGTTGGCCGCAGCGTCCATTGGATGCCTACTTGAAGGTCACGGATACCGTGTCACCCTTCAAAAATTAGACCCCTACGTTAATGTAGACCCAGGAACAATGAGCCCGTATCAACACGGCGAGGTTTATGTAACTGAAGATGGGGCAGAAACAGACCTAGACCTCGGCCACTATGAACGGTTTACCAACACGCTAACAAGCCGTAATCACAACTGGACAACCGGTAAGATTTACTCATCAGTCATTCAGAAAGAACGTCGCGGGGACTATCTTGGTCGAACGGTCCAGGTTATCCCACACATCACAAACGAGATCAAGAAAGGAATCGAGTCTGTTTCGAATGTCGACATTGTCCTTGTCGAAATTGGTGGCACGGTGGGGGATATCGAAAGTCAACCGTATCTGGAAGCTATTCGCCAATTCCGTCGAGACGTAGGACGAGAGAACACCCTGTACGTGCATCTTACGCTGGTCCCTTTTATCGGTGCAGCTGGCGAGCTGAAGACCAAACCAACCCAACATAGCGTGCGGGACCTACGTTCCATCGGTATCCAACCCGACATCCTGCTTTGCCGAACGGATCGCATCCTGCCAAGAGAGATTCGACAGAAAATCGCACTATTCTGCGACGTCGACGAAGAAGCGGTCATTACTGCTAAAGATGTCGAAAGTATCTATGAAGTGCCTCTTGTTCTTCGAACTGAGGGCTTAGATGCCATCGTGCTCAAGAACCTCAATCTTCCAGCAGACACCACATGCAACATCAAAGAATGGGAAACTTTAGCCCATCGAATTAAACACTCTAAGGATGACGTTACTGTACACGTTGTCGGCAAGTACGTAGGATATGAGGATTCGTATAAAAGTCTGAACGAAGCGCTATACCACGGTGGCTTCAATCACGAGGTCAACGTTCATATTAAATGGGTTGAGGCCGAAGCATTGGAGACGAATGGTGGGGAGCGTCTACTTGACGACGCTAACGGAATCCTCGTGCCGGGTGGATTTGGCGACCGTGGCAGCCGGGGAATGATGGAAGCTGCGCGGATAGCGCGAGAAAGGGAAATTCCATATTTCGGAATCTGTTACGGCTTCCAGTGGGCTGCGGTTGAGTTTGCACGTAACGTATGCGGACTTAAGGATGCTGACTCGACCGAGTGTTCGGAAGATACACCTCACAAGATAATTTACAAACTGAGAGACTTGCTGGGTATTGATGATTTAGGTGGCACAATGCGACTTGGAAGTTACCCATGCCAACTCGAACCCGAATCTCGTGCTCACAATATCTACAGGAACACGTTGATAAATGAACGACATCGTCACCGGTACGAATTTAACCGGGATTACGAGAAGGCCCTTTTTGAAAGAGGGCTTCGAGTGTCTGGACGTTCTCCCGATGGAAAATTCGTAGAAATCATAGAATTGTCGGAGCATCCGTGGTTTGTGGCCGTCCAGTTTCATCCGGAATTTCAATCTAAACCACTGCAACCCCACCCTTTATTCGCAGATTTCGTGAAGGCCGTTTGTGAGCATGCCTCTACCACAGAGGCGTTAATTGAGACGACCCGCAAGGTACTCGATGAACCGCGAATATAATGGAACTGTGACCCAAGTAACCGTTGGCGACATAGTCCTAGGTGACGGGCAATCGTTGGCATTGATTGCCGGTCCTTGTGTCATCGAGAACGAATCTCACGTCATCGAAATCGCAAACAACGTCCGAAAAATAGCCGATGACTGTGGCATACCCCTGATATTTAAGGCTTCGTTCGACAAGGCTAACCGCACCTCCATTAAGTCATTTCGGGGCCCTGGTCTCACCGAAGGGATACGTATTCTAGCCCGAGTGAAAGAAGAAATTGGTGTTCCTATTCTGACGGACATTCATGAAGTGCATCAAGCGAGTCCCGTGGCCGAAGTTGCTGATGTTCTTCAGATCCCAGCGTTTCTCTCTCGTCAAACTGACTTGTTGGTAGCGGCAGCGAAAACCGGTCGGGTTGTCAACATAAAAAAGGGACAGTTTCTATCTCCCCATGACGTCAGACATATCCTCAGCAAGATTTCATCGACCGGACATTACAAAATCCTCGTAACCGAACGCGGAACGTGTTTTGGCTACAACAATCTCGTAGTCGACATGCGAGCGTTTCCAATATTGAGGTCGATGGGCTTCCCGGTAGTATTTGACGTAACCCATAGCCTTCAACTTCCAGGAGCAGGCGATGGCGTTACTTCCGGCCAAGCGGAATACATTCCAACGCTTGCCGCCGCAGGAGTAGCAGCCGGTGTTGATCTGATATTCATGGAAGTGCACGACAGTCCCGACCACGCTAAAAGCGACGCAAAGAACGCATTGGCTCTCGACGACCTGGAACCTCTCTTACGGCACATTGCCGCAATAGCCAAACTTACCTCCCCTGAAATCTAGTTCGCAAAGTAAAGACTGAAATGATGGATACCGGAACAACTCTTGAGCGTGCACGCACGGTCCTACAAATTGAAGCGGACGCGATCCATAGACTTGCCGAGCGTCTCGATGACCGGTTCATGACTGCCATTGAACTTTTGGCTGCTTGTAGTGGCCGCGTCGTCGTTACAGGAATCGGCAAGTCAGGGATCATTGCTCGAAAAATTGCTGCAACGCTATCGAGCACTGGCACCGCCGCATATTTTCTCCATCCAGCCGAAGCAGTCCACGGCGATCTCGGAGCAATTAAAACTGACGATCTTCTACTGATTGTGTCTCAGAGCGGCGAAACACCAGAGGTTTTGCGATTATTGGAGACTCTAAGCCGACTTGGAGCACGACTCATCTCAATTACTGGTGCGCCGGAAAGCACACTCGGCACAACCGCAGACGTCACACTTGATTGTCACGTCGACAGCGAAGCATGTCCGATGAACCTGGCACCGACTGCGAGCACAACTGCCGCTTTGGCACTCGGTGACGCACTTGCAATGACACTTCTAGTTCACAAAGGTTTCCGGGAAGAAGACTTCGCCAGTCTTCACCCTGGTGGCTACCTTGGCAAACGCCTGCTGCAAGTATCCCGACTCATGCATTCCGGCGAGAAATTACCGCGAGTGTCAAAGTCTGCTAGGTTGACTGAGGTTGTGGCGATGATTTCATCAAAACAGCTCGGGATGGTTTGCGTTACTGACTCGGACGGCGCTCTCGCCGGTGTCATTACCGACGGGGATCTCCGACGTAGATTGGCGGAACCCATGTCCCTAACGAATCAGACAGCCGAAAGTCTGATGACACCGTCTCCGCATACGATTAATGATTCAGTGCTGGCCGCCCACGCGTTAAATCTGATGGAAAAACACCGCGTGACATCACTTGTCGTTGTTGATGGAAACAAAATCGTAATGGGCGTATTACATCTTCACGACCTCTGGAGGACCCAACTCTTCTAGATTGCTCTCCAAGAGCCAAGACCATAATGGACAACATAGCAATCATTGCCTCGTTTCTCGGCCTTCTAATAGGACTCGCCGTGGGTAAGGCCTGGGAACGTTACAAGCTTCAGGAAGGCCGGTGGATCGACCGCCGAAAAGCCCGAGAATCTCCTCACTACATCTTGGGATTGAATTTTCTAGTCTCCAATCAATTGGACTTGGCGATCGAAGAACTGACGAAAGCTGCCAAACTACATCCTGACACTCTCGATATTCACTTAATTCTAGGAAACCTTTACCGCGAGAAAGGTCAAGTCAGCAAGGCAATACAAGTACATCAAAGCCTTCTTCAACGTCCGCGCCTGACAAGGTTGCAACATGCCTATGTCTTATTCTCATTAGGGCTCGATTTTAAACGAGGTGGCTTTGTAGACCGGGCGTTCGAAGCATTCTCTGAAGTGGTTCAGCTCGATTCTGGAAATCGATATGCTTTGCTAAATCTCGAAAAGCTACACGAAGAACAACACCAATGGCGAGAGGCTCAATTACTCCGCCAGCGAATGGATGAAGCTACGGCTGATCCGGAAGGCCCAGAAGATCAAGCGATTGTAGCTTTTCTGGAGAATGAATTAGGACTCCAAGCTATGCGCGAAGATGCACTTGAACAGGCCACCCGACATTTCGAAACCGCCATCGACCTCAATCGACAGACTGTTCCAGCTTACCTAAATTTAGGTGATGTCCAGTTAAAGATGGGTCAAATAGAAAGGGCTATCGCCACCTGGACAGAGATGCTAAAAGTGGCTCCTGAACGATCTTACTTGGCTTTTAGTCGACTGGAGACCGCGTACTCTGATAATGAGGCGCCGGAGCGTTTCCTCGAACTTTGCCAACGTCTTATTGACGCGAATCCACAGGATTGGCGGGCACGTTTGGCCATCGGGCAATATTATGCCGGCCATGGCGAGCTCTCAAAGTCTCTCGACCTCTTGTTTGAGTCCCTTGTCCACAATCCCCACGCACTCGCAATTCATCAGGCGATCTGGCGCACGCTAATCAAGCTGGACTTCAATCAGAATCTGGTTCGTCGCTACGTCGACTTGACCCACGATGCAGTGTTCTATCTCGATCCTCATGTCTGTATGCGTTGTCGATATCGAAGCACGGAATTGTTATGGCAATGTCCACAGTGCCACGAGTGGAATACATTTATTGAGGAAAGAATAGCTCCAGCTGAAGACACTGAGGAAACTCCCGCGTGAATATATCCGAGTCAATCACACGAGTTGAATGTGGGAATCTTTAGAATTGCACTAACGGGTGGCATAGCTACTGGAAAATCACACGTTCTTAAGAGATTTCGCTCCTACGGCATCCCTACCATTGACGCCGATAGAATCGCCAGAGATGTCGTTCAGGTCGACTGCCCTGCCAATGCCAGTATTCGTAGCCGGTTCGGTGAAAGTGTCTTCCAGAAGGACGGACAGATTGATCGCAAAAAGCTAGCAGCTCGAGTCTTTGATAGCACGTCAGACCGGAAAGCACTCGAGGACATCATTCATCCCTACGTACGAAAAGATATCGACCAGTGGTTCGATCAGATCGAACTTAACAAACAGGCTCGCTTTGCCATTGCAGCTATACCTCTACTATTTGAAACAAATCGCCAAGCTGACTTTGACCTTGTTCTATTGACAGCTTGCCAACCGGACAATCAATTGAACCGCCTTCTCGAACGCGAGGGAATCGACGAAATCGCAGCCCGGAAACGAATCAATGCGCAACTACCTAGTCGACAGAAGGAAGAGGGCGCCGACTTTATCATCCGCACCGACGGTAGTTATCTTGAGACAGAACAGCAAATCACTGATGTCCTTAACGCCTTAATAGCTAAACAGAAAGAATAAACCGAGCTGCGAGTTCTTCAATCTCAGAGTTGTCTGTCCGTCTCGGCAAGTCGAAGCTCGGCCGCACGAATCGTGTTTGACATCAGCATGGCGATAGTCAGTGGGCCAACACCACCAGGCACTGGAGTAAGAGCGCCAGCCACCGCGCCAACTTCCGGATGGACATCTCCAGTAACCACCGATCCCCGTTTATCAAAAGCAGCCAACTTTCTTGACTCAGGACCAAATATATCTTCAACCTCTGCACGGTCGTCCAATCGATTCATGCCAACATCGATCACTGTTGCGCCCGGCTTAACAAATTCTCTCCTGACAAACGCTGGGCGGCCAATCGCAGCCACGAGAATATCTGCCGTCGAAGCCGCCTGCGCCAAATTGACTGTTCGTGAATGACAGATCGTTACAGTAGCATTCTTGTGCAATAGCAAGGCCGCCATTGGTTTTCCGACAATATCACTCCGGCCAATCACTACCACCTGTCTACCGCTAATCTCAATTTCACAGCGCTTGAGTAATTCCATAATCCCAGTTGGAGTACACGGGGTCAACGCCTCTCTGTTCTGTATCAAACGCCCAACGTTGACGGGACTAAAACCATCCACATCCTTAGTTGGGTCAATAGCATCAAATACCTGTTTCTCCGCGTCAGCACCCATCCCTTGCGGCAGAGGTGACTGTACAAGAATTCCATCGTGTTGCGGGCTGTCATTGAAGCTACGAACGATAGTCAATGCCTCATCCAAAGATGCGTTATCACCCAGACGATGAAGATCGGTCACCATTCCCAGGTCCTCCCCGGTTTTCATCTTATTCCTCACATAGATTTCAGAACCCGGGTCGTTTCCAGCCAAGAGTATGCCGAGAGTGGGCGGCCGGCCGGCTTTCTGGCAGAAGGCGTCGATACGTGACCTCAACCCTTCCCGAATCTCCGTAGCAACAGCAGTTCCATCTAAACGCTTTGCTTCCTGAGTTCGTTTCTCTATTGCATCGTAAGGACTATCTGTCATGAGACAATTTTCTCGCTCGATACATTATTTCAGGTTTTGACTATGTTTCAGTAGAATGCCGTTCAGTCAACTAATACCCAACACTCGAATCCAGACCTAGACCATAAATGGTCACATCCATGCTGAGATCTTATAAGAGTCAAACCATATGACAACAAACAGGGGAACTTGGGGAACTCGAGCGGGTTTTATTTTGGCAGCAGCCGGCTCCGCTGTTGGACTTGGAAACATTTGGGGGTTTCCGACCCAAGTCGGCCAAGGTGGTGGTGCAACTTTCGTCCTAATTTATCTTCTCTGTGTCCTGTTCATCTGCATGCCAATTATGATTGCCGAGTTTGCTATCGGGCGCCGCAGTCAACAATCGCCGGTTGGATCATTCGACCAGATAAGTCCGGGTACACGGTGGTGGTTGGTTGGCGGTCTCGGGGTTTTAACGGGAGCCGGCATTCTTTCTTTCTACAGTGTGATCGCAGGCTGGACCGTCGCCTATGTTTGGTTCACTCTTACTGACCAAGTCGGGAACAACCAAGACGCTATCGGTTTATTCTTTGCCGATTTCACAGCAAATGCTACCGCCAATGTAGCGCTAACTCTTTTAGTACTGGGAATAACGGCTGTGGTGCTGCTAGGAGGTGTCAAATCAGGAATCGAACGAGTAACAAAACTGCTGATGCCTGCACTCATCGCCCTGTTGATTCTTCTTGCAGCACAAGCATCAACCTTGCCAGGCGCAGCTGCAGGTATTTCTTACTACCTAAGACCGGATCTCTCCCGCTTATTCGATCCAACTATTTACAGCGCCGCATTGGGACAAGCATTCTTTTCGTTGAGTCTTGGAATGGGAGCAATGATCACATATGGCAGTTACCTTCGGAAGCGAGAAGGCATTGCCGGCTCCGCCATCTTGGTTGTTCTTCTTGACACCATGATCGCACTCCTGGCCGGGTTTATCATCTTCCCTGCTGGATTCTCGATTCCAGACTTTGACCCCACCAGTAGCGGACCGGGTTTAATCTTCACCGTTCTACCACGGCTCTTTTCTACACTGCCAGGGGGCCAATTCTTCGGTACGGCGTTCTTCGTTCTTCTGACAATGGCGGCGTTGACATCCATGATCTCTCTGTTGGAAGTCCCCGTATCCCACTTTGTCGACGCTTACGACTGGACTCGGACTCGTTCCGTCACCCTCGTAACTGCTGTGGTACTGTTATTTTCAATTCCGTCTGCGTTGTCGGCGGGTTCTGTCGATTTTTTCACACGATTACCAACTTTTAACGTCGACTTTCTTACTCTTATGTCCACTGTCTGGAACGACTTTGCCCTGCCTATCGGAGGATTGCTGACTGCGATCTTTGTGGGGTGGTCCTGGAAAATTGATGGGGCTCTTGCAGAACTCAAACTGCACAATGCGTGGTTTCCCTCGCCAAAGTTGTGGGGCTTTCTAATTCGATGGCTCTGTCCTCTAGGCATTCTGGCAATCATCGTTCCTGCGGTGGCGGATCTGTTATAAAGACAGCGTGGATCAACTAACCCGAACTGTCCAAGCCATTGACGCGGTTGTGTGGCAGCCGTTTGCGATGCCGTTAATTTTGGTCGTTGTGGGCGGCCTAGTAACAGTCACCACCGGTTTTGTACAAGTCCGACATTTTCCCCTTGCCGCAAAAACTGTGATTGACGGAATCTTCCGAAGATCCAGTGGCGGAGAAGGAACCATTACGCCCTTTCAAGCCCTATCCACCGCCTTGGCATCCACAGTAGGCAATGGAAACATCGGAGGAGTCGCAACTGCCATTCTAATCGGTGGCCCAGGCGCCATAGCATGGATGTGGGTCTGTGCGGCCGTCGGGATGGCTACGAAATACGCCGAAGCCGTCCTTGGTGTTCATTTTCGTGTGACTCGAGAAAATGGGGAATTGGCCAGTGGCCCAATGTATTACATCGCGCGCGGTATCCCCATTAAGGCACTTGGCCGTCCACTTGCCTATCTCTTTGCCTTCTTTGGCGCAAGTGGCGCACTTCTCGGCACGGGGAATATGGCCCAGTCGAACACGGTAGCGCGCACCTTCATCGAAGCTGCCAGCAGCGTTGGCTGGGAAAACGTGCCAGCCTGGATTCCAGGCCTATTAATCACAATCGCCGTTGGACTCGTTTTACTTGGTGGTATTCGACGAATTGCTGCCGTAGCTGAACGAATCGTACCAAGTATGATTGCACTCTACTTTCTAACAACACTAACGTATCTGTTTCTGAATATCACCGAAGTTCCGAACGTTGTAATTTTAATCATCGGCAGCGCTCTCACTCCATCTGCTGCCCTCGGAGGGTTCGTAGGAGCGTCCTTTTCCCAGGTAATCGCCGCCGGTGTCAGCCGCGGTGTACTGTCAAACGAAGCCGGGCTCGGCACCGCACCAATCGCTCACGGCATCGCCAAGGTCAATCACCCGAGTGAGCAAGGTCTAGTCGGAGTATTTGAGGTGTTCATCGACACGATAGTGGTCTGCTCACTTACAGCGTTTGTAATTCTCACCTCTAATCTTTGGACCGATCCCAACTATCAACACTCCAGCGGCGATCTAACCGCTGCCGCATTATCGACGTCAGTCCCGTTCGCGTCGCTCTTAGTAGCCTTATGCTCATTTATGTTCGGCTTTTCAACACTGATAGGCTGGTCTTACTACGGGGAAAAATGTGTCGAGTTTATTGCCGGTTCTCGTGCGATCACTCCCTACCGCATTGTCTTTACCCTTCTGATCATGGTGGGCGCCGTCGTGTCCGTGGAATTGGTCTGGGCCCTAGGAACACTTCTTAATGGCTTTATGGCCTTTCCGAATCTCATCGGAATACTTTTTCTCATCGGCACCGTAAAACATTTGACGCAAGATTACTTTACAAAGGTTTCTCCAAAGCTTTGACATAATCAGAAACCCGTTGTGCTGGTCGATTTCCCTCGAGTAGGTCCGAGACCACTGCTACGCTCGTAGCACCTGCTCTCCTAATCTCCATTGCCCGCTCCAAGTTGATACCACCAATCGCCACAACGGGACGAGAAGGCCGCATCTCAAAAGCCCGCGTCACCAGCTCCGGTCCTACTTCCTCATATCCTGTGTTCTTAGTTGAGGTTTTGTAAATCGGACCAATTGCAACGTAATCGATCGGTGCGTTGACTGATTCCTTCAGCTCTTCGGGAGTGTGCACCGACAGTCCAACGAGTAATCGGCTGCTCAAGCGCTGCCGAATATCAGTTGGTGCTACATCAAGCTGTCCGACATGAACTCCCGCTGCACCGACCATCGCGGCAATATCTGCCCTATCGTTCACAATCACTTGAGCGTCATAGTCCGCAGCATCCCGTACAACGCGATCACACCACCCAAGATAATCGAAACTGGCCACTGCCGGCGCGCGAACTTGCACCAACCTGGCGCCGCCAGCCAGATACTCTCGTGCGAGATCGCATACTTCCCAACCTTTATCAAGTGCGGCCTGATAATCGACGATCGCATAAAGCGCCGGGAACTTCATTCGCCGCCAAAACGATCCATAAAACTCGTGCTCAGACGACCCGCTATAAAATCCTCATCTTCAAGAATCTTGCGGAAAAGTGGAAGTGTCGTATCTATACCTTCGACGACAGTCATTGCCAGCGCGCGCTGCATTCGGGCAATCGCCTCCGCACGGTCCTCACCGTGGGCAATAAGTTTTGCAACAAGAGAATCGTAATGTGGACTGACGATACAATCGGTGTGAGCAGCCGTATCCAGCCGGATACCTGGCCCTCCGGGAACACTCCATGCTCGTATGGTGCCTGGACTCGGGCGAAACGTAACAGAAGATTCTGCGTTAATCCGACATTCGATGGCATGTCCGGCCAAAACCACATCGTCTTGACGGAACGATAGGGTCTCCCCAGACGCGATTCGAATCTGCTCTTTGACTATATCTATCCCCGTCACCATCTCGGTCACCGGATGCTCAACTTGTAAGCGTGTGTTTGCCTCCAAAAAATAAAACCGTTCTTTTTCGTCCATCAAGAATTCAAATGTTCCGGCATTTTGATAACCAACCGCCCGAGCCGCATTTACTACCGTTTTTCCCAACTTGCGGCGTTGCCGGTCAGTTAACACTGTCGATGGAGCTTCCTCGATCAGTTTCTGATGTCGCCGCTGAATAGAACACTCTCTCTCTCCTAGATGTACGACGTTCCCACTCTGGTCTGCAATTATTTGAAACTCAATATGCCTCGGCGCTTCAATGTACTTTTCAAGATAGAGAGTGCCATCACCAAAAGCAGCCGCAGCCTCCCGCTGAGCCGTGGTCCAGGCAGTTTCAATTTCGGATGGGTCATAAACAATCCTCATACCCCTTCCACCGCCACCAGCAGACGCTTTAATTATCAATGGAAAACCGAGGCGCCTCGAAGCCTTTAGCGCTGCATCGACACTCTCCGGAGGATCTGCCGTACCAGGAAGAATCGGCACTCCAGCCTTTTTCATCGCATGCCTAGCACGAGCCTTGTCTCCCAGCAAACGGAGACTGTCAATTGAAGGCCCGATAAAAGTAATTCCACAGATCTCTGCAGCTTCGGCAAAATATGCACTCTCCGACAAAAAACCATACCCCGGATGAATACCATCAGCTCCGGTCAATTGAGCTGCTGAGATAATAGCCGGCACATTCAAATAACTCTCCGCGGCTCTGGCTGGGCCAATGCAGACCTCTTCATCGGCATAGCGAACATGTAGAGCATGTTCGTCCACATCAGAATAAACAGCGACTGTCCGAACACCCAACTCTCGACACGCCAGAATTACTCGCAGCGCAATTTCGCCTCGATTGGCTATCAGTATCTTGGTTAGCATAAATAACTTAAGGACCGCTCCGGACGTAGGTGACTATTTTCAGGACCGTCCTTGGCAGGACACTCAGGATGGCTTTATCGCGAACAACTTGTCGCCGTACTGAACCGCTTGTCCGTTCTCCACAAAAATACTTACCACCTCACCACCTTCCTCCGCATCAATTTCGTTCATCAGTTTCATCGCCTCGACAATGCAAAGCACCTGGCCTTTTTTGATGCTCACTCCAACTTCTACGAAAGGGGCAGCATCAGGATCTGGCGCTCGATAGAAAGTGCCCACAATCGGTGACTTCACAACAACAAGACCCCCATTCTCATCTGCGCCTTCCAGCGTCATCGACTCAGACGACACGTCTAAATCCTTGATTGCGGCACCACCAGATCCCCTGGACAAATCCTCTCCGATATATTGCGCCTTTCGAAGTCGAACACGTCGTCCATCCTCTTCGAGCTCAAACTCTGAGAGCCCGTGCGCATTCATGAATTCGACCATCCGTTCTATTCTTTCAAAATCACTCATTGTTTTGTTCCACCTAGGTCGCCGTTGCAGCAATCGATAACCCCGTCACTCTGGGTGCTCGCATTCTCTAAAATAGCCGATCATCCCTATGGACGCGTTAAGACTTCGCCACCCTCTTCAGTCACTAGCACGTCATCTTCAAGTCGCACACCCCCAACACCTGGTACATACAGACCTGGCTCCACGGTAAACACCATGCCAGGCTCGAGGACGACGTCACAACCAGGCTGACCTCTCCGTCCAATCCGTGGCGCTTCGTGAATCTCGAGACCAAGACCATGGCCAGTCCCATGGCCGAATGCCTCCGGGAATCCGTGATTAGCCAAGACAGCGCGGGCAACATCATCCACTTTACTAGCAACAACCCCTGGTCCGACTTCCGCTATCGCACTTTCCTGTGCTTCTAGTACCGCCGAATAAAACCGCCGAGACTGTTCCTCCACCGGTCCGATACAGACCGTCCGCGATACATCAACGCAGTATCCGTTGTAGACGCCTCCGAAGTCCAGTAAGACCAGATCTCCATCCGAAACGACACGCTCAGATGGGCGAGCATGAGGTAACGCGCTGTTTGGTCCAGATGCCACCATTGTTGAAAACGCTCTGTCTTCAAAACCTTTCCACGCGAGTACCGAGTCAATACCCCCAGCGATTTCAAGCTCTTTTCGGCCTTTCCGAACCAATTCAATAATTGGCTCTATCGCCGATGCAATCAAGCGACCAGCCGACCTAAAACAAGCTATCTCATCTTCGTCCTTAATGACGCGACTGCCTTCGATTATTCCTTCAACCGGTACAAACGTCTGAACTTCTCTTTCAAAACGGCGTGCGAGCCAGTTCCATTGCCGCAGACTCATCCACTCGGCTTCGACACCAATCCGTGAATAGCCCATTTCTGCAATTAGGTTTCCAACAGACTCATCGTACGACTGGTTTACCGGAACAATCGTGAGGTCAGCGGGTCCGGACTCGGTCTCCACAAGAGAAGAAGCCACGCTCAAGTATCTAGAGTCAATGACCAGGTGAAGTTCTTTCTGCCCCAGCAACGCCACACCAGCACTCGCTCGGAGGCCCGTGAGGTAACTGATGTTGGGAAGATGTGTAATTAACAGTGCATCCAGTGACTGGTCATCCAGCTTCCCACTCACCGCTAGTTGTCGATTCGTTAGTTTATTAGGCACGGAAACATATAGTTTTACAGCAAATCGATTGTCAGCCCAAGATCAACAGACTGAGAAGTGGGAACCCGGCGTCATTTTAAAGGACAGCATAAATCGATCACCGCTAACTGACTAATATACGGCTCAACAATTCTCTCTATAAGGTAAACTTCAACAAGAATAGAACCAGTCCCTTTCTTGACAGTTCGGGTCATTCTCCGTAAAATCCACATTTTTGCGGCTATATCTGTCCGCTGTAGTGTAGTTGTGCCAAGCTAAGAGTATGAAAACTTACGTCCCATCGAAGAATGAGATAACTAGACGTTGGCACGTAATTGATGCTAATTCGCGTGTTCTTGGCCGAATAGCTACCCAAGCAGCCAAGCTTCTCCAAGGAAAACATAAACCCCGCTACACACCTTTTCTCGATCTGGGCGATCACGTAATTATTGTCAATGCTGAACGGATCAAACTAACCGGTCGAAAAAACGAACAAAAGCTCTACCGCCACCACAGTGGATATCCTGGTGGCCTGGCCGAAACCAGGGCGAAGTCACTGCTTCAAGACAAACCGACCCGAATTGTTGAGCAGGCCGTTCGTGGAATGCTCCCAAGAACAAAGTTAGGAAGCGCCATGTATCGGAAGCTCAAGGTATACGCGGGTCCTGAGCATCCACACTCGGCGCAGCAACCAAGTGAACACGAGGTGTCGTAGCCGTGGAAGTGGACACAGACGTAGATCCAACCCTAGTCGATACACCAACTGAGCCTCACTATGGAACAGGCCGCCGAAAAACATCGACGGCCCGTGTATTCTTAAGGTCTGGTAGTGGCACAATAACGGTTAATCGGATTCCACTGGAACAAGGCTTCCCAATTGCGTCGGTTAGAAAACAAATAACCGAGCCACTTCAATTGGTCGAAGTAGCTGACAAAATTGACGTCTTTGCCACTACAACCGGAGGTGGTTTCGCTGGCCAAGCTGGAGCACTTCGGTTGGGCATTGCCAGGGCATTGGTACGGTATAACCCTGAACTTCGATCACCACTCAAAAAAGCTGGACTTTTGACTCGTGATGCACGAATCAAGGAGAGAAAGAAATATGGTCTGGCCGGTGCTCGGAAGAGATTTCAATTTAGCAAGCGGTAGCCACTGGAATTGGACGGAGGCAGTTTGAAGTCGATCACTATGGAAGAATTACTGGCGGCCGGCGCCCATTTCGGCCACCAGACAAAGCGCTGGAATCCAAAGATGAAGAAATACATCTTTGGCCAGCGAAATGGGATCTATGTCATCGACCTCGGAAGAACGGCAAAACTCTTTCAAGAAGCCGAAGACTTTGTATCAGAGCTAGCGGCAAACGGTCAGACCGTGCTTTTCGTGGGAACGAAGCGTCAGGCACAAGATTTCGTTCAAGAAGAAGCTGAACGCTGCGGAATGTATTTCGTCAATCAGCGATGGCTTGGCGGGCTCTTAACAAATTTCATGACCATCCAACGAAGTATCGGTCGATTGCGAGAGCTTGAAGCGATGGCAGAGGATGGTCGCTACGAGTCACTCTCAAAGAAGGAAATAGCGAAGATAGAGAAGGAGAAACGCAAGTTACAACGGAATCTCGATGGAATCAGAAAGATGTCTCGCCTTCCCGACGCCGTCTTCGTCATTGACACTCGGAAAGAGAAGATCGCTGTGGACGAGGCGAGAAAATTAAAGATACCGGTCATCGGCATAGTGGACACAAACTGCGACCCCGATGATGTTGACTACGTCATCCCTGGCAACGATGATGCCTTGCGTTCAATCCGGTTGTTTTTGAGCCGCATTGCAGATGCAGTCATCTCAGGACGCGATCATCGACAAGCCGCAAAGTCTTCTGAGAACGACCCCCAAGTCTCCGACGATGATGCGGTCGCCGCAACAACGTCTGAGACACCGTCTCCTGCCTCCGTCTGACGGCTCGCTGTTAACTGGCGAGGTTTTATCGGTTGGGCCTCGACACATATCGTTGAACCAACCCTAGTCTTTTTATCGAATCTAGAGGAAGATTTATAAGATGGCAATCACTGCAACTCAAGTCAAAGCTCTACGTGACATAACTGCGGCCGGCTTTATGGAATGCAAAGCTGCTCTTACAGAGGCTGAAGGAGATCTCGACAAAGCTGTAACAATCCTTCGCACCAGAGGCCAAGCCAAGGCAGCAAAAAGGGCCGGAAGAACGACCGCACAGGGTCTTGTTGGGCACTACATCCATCCTGGCGGCCAGGTAGGTGTCCTAGTCGAGGTTAATTGCGAGTCCGATTTTGTTGCTCGAACTGAAGACTTTCAAGGTTTAGTAAAAGAGATAGCAATGCATATCGCCGCAGCTAATCCTCTTTATGCAAAGCGTGAGGAAGTTCCGACCGATGATCTCGACAACGAACGAGAGATCTATCGCGCACAATTTAAGGATTCGGACAAACCAACGGCCGTAATTGACAAAATCGTCGAAGGTAAACTAAAAAGCTATTATGAGCAAATTGTTCTAATTGACCAGCCTTCAATTCGCGATCCGAAGACATCAATCGGAGAACTGATTCAAGCGGCAATAGCCAAACTCGGCGAGAATATTTCCGTGTCGAGATTTTCGCGATTCAAAGTCGGCGAGACCGACGAATAGAAATCACATGCCGGCTGGCAAATACCAACGAGTTCTCTTGAAGATTTCTGGCGAAGCCTTGGTGGGCTCGCAAAATTTTGGCATTGACTCTAACACAGCAGAATGGATCGCTAGAGACATAGCCGAAGTTCAACAGCAGGGCGTGCAAGTTGCTGTTGTGATCGGCGGTGGGAATATCTTTCGGGGCCTTGCTGCGAGTGCCCAAGGAATGGATCGTGCTACA
Organism: uncultured Vicinamibacteraceae bacterium; assembly: GCA_964342185.1. Taxonomy (GTDB): domain Bacteria; phylum Acidobacteriota; class Vicinamibacteria; order Vicinamibacterales; family UBA8438; genus CAUZIB01. Next base: position 64,848 of record CAYFER010000009.1, on the reverse strand, counting down.
GCAGACTATATGGGCATGCTTGCAACCGTAATAAATGGCCTAGCCTTATCGGACGCAATCGAACGATACGGTGTCGAAACACGGGTAGTCACTGCTATCGAGATGCGTGAAGTCGCGGAACCGTTTATCCGCCGCCGCGCGATCCGCCACTTGGAAAAGGGTCGTGTCGTCGTATTTGGCGCAGGCACCGGAAATCCGTATTTCTCAACCGATACTGCGGCGGCCCTTCGTGCAATGGAGATCAAGGCTGAAATCATTCTAAAGGGAACAAAAGTTGATGGAATTTTCTCATCTGATCCAACAATTGACCCTTTAGCAACTCACATAAAAAAAGTGTCATATCTTCAAGTACTTGAGCAACAGCTTAAGGTCATGGACTCCACCGCAATTTCCCTCTGCATGGACAATGACCTACCGATCGTAGTCTTCAACCTCAATACCGACGGAAATATTCGTCGGGCTGTTTTAGGAGAATCAGTCGGATCAATCGTAACATCCTGATCAGTGTATTACGACGAGGCAAAAATGGATATCAGTGGACCAGAAGAAGCATCTGAAGAAGCACAACAACGAATGGGTAAGGCAGTTAAACACGTCCGCAACGAACTAAGTAGCGTCAGAGCTGGCCGTGCATCTGTGGGCATTCTAGATTCCGTTCAAATAGAGGCCTACGGCTCTCAACTTCCTCTAAATCAGGTCGCCAGCCTTTCCGTTCCAGAGTCAACACTGATTGTGGCTAATCCCTATGATCCTTCACAGATAACAGCCATCGAGAAGGCCATCCGCACCGCTAACCTTGGCCTAAATCCAAGTAGCGATGGCAAGGTTGTACGTATTCCCGTACCACCATTAACAGAAGAGCGTCGCAAAGAACTCTCCAAACTCGTGCACAAACTCACCGAGGAAGGTCGTAATGCCGTTCGACAGATTCGACGAGACATTAACGACGGTCTCAAGAAACTACTTAGAAATCATCAGCTTGGAGAAGATGACGAACATAATGCATTGGACAAGGTTCAAAAAGTTACCGACCAGCATATCCACGAAATAGACGACCTTCAGAAGGAAAAGGACGATGAAATTCTCCAACGTTAGGCCTCAGTGAGTAAACCTAGCGTTTCAGTATGACCTTTTTAGTATCACTTCAATGCTCTCGCCCTTGCGGGGCTCGACCTTATAACCCCGACCAACCGCACCACCTCTGCGATAAATGCGGCGCGCCACTATTTGCCAGATACGATTTAGAGAAGCTCGGCACTATATGGAAGAAAAGGTCGCTTGAGTCCCGTCAACCGACCCTATGGCGTTACCGTGAAGTACTACCGATCCACACCGATCAAGAACCTGTGACGCTCGGAGAGGGGATGACGCCCCTTCTAAGGACTCCGTGCCTTGAGGAACTCCTCGACATTCGGACTATTCTTGTTAAGGATGAATCGCTAAGTCCCACTAACTCATTTAAATCAAGAGGGCTCTCGGTTGCAGTGACGAAGGCTAAATATTTGGGTGCGCAATGTCTGTCAGTTCCTTCCGCAGGAAACGCCGCAAACGCCCTTGCGGCTTACGCGGCAAGGGCAAGACTAGAAGCCAAAGTGTTTCTGCCGAAGGATGCAAAACCACCATTCATTCTGGAGTGTGAGCTATACGGCGCCGACGTAACACTTATAGAGGGTCTCATTACGGATGCAGGTCGAGAGGCCGCCAAATTAGGAGCAGACCGCGGCTGGTATGACATTTCAACTCTTAAGGAACCATATCGCGTAGAAGGCAAGAAGACACTAGCCTACGAGGTTGCCGAACAATTGGATTGGTCATGGCCAGACTGGTTTATCTATCCGACCGGAGGAGGAACCGGAATCATAGGGATGTGGAAAGCTTTCTCAGAGCTCGAATCTCTCGGTTGGGTATCAGGCCATCGAAGGCCAAAAATGGTCTCTGTCCAAGCCGAAGGTTGCGCGCCCATCGTCCACGCGTTTAATTCGGGACTGAACCACGCGGAATCCTGGAATTCAGCAACAACCACGGCCGACGGCCTTCGGGTGCCAAATGCCGTCGGAGATTTTTTGATTCTTCGGGCAGTGCGCGAAAGTGGAGGTTTAGCCTTAGCGGTTAGTGACGAAGAAATGATCACGGGAATGCGAGATATCGGCCGACTGGAAGGAATAAGCGCCTCTCCGGAAGGAGGTGCCACACTCGCTGCACTTCGAAACTTGCGCCAACAGGGAACAATTACCAAGCACGACAGTGTCGTACTTTTCAATACAGGCGGCGCCCTGAAGTATTTGTCACTTCTCGAACATAATCCCTCGGAATCTGCAGACAATAACCTCTAACTAATATCCTTTTCGACGGTACTGTCGACTCCTCTTTCACGTATCCATTCTGGTCCAACAACAAAATGTCTGATGTACAATCTCAAGTTGATTCCTATCGATTTATCATCTTGGGCCGCTAGCTCAGTTGGGAGAGCGCCGCGTTCGCAATGCGGAGGTCGTGGGTTCGAATCCCATGCGGTCCACCAGTTTCTTAGCGGGGCCAGTTAAATAGCCAGCATGTTTTTTGAGCGAACCTTTAAACAGGTAAGATATTACTCCGATGTCTTATAAGGCGGTTTTTCGGTGCATTGCCGGCTGTCCCACGGAATATCCGCTTGCCGAACCACTGTATCGTTGCCCAACATGTCAAAACCTTTTAGAAGTGACACACGACATCGAAGCTCTCGGTAGGCGCAGTTCAAGTGACTGGATTAATCTATTCGACGATCGATATAAACGAACGACGTGGCCCTATGGATCATCGGTATGGGGCAAGAAGGAGTGGGTCTGTCCCGTAGTTCATGATGAAAATGTTGTTTCGATGGATGAAGGTGGAACTAATCTCTTCTGGGCCGAGCGTCTTGGATATGAACTTGGCCTAGAAGAACTCTGGGTCAAACTCTGTGGAAACTCCCACACCGGCTCCTTTAAAGACCTCGGCATGACGGTTCTCGTTTCGGTCGTCAAACAGATGATCGCCGAAGGCCGCACCATCCGTGCAGTTGCCTGCGCTTCAACCGGCGACACATCCGCTTCGCTGGCTGCCTACGCTGCCGCTGGAGGAATACCAGCGATTGTCATCCTACCGCGTGGAAAAGTTTCAACAGCCCAACTTGTGCAACCCTTGGCAAACGGAGCTCATGTACTCGCACTAGACACGGATTTCGATGGTTGCATGGAAATTGTGTCCCGTTTGGCACTCGACGAAGGTATCTATCTAGCCAACTCTATGAACAGTCTGCGGCTCGAGGGACAGAAGACCGTCGGTATCGAAATAGTGCAACAATTCGATTGGGAGGTCCCAGATGTAATTGTGATCCCAGGCGGAAATTTGGGCAACGTGAGCGCTCTTGGTGCTGGATTCGAAATGATGATCCGACTAGGCCTTATCAAGAAGCGACCACGCATAGTAGTAGCGCAGGCTGTCGCGGCAAATCCTCTGTATCTCGCCTACATGGATAATTGGAACTTTACCGCCGTTCACGCCAAACCTACTCAGGCCTCGGCTATTCAAATCGGAAATCCGGTTTCAATTCAAAAGGCCATAAATACATTGAAGCTTTACGACGGCATCGTGGCACAGGCAACCGAATCAGAATTAGCGGAAGCAGCCGATCGCGCCGACAAAACCGGGATGTTTAATTGTCCGCATACCGGAGTCGCACTTGCCGCGTTAACCAATCTACGAAAAAAAGATGTCATAACGGCAAAGGAACGCGTCGTCGTAATATCGACTGCGAACGGTTTAAAGTTTACGGATTTCAAGTTGGGCTATCACGAGAAACGTTTACCAGGTGTTGAATCACAATGCGCGAACATGCCAGAAGAGTTACCGAATGACTACGACACGGTCAGGAAGGCAGTCGACAGGTTTGTGACTCAATGATGTGCGCGTAGCTCCATGATGCTATGATCGAGACATGCCAGTTCCACGAATCACAAAAGAAGATCTGAGCACCCAACTGGAAAGCGCGACACCTCCCTGCCTAGTTGATGTTCGTTTAAAATATCCTTACGAGCACAGCACGGTGAAACTTCCTGGGGCAGTCCGCATCGAACCTACGGTTCTCGATCTATCGCCGCTTCCTCGTGACAAAAAGATTGTTGCGTACGACTCAGACCCCAAGGAGTTAGTGAGCGCTCGCGTCGTTGCTCATTTACTCAGGGAGGGATATCAAGCCAGTGCCCTAGAGGGAGGGATCTCAGAATGGCTGGCCGCCAAACTTCCAACAGAGGAAAAAGAAGCGCCCAAACAGGCACCGCCGAAGGCTGGCGCCCTCGGCTAACTCCATCTGTCACCAATCTCCCAAAATTGCCTGAATTCAGAAACAGGATTTTCATCCTGTTTATATCGATAGTGGTTTGTCTTTCTATTGATACTCAAAGCACTGTGGCACAACCACTTGGAGCACCCCCCATAGAGCAACTTGTCGTGGATCTTCAAGAGAAATTCTCTTCCGTTCAGGGCTTCTCCGCGCGTTTTGAACATCGGTACTCCGGTGGTCTTATCACGGTATCAATAACAGAAACCGGAACAGTTTCCATTAAAAAGCCCGGCAAAATGCGTTGGACCTACGAGACCGAGAACCGCAAGGTCTACGTCTCTGACGGAAGAACCCTATATTCTCATTTTCCTGCTGACCGACAAGTAATAGTGACCCCAATCTCTAGCGAAAACCAAACCTCAACAGCGGGACTATTTCTGACGGATGACGGAAATCTCTTAGACGATTTTTCTGCAAGTTACGAGGAGCAAGTGAACGCGGGCCAATCTTGGACTATTCGTCTCACACCGAACTCTGGCGATACCGACTACGAATGGATCATACTGACAGTAGACCGTCTAAGCTTAAGCATTACGGGCCTCTCTACAGAAGACCTCCAAGGAGGGCAGTCAACCTATGTCTTTACAGATCTAGAAGAGAACCCTAATCTCCCAGACTCAATCTTTCAATTCGACATTCCTGAAAACACAGACGTAATTTCCAATGATCTATTCGACTAACTTCGTTGATGCGCCATCAGCGAATTCACTCTTGTGCGGGTTCTAACTCGATTATGGCACCAAGCGTTTTAAGCCGCATTACAAGATCCTCGTAACCACGCTCAACCGTCTCAATCGGCCCAACACGACTTATACCGTCTGCAGCTAGAGCCGCGGCAATCAAAGCCATTCCTGAACGTAGGTCCCGTGTATCTAGATGCCGTCCCTTTAGTTTAGTTGGCCCATTTACGATCATTCGATGTGGGTCGCATAGAAATAAATCGGCCCCCATTCCACTCAATTGCTCAAGGGCAAATAATCGCAATTCATACATCCAATCATGAATCAGTGTTCGGCCTCTCGCTTGAGTCGCTAAAACACTGACTAGACTTACCATGTCGCTTGGAAAACCTGGCCACGGCGCTGTCGTAATCTGACGAACGTTCCTGACTTCCGAAGGTGACACTCTTAAGTAATCGTCGCCCACCGAACACACGACATTCATCCGATCCAATATCGCCACGATCGGTTCCAGGTCTGAGGCTTCGACGCCTCGAACTTCAATTTCGCCTCCCGTCACAGCAGCCGCAACAGCCCAACTCCCAGCTTCAATATAATCACCTCGAAGCCGACGACTCCCGCCACCAAGCTTCATTCCCCCCACAACTTCAATGGTTGGAGTGCCAGCACCGTGAATTTTAACTCCCATAGTCTCGAGAAATTCACATAATTCTTTGACGTGGGGTTCACACGCAGCGTGCCTGATCTCTGTTCGACCTAATGCAGTTGATGCCGCAAGTAAAGCAGTTTCGGTGCCCGTCACGGACGCTTCTTCCAAGTAAATCGATGCCGGTTTCAGACCGTCCGGAGTCAAGAACTCGTGGAACTCGTCAGAAGAACCCACTACCCCCATCGCGCCTAACGCCTGCAAATGAGAATTGATAGTTCGACGGGCAGGAAAGTCACCACCGGGAGGGGCGAGACGCACTGACCCCATTCTCGCTAGTAACGGCCCAACGAGAAGCACTGAACCACGAAGCCGACCAACAAGTTTGGGATCAGGCTCATTCCCGGTGATGTTGCGACATTGAATTTGTAACGTTGTAGTCCCAACCCCGCCCACCTCTGCTCCAAGTCCTTGAAGCAGTTCTACCATTACACCCACATCTCTGATTTGGGGCACGTTGGTTAATTCACATAATTCATCTGTCAGAAGGCAGGCAGCCAACAGTGGAAGCGCAGCATTCTTGTTGCCCTTGACATCAACAATCCCATTTAGCCGAGTGCCGCCTTCGACTACAAGGACTGTGGCTGTTTGCCCCTCATCGATTGGTCTCACCGGCGCCGTAAATCCAGTCAAAATTCCCCCAAATAGACAATTTCGTCACGAAGAGTTATACCAAATCGTTCATGAACAACTGTGCGGCAGGTTTCAATCAACGTACGAATATCTTCCGATGTTACTGCTTCGTTAGCCACAATGAAGTTCCCATGTAGCGTTGATACACGTGCACCTCCGACCGAGAGATTCTTTAGTCCCGCCTTCTCAATTAGCGCGCCAGCCGAAACGGCGCTTCCGTGTAGCAGACTATCAGACTCTTGGTCTGGATTCTGAAACACACAGCCCGCACTTCTCGCGCTAAGCGGTTGAGTCTCTTTACGATAAGCCACGGACTGCCTTGCAATATTTCGCAAGGTTTGGGGCCCGTCTTCATAGACGGCAAATTCCGCCCACAGGGCACATTCCTTTTCCTCTTTCAAGCGACTCGTGTCGTAACCAAAACGCATCTGCGCAACACTTGCATCAAACGCCCGCCCCTGTTGATTGACAATTCCGACAGAGACGACTTTGTCGCCAATTAAATCACCTTGAAAATGAGCATTCCCATGTAGTGCGCCTCCAACCGTGCCAGGAGTACCTGCCCATTTCGAAAGTCCTCCCAGTCCACGAACGATTGTCCATCGAACCAGTTCATTAATGGACACACCCGCATCCACCTGAACAACCCCGGGCCGCGCCAGACAAATCCTGCCCCGCCTCATTCGAATGACGAGACCTCGAATACCTCGACTACTGACCACCACATTCGAACCACCTCCCAAAACCGTGATAGGCCAGTCAATGTCTGCCAGCATTTCTGTAACTCTGATCACTTCTTCCGGAACTGATGTTTCAAAAAATACGTCTGCAAAACCGCCAACCTTAAAGGTTGTCATCGACGCTAACGGCATCTCCTGAATGATTCTCGTTCCAAATACATCGCGCAAGCGTCGAAAAGCCACATCACATTCAGTCACGTCTTAGATCCACTCTCGCTCAATCTCAGTCACCCACTGCCATCAGAGCCCTCTCTTGCGCCACCAGTTCTGCAATAGCCTCGGATCGCTCGCAAAACTCAAAGTCAATCCAGTCAGACACTTTCAGCTGCGCTACTACCGGAAGATCTGCAGAGATGATGGTCGCAATCCGAGGATAGCCGCCTGTCGTCTGGTGATCCGCCATCAAAACAATTGGCAAACCATCTGGAGGCACCTGAACTGAACCAACTGGCACCGCAGCAGAGACAACAGCCTCATTTCCTAAAGCAGCTATAGGTTCACCAGTTAGACGATACCCCATTCGATCCGAATTCTTCGTAATACGATATCGTGACTGCACAAAGGTCTTCGCGCTGGTTAGTTCAATGGTCTCCAGGTGTGGTCCTTCGATGACTCGTACCGCCGAACCTCCTTGCGGAAGCTTAACTCTAGGTGTCGCCGACTTCACTCGTGGTAGTAATCGGTCTCGTCTTCTACCTATTTCAAGCAAATCCCCGGCCCTTAACACTCGCCCATTCATGCCACCTATTCCAGTCATCACGTGGGTCGAGTGACTCCCAAGCACTAACGGCACGTCGAACCCACCGGATATTGACAAGTACGCTCTTGCCCCAAATCGGAGCCGACCAAATCTCAAATGCTGTCCGGAACGCACTGCGAATCTGCTATTTAGTCCAATTTCAACGTCATCGACGTACACCTCAAATTCAGCACCTGTGATTGCGCAAACACAATTTTCTTGAAAATCCAATTCCGGCCCAGCGAGGGTAATCTCAAGACTGGCCAATGGCGGTTTGTTGCCAACAAGATAGTTGCCCAAACGGTACGAGAACATGTCCATCGCGCCAGCGACCGGCATTCCAAATTGTTGATACCCCCAACGACCAGTATCCTGAACCGTTGTAAACAATCCTGGGCGCCGAACGACAACGCTCATCGCTCACACCGCTGTTGAAAGATCATCAAACACTTCTGAACTGACAGCCTCAAACTGGACATTGTCTCCCGGGTGAAAGGCGAAGACCATCGGCGGACCAAAGTTAATCACTGCAACTGGAGTTCTTCCGATCAATTGCCAACCACCAGGCGCAGTGAGTGGGTAGACGCCCGTCTGTCGACCGGCTATTCCTACTGACCCAACTGGAACATTCAACCTCGGAGACTGACGACGTGAAACGCATATACTTGGTGCTACAGACCCCATGTAGGCAAAGCCAGGCAAGAATCCCAACATATACACACGATAGATAACCTCGGTGTGCCTTTCAATGACCTCTGCTTCACTGCACTCAGCAAAGTCGGCGACCTCTTGAAGATCGGGACCGTAGGTTCCCCCATAGCAAACTGGGACTCGAACTAAACGGCGATTAGAAGACGGCACCTGAACCTCACACCATCGAATAATCTCAAACCTTAAGTCAGAAATGATTGTCGAGATATCTACCTGAAGAGGGTCGAAATAGATAGTAATTCCACAGTAGCCCTCCACGACATCACGAATACCCGGGCGCTTCCGATTTCGAATACTTTGGGCTACCCTCAGCACTCGGCTATTCAGCTCAGGGCTAATTCGTTGTTCGCACTCCGCAGCGATCGCGCAATCCCCGACATACGACAACGTCCATCCACCTGGAAGCACCTTCACTTGAAGACTCGGCCCCTGTTATCGCTTCTCCAACGCGTCAACCAGTCTTTCATGAATGTTTTCAAATCCTCCATTCGACATAGCCACTACATGGTCCCCGGGTAAGGCTGACTCTACGACAATCGAGATAACCTCTTCGATTGTCGGAGCAAAAGTGGCCTCGACCCCGACCGAACAAAGGTCGGAAACAAGTTGAAGTTCAGACAGACGGTCAGCTTTCAAGATGTTCTTCCGATAGACCTCAGTCACGATCACGCAATCGGCCAACCGAAGCGACTCACTAAATTCCTGCTGAAACACCCGTCGACATGACGTGGCGGACCTCGGTTCAAAAAGCGCCCAGACCCTTCCTGATTGAGAGATCGAACGCATAGCCGCCAACGTCTCACGTATGGCCGTTGGGTGATGAGCAAAATCATCGTAGACAGTAATATCGTCTACAACACCACAAACCTCGAGTCGTCGTTTAACCCCCTGAAACTGCCGTAACGCCGCAGCGGATCTTTTAGGCCCCACACCAACACTGTTGGCAGCGACAATTGCACCCAAAGCGTTTCTGACATTTAACTCACCTTTAACAGGCATACCGACCTGCGCTACCTGCTTGTTATTCAACACCAAATCAAATGTCGTCGTACCAGCCTCATATGCGACCTGTGATGCCCGCCACGTCGCTGTGGATCCAAAACCGAATGTTTCAACCGTACCAGCCGCTTGCCGACCAAGCGCCTGAGTTTCTTGATCATCAGAATTCACAATAACCAACCCGCGGCGCGAAACTAATCCGACCAATCGACGGAATGCTAATCGTAATTCATCAAAATCTCGATAAATATCACCGTGATCAAACTCTAAATTATTAACTACAAGAATCTCCGGCAGATACTTCAGAAACTTCGCCGTCTTATCAAAAAAGGCACTGTCATATTCATCGCCTTCGATCACAAACACATCGCCCTGCCCAATTCGACCACTTGTGGATAAATTTGGCGAGATCCCTCCAATCAAGAATGACGGATCCACGCCGGCGTAAGTCAGAATCCATGCCAGCATCGAAGCCGTCGTTGTTTTTCCGTGGGTTCCAGAAATAACGACCGACCGGCGACTCCACAAAAATTCGTTCCTTACTACCTCTGGAAACGAGGAATAGCGAACTCGTTTATCTAGAACAGCTTCAAGTTCCACATTGCCACGAGAGACCGCATTGCCTACCACAACCAGGTCAAGTGACTTAGTAATATTCTCAGTCTTATATCCATCTAACAGAACGATCTCTCGCTCCCGTAATAAATCGCTCATAGGAGGATAAACATGTTCGTCAGAACCTTGTACGGAGAATCCCTGCTGTTTAAGCAACACCGCCAAAGTCGCCATGCCCGTTCCGCAGATTCCTATCAGGTGGACAGTTTTCACCGAACAGCATTCTCCTCAACGATAAGCTCTGGCCTTGGAGTCGTCTTCACGGAAACAGTAAGACCAAGCGGCAAGGTCCATACTGCTCCGGCCGTATGGCCGGTCGGAAAGCCGAAAAGAATTGGTCCCGAGAATCCTGACAGTCTTTCATGCACTACAATTCGAGCATCGTGACCGTGAGGATCTCGACATCCAGGAAACTCGGCGCACACCACCGCAACAGCACGGCGTAACACTCCTGCTTGCAGCAATTGTGTGAGCATTCGATCTAGCCGATAAGGAAGCTCCCCGACATCATCAAGAAGCAAAACATAATCGCTCGTCGGAGTAAAAGCGTACGGCGTCGAAAGTGAGGCGACCAATTGCGTTAACGTGCCGCCTAATAACGGTCCACGTACTTCCCCATGACTAATCACCTCAAGACCTTCCGGCACAAGTGAACCCATCGGCTGCGCCGTCGAAACCGCAGACAGCAGTGTGCGCCGATCGTAATCCTTGTCCGCCAGATTGATTAACATAGGTCCGTGAATTCCCACTAGTCCGCAACCGATCGTCAAGAACGTAAGCCAAGAGGTCAGGTCCGAACAACCAATAAACAGTTTTTCATTCTCCCGAATTAACTTCGAATCGATCAATGGCAACAGCTGCGCACTACCGTAGCCGCCCCGAACCGAAATAATTCCAGCGATAGACCTGTCAGACCACGCGTCGATCAATGATGCAGCGCGAGTTTCAATCGATCCGGCTAGGTACATTTGCTGTTGAAATATCCGATCGTCAAACACCGGCTCATAGCCGAGCTCAATCAACTCCGCAACTCCTTGCTCAAATGCTTCCGGCTGGAAAGGACTCGCGGGTGCTACGACTGCGACTCGATCCCCAGAGCGCAATGCTGGAGGTTTCGCAATCACGATCGATCCCTCAATTCATGGGCGACGGCCAGATGTTCCGCACACCCCAATATCGCTCGTAAAGGGTCGGACTGAAGAGGGTGCGACCGCTTCGTGTCGACTAAAAATCTAGCCTTTACCGAGTTAGACCGACGCAGAGCATCCTCCACTCGAGACAGCGGAACAATTTCCTTTTCGACAGCATGAATCAGAGCCTCAATTGTTCGCACCTGCCCCTCGATGTCAGGCTCGCAAAGCAGCAAAAGATCGCAGCCGGCGGCTATCGATTCGACAGCGGCATCCTCAACTGACCACTCTGATGTAAGAGCCTTCATCGTTAGATCGTCCGTAGCTACAACTCCCTTGAAGCCAAGTTCCTGACGAAGAACTTCGGTGATGACATTCTTAGAAATCGTGGCCGGCCGTTTTTCATCGAGCGCTGGATACAGGACATGGGCCGTCATAATCATCGCTACGTCAACGCTCACGGCAGTCCGGAACGGCACCAGTTCCACCTCCCGCAATCGTTCACTAGGCTGATTTACAACTGGTAGCTTTAAATGGGAATCAACATCAGTATCGCCGTGCCCTGGAAAGTGTTTCCCGCACGCGGCGACACCTTCTCCTTGAATTGCTTCAATAATCGCAGCACCAAAACGACTAACTTCCTCGGGTTTCTGTGAGAAAGCGCGGTCTCCGATTACCGGATTATCGTTGTTGGTGTGAACGTCAAGAACCGGTGCATAATTCAGCGACACGCCTACGGCCAGAAGTTCACGAGCCAACGCTCGCCCAAATCGTCTCGCAAGTTCGAGATCTCCATTTTCACCCAAGCAGCGCATCGCAGGCCAGACCGTGAACGGTTCCCGAAATCGTGCGACGGCTCCACCCTCTTGGTCGACACTTACCCACACCGGAATTTCTCCCGAGAGCTCTTGAGCATCACGGGAAAGCTCGGCAACCTGCTCAGGCTCTTCGATATTTCGGCTGAATAAAATAATGCCGCCTAAGTCATATTCCTTAGCCAACAAACGAAGATCGGCCGAAATCGATGAATCTGGAAACCCCAGCATGACCAGTTGACCAATCCGTTGGCGAATATATCTCGACACTAACTCTGACCTCAGAAAATATGGACGGTGCTATGCGAATATGAATCCATGCGCTGACACTCCATTATAATGTGGCGTGTTAGTCCACTCGTCAGCCCCAACCCGCCTTGATCTTGCCGGTGGGACACTTGATATTTGGCCCCTGTATCTATTCCACAGGAACTCCCAAACTCTCAATGCTGCACTTTCACTCAAAGCCGAGTGTACCGTTTCTACGAGTAAAGACCAGAGTTGGCACATCGAGTCACAAGACACCAATGAGACAATTGAGATTACCGAGCTCGAAAATTCTCACAACGCCTTCAGAAACAATCTTGTTTACCGTGTGCTTCAACATTTCAGGCCTAACCCGGTCACAATTACTACTCGCTCCGACTCTCCGATCGGGGCCGGTCTTGCGGGTTCCTCCGCGCTAACCGTCGCCCTCTGTGCAGCACTCAGCCAATATACAAAGACCGGCCATTCTCCAGAATCACTTATGAGCCTTGCGGCAAACCTCGAAGTTCAGGTATTAGGAGTACCTACCGGCGTGCAAGACTACCGTCCTGCCATGCATGGCGGCGTTTCGGCTGTCGAAATGGGACCAGCCGGAATAACTAGAACTGGACTAAAGGTAGACCCCAAGGAATTGTCTCAGCGACTCATCGTTGTATACACAGGCCAATCACGCAACTCTGGAGTAAATAACTGGGAAATCACAAAACGTCACATCAACGGAGATAGTGACATCATAGAATTGCTTGACGAAATTTCTCAGGTCGCCGTAGCGATGCGTGTGGCTCTTGAGGCAGCCGATTGGGCTCAAGTCAGCCGGCAGCTAGCTCATGAATGGAGCTTGCGTAAACGTCTCGCCCCAACAGTGACTACACCGCCCATCGAGAAATTGATTCAACACGGTCTAGCCGCCGGTGCTCAAGCGGCAAAGATCTGCGGCGCCGGCGGCGGTGGATGCATCTTGTTCATGGCAGAGCCTTTGGCCGTACCGTCTATTCGTAAAACTCTTGCAGAAAAAGGCGCCTCTGTGCTCGATACTCAGGTTAATACAGATGGGCTCCAAATTGATGTAGGGTAATTTAATTCCCAGACAGCCACACCTGCGCGTCTCACCATGAACAATCAACAGATTGCCACCATCTTCTCTGAAATTTCGGACTTACTCGAAATAAAGGGCGTCAACCCTTTCAAAATAAGGGCGTATCGTAACGCCGCCGAAACATTAACGACTCTAGATGAATCTGTCTCAGAAATGGATTCCAAAGCCTTGCTATCAATTCCTAGTATTGGAAAAGACCTAGCGAGTCGTATTCAAGAAATCTCTCGCACCGGAACTTCGCTGTTTTATACCGAACTCCTTGAAAACTATCCTCGGTCCCTTCTTGATCTCTTAAAGTTGCAGGGCCTCGGACCAAAAACCGTCTCGCTACTACACACTTCGCTAAACGTTACAAATATCGATGATCTTGAGCGCGCAATACAGACCGGGCAGCTCAACAAGCTCCGAGGACTCGGCCAAAAAAAACAGGCACTTATACTAAATGCCATTGCTGAACATCGGAAGTATTTAGGCCGTCAACTATCAGCCTCTGCCTGGGTAATCGCAAAAAGCGTGGTGGATTATCTACAGTCGGCTCACCCAAACGGAAGATTCCATGTTGTAGGAAGCCTGAGGCGTGGCTGTGAAACCTGCGGGGACATCGATATTTTGGCCGTTGATGCCAGCGAATCGACCCACGACACATTCATCTCGTTTCCCACTCTCGAGCGTGTCATCGTCAAAGGGAAGACTAAATCCAGCATCCTGTTACGCGACGGTTCACAGATTGATTTACGACTCGTTCCTCTAGAAAGTGAGGGCGCCGCGCTCCAGTATTTCACCGGCTCGCGATCCCATAATGTGAGCCTTAGAGACCGCGCTATTAAAAGAGGGCTTAAACTAAACGAGTACGGACTATTTCAAACATCAGACCAATCTCAGATTAAAACCGCCTCGGAAAGAGAGATCTACAGAGCGCTCGGCCTATCTGACATACCGCCTGAGCTACGAGAGAATCGTGGAGAGATCCAAGCTGCAGAATCCAACAATCTCCCATCTTTGGTTACGAGGAAGACGATTCGTGGCGATCTTCATAGTCACACTACCGCCACAGATGGCCAAGCCGACATCGAAACCATGGCAAGAGCGGCACAATCTGCGGGACTTGAATACCTTGGCATCACGGACCATAGTCAAGCCCTAGCCATGGCAAACGGACTCGACGAAACGAGGATGTTGAAACACGCAGACGCTATTAGAGAGATCGATAGACGTCTGCCGAACATAACTCTTCTCGCCGGCGTAGAGTGCGACATTCTCCCTGACGGCAAACTCGACCTGTCAGAGGATTGTCTGGCTCAATTGGACTTCGTGATCGCATCCGTCCATTCATCCTTTAAACAAGGCCAACGACAAATGACGGATCGTATTCTTCGTGCAATCGAGTCGCCCGTTGTAGATATTGTCGGACACCCTACCGGCCGGCTCCTGCTTCGCCGTGAACCCTACGACCTAGAGATTGATGAGGTAATTGAAGCAGCTGCTACTAACGGCGTTGCGCTTGAAATCAACTCACAACCTCAGCGACTCGATCTAAACGAGATCTATGCGAAACGAGCTCGTGATCGCGGTGTTAAACTCGTAATATCCACAGATGCGCATGCTCCGGATCAATTCAGCCTTCTCGACCGCGGACTCTTCGTAGCTCGACGGGCCTGGCTCGAACCCAGAGACATTCTTAACACCCAAACAATCACAGAACTTCGAGCGTCGCTTCGAAGATCTGGGCTAGGAAATACAATAAAGAATCAATGAGCTCACAAGTAATCAATCAGATTCGACGTCTCTACGAAAACACGACGCCACCCACCGTCGAACACGATCTAAAGCAGGCTGTCCAACTCCTGAAAAGGCTGCCCGATGACGAAAGCCGCTCAAGTGCTGCAGTGTTTATGGATGGTCTTTCTCAACTTCGGTCTGAATGGAGACTAAACCAGCAGACAAAAAAGAGACGATCGAATAAGACGTGGTCGCTTAAAAAGCCGAGACGAAAAACTTAACCATCTTCGGCGGTTCGTACTTTGAGCCCCATGTGCGCTTGATTTCAATCTCGTATGCGCAGTGACCGCTGTGAAATGAAACTTTTGTGATTAGTCCGGTTAATCTCCAGGGTTACAACCTGACCGTCCCCACCCAACGATCGACCAGGTTCCTCATTTATCGAAAATTTAATCGTCCCTGCATCGCCAAAGACACACCGGGAGCATCTATGTCTTCGTCAATTAGATCTGACGGCTCTACTCTGGAACCGAAGATGAACCACAAGATATCCGCGCTTAAGAAAGTCAGTGCCACGCCGAAAAACATCTTTGGTAGATTGAACACACTTCCCAAAGTCGACATTGTCTGTCTTGAGTCAAGGTAGAACTCATCTTGAGTCTGCGGCACCGCTTGCAAAAAGCGTCAACCATTTCATTGGGATCTAGACCGACCTCGCGGACATAAGTTCGAACAAATGCACGGCATACAGGGCTCCGGGCAATCGAGCTACACTGCCTTCCTCAAGACCGCGAAGAACCGCCGCTGCAATCTTGGTATTATCCGCAAGTTCCTGAAGCGAGACATCTCGACGCTCTCGAGCACCACGCAGAACCGCCCCAAATTCAAGCGCTGAGTTCCCAGACAACCGGACAACTATAGCAACCGTCCTCCTACTTTTTCGAATTCCTGTCGAAATCTACGGACGACCCCTCTCAAATCATTACCAGGCATAGTGAACTCGTCAAAGGCTGCAATCCCAGCGGCGCCGGTTTCCACAATCTCCCGCGCTCGGAAAACATTAATTCCACCTATTGCAATCACGGGGATCTCCACAGCCGACACGATCGCTTTCAAACCTTCCAGTCCAATCAATCTACAACCTGGCTTAGAGCGAGTCTTAAACACAGTTCCCGCGACGAGGTAATCAATAGCCCCACTCTGGGTCGCGCTCTCTGCTTCAGCGACGCTGTGAACGGACCGACCTATACAAGATAAGTCTGGCACTATTGCCCTTATTCGTTCAGCTGGCACGGACCTTTCCTTTAAATGAACACCATTCGCACCAGTTATTACGGCTATGTCAACTCTGTCATTAACAATAATCTTGGTTCCACTGCCACGAGCGACAGTCACCGCGCGAGATACGACTTCAACAAGCAGTCTATCAGACAGGCCTGGCTCTCGAATCTGAAGCAGATCAACGTCAGCTCTCACAGCCTCAGCCACTAGCGCCTCTAGTGCACTGATATCATCTGAACCGGTCTCGTTGCCAAGTCGGAGCCGGTCAGTCACCAGACAGACTATCGGAGATTTCTTAAACCAGGCCCTCTTCACTGATTTGTCCACGTAGGCAAACTGTTCTCTATCTTACGTAAAGGTTCATCAGAAAATTGCCATTGGAAAATGATGGCGACAAACAATCTGTCGAGAAAGTGACTAGGAAGAAGGTTGAGCAGATTTACCCAAAATCGAGTTAATCGGGGCAGCGAACTGCTCCGCCCTACGTCGAATTAGGATAGGTACGATTTCCAGTACACCTGCGACAAAAGCGACAACTCCAACTCCACTCACCAAGCCTCTTAGAATCGGATCAGTTAACGCAATCTCGAGAGAACCATTCATTCCCATAAAATAATTGCGATCCCAAAATTGGGTCCATGGCAAGACTACCAAGATCACTCCCGCGTCAAGCAGGTATAGGATTACAAGATTGCGAGTCACCCGTTTAATCTCGCCTCTTCCCCATTTCTTTAGATTTTAAACCGCCGCGAGTATTGATAGTATCAAACAGCGATCGAGGTCGAAACGACTTTCGGTGAATTACCGAATTTCCGAACTTAGCTACCGCCGCTATATGTTGGGGAGTCGGATAGCCCTTATGTCGATCGAATCCATATCGAGGGTCATTCAGGTGCTCACCGACCATCAGTCGGTCGCGCGTCACCTTTGCAACAATGGATGCCGCAGCAATCACTGTACATTTTCGGTCCCCGCCCACGATCCCCCTCTGGGGTAAAGATAAGTTTGGAATCTCAAAACCATCCACTAAGAGAAAATCGGGGTGTGGCTTTAATTTAATAACAGCTCTGTGCATGGCCTCCAAAGTGGCTTTGTGTACATTCAAACGGTCTATCTCAGAAGGTCCAGCATCGGCTATAGCGTATGCCAGCGATTTCTGAACGATTTCGTCGAATAGTCGTGTTCTTGCGGTAGGGGTTAAAAGTTTGGAATCGCGAACCCCGACGATTGGACAATCGGGATCAAGTATCACCACAGCTACTACGACCGGCCCTGCCAAACAACCTCGGCCTACTTCGTCTACACCAGCAACACGGGAAAATCCAAGTCGCCGGACAGAGTTTTCAATAGCCCTTGAAGCTATTCGGCGAGTCACGGTCGAATCTAATTACGTCTCCGTCGCTCTCGCATCCGAGCCGCTTTGCCTCGAAGTTTCCTGAGAAAATATAACTTTGCGCGACGAACCCTCGCCGACCTCACAATTTCAATCTTGTCAATTATCGGAGAATGCAGTGGGAAAATCCGTTCTACGCCTTGGCCAAAGGATACCTTTCGAACCGTAAACGTAGCCCGTGCCCCTCCGCGATGCTGCGCGATTACCAGTCCTTCGAATACCTGAATTCTTTCTTTTTCACCTTCGCGCACCTTTACATGAACCCGAACGGTGTCTCCAGGCTGCATGTCAGGACGATCCTGAAGTTGAGTTTCTTCGATTGCTTCAATGGACTTCATGCGTCTGCCCTCACTTTTCGTGCTAAGTCTATATTCTGTAGGGTCTCCAAGATCCTTTTCTCTTCCTCATCAAGCAGCTGACATCCTTCATCCAACAGATCCGGGCGTCGCTCAAGCGTACGTTTCACAGATTCACACTTTCTCCATGTCCGGATCTCTTCATGATTGCCTGACAATAGGACTTCCGGAACCCTCGCGCCATTAACGTCGGCAGGACGGGTGTAATGTGGATGATCTAAAAGCCCCCGTTCGAATGACTCATTCTTGACCGACTCCACGTCACCTACTACGCCATCAGCGAGACGAGCAACAGCCTCTAAAACTACTAGCGCAGGAACTTCTCCACCGGTCAACACGTAATCACCTATTGAGATTTCCTCAGAGACTACGGAATCAACCACCCGTTCATCCACCGCTTCGTAACGTCCACACAGCAAGACAATGTGATTCAATTGACTCAAACTTCGAACCTTCGCTTGATTTAATCGTTTCCCTTGGGGTGACACTAAGATTACCGCCTCTGGTTCACCCCTATCTGTCTTAATCTTCTCCATGGCCTGCATGAACGGTTCCGGCTTCATTACCATTCCTGGACCACCACCGTACGGCATATCATCAACTTTCTTATGTCGATTCTTTGAAAATTCTCTAAGGTCGTGTACCACAATGTCTAGCAGTTTTCGACGGTTGGCCCGGCCTATTACACCTTCCTCCAAAAACGCCAGCACCATTGACGGAAAGATCGTCACAACGTCAAACTTCAAGGACACTCAAGATTCCCTATCGTAACTGCAGGACTAACGTTCGCGGTTTAGGTCCAATAATCCCAAGGGCGGATCTATCACCACACTCTTCTGTTCCAGTTCGATACTTACACAAATGGGTTGAGCCAAGGGAATTTGAATCTCCTCCCCTTGCTCAACCCCCTCTACGACCAACCGGCTCGATCCGGAGGCTCCTTGTACACCGACAATCACGCCAACCCGTTTACCATCTACTGTAATTACTTCACATCCCACAAGCGAGTACTCGTAGTAGCTACCTTCTGGTAGTGCAATTTGATCCGAGACGGGAACACGTAGCTGTTTACCAATCAGCGGCTCAGCTTCCGAAATAGACTCAACACCCTCTATGGTCACGATCGGTCGACCCGAATGGAAGCGGGCCTCTAAAATCCTTAACGCTTCGACACCAGATGCGCCATTGACGTATACAACCGCATCCTTGCAAAAGCGTTTCTCAGGAAAGTCAGACTCAATATTTACGACAATCTCGCCACGGAGGCCATGCGTACGAGCGACTTGACCCACAAGAACCATCCCGGTCCAGTGTGTTTCCGCTAACTCGTCGGTCACTCACTTACGCTCGTCCACAAAATCGACTATTGTTCGCCGTCCGTCTATCTCAGCGGTGACGGTCGCCAGGGTTCGAATTGCAGTCGCGGTTCTTCCCTGACGCCCGATCAGCTTACCCAGATCATTTGGCGCCGTTCGAACCTTCACGTGTGACTCGTCCGGCCCATCGATCTCGGTCACCTCAACCATGTCTGGTTGATCCACCAAAGTTTTGGCGACAACTTGCACCACTTCTTTCGCTCGACTCACGAATCACTCGCCTGGTTTACAGACTCCGATTCGCTCACTCCACCCAATGACGAAGAAGACTCCGGAGCCACCTCTGCAACCACCTCGGATGTCTCTGCACTCGAAGAAGACAGAACGGCACCCGCCATCTGACGTTTCAGTAAAGTTCGCACAGTACTGCTCGGCTGGGCTCCGCGGGTTGTCCAATAGTTCAGACGTTCTCGATCAAGATCGAAAGACTCTGGCTCTGTGGTCGGATTGTAGTGCCCTATTACTTCAAGGGCTCGTCCATCACGCGCCGCATGAGAATCGATCACAACTATCCGAAAAAACGGGCGTTTCTTCGCACCCAGCCGACGCATTCGAATTGCTAACATTCTTAGTCCTACCTTATTTTCTCTAAAGCCCCATCCAACATGAAGCTCATTTCAAGTAATTTACCTTCACTGTAACGTCTACCGCCCAATAGATTGAGGAAACCCGATACGCCCAAGACGCCTGGCGCCAGCACGCTTACGCTTCACATTAGCACCCTTGACCATTTTGAGCATCTTACGCATCTGGCTAAACTGTTTCAGCAGGCGATTAACGTCTTGTACCTCCGTCCCGCTCCCGCATGCTATTCGTTTCCGACGACTTCCATTAATTACAGCCGGGTTCCGTCGCTCAACCACCGTCATTGAATCAATAATCGCAGCCGTACGAACCAACTGGCCTTGATCCATATCGCCATCATTTCTCGAATTATTCATACGCCGTAACCCGGGAATCATCTCAATCATCTGTTCTAACGACCCCATGTTACTAACAGTGTCCACCTGATCACGCAAGTCTTCTAGCGAAAAATCCTGATGTCGGAGTTTCTCTGTGAGGCGAGTTGTCTCTCTCTCTCCTATTGCCTTTTCCGCTCGTTCAACAAGGGTCAAAATATCACCCATACCCAAAATTCTGGAAACAAGTCGTTCAGGCTGAAAGATCTCTAAATCCTCTAGCCGCTCACCGATACCACTGAAAAGTATGGGTACGCCTACTACTGACACCATTGAAAGCGCAGCACCGGCTTTCGCATCCCCGTCCATCTTGCTTAGCACAAGACCAGTAATACCGACCCGACGATGAAATTCACCCGCACTCTTGATAGCATCTTGCCCCGTCATCGCATCAGCAACATATAAGAGCTCCGCCGGTTTGACGGCATCCCTTATGACTTCAAGCTCACCCATCAACTCCTCATCAAGATGAATACGTCCCGCCGTGTCAACAATCACGGTGTCAAATCCAAAATCTCTTGCCTCATCAATCGCTGTCTTAGCCCGCTGAACCGGGTCGACTGAGCCACCCGGGTCATGGACACGTAAGCCAGCGGACTCACACAGCAAATTTAACTGGGAAATAGCTGCGGCTCGCCTCACATCCGTCGACACAAGCATTGGATGCCTACCCTCACGTTTACACCACTCGCCAAGTTTCGCACTCGTCGTTGTCTTCCCAGAACCCTGGAGACCCAGAATAAGAATAACTTGAGGATGATTAGTCGCTTTTGAAAGTCCTGTAGCCCCTTGCCCAAACAAAGCCAACATCTCGTCACGGACAATTCCGACCACCTGTTGAGTCGAAGTCAGACTGTCTAAAACCTTCTGATCGATCGCCCGATCACGAACACGATTAACAAAAGCCTTAACGACTTTGAAGTTAACATCCGCCTCCAGTAGGGCTACCCGAATGTCCTTCAGAGCCGCTTCGACAGTTTCTGGTGTTAAACGAACTTCTCCCCGAAGCGATTCAAAAACATTCTGAAACCGGTCGGCAAGGGAATTAAACATGGTAAAAACGCGCAAGACAAAAATCTATGTATTACGATAAATGCTTTAATAACAGTCGCTTATGGTAACTGACCCGCTCGATCGCTGTCAACGATCCGAGCCCTAGACCGATGAAAGTTTGTGTCCAAGCTTTTCTTTCTTAGCCTTCAAATAGGCCTTCGAAAACTGAGAAGCAGGAACCTCAAGAGGAAGCGACTCCACAACAGCGAGTCCATAACCTTCTAGACCTATAAACTTTCGCGGATTATTCGTCAACAGTCGCATGGTTTGCACACCAAGATCACCCAAAATCTGAGCCCCAATCCCATAGTCTCGTTGGTCCGCCTTGAACCCAAGTTGCTCATTCGCCTCGACCGTATCCAAACCGTCATCCTGTAACTGATAAGCCCGAATCTTATTAGCTAAACCAATGCCTCTACCTTCCTGATTAAGATAGAGCAAGATACCGCGACCTTCGGAAGCGATTCGTCGCATAGCCACCGCCAACTGGTGGCCGCAGTCACAACGCGCAGAATGAAAAACATCTCCAGTTAAACATCGTGAGTGAACCCTCACAAGGAGGTCCTTGCCGTCACCAACGTCTCCTCGAACAAGGGCAACATGCGTCTCACCATCGATCACGCTTTCATAGGCGTAAACGTGAAACAAACCATGTTCCGTTGGCAACTCAGCATTGGCCACACGTTTCACAAGTTTATCGTTACGCATTCGATACTTAATCAAATCTGCGATCGTAATCATCAACAAGTCATGTTTCTTGGCGAACTTCTTCAGCTCTTTGACTCGCGCCATCGTGCCGTCGTCATTCATGATTTCGCAGATAACACCTGCCGGATACAATCCCGCCAGCCGAGCAAGATCTACCGCAGCTTCGGTTTGGCCTGCCCGAACCAGAACGCCACCTCCCCGGGCACGAAGTGGAAACATGTGACCGGGGCGAGCCAGATCGCTAGGTTGTGTAGTCGGATCAATAGCAGCACGAACCGTGGCAGCTCGGTCGGAGGCCGAAATGCCCGTACTTGTGTCTTGTTTTGCCTCGATTGCAACAGCGAAAGCTGTCTCAAACTTTGAGGTATTCTGCGTAACCATCATGGGAATATCGAGCTCATCAAGACGTTGCCCTGTCATAGGTAGACAGATTAATCCCCGACCGTAGCGCGCCATAAAATTAATCGCGTCAGGGGTAATCTTGCCTGCAGCGATCGTCAAGTCACCCTCATTCTCTCGGTCTTCGTCGTCGACGACGATAATCATTTGTCCATCGCGAATTGCTCGAACAGCTTCTTCTATTGAAGCAAAACCACTGGACAAAATCGTTTTCTCAGACCCTAGAACATCTTTGCCTGAAGTCTTTCGGCTGGGCGGCATCTTTGTCCTCAATCTCTCTCCCTAAACGCTCTAACAACATATTTTCCGATGATATCGCACTCAAGATTAACGGATGCTCCAGGACCAGCGGCTGCAAGATTCGTATGTTCCCATGTAAAGGGAACAATCTGAACCTCAAACTCCTCGTCACGAAGCGCCGCTACGGTCAAGCTGATTCCATCAAGAGCTATTGATCCCTTAGGCACAATGTATGAACTTAGTTTTGAATCATAGCCCACCGTAATGAGTTTAAAGTCAGCCTGCTGAATGATCCGTCGTATGTGTCCAACTCCATCAACATGACCAAGAACGAAGTGCCCTCCGAGTCTACCGTTAACTCTCAGGGAACGCTCTAGATTCACGACTGAACCCTTGCTTAAATCAACAAGCGTGGTCACACGGAACGTCTCTGGAGAGACCTCGACCGAAAAATACTTATCTCCCAAGCTGACCACAGTGAGACAGACACCATTGATCGAAATACTCTCGCCTAAAACCAACTCGCGAGCCAATTCTGTATAGACATCCAGTCGCGGAGCCGAAGCCTCCAAATCTAAAGCAGTTACTTCTCCAGTCGACTCAATTAGCCCTGTAAACATAACCCTCGGTAAGAACGTCTGGGCCTAATCGCCTGACAGATAAATCCGATAAGGCAGAGTCTGGAATATTCAACCAAGTTAAACCGCCCTGTCCCAAATCAACTGGAGCAACGAATCGCTGCAGCCGGTCCACAAGCCCTCCTTCCCAGGCAGCTCGATGAATTGTCGTGCCTCCCTCAAGAAGCAAAGAAGTCACGTTCAACGAACCTAACAATTTGAGTGCGACCTCTAAGCCTGATTCCAAATTCGGTATCGTCTCTAGTTTCACGCCAACCGCACTCAACTGCTCCGCCACGATCGGCCGAGCAGCTAGTCCACTCGACGTCGTGACAACAACAATCGGACCTTCTTCCAATGTGTCAACCAACCGAGAAGTGGATCTCATACGCAAACGTCGATCAAACACCACTCGAGTAAATGGACGCGCCCTCTGTACGCCTCTAACCGTTAGCCGCGGATTGTCCACCAAAAGAGTTGTCGACCCGATACCTATTGCATCTACTTCTGCTCGCGTCTTGTGGACCTCGTGTTGCGCACGCTCTGATGTTAAAAGAGTCCGTTCACCAGGCCGCGCTGCAACCTTTCCGTCCTGGCTGACTGCCACCTTCATCGTCACAAACGGACGGCCTCGTGTAACCCATACCCGAAAGGTTTCGATCAACTTTTCGACCGCGGCTTGGCGAAGGCCGACTTCGACATCTAAGCCGTGCTCGCGCAGGAACGCTATACCGTTTCCACTCACTAGAGGATTCGGATCAACCGTGCCAAGAACAACACGCCTAATCCCAGCATCTACTACCCTTCCTGCGCAAGGCCCAGTTCGCCCTTGGTGACTACACGGTTCGAGAGTGCAATACAGTGTGCCCTCGCGTGCCCGCGTGCCCGCCTCGTCAAGTGCGACCACTTCGGCGTGAGATTCCCCTGCCCGAGCGTGATATCCAGAACCAACAACCCGCTCACGATCGGATACGACTACAGCACCAACCATCGGATTCGGACTCGTTTTCCCGCGCCCGCGTTCGGCCAGGCGAAGGGCTTGGTCCATGTACAGCTGATCCTGTTGGCTCCACATAGCTTCTACTTAGTCACCTCAACAGCCAATTCAATGGGCAAAGAGTCCTTCCACATAGTCTCGTGCTGAAAACGGAACAAGGTCACTCATTCCCTCTCCAACGCCCACGTATCGAATTGGCACTCCAAGTTCCGAGGATATAGCCACTGCTATCCCACCTCTGGCAGTACCATCCAATTTTGTCAGAACGATTCCATCCACGTTCACAACCTTAAGAAACTCTCGTGCCTGCGACAAACCATTCTGGCCCACTGTCGCGTCGATCACCAAGAGAACATCATGGGGTGCACCCTCAATCTCCCTAGACGCTATTCGTTGAATCTTCCTGAGTTCTTCCATGAGGTTGACTTGGGTATGTAACCGTCCAGCTGTGTCGATCACCACGACGTCCCGCTTTCTAGCTCGACCGGCTTGGATCGCATCGAAAACTACAGCTGCCGGATCCGAACCTTGCACTCCCTTCACAATGTCTACCTTCGCCTTAGTTGCCCACACGCTCAGTTGTTCCACCGCAGCGGCACGAAACGTGTCAGCGGCACATAGCAGTGGTCGCTCGCCATTGGCACGCATCCGATACGCCAATTTTCCGGCAGTCGTCGTCTTACCAGTGCCATTTACACCTACCAGCAGCAATATTCGTGGCCCATTAACATCCGAAGTGCCATCGTCTTTGTAACTGAGTAAATTGAACAATTCGTTCTTTAACTGGTCCCGCAACTCGCCTGTTTTAGGTTCATGAGAATCGCTGCTTTGGAGACGCGCAAGAATCTGTCCTGTAGCCACAACACCAACATCCGCCTCCAGCAGTAACTCCTCCAGCATCTCAGAACCCGAATTGTCGTTCCCATTGAAGTCGTTCCGAAGGGCCATTAAACCGAGGGCTTCCTCAATTCGTCCTCCTAGTTGCTCGGTCGTTCGGCGAAGGCCAACCTTCAGCCGATCAAAAAAGGTCATACAATGCCTTTCGCGTCAAAACCTACGACTCTGTCATTTGTAGTCATATCAGCAGAGGGGCTCGCTATTCCGTCCTTTGACGCCGTAACATGAGTTCCTCGACCGCCGCTCGCGGCTGCTTGTGTCCAACCAATACATCTGCCATCTGGGCAGTTATAGGGAGCTCAACACCATAGCTCTTGCCCAGTTCAAGTGCAGCAGCAGTAGTTCTAACGCCTTCCGCCACAGTGTTCATGCCTTCCAGAATCTCATTGAGCTGATTCCCTCGTCCCAACTCAATTCCAAGACTTCGATTGCGACTCAGGGCACCCGTACACGTCAAAACCAGATCGCCTAACCCGCTCAGTCCGGAGAGTGTCTCCCTTTTGCCACCAACGGCCTCTGCCAAGCGAGAAATCTCCACCAGCCCACGAGTGATCAACGCCGAAAGCGCGTTCTGTCCCAATTCAAGCGACTCCACTACACCGGCAGCAATCGCGATCACATTCTTCATCGCACCTCCGATTTCAACACCGACAACATCTTCGGTTCCATACAAACGAAACCGGTGCGATCTGAACTCCCGCTGAACAGCCTGCACGGTCAATTCTGTGCGACCAGCCACACAGACAGCAGTTGGCAATTCAGCCACCAACTCCTTCGAAAAACTAGGGCCAGACAGAACTGCGACCTCGTGACCACTGCCTAATTCTTCCTCAATCACTTGGGTCATTCTCAAGAGACTTCCAACTTCAATTCCCTTTGTTGCGCTAACGATAACAGCGTGTTCATCGATTTTCTTTGCTGCGCTCATGAGCACATCCCTAGTTCCATGGGATGGCACAGCACACACCACACATCTGGCCCCATCAAGTGCGCTCCCAAGTAAGTTTGTTGGCTGAACCAACTCTGGAAGCTTAACCCCAGGCAAATACGAACGATTTTCCTGTTTAGCTACCATCTCTGCAACGAGAGATTGATTCCTCCCCCACAGCCGCACGGGTTTGCCTAAACGTCCGAGATGGACGGCAAGAGCCGTGCCCCATCCTCCACTACCCAGTACAGCTACTGGCTGCAGTGGTTCTAGCGGTCTAGTCATGTAATTTGACCTCCTACTCGTCTCTCTTCTCCTGCGAACAAATGCGCCCGACTACCGTAACTCCAATTCCCGCCGAAGTATGTCTAGAGCAGTTTGGGCCGCCTGCAATTTGACACGGCTGCGATCGCCTACAAATCGAAACTTTCGGCAAAGCGCGATACCATCACTAGCTGCCAACGCGAACCAGACCGTCCCGACTGGCTTTTGAGTCGAACCGCCCTCAGGTCCAGCAATTCCCGTAATTCCCAGACCATAATCAGCATCAGCGCGCTGACGCGCAGCCACAGCCATAGCCTTTACAACCTCTTCACTCACGGCTCCCTTGCCTGAAATAAGATCGGCGTTGACACCCAGCGCCACCTTGGCTTCATTACTGTAAGTCACCCATCCTCCCAACAGATAAGCCGAACTCCCAGGCACGTCAGTCAACCGCGAGGCCACTAAACCACCTGTGCACGATTCCGCTACGGCAATACGGCATCCGACCGTTTTTAAAAGTCTACTGACAACGAGCTCTAGCGACTCCCCACAGGTGCTGACCAAAGTTTTTCCAAGGACAGAGGCCAGCTCATCGGTAGCACTTTGAAGAATGCGGCCAGCCTCATCAGTATCGCCTGATCGAGTCGACAGATGGATTTCCAGCTGGCCCAAAGAAGCCAATATCGTCGTTGATATGGGTGATTTATTCGATTGCCACCTTGAGTAGACAGGATAAGTTAACTCCTCAACATGTGACTCAGACTGCCCTACGACCATTAGCACCCTTCGAAATAGTCGTTGGCCGTACGTCCGAGGTGCAATTCGATCTTGAAGCACTTGATCAAACATCGGACGAAGCTCGCGTGGTGGCCCGGGGAGCAGTAAGCAGATGGTGCGCTCTTTTTCGATCCAAATACCAGGTGCCGTGCCACAAGTGTTCTCTAGAACTTGTCCACCCTCTGGAACCAAAGCCTGACGACGATTCACATCAGGCATATTCAACCCCCTAATCTCAAACCTAGAACGAATCGAGGACATCACCGACTTGTCCTCCGTCAAACGAACACCGAAAGCTTTGGCTAGGGACGCTCTAGTCACATCGTCGTCTGTGGGGCCAAGTCCACCGGTCACAATAACTAAATCCGCCCGCTGTTTGGCATCGTTTATAGCCCTAGCCAGATCGGACTCATGGTCCCCAATAACGGCCTTATAGTGAATCGAAATACCGAACTCATTGAGTCGTTCAGTTAAGAAAAGAGAGTTTGTATCGACCTTATAGGCAGTCAGCAATTCCGATCCCACGGCGAGAACCACAGCCTCCTGTATAGGCTGCGCCTTGTCGCTCATACAGCCACCCATGCAAATGCCGCCCACAGAAACAAGCGTACAGAAGCAGCTGCGTAGACCGCAGCAACAAGATCGTCAGCCATGACGCCTAGCCCCCCCGGTAGACTCTCAGCACTACGGGTCGGAAAAGGCTTGACGATGTCAAAAAATCGAAATGCCACAAATCCCATCACCGCTGTTGGCCAATTCAAAGGAACCCAGAGCATAGTCGCCAACATACCCGCCACTTCGTCAATCACTATGCACCCTGGGTCTCTCCGACCGGTATAAACCTCTGTTGAGGATGAACACCGAACACCAATTATTACCACGAAGCCGAGAACGAATAATTCGGCCATCGGTCCCAACCAGCGACGTATCATCACAAGACCTATCAGTCCTACGAGCGATCCCGCAGTACCAGGAGCCACCGGGACATAACCGACGTATCCCGCAGTTGCAAAGAATAGGCTTAGATGCTTCACCAATAACGCTCCTTCGTCACACTTACAAATTATGCTCTACCGGATCTCTCTAAAAACACCGCCAAAACACTTCTGTCCTGTCCATCAACTCTGTCAATGCGCCGGCTATAGTCCAGACTAACGTAGAATTCTTTAAAACGATGCAAACTATCGAAGCGGTGCCCAACATCAGTGAAGGCCAGCGGCCTCTTATCCTCGAAAAATTGGCTGCCTCGGTAAAACAGGTCAAACACGTTACACTTCTTGACCTATCCTCCGACGTCTCGCACAACCGCTCTGTTCTGACACTACTTGGTTGCCCCGAATCCGTGCTGCAGGCCCTGACCAATCTCTACTCAATTACTACTTACCAGATCGACCTTCGGACACACCGTGGTGTTCACCCAAGAATAGGAGCCATCGACGTTGTCCCATTTATACCGATTCGTAACGCATCGATGGACGACTGCAAACAACTGTCCCGACAACTCGCGGCCGAGGTCGCTTCACGGTTCGATATTCCTATTTTTCTGTATGAAGAAGCAGCAACCCAGCCTGAACGGAAAGCACTTGAGAACATTCGACGAGGACAATTTGAGGGCTTGACGCAAAAAATGAAGGATGACCGTTGGGCGCCAGATTTTGGTCCTCTCCAACCTCACCCCAGTGCAGGCGCATCGGCGATCGGTGCTCGAGAACCGTTAATCGCCTTCAATGTTAATTTGAAGACCAAAAATTTGACTATAGCTCGTCAAATCGCAGCGAGCATTCGAGCACGAAACGGAGGACTCTCCCATGTGAAGGCTCTAGGTTTTGAACTACCGCACCGAAGGCTAGTCCAGGTTTCAGTCAATTTGACCAACTACAAAATTACGCCGCTGGTCCGTGTTTTTTCAACAATAGAAACGGAAGCAAAAAAACTACAAGTAGAAGTCGTCGACAGCGAAATCGTCGGTCTCGTGCCCAAGGAGGCTATTTCTGAAGAGACTATCCAAAGACTGCGTCTCAAAAGTTTCTCATCGAACAAGATACTTGAGCCCTAGTGAATAGTAACTATCCGGTGACGCAACCAAAGTCACTTTAACGGCACGACTATTCCTTCCCGTCTAGCAGGCCCCTTAGTTCCGTCATAAACTCGCCGATATCTCGAAAATGACGGTAGACAGAAGCGAATCGAACATACGCCACCTTATCCAAGCTCCTTAGCTCCTCCATCAAAAAAGAGCCAACCTCATCCGCTCCAATCTCTTTCTCTGGACGATCCTGTAGTGTTACTTCCACACGATCCGCTACGGCCTCTAGGGCTGCTACGCTGACCGGCCGCTTCTCACACGCTTTAAGCATCCCCGCAATCACCTTCTGCCGGTCGAAACGTTCGCGAGAACCGTCTTTCTTGACGACCATATAGGGAATGTCGTCCATCCTCTCGTAACTAGTAAAACGTCGACCACAGTCAAGACACTGTCGGCGGCGGCGAATAACTTCACCTTCTTTACCTTCTCGAGAATCAACAACTTTGTCTTTCAGGCATCCACAAAAGGGACACTTCACGAGATTGCTCCAGTCTTATGATGATTCTTAGTCGGTTCAGACAGTTCCTCTCCAACTGCCGCTCCGGATAGGTTACCTAGATGCAGCCCTTCCTTAGTCAAACAAATAAGACCAAGCAAAGTCACCGGGACAAATGCAATTGCATGAATCACGAGAGCTGCCCCTACAGCCACATCGTTGTCAAAGCCATACAAAGAAGTCACGCCGAGCTGATAAGCCGCATGATACCCTCCCATGCCAGCCGGCGTTGGAAGTGCGACCCCAATCGCGACCATTGCCAGAATAGGAATCGACTCAACGAACGAAATATTTATCCCGAATGCCCTAGAACCAAAGACCAAACTAAGGGCAATCGACATCCACAACAACACAGACATCAGAAACGCGACAGCGAGGGGACCAACTCTACCGGTGACACTCAAGCCACTGGTAAATCGACGTGCCAAGCGGTCTACAGCTGAGACCCATCGTTGTGGGCTGACGGCCTTGCACCATGTAATCACCCACTCATTTCCACTGGGGTTTCTCGCGAGCCAAGCCATCGCCGCTAACATTAGCAACCCGGTCACACCTCCCGCCATCGCACCAAACTGAAGTGTGCCTAGCAACTCCGGGTTGTTCGTAGGTCCTGAAAAAAATACGATGCACCCAGCCAATGTCACCATAATTGCCACTAGGTCAAGTAATCGCTCAACAATCACAGTTGCTACGGCCGCTGATCCGGAAACTTCATTATGCCGCGCGAGCACAAACGGCCGCAGAACTTCGCCCACACGACCAGGCAAGAGAGCATTGGCAGTAAAACCGACCACTGTAGCCATCCCAGCAATCAGAAACGATACAGAACCAACCGGCCGCAGTAACGCTCTCCATCTCTCAATACGAATGACATACGAAAGCACTGTAAACACCGTACAGGCCACAAGCATGTCTAACCTAGCCAGCCACAAAGCATTCAAGACATGATCCAGTTGTGCATTACGGAGAAAGAAAGCCGTCAATCCAAGAGTTAAAGCAACGACAATCAGAGTTCTAATAGATCTTCTCAACATGTAACGCACTCAATAATTCCAACAACGATAAAATGTACTATAACGCTCATCGCATTTCCTGCTTGCCGTGATTGTGACTTCTCGTTAAGCTATGTTTTTTCACCCACCATGAGGCTCGTTCGTGACTACGCACAGACCAATATTCGAAACCGCTCTTGACGGAACAACACATCATCGCCGAGGTAAAGTTCGCGACATCTACGAAATAGGAACTGACCAGTTGTTAATCGTTACCACCGACCGAATTTCAGCTTACGACTATGTTCTCGGTACTGCTATTCCTGATAAAGGGAAAGTGTTGACTCAGCTTTCTGCTTTTTGGTTCGAACGAACACGGGCAATCGTTCCGAATCATCTTATTTCTATTGATTCATCAACATTTCCAGAAGAATTGCGCCCTCACGAAGCACTGTTATCCGGTCGTTCAATGCTTGTACGAAAAACAGAACCAGTGCCAATAGAATGCGTGGCTCGTGGCTATTTAACCGGCTCAGGTTGGCGGGAATATCAAGAGACTGGACACGTTTGCGGCATCAAGCTTCCAGAGGGTCTTGTCGAATCTGAACGTCTTCCGGAACCAATCTTTACTCCCGCTACTAAAGCCGAGAGTGGCCATGACATCAACATTAGCGAAGCTGAGGCCGCTAACATTATCGGCACCGATCTTGTATCCCGACTCCGGGATCTGACTTTAACGTTGTACATGCACGGCGCCAGCCATGCTGAGTCGTGCGGAATTATTGTGGCCGATACGAAATTTGAATTTGGCCTCGTACCATCAAATGATGGTGGGACGGTCGACGGTAAAGACATTTTACTGATTGACGAGATTCTGACACCAGATTCATCTCGATTCTGGCCGAAAGATCACTATGAACCAGGAAGAGGTCAAAGTAGTTTTGACAAACAGTTCGTGCGTGATTACCTAGACAAAATTAGTTGGGATCATAAGCCGCCTGTTCCAGAGTTACCGGACGAGATCGTTCAGCAAACGCGACAGAAATATCTTGATGCGTTCCAGGTTCTATCAGGTCGAGAACTTGCTTAATTGACTGTATTTTCAACTAACTAGCTAGAACGACCAGGTACGATCGATTCTAAAGGGAAGGACCACGACATTTGCGGGATCAACTGGACCGCCTAGTAGAAGAGATGCTGAAGAAGGGCATACTTTACGATGACGCTCGCCAAGCTATTGAGCGCCGTTTCATTAGTCGAGCTCTGACCCGCTCCAAGGGCAATCTTGGCCAAGCAGCGGACCTTCTCGGAATCCACCGCAACACGTTAACTAGGAAAATCGCCAGTTATCGACTCAAGCGAACTGGCTAGAAATTATTGGGCCCGGTTATTGCCCGACTGGACTTACTTTCTCGGTCATACCCCCAAAATAAATCCGCTTGGCAAGTCTTTTCACCGGATCGGCTTGACCTGCAACCACTTTCACGATAAATTGGCAGTCTTTGAGTCTGACTGCTAACTCGCCTAGTAGTGCAGTGCCTTAAGTAAATTTACACGTCTGTTTTTTACGCTAATTTGAAGGGAGTTTGAGGTTTATGGCTGTTAAGGTTCGCCCACTCCACGACCGCATCATAGTTGAGCGTCTCGAGGAAACGGAACAGGTTGTCGGTAGCATTATTATCCCGGATACCGCCAAAGAAAAGCCGCAACAAGGCAAGATCATCGCGGCTGGCAAAGGCAAAGTCAAAGATGATGGTACGGTCACTCCAATGGACGTCAAAGAGGGAGACACCGTCCTATTCGGAAAATATTCTGGTCAAGAGATCAAACTAGATGGCATCGAGTTCCTGATTATGCGTGAGGACGAGATCCTCGGAGTCGTGGAAAAGTAGCAAGCAAGAAAATCGAACAGGCATCATTATTTATTGGAGTTTTAGGACATGGCAAAGCAGATTGTTTACGGAGAAGATTCACGAAGGACAATGATTGAAGGCGTCAACCAATTGGCAAACGCCGTCAAGGTAACACTGGGCCCCAAGGGGAGAAACGTAGTCCTAGACAAGAAATTCGGGTCACCAACGATTACTAAGGACGGCGTCACGGTCGCCAAAGAAATCGAATTGAAGGATTCGCTCGAAAACATGGGCGCGCAGATGGTGAGAGAAGTTGCCAGTAAAACTTCGGATATAGCTGGCGACGGAACAACAACAGCGACGGTGCTAGCTCAAGCCATCTATCGCGAAGGCGCAAAAAACGTCGTCGCTGGCGCGAATCCAATGGAGGTAAAGCGTGGTATTGAACGAGCCGTAGTAGCAGTTACGGATGCACTCCAGGCCACAGCAGAACCGGTCACCGGAGACATGATCGCTCAAGTAGGCACGATCTCCGCGAATAACGACCCAACCATCGGCACCATCATTGCCGAGGCCATGGATAAGGTTGGGAAGGACGGCGTCATCACGGTCGAAGAAGCCAAGACTCTCGAGACTTCTCTGGAAGTCGTCGAAGGCATGCAATTCGACCGAGGTTATCTTTCGCCGTATTTCGTTTCCGACCCAGAGCGCATGGAAGTAGTCCTGGAGAATCCCGTGATTCTCATCCACGAAAAGAAGGTTAGCTCAATGAAAGACCTTCTGCCCTTACTCGAGCAGGTTGCAAAATTGAGTCGCCCGTTGCTTATCGTGGCCGAAGATGTTGAAGGCGAGGCACTGGCAACTTTGGTTGTCAACAAGTTGCGGGGAACTTTACAGGCAGCAGCTGTAAAAGCTCCTGGCTTTGGTGACCGCCGAAAGGCCATGCTCGAAGATATTGCCGTTCTGACGAACGGTAAGGCTATCACTGAAGATTTAGGGCTCAAGCTTGAGAACATTCGCCTGGAAGACCTTGGTAAAGCCAAAAAGGTCACGATTGATAAGGACAACACTACAATCGTCGAAGGTGAAGGAACAAAGGATGCGATCGAAGGACGCGTTAAGCAAATCCGAGCACAGATCGAAGAGACTTCGTCTGACTACGACCGTGAGAAATTACAGGAACGACTGGCCAAGCTAGTTGGCGGTGTAGCGGTAATCAAGGTCGGTGCGGCAACTGAGACCGAGATGAAAGAAAAGAAAGCTCGCGTCGAAGATGCTATGCACGCGACGAAAGCCGCCGTCGAAGAAGGTATCGTGCCAGGTGGTGGGGTAGCTTTACTTCGGGCTTCGAGCGCACTCGACAACTTGGAAGTCGACGACGAAGATCAGCGCATAGGAGTCGCCATCATTAAACGATCCCTTGAAGAACCATTGCGTTGGATTGCCACAAATGCTGGCCTCGAAGGTTCAATCGTCGTTCAGCGCGTGAGTGAATCAAAAGGCAACGAGGGCTTCAATGCGCTAACAGAAACATACGAAGACCTCGTTAAGGCTGGCGTTATCGATCCCACCAAAGTCGTGAGAACGGCTCTTCAGAATGCCGGCTCAATTGCATCGCTGTTACTGACAACCGAGGCCCTGGTTGCAGAAATCCCTGAAGAGAAACCCGAAGCTGCTCCTGCTGGACCGCCAGGAGGAATGGGTGGAATGGGCGGGATGTACTAGACTGAACCGTCAACAAACTAGGAAACGTAACCGCGCCCGGCAGTGTACCACACTGCCGGGCTTTTCTTATCTCAGGTTAAATTCAAGAGCGATACTCACCAGAACAGCCACCGGTTCTCCAAAACGTGTGCCTGGAGCAAATCGCCATTGGCGCGCCGCTCTAATCGCTTCTTCGTCCAAACCAAAAACAGGGTCCAAAGACTTCGTCACCGTGACATCACCTACGGTGCCGTCCGATAGTACTACCACTTCGAGCCAAACCTCTCCTTGCACCTGAGCTCGCATGGCTTCCGAAGTGTAATTCGGCTTAACTTCACGCAGTAGCCTTGGGTTGACGATGCCGGACCCTGGACGATAGACGCCTCCACCAACGCCACCGCCTTGCCCCGGACCCAATCCTCCTCCATCCCCAGGACCAATTCCCGTGCCTTGCCCGGTTCCAGCTCCACCACCTGAGCCACTACCTTGTGACGGTGTGGAACGCGCTAAGACCGCATCTAAAACACCCGGTGACGTTTGGAGTGCCGACGCCATGGCCATCGCCGGAATACTCAACCGATCCGCCTGCAGGGTCTCAGGTTCCGGTTCGGGTTCTACAAAGTCAGGTTCTGGTTCCACCGGGACACTCAACTCTGTTTCATCAACACCTTCCAACTCGACGAGTCCTGGCATTTCGAGTGATTGATTTCCGCCGCCGCCACCCCCACCGCCGGGACCATCTTGAGGCAAAAAAACGATACCGTAGTTTTCACGGTTTGGCTCGATCAGGTCATAAACCTGTTCCGGCGTTAAACTCATAAGAAAGAGAACCAAGCCGACCCCCACCATATGACCAGCGAACGAAGCCGCCAGAGAGCTCCTCATCCTTTCTTGGGTAGCGCCAAGAAGAAATGGAACGTCCTTCGGGCCAATAGTGTCGGGTTTAATCGATAAAACGGTAGTTGTGGAAGGCTCTTGCCTCTCAGTGAGCTTCGCTCTACCCACGGCCAAGAGTTTAGGAAGATCCAACCCCATCTATCTCAGTTACTCAGAAGTAAAAATTTCCTCGTTATACGCGCCCTGACCAAGCGCCTATTGCTGCATTCCCCCCGCCATACGAGTGAAATAATGCCAACACATCAGCCGCCCGAGACTCGCTCTCAACTGCAACCAAAACACCTCCACGCTCCGTCAGTGTCTGAAAAATAAAACCGTCATGCGGCTGAAATCCAACACGGCGGATGGTCGCCGCTACACCAGTACCACTCAAACCATCATCCGATCCTTGTAACTCTTGTATGAGACTACCGTAAGCCACTACGTCACCTAAACCGTTTATCTCAAGTACCGACGGCGCAAAACCAAACAACTCTTGAAACAGCTTAATAAATTCAGACGATTCTTTCGAAAGAACTGAGATTACACCATTTTCAAAACCCTTCTTCCGAAGCGCCTCAAGACCGCGACTTGCCCAGACCGGGTCTTGAAAGACACAAACGGTATAACAGCTTCGATTCTCCGTCTCCACCATTTATTCAGTCCTTTTGTTCCCTATGAGATGTATCTTTGCAGTTTACCTAGGAGTTAATCACTTTGGCAAAGCGTGGAAGACTACAGTAACACCCTAACATTTCCTGACCGGCGCGTAACTCGTTCCTTATCTAGATATCCAAGTAGAGGAATCGCAAACTTGCGGGAAACGTTGAAGCGCGCCTTAAAGGCTGAAACATCAAGCTTTATTGGCTCATTTAGGCTCTGACCAGTCTTAAGACCTGCAATGTCTGCTTTGAGCTGAAGCAGCGCATCTCGGTGAAAGACCAAGCTTTCAACTTTGAACAATACTTGTTCCCTAATTAACAGTTTCAGCATCCTTTCAACCGTCTCGCGCGGCTCGTGAATCTCGGCCACGACATTAGAAAGTTCCGGCGGTGATAGTGCGCCCAGTCGATAGCAATCCTCCAACTGCTCACGAATCCTAGTCTCGTCTGCGGACAGAGACACTCGATGGGACGATAAAGCCAGATGACCGCGTGCAATAATTTCGCCGTCGTGAACCAGCTTCTCCACAATACAGTCGAACACTTCTGATGAAGCTTGCCGGGTAAATCGTTCGCGCGCTTCTTCGCGTGGCAGGCCAGCCTCTAATGGATCACTCTCGTGAAATTTCGTTAACCAATCCAAGAGTAGCTCGCGCAATTCAGTCACCCGCTTGGGAGTCACCAGCACCGAACCAAGTTCGACAATCCGACCTTCTGCCACCAACCTGTCAATAACACTCTTGACTACATCAGGTTTTACACCTCCACGTGGCGTCAAAGAAGACCTCGCCAAGCCGTACCCAACAGCTTCATCCACCATAGCAACCACGTATTCCAGACAATCATCTGGCTCACCAAGGCGACTCAGTCTCTTCACTCCGGCGTTAGATCGTAATCGCCCGTGTCCCGGTGTTGGATCAAGCACACGGCCGCCTCCGATAGTGATCATCGGGGAATATGCGCGCAGCACGAAACGATCACCTCGAGTCAAGGGAACGGGCTCTTCAAGTCGAATTCTGGCATAAGCCTCTCGCTCCGACTCCAGCGTTCCAAAATCAACAAACTTCGGCCCTGCATCCGTGAGTGCAGCGAGCGATACTCGTGCCATAACTTCACTAGTCCCGCAATGGAAACGAACGCGGCTTCCATGTTTGAGGATAGGACTTCCAAGAACAAGCTCAAGCGTAACGTCCAAACACCGCGTGCTTTCTAGTTCACCGGACTGCACCAAAACATCGCCGCGGGTGAGAAACTCAAGGCCAGCCCCCGACAAATTAACCGCGACTCTCTGACCAACTTCAGCGGCTGGCACCATTTCGCCGTGCACCTGTAATCCGCGGACACGAAATTGACGTCCCACTGGCTGCACCTCCACAGTCATGTCCGTCTGAATGACTCCACTTACTAGAGTTCCAGTCGCAACCGTTCCGAATCCCTTTACGGTAAATGTTCGATCAACAGGAAGCCTAAGAATCCCCTTGGAGTCTGTAACCTTAGGCTGGTTAGCCAAACCCGCGAGCCCACTTCGTAGTGCGCTCAATCCAAAACCGGACCGAACGGACACAGGAATCATCGGCACTCCTTCAAGAAAAGAGTCCGCCACCAGTTCACGCACTTCCATTTTGACAAGTTCTAGTGTCTCTTCGTCGACAAGATCAACCTTTGTCAGCACTACAACCCCGGCCCGAACTCCTAACAGGC
Organism: uncultured Vicinamibacteraceae bacterium; assembly: GCA_964342185.1. Taxonomy (GTDB): domain Bacteria; phylum Acidobacteriota; class Vicinamibacteria; order Vicinamibacterales; family UBA8438; genus CAUZIB01. The sequence continues at coordinate 27,023 of CAYFER010000009.1, read as the reverse complement.
GGCAGATGTCAAAATGTTCACGGGTTTGCGGCATTACTGATTCATCGGCAGCTACAACAAGCGCAACGGCATCAACGCCACTCACTCCTGCGAGCATGTTCCTAATAAAACGTTCATGACCAGGAAGGTCGACGAACGCTACATTCAGATCGCCGTCTTGATAGTTCGCAAAACCGAGGTCAATCGTGATACCCCTGTCTTTTTCCTCCTTTAGTCGATCAGGGTCTGATCCTGTCAGTGCGATTACTAGCGCACTCTTTCCGTGATCGATATGACCTGCCGTTCCAACGACAATATTTCTCATAGAGTGCACGAGGTGTCAGATGACGCTACGCATCTTCAGTAAGCAGGTTTACGTCTTTGCCTTTCGCTTTGTAACTTTTCGTTTCTTTACTCGACGAAATACTGCACTCTGCGAAGGTCGTCGGTTGATCTGCCGGCGAACCTTGTCAAGAATTTCCACAAGGGCTAACTCAATCCTCCGATTGTCCCTGTCGACACGAACCACTTGCACCTTAACCATGTCGCCCAATCGATACCGCTTTCTGTTGTTCTCACCTCGAAGTTCGTGTTGTCGCTCACAATATTGATAGTAGTCATCGGCCATACTTGAAATATGAACCAATCCTTCGACAAAAGGCTCAAGCAACTCGACAAACAGGCCGACGGCAGCAACGCCAGTGACATACCCAACAAAATCGTCACCAACTTTGTCCGACATGAATCTGACCCTTTTCCACTGAATGACCTCTCGTTCGGCCTCTTCTGCTCGACGCTCAAGTTCTGAAGTGTGGCGTGCCACTTCACCTAAATGTCGCAATCTGTCTGCAGACATACCATCTCTTACAGACCTCTTTAACCGTTTTTCTCTCAAGAGGCGATGAATGACTAAATCAGGATAGCGGCGAATCGGTGACGTGAAGTGTGTATAGACAGAAGCTGCCAAACCAAAGTGACCAAGATTCACAGTGTCATACCGTGCTTGCTGCATTGTACGAAGCATCAGAGAAGACACCGACCGTTGTTCCGGCCTACCGTTGAGTCGCTTTAGTAACCGCTGAAAATCCTTTGAAACAATCCGGTCTTTCGTTTTACCGAGACCATATCCAAGTGACGCAATAAAACGTTCGAACTCCTTAACTTTGAGAGGATCTGGCGGCTCATGCACTCGATATACAACAGCCTGAGAACCTTCTTCCAAGCATTCACCAACTGTCTCATTCGCAATTAACATGAACTCTTCGATGATCCGATGGGCTTGATTCCGCTCTTTAGCAACGACGCCTGCAACCTGTCCTGCATCATCCATGAGAAACTCAGCAGACGGCAGATCGAAATCAATAGACCCACGGCGGCGACGACGAGCACGCAACACCTCATACAAACGCTTCATCCGATCAAACATCTCAACCAGTTCCGCATAAGCCGCCCGGGTCTTAGCGTCACGCTCGACTAGAATCGCATTCACTTCTGTGTACGTCATCCTTGCATTACTGTTAATAACACCGTCATGAATTTCATATCGCACAACCTTGCCGCGAGCGTCGATCTCCATTAAACAGGATTGAACCAAGCGATCTACTTTCGGCTTTAAACTACAAACTCCAGTAGCGAGTTCTTCCGGAAACATATGCACAGCCCGATCCGGAAAATAGACGGATGTCGCTCTCTCGTACGCAGCAACGTCAAGGGCACTGCCCTCTGGCACATAATGGCCAACATCGGCAATGTGAACACCCAACCAAAAATTCTTATTAGGCAAACACTCAAGAGTAATTGCATCATCGAAATCCCGTGCTGATTCACCATCAATCGTGACAGTCAGAAAAGATCGAAAATCCTCCCGACCTTTCAGTTCACGCGGTTTCACCTTCTGTCCGCACTTTCTAGCCTCAGTTATCGCAGCTATGGCATGCTTATCCGGAAGCTGGTATTCCCTAATTACCAAGTCAGTGTCCACACTAGGGGAATCCATATTTCCTAAAACCTCGATCACTTTACCGACCGGACCTCGAGTCGATGTCGGCCAGCGACTCAGAGCAACAACTACAACTTCTCCAACATCGGCCGCGCCACTCCTACCCTCAGGAATATGCACATTCGTCACAATCCGCCGATCGAAAGGCACCACATAGGCCAAACCTGATTCGTCAATCTCCAAACGACCAACGAGTTGTTTCGTCCTTCGTTCCAAAATCCGAACAATTCGACCTTCAACCCGACTTCTGGAACCTTGCCGATCAACTCTCGCAACCACCCGGTCACCATGCATCGCCTGGTTGAGATTAGCCCCAGAGACATACAAATCCTCATCCGCTCCACCTGTGGAATCATCAGGCGATACAAAGCCGAACCCTCGTGGATTAACATGCACTTCACCCGTAACAAGACGCATACGCTCTGGTAAACCGTACCGATTACCTCTAATCCTGATGAGTTGCCCTGATTCAACGAGATTCGCAAGACGCCGACGGAACGTGGCTCGTCGTTCACTAGGAACCGAAAGTATCTGCATTAATTCTCGGACAGTTGCAGGATGGTCGAGGTTCGACTTGATATAACCGAGAATCTGTTGTGTAGTCAGCATGAAGAACCCATCAATATAAACACCTGTAGGTCACCTACATTCGTATCGGTAGGTCCAGTGACAACAAGGTCACCAAGTGCCCGAAAGAAGGTCAACGAATCGTTTCTGTCGAGGTAACTTCTCGGCGTTGCTAGTTCTAACTCTCGCGATCTAGCCAATGTCGTTCCGTCAACAATGACACCGGCGGCTTCTGTTGGACCGTCGACACCATCGGTTGCAACACTAGCAACAACTACGTCTTCATTAAGAACCGACAACGGGTCAACTAGAGCTAAACCAAACTCTTGATTCCGTCCACCGCGTCCTCTTCCTTTAACAGTGACAGTAGTCTCTCCAGTCGACATTACACACGCAGGACGCCTCAACTTAGAGGCTACTTCAACGACGCGTTTGAGATGCAATGGAGCAATCTCCCGAGCCTCACCAATTACTGGTCGGTCAATGACAATCGTGTCAAGGCCTAGATTGCTGGCCTTCACAGCCGCTGCTCGAACGGCATCCCGACGACTACCGACGATCTCGACAGACGAATCCTCAAGGCGCGGATCACCGGGCTTGGGTGTCTCCACCAGATGCCCGTCTCGGCCACGCTGCAACACCTCTCTCGCACTGAATGGGAACTGGGATCTCACCTCCGCCCGGTCGACTATGCGAAGAGCGTCCTCAAAGGAGCTTGGATCAGCAGTTGTTGGGCCTGAGCCAATCACCGCCGGATCGTCCTCGATGGGTCCAACAACATCGGAAACCGCAAAAGTAAGAGTTTTTCCCCGAACCGAGGCCGCGAGCCAACCCCCTTTAATCCGGGACAGATGTTTCCGCACACAATTAATATCGTGAATCGACACACCACCTCTCAGAAGAGCCTTGGTGGCTTTGACTTTTGTCTCTAGCGTAACTCCCTCTGCGGGTACTGATAGTGACGCCGATGCGCCTCCAGACAAAAGTAAAATCAACACACCTGACGGGTCCACCTTGCGCGCAAGTTCCAGTGCCCGTAGACCAGCATTAACACTCACCTGTGTAGGTACAGGATGACCAACCCTCAAGAACGGTAATCGCCTATTCTGTAGCTCACCTACCGGTGCCGCAACTAGGCCGCCCTGAATATCGCCATCCCACTTTTCTAGAAACACTTCGGTCATCGGCACAGCCATCTTGCCAGCCGAAATCAGAGTGACTTTCGTTCCAGAGTCCAACCCGGACAATTTGGATTTTGTCAGCACACGAGACATCACCTCCGAAGCCGAAACTCCAGAGAATCCGGCTTGGATAATCTGTCTTAGAGAATGGACCGTTTGTATCTTGTTCAGTGGTGTGTCTTATGATCGAACAACGAAGAAAGTCGCGTTGCTCTATCGCTCATATTAAGCAGAAGGCCGACGATCAAATCGCCGTCGTCTACGTTAGTCTTAACTTAAGTCTAGTCCTGCTTTTTTCTGAGTGTCAATCAAGTTGTTCACTCAAAAGCTCTTTGACGCGCTTTGGATTAGCCTTTCCATTCGTCTGTCTCATCACCTGACCGACCAGAAAACCCAAAACACTAGTCTTACCTGCCTTATATGTATCCACAACATCAAGATGGCTTTCAATAACCAGTTGAACCGCAGCACCTAGGGTATCAACATCCTCGATCTGGCCCAATCCTTCCGCTGCAAGCACTTTTTCTGGGGATTCACCAGTTTTGGCCATTCGCTCAAACACGCGCTTCGCCGCAGAACCACTAACCTTTCCGTCATCAACGAAACCTATCAATTCAGCCAAAGCCTCCGGGCCAACCTTAAGTGTGGCCAAGTTCCCACCCGCTTCTTTCACGTGTCGGAGCACCTCACCCTTTATCCAGTTGTTTGCCGCCTTGAAATTTCCGGATCTCTTAGCGGTTTCTTCGAAGTACTGTGCCAACTTCTCCGATTGCGCTAACAAACCTGAGTCAGATTCCGACAAACCATATTCTTCAAGAAAACGCTGCTTGCGCTCTTCTGGCAACTCAGGCAGAGTCAACCTGATAGATTCAACCCACTCAGACGGCACATCCAAAGGCGGTAAATCTGGTTCGGGAAAGTAACGGTAATCGTGAGCCTCTTCCTTACTCCGCATAGATACAGTCTTACCCACGTCAGTATCCCAAAGACGAGTCTCCTGAACGACGGCACCACCCGAAGTTATCAGCTGAACTTGCCGTTCAGATTCATAATCAATCGCCCGTTGCAAATATCGAAAAGAGTTAATGTTCTTGATCTCAACTTTTACTCCCAACTCTCTCTGTCCGATTGGGCGAATTGAGACATTGGCATCACATCTCAGACTCCCCTCTTCCATGTTGCCGTCATTAACCTCGACAGCTTGTAAAATTGCACGAAGCCGGGAAAAAAACTCTGCCGCCGCCGCGGCACTCCGAAGATCAGGATGCGTCACTATCTCGATAAGCGGCACACCGCTTCTATTGAAATCGATATGCGTAAAAACGTCGGACTCTGGACACCCATCGTGCAACGACTTACCAGCATCCTCTTCTAAGTGAACTCGCATAATCCTTACTTCTGAGTTCTGGCCTGTCGATTCGTACGACACCCGGCCATCAACTGCGAGCGGTTCTTCATATTGCGAAATTTGATAACCCTTAGGAAGGTCTGGATAGAAATAATTCTTTCGGGCAAAGATCGATCTCTTCCGCACGCGACACCCTAGAGCCAGCGATGCTCGAATCGCAAACTCCACGGCTCGAACATTAAGAACTGGCATCGCGCCTGGTAAGCCGAGACATATCGGGCAAACCTGAGTATTTGGATCGCAGCCGAACTTAGTCCCACAACCACAAAAAATCTTGGTGTCCGTTAGAAGCTGTGAATGAATCTCTAAACCTATAACTGACTCAAACGGCGCGGTCATACAAAAGACACCTCAAGTTCTTAACGAGGACCTGCTTGTCTAATACCGGCCTCAGTCTCTGACTCGAACGCCCTAAAATTGTCCACAAACATTCCCGCAAGCGTCCTGGCTTTGTCATCATAATCCGCACCATTAACCCAAGTAGATCGTGGCTGCAGAATTTCATTTTTCACGTTCGGGCATTCTGTAGGAATCTCGAGGTTGAAGATCATGTCGCGTTCGCACCGAACGTCATTTAGCGCTCCTGAGAGTAGAGACTCGACAATCGCGCGGGTGTCTCCAAGACCAATCCGATGCCCTTGACCATATGCGCCACCAGTCCAACCAGTATTCACCAGCCAGACATGCACCTTATGCTTCGAAATACACTCACCCAACAGGCGCGCGTAGACACTGGGATGGTGAATCATAAACGGCGCCCCGAAACAGGCGCTAAATGTAGCCGTCGGTTCGCTTACGCCTTTTTCTGTGCCAGCCACCTTCGCCGTATAACCCGATAAGAAATGATACATCGCAGCCTCCGGACTCAACTTGGCGACCGGCGGCATAACACCGAATGCGTCGGCAGTCAGCATGACAATCGTGTCGGGATGTCCTCCTCGTCCTGAAGGGACGCTGTTGTTAATGAATGAAATAGGATAGGCACCACGGGTATTCTCTGTCACCCGGTCGTCATCTAGGTTCAGTTTACCGGTCACTGCGTCGATCGCTACATTCTCCAGAACGGTACCAAAACGACGTGTCGTCGAGTATATCTGCGGTTCCTCTTCTGGTGACAAACGAATCATTTTAGCGTAACAACCACCTTCGAAATTAAATACTCCCTCATCGCTCCATCCATGTTCGTCATCGCCAATCAAACTACGGTTGGCGACACTCGACAACGTAGTCTTACCTGTGCCAGACAAACCGAAGAACAGCGCAACGTCACCACGTTCGCCCACATTTGCTGAACAATGCATCGGGAATACGTTCCTAAGCGGCAGCAAATAATTCATAACACTGAAGAGTGACTTTTTGATCTCTCCAGCGTAGCTAGTCCCACCAATCAACACCAATCGCTGAGAAAAATCGACCACAATAAACACGTTTGACTTAGTACCATGAATGTGTGGGTCAGCCTCCATAGAAGGCACGTCAATGACAGTGAACTCAGGAACTTGTTCATCCGACCTCTGCCCGGCTGGCACGGGAAGAAACATTGTGCGAGCAAACAGACTGTGCCATGCTCGCTCTGTAATCACACGCACAGATAATCGATAGGCGGGATCAGCACCAACAAAACAATCTTGTACAAAGAGATCCTTCTTCGTCAGCGACTGAAGAGTAGTCTTCTGGAGTAAACCGAATCGCTCTCGATCAATCGCCCGATTAACCTTACCCCACCACACATGCTGCTCAGTCGAAGGTTCTAGAACGATAAACTTATCGTCCGGCGACCGCCCGGTGTGGATGCCCGTCGAACAGACCAGAGGACCACCTTCGGCGAGTGAGCCTTCGCCGCGTCTAATTGATTCACTGTAAAGCGCGGACACGCTAGGATTCCAGTAAACATGCCCAGGGTGTATGATTCCGTGGACCTCAAGCATTGAGGCTGGCTGCATTAAAGTGAATCCTAGTGCCGACGGTAGTGATTCGCAACTTGAACTCTCCAAGTTTCTATATGCTGCTATTCCGAATGGCTCAGACACCGCAGGCGCAAAGCTTTCAGGCTCTCGTCGTCTGCTAAGACCTCTACACGTTAAAATGACTATTTCATCTAGGTTAGTAAAGGTTCTCGTTCTTCTTCTATTTCCTGTTACCTCTTGCGTTCGGACCCCGCCCTCTGTGGACCCAACTATAGGTAGAAGTCCTACACTTCGAGTCCAGCTTGAAGATGGAACCGTCACGAGACTAGAGATAGAGGAATATGTCGTGGGATCAATCCTGGCCGAGGCAGACATACGCGATCTCGACCGCACCACAATTGAGCGCGTTGTCCAAACACAAGCCATCTTGGCCCGCACCTATGCTCTAGCGAATCGCAACCGGCACCAAAGCGACGGGTTCGATCTTTGCTCTACGACCCACTGTCAAGTGTATCGTTCGACCGAACATCTCTCGCCCCGTAATGCGGATATCTCCCGTTTCGCGGCCACCTCAACCGCGGGGCTAGTCATTACACACAGCGGCATCCCGATTAACGCTGTCTTTCATGCTGATTGCGGTGGAAGCACGAGTAATTCGGAAGTCGCCTGGGGCGGCATAACCCCGCCTTATCTCCGAGCCGTCGACGATTCATTCTGCTTATTAGACAATCCAGTCTCTTGGCAATTTACAGCCTCACAGAAAGAACTATTGGCGACGCTCAATACGGATGCGCGGACGCGTATCGGTAATCAACTGCATGGATTTCAAATAAGTGAGAAGGATGGGTCAGGTCGTGTCCAACAACTCCTCGTTCATAGCGACGAGTCATCCAAACTTCGAGGAGAAGTGTTCCGCGAAGTAATAACCCGACGGTTTGGACCGAACTCACTCAAGAGCACTCGCTTTACAGTTCGACGCCAAGGTAACGACTTCATTTTTGAGGGCCGAGGCTGGGGTCATGGAATTGGACTCTGCCAGCGCGGCGCTGCTGCCAGGGCCAGAGCCGGACAGGCCCCTTCGCAGATACTAAACCATTACTACCACGATACGTCTCTTACGCAGTATTATTGATTAGATTGTCACCGAATTTCGTTGTCACTGTAAACGTTTTATGAACCGAAACGTCTTTTAGGCCATGGGACTCCGCTTAGCCCAAGCATCCATTCCGGGAGAAACTTCCACTGCTGACGCATCACTAGTGAATGCGGTCAAATCGTCTCTTAACAGTGGTGATCACTGCGGCGCATGCCTAGAGTTCGAGAAGATAGTCGCTGCACATCAACAGCGGGCCCTCAGAATTGCTTACTACTATCTCCGCAAACCGGAAGATGTCGAAGAGGTTGTACAGGATGCCTTCCTAAAAGCATTTCTTCATCTACCGTCTTTTCGGGAAGAACTTGTCTTTAAATTATGGTTTACAAAGATCGTTATCAACTCCTGCCTAGACCGTATCAAGGCCACTAAACGTCGGTCGCGATGGATGGTTTCAATCGACGAACGACAACACGAAGAACTGCTTCGGCATCCTGGCAACGAACCTTCTCCAGAAAGATTGGTGTTCTTAGACGAACGTAGTACCGAACTTAGACTGGCCGTCATGAAATTGCCCGAACGCCAACGCGCAGTGGTCGTACTTAATGTGTTTCAAGGGCATTCAAGCAAAGAAGTTGGTGAAGTGCTAGGCCTCAGTGAAGCTACGGTCCGTGTGCATCTTTTTCGAGCCATCCAAGCCCTAAGAAAAATGCTCGGACGGCGAAGCTGGCTTAGGCCGCCTGTTCTCGAAAGCGACGAAGGAGCGCTTGCATGACCCTCTTTCCGCGAATTAACCGTTATTTCTCCTTCCCACATCTAGACGACGAGCAGTTGCTTGAGGAATTGATTCCCAAGGACAAAGGACTAGGACGGCACTCTCGTGCGGCACATCTCGACAAATGCGCTTTCTGTGCCGAACGTGCTACAGAGCTGGAATTATTTCTCGATGAACTTGTCGAGACCGACTCAATCTCGTTGCCCGCGTTCTCTGCCAGTCTCGCTGCGAATGTGGGAGAAACTGTTGACGTTCGGCAGAACCACATAATGGATCGAGTTCGAAATGCATCGACGTCTTTAAAACACACTCCTGTCCTGAGTTTTCCGACTTTCAAGAGATTGTCTAGTCGGCGGGACAACGGCATTGGTTGGTGGTTGAGCGCTGCCACTGCTGCTGGTTTACTACTCGGTGTTGCCGTTGGCCAATTTCTCCATTTCCATCCAGAACAGACAATGACGAGCTTGGACGCATCGCTTGAGCCTCAATTAATCGCATCTGAAACAACCCGAGAAAACCAACCACAAACTCCGATTACATTTACTGATTCGTTGACAGACTCAGACGAAACCTTTCTCGAAGAAATTGAAGTTATTTTGAGTAACCCCCAAATTCCAGAACTGAGTCCCTTTGATGAGATTACGCCTCAAATCCGAGAAGTCTCGATCAACGTGTGGTGATTGAAGCGTGACTGCTGCTCTCTTTCGAAAGGGCCTAAATCTGAAACACGCCGTCGCAGGCGCCTTGGCTGACGACTATCACAGTGAACTCGTTGACCAAATAAAGAACGCAAACTTCACATGGAAGGACGGGCGATTAATCGTTCGATTGGCCCAAGAATTTGGATTCTGTTACGGCGTCGACCGTGCCGTGGACTATGCCTATCAAACCCGCGCCCGGTTCCCAGAAAGTCGGGTATTCCTTACTGGTGAAATTATTCACAATCCAGGAGTCAATACGCGCCTGAGGGAAGCTGGCGTTTCCTTTTTAAGCGACCCAAACCAATCGGTGGAACAGATCACTCAAAGTGACGTGGTTATTCTCCCAGCCTTCGGAGTAACCATCGAACAACTTGAACAACTCGAAAAACGGAATTGCACACTGATAGACACGACCTGCGGCTCGGTTCTAAATGTGTGGAAGAACGTCAAACGATACACCGAAGATGGCTTTACGGCCATAATCCACGGCAAAGTCCATCACGAAGAAACTCGCGCGACTGCATCACAGGCACTACTGGCAGAGAACGGCCACTACCTTGTCATTCTTGATCGTAAACAAGCGGAACTACTATGCGACTTCATCCGCGGTCGTGCTGAAGTAGATCTTTTTGAAGCTACGTTCCGAAAGGCCTGTTCACCAGGTTTCTCTCCAGAGAGGGATCTTGAGCGCGTCGGCTTGGCAAATCAAACAACCATGCTCATGTCGGAATCACTTGAAATAGGTGGAATGATTCGCGACGCCATGGTTGATCGTTACGGTGATAATTCCCTTAGCGATCATTACAGAGCCTTTGAAACAATCTGTAGTGCTACTCAAGACCGGCAAGACGCAATTACGGCTCTGCTGAATACTCAGCACTTCGACTTAGCAATAGTCATCGGCGGCTACAACAGCAGCAATACACGTAACCTTGCTAGAATTTGTGCAGATTCATTGCATTGCTTCCACATCGCTGATGCCGAATGCCTCGTCTCAGAAAATGAAATTCGGCATCGTCCGGCAAGTAGGCCAAACCAGGGAAGCTTAGACGACGGCAGCGAAGTGACCTCCCACAATTGGTTGCCCAGTGAGGGAACTGTGAGTGTCGCAGTGACCGCCGGAGCTTCAACACCAGATAGTGTCGTTGGAGACGCGATCAGCCGCCTATCTACCTTCGCGAATTCGCAGGACTAAATCGAATATGGTGAAGAGCCTCTTCTTCTTTGGCCTCGCCGCCGTGTTGGCCAATGTGCCCACGGTTGCTCAATCTGTTTCACAGAACATTCCAGCACCAACCTCGGTGTTGGGCTTTGAGCCGTGTGCCGATTACAGACTTGGAAGTTACGAACAGATATCTGAATACTTGCAGGTGTTAGACCAAGCCAGCGAACGAATTCAGCTAGTAAATATTGGGCAGACCACGGAAGGGCGTACCCAATTAATGGCAGTGATCTCATCAGCAGCAAACATGCGTCGCCTGCCACACTTTAAGTCTGCCTCCCGACGCCTAGCATTAGCCAATGACCTCACTCCAAAGGAAGCTCAAGAGCTAGCGATTGACGCCAGAAGTGTTGTTTGGATTGATTTTGGACTGCACTCAACGGAGGTCGCTCACGCGCAGGTGGCACCACAGCTGGCCTATCACGCCGTCACCGACGAATCCCCGGAAATGCAAGCGATTCGTGACAATGTAATCTTGCTTCTCTTACCTAATATGAATCCTGATGGCACTAGCCTCGTAGCAAACTGGTACGCCAGCCACGTCGGCACCCCATATGAACGCGCATCGCCAGTCGAACTCTACCAACGATACGCTGGCCACGATAACAATCGTGACTGGTTTATGTTTAACCTCGCAGAATCAAGAAACGTTGCAACACAGCTCTATCGAGAATGGTTTCCACAGATCGTTTACAACCACCATCAGTCCGCACCCTTCCCTGCTCGAATCTTTGTGCCACCATTTATCGATCCTATGAACCCAAACATTCCTCCGCTAGTAATGCGAGGAATTAACCTAGCTGGGGAAAGTATTAGTCGTCGTCTCGAACAAGAGGGCAAGACTGGTGTTATTTCCCGCATCAACTACGACACCTGGTGGAACGGGGGAATGCGGACAGCAGCCTACTACCACAACATGGTTGGAATATTGACCGAAACTAGCCATCCGTGGGCCAATCCCTCTGTGCATGACGCCTCCCTATTTCCGGACACGTTCTCAAACGGACGCTCAACGCGAACGCCCAGCACTGATTATCCGAACCCTTATCGCGGTGGTGAATGGCACTTAAAGGACTCCTGTAACTATATGCTGACAGCTTCAATGGCAGTCTTGGACTTAGGGGCACAACGACGAACGGAGTGGACCTATGACATGTACCGGATGGGTCGGCAATCGATAAAGGCTGGCGAAGGTGAGCTGTACGTCGTTTCGCAAAACCAATGGGACCTAGGCGCGGCCATCAAATTGGTCAATACCCTTCGGTGGGGTGGAATAGAGATCGAGCAAACCACTCGATCACTGAGAATCGGAGGAGTCGATTATCCACCCAATAGCTTCATTATCAGAGGAGCCCAGTCATTTCGTCCATATCTGACTGACCTTCTCAACCCTCAGGCCTATCCAGACACACGCCAACGTCCCGGCGGCCCTCTAGACCGACCTTATGACATCACTGGTTGGACCCTACCGATGCAGATGGGTGTAACGGTAGACCGACACCTAGACGCAGGTCGGCTACCCACCAATGCTGTGGTTTCAATAGATAGAGCGGTATTAATGTCCACACGCTTGAAACCGTCTACTGGTTTTGCGTACGCTCTCGACCCTCGACGAAACGACGCCTTCCTCGCAATCAACCGACTTCTTACAAATGACCATCCAGTCTATAGAACAACGTCGCCTATTACGCTTGAGACCCACACTTGGCCAGCAGGAACATTTATTTTGCCGATTCAATCCGAAACGACGGCCGCGATCGACTTAGCCACAAAAGGCCTGGGTTTAGTTGTGTCACCCGTTGAACGTAAACCTGACCAACCGTTAACACAATTGACTCAACCTCAAGTCGGACTCTATCGAAGTTGGCGTCCTAATCCAGATGAAGGTTGGACCCGTCTGGTTCTCGAGGAATTCGGGTTCCCATATAGACGTCTTCTGAACGAAGACATGCGAAACGGCAATTTCAATAATCTCGATGTCATTCTCCTTCCAGACGCAACTTACACTCAGATACTCAATGGGCTAGGCCGTCGTGACACTCCTCCGGCATATCAAGGCGGAATTACACAAAAAGGTGTTTCGCATCTCTACGACTTCGTCGAAGCCGGCGGCATTCTCGTCGCCTTCGATAGCGCGAGTGCGCTGCCGCTTGCGGACTTCGAGCTACCAATTCTCGATATCTCTACAAACTATTCCGCTAATGACTATTACGTGCCAGGCTCTCTCCTTGAAATAATCGTGAATTCGACTCACCCAATCGGTTATGGGATGCCGGCAAGAGTCCCAGGATTCTTTTCAAGGAGCCCTGTTTTTTCGCTCGCGAGCCAAAAGGATTCTGACAATTCGCTGAAAATGCATGACCAGAACGTGTCAATAGTGGCGCAGTATCCGGAAACGAACATGCTGTTAAGCGGGTGGATGGTCGGCGAAAAGCTTCTCGCAAATAAAGCGGCCATTGTGGAAGCTAAACTCGGCCGGGGCAAAGTGGTATTACTGGGGCTACGTGCCCAACACCGAGGACAAACCCACGGCACATACAAGCTGCTATTTAACTCGTTGTTTTTAAAGGCGTTTTCATAGTCATTAATCTGTAAACGTTTCGAGTAACTCCAGCGTCTTCATTCGTATGAAACCGGGTATTTTCCAAATACAATGTCATTCACGCGTGAGCCCGACTGGAGATCTTGACCGATGACAGTAATTGCGAAACCAACTACACCGTTTTTCGTACTGCTGATTATTCTGTTAATTGCGACGCTACAAGTGGAAGCAGCGCAGCGACACAAGTGGTGGGGTACCGGGGACGTCAAGACGGAATTAAAGCTCACAGACCAACAATCGGAGACACTTGAGAATATTTATCAAGCGGCACGACGAAAGCTGCGAACGCTAACTCAGACACTCACCCGAGAAGAAACAGCGCTTTCCCTTCTAATCGACGAGGTCAGTGCCCAAGAATCTGATGTAGCGAATCAGATCGACGAAGTAGAAGTTGCACGTGGTGCGCTGAGTAAGGAACGATTGTTAATGATCTACCGCATGCGTCAGGAACTCTCGAGCAACCAGCGAGATTTGCTCAAAACCTGGCACAATAAAAACCGGCAGCAAGAACGTATGGAACGTCAGAAATCTACTGATACTGACCAGTTGCGCAGGCGCCAACGATCATTTCCATCAGGTCGCCGAGGTGACCAACGACGGCAGTAGCCTCACTTAATTTTCAGAATCAGCAACGACGACCCCGGCGGCAGCCCAAAACACAACGGTCGCCGGCAGGAAGGAAAATACTGTGTTCGACAAACTTGCCACAACAATGCTCGTACTAATCACGCTCGGATTGGTAGTGAACCCCCAGGCGCAAGAGCAAGACCACACTAATTCGCAAACTCATCCCACGGCACAAGTAGCAGACTCGTCTGGCAATATTTCTGGAGGCCTGACGTTCACGGTTCAGCCGTCTGACATACGGCGATTCGATCTGACCCTAGATGACGTAATTCAGCGCGCTCTTGAGCGGAACCTCGACATAGCGGTGGAGCGTATAAACCCACAAGTGCTCGACCTTACGATCGCCCAACAAAATGCCTTCTACCGTCCGACGGTTGGCCTGAATTTAAATTCGAGTTCTCGGACAAACCCTTCTTCCACCCAACTGGATGGTGGAGACATTACAGAGACTGATACAGCCAATCTCGACGTAAGCCTAAATCAACCAGTAAAGTGGGGTGGCGGGTCATTGAGTATCGGTTTCGACAATAACCGCCAAGAGACAACCAATGCCTTCTCTAGTTTTAATCCAGGGTATCGAAGCAGTTTTGTCTCGCAGTACACCCAGCCCTTACTCAAAGGTTTCCGCACAGACAACAATCGCTCACAACTCCAAGTCACACGAATTAACCGTGACATTTCTGACATTGATCTCCGCCAGACAATCACCAATACGGTGGCCGATGTTGAAAACGCCTACTGGGAGCTACTCTACGCGGTGGCCAGCGTTGACGTGCAGCAGCAAGCGCTAGACCTCGCGGAGCAACTTGTTCTCGACAACCAAGCGCGAGTGAACATCGGAACACTGGCCCCAATCGACGTAGTGCAGTCCGAAGCGGAAGCCGCAGCTCGGCGACAAACGCTTGCGCAGGCCCAGCAAGTGCTACGCACGTCAGAACTGGCACTTAAGAGACTCATTGTCGGAGGAACCCAAGACGAATTATGGTATGCCGAGATTAATCCCATCGATCAACCGCAGTTAGATCAGCCTCCCATCAACATTGCAGCAGCCGTGACTACCGCACTGGGACAACGTACTGACCTCAGTCGCGCTCAACGTCAACAGGACATCAATCAACTCAATGTTGGCACGCTCAGGAACAACACCCTGCCTGCACTCGATCTGGTAGCCAACTTCAATCTCCAAGGCCAAGGCGGAGATCTTCTCGTCCGCGATTTTTTCAACTTCGGAGGCCAAGCAGCTACGATAATTCCGGGCGGATACGGTGACGCACTCGATCAAATTGTCGATGCTCGGTTTCCGGTCTGGACGGTAGCGTTACAAATGAGCTACCCCATCGGCACCAGCTCAGATGAGGCTGCTTTAGAACGTGCTCGACTGCAGGTCCGACAAACGGAAGCTCAACTTCGTCAACTTGAGCTCAACGCAGCAACCGAAGTAACGAACGCGGCACTTCAAGTCGAAAGCATTCGAGAACGAATTGATGCGGCAATTGCATCTCGAGAACTATCCGAACAACAACTATCTGCAGAAGAGAGCAAATTTTCGGTTGGCACGTCTACGAATTTCTTCGTGGTCCAAGCTCAACGAGACCTAGCCACGGCACGCGACACAGAACTCCGGGCGATTCTCGACTACCAAAGAGCCGTAGTCGAACTTGACCGGCTGCAACAGACGTCTCTTAGCCGAACAGGAATCTCAATCGTCGGAGGCGGGTAATTTTAATTGTGCTACATGGATTTAACAGAGAAACACCGCGTCAATTGAACACCTAGACGGGTCAGGATTTACCAGATGAAGAAAACACTGCGGGCTCTGCTTTCTTGGTTGGTCGGCGGATTCTTTTTGAGATTTCTCTTCGTACTTCTAGTTTTGAGTGGTGTTGGCTACAGATACTTTGGCACCAGCCAAGAATTTGAGCCTGAAATTCGTACCGCCACGGTTTCTCAAGGAAATATTGTGGACAGCGTGGGAGCCACCGGAACTCTGGAAGCAGTCACGACCGTCAACGTCGGCAGTCAAGTCTCAGGTATCATTGATGAACTCAATGTCGACTTCAATTCGATTGTGCGTGAGGGTGAGGTCATCATGCGACTCGACCCTTCAGTCTTTGAGACTCAGGTGGCGCAAGGCCGTGCCAATCTTGTTCGTGCCCAAGCAGACACTGAGCGTCTTCGAGTCGCGCTGGACGATGCGGTTACACAATTAGAACGCTCTGAGGACTTGGCGGAAGAACAACTTATTTCCGTCATCGAACTCGAAGCTGCGCAAGTAACCGTGCGATCAACCGAAGCACAACTGAAGTCATCGGAAGCTGCAATAATCCAGGCAGAAGCCTCACTAAATCAAAACGAGCTCAATCTTGAACATACGGTCATTCGAGCACCAATAGACGGCATCGTTATTTCACGCTTGGTCGATGTCGGACAGACCGTCGCCGCGAGTCTTCAGGCGCCAGAGTTGTTCGTAATCGCGGCAGACCTGTCAAAGATGCGGGTTATTGCCAACATTGACGAGTCTGACGTTGGAAAAATCAGACCGCAGCAGCGCGTAACCTTTTCCGTTGACGCTTTTCCTGGCGAAGCCTTTGAAGGTTCGGTCTCTCAAATCCGTCTTGAACCGGTCCTCACACAAAACGTCGTAACTTACGCGACCGTTATAGACGCACCCAATCCCGACCTTCGTTTAAAACCAGGAATGACCGCAACGATAGACCTGGAAACAGCTCGCCGAAACGATGTGATTCGGATCCCAAACGCCGCATTACGCTTTCGGCCGACCGATGAAATGTTTTCGGCCCTAGGCCAACCAGTACCCCGAGTTGCCAACCGCCCTCTTTCATCGACGACCGTTGCCACGCAGGCACCAACAGAAGGCTCCAACGACGGTCGAACTACCGCTGGACGACCCGGGTTCGATGGAGAAGATAGGCCTGGCCAGCACCGCCAATTTCGAGAACGTTTGAGCCAACTGACGCAAGAGGAGCGTGAGCAGTTTTTTCAGGATCGTTTAAGCCAACTATCCTCAGAAGAACGCGAAGCTTTTGAAGCCCGGCGCGCAGCCCGTGGCATGAGGCGAGGCGGTGGTGGACTACCCGATGAAGCCGGCACTCCCCGAACGACAGGCGTCCGACCAACCCGAAGCGGACCCAACATACCAAATATTCCGACCGTCGCGCGAGGAGCACGAACGATCGATGCCCTCTTCGGTGCCCTTCCTGTCGTTGAAACCAACGGCCAGGTCTGGATACTTGATAGCGGCACTCTTCAGGCCATCAATGTTCGTCTTGGAATAACCGATGGTACAACCACAGAATTACTTGGAGTCTTAGGCCGATCCTCCGTAGTTTCAAATCAAAATCAAGCCGTAGACCCTCAAGTCGCGTTACTTCGAGAAACACTTACGACGGTTGAGGATGAGACCACTCGTGCCAACCTAACCCGAGCTATCGACCAACTGCAATCACGCTCCTACAATTCAACATCTGAACCTCAATACTATCCAACAGTCCAACAAGTACTTCAAACTGGCACAGCACTGGTCACAAACATCACCACTCCTGATTCGGACTCTTCATCTTCGGGCGCTAGGACAGGCTCACCGTTTATCCCGCAATTCGGGCGGAGAAGATAGATACTGTGACTTCTGTTATCTCGGTTTCCGGTCTAACAAAGGTTTACCAAATGGGCGATGTGCAAGTTCATGCACTCCGTGGTGTCGATCTCTCGATCAAAACCGGAGAATTCGTCGCTGTAATTGGACCATCTGGATCAGGAAAATCAACGTTCATGCACATACTCGGTTGCCTGGACAGGCCTTCGGCCGGCCACTACATCCTCGACGGACAAGATGTCTCTACCCTGTCACGCGATGAATTAGCAATCGTACGGAATCAGCGAATCGGTTTTGTGTTTCAAGGATTCAACCTTCTTTCTCGAACCTCGGCGCTTGACAACGTGGAACTACCACTCCTCTATCAAAATGGTGTCCGCACGGCTGAACGACATACCCGAGCCACCCAAATGCTCGAAACTGTCGGCCTCGGCGACCGAATGAACCACCATCCCAATCAATTATCAGGGGGACAGCAACAGCGGGTGGCCATCGCTCGATCCTTGATCAACCGACCGGCTATTGTGCTGGCTGACGAACCCACTGGAAATCTTGATTCGAGGACAAGTATCGAAATCATGGACATCTTTCAGCGCTTAAATCACGACAACGGGATCACGGTAATCCTTATTACTCATGAGCCTGAGATTGCAGAATATGCCAGCAGAATCATTCGCTTCAAAGATGGACGTGTGGTCACAGATCGTCTGAACGACGCTCAGCGAGTTGCTGAATATGAACTCGAATCAACACCTAAACACTCCGACCTGTCTGATCAAGATCCAATGGATTTTTCCCGCCCGATCGCAGATCATAAGTAGGTAGACTCATGCACTTCTTCATCATCCTCCGTGTGGCGCTCAAGGCCTTGTTACGCAACAAGATGCGGACCTCACTAACGATGCTCGGAATGATCATCGGGGTAACGGCCGTAATAGCAATGGTAGCCCTTGGCACGGGAGCCCAACTACAAATTGAGGAACAGGTGCAAGCCGCAGGTACAAACCTAATTTCCGTTCGCGCCGGAAACTTTCGTCGTGGGGGAGTAAGTATGGGCCTGGGCGGCGCACCCACCCTAAAAGCCTCAGATGTCGACGCTATTCGTGCTCAGGTGCCAGGGGCAGTCTACTTAGCAGCGAGCGTGAATACTCGGGACCAAGTAATCGCAGGCGGCCAGAACTGGTCCGCGCAGATCGAAGGAACAGATATTGAATACCCAATGATTCGGCTCTGGGATCTCGAATACGGAGCCTTTTTCACCCAAGCGCATGTTCGAAGCGCAGCCAAAGTCGCAGTGCTCGGAACGATTGTCCGTGACAACCTGTTTGGCGAAGGCGTCGACCCAGTGGGACAGCGGGTTCGCATTCGTAACCAATCCTTCGAAATTATTGGAGTGATGGAATCCAAAGGGTCAGGTCAGTTTGGTCAAGATCAGGACGATATCATTCTAGCCCCTTACACCACCGTTCAGAAGAAGCTGCGCGGGCGAAACGGCACGAATATTTCCGGCATTTCAATTTCAGCCGTCTCACCAGATCGGATGGAAGAGATCTCGGCACAGATTACGGATGTACTGCGGGAACAACATGGCCTTATCCCGGGCGACGATGACGACTTCATGGTCCGAACACAGGAAGACATTGCCAGCATGCTAACAGGCATGACCGAAACCATGACGGGGCTTCTCGCTGCTATAGCCGGAGTCTCACTTCTCGTCGGCGGGATCGGAATCATGAACATCATGCTCGTATCCGTGACCGAACGAACCCGCGAGATCGGCCTGCGCATGGCTGTCGGGGCTAAAGGGCGCGATGTACTCTTTCAGTTTTTGGTTGAAGCGGTTGTGTTAAGCCTAGCCGGAGGACTTGTTGGCGTTGCCTTCGGATTCGTGATCTCTCAAGTCCTAACCCAATTTCTGCAGTGGCCCACGGCGGTCCCGGTCGACGCTGTAGGCGTTGCCGTCGCCTTCGCTGCAGCGACAGGCATCTTCTTTGGGTTCTATCCCGCGAGAAAAGCCGCGCAGTTAGACCCTATTGAGTCACTTCGCTTCGAATAACAGCACCCTCAACTCCCGACGACCAAGAACAGCCTCCTCAATAGACAATGATCGAACTCCACGGAGTGTCCAAGACGGTGATGAGTGGCGACCAACCACTTACCATTCTTCATCCGCTTGACCTTAGTATTTCATCAGGGCAGTTTGTATCGGTTATAGGACCATCTGGTAGTGGCAAATCAACTTTACTTGGACTGATTGCCGGCCTTGATAGCCCATCTACAGGCCGTGTCATCGTCGACGACACCGACGTAACCACGTTAGACGAAGATCAACTCGCAAAATTGCGTAGCCGATCTATTGGCTTTATTTTTCAGTTTTTCCATCTCATTCCATCACTGAGCGCACTGGAGAATATTCTCGTACCTCTTGAAATCGCCGGTGTCGCTAAACCGAGAGACAAGGCGCTGGACCTACTGGGTCACGTTGGGTTGAACGAACGTGGGCACCACTATCCGTCGCAGCTATCTGGCGGGGAACAGCAAAGGGTAGCAATTGCCCGCGCTTTGGCAAATAGTCCTCCAATTCTTCTCGCGGACGAACCCACCGGAAATCTCGACTCAAAGAATGGTGAACTTATTGTTGATTTGCTACGCGAGATTAACGCCAGCAAGGGTATGACGGTAGTGATGGTTACACACGATGCAGAGTTAGTCGAGCAGAGTGAAGTTGTCCTTTCGATGAGGGATGGGCGTGCCGAGATTATCCGAAGTGCAACCCATTCTTTGGCTACTGGACCAGTAAACCCATGAATTTCGTTATCCGAATGGCTTTTCGAGAACTTCACGCGTCTTGGCGGCGCCTGATCTTCTTTTTCCTTTGCGTGGCGGTTGGAGTCGGTGGAATAGTGGTGCTCCGTTCCTTGATTCAAAATGTGCGGGTCGCACTTACTGCTGAAGCACGAACACTCACCGCAGGCGATGTGTATATCAGAAGCGATCAACCATTCGAATCCGAGACCCGTTCCAAGGTTGAGGACCGGCTGACAGAACTAGGGAATGTAGAAACCACGAACACTCTTGACCTAACGACAATGGTTCGCCTCTCAGATGCAGATTCTATTTTGACAAGATTAGTAGAACTTAGAGGAATTCAACCTGAATTTCCCTTCTATGGCGAATTTACATTAGGAGGCAAAAGAGACTATTCCTTTGATCTCTTCAGAGGCAATGGAGCACTTGTTGGTCCTGAACTTTTGACCCAGCTGGACTTGTCAATTGGCGACGTCATCACGATCGGCGAGGTCGACTTTACAATCCGAGACGTGCTCTTGAACGAACCAGGACGCCAACTTGGCGGCTTCAGTTTTGGACCGCGCGTATTAGTTGCTTACGAAGCCGTTGCAGCTACTGGACTACTGAGGCTTGGAAGCCGAGCAGAACATCAAGTGCTTCTGAAGATGCCACATGAGGGTCAAATTGATTTACTCGTTGAGCAACTCCGCCAAGACTTGGACGGTTCCTTCGCACGCGTCGGTTCGTATCGAAGAACTGAGAATCGCATAGAGCGAAATTTTGACCAAGCGGAGAATTATCTGAGCCTGGTCGGATTTGTCGTCGTAATTCTTGGGGGGATTGGCATCTGGAGCGTGACCCGTGTGTTTATTCAACAACGTCTCAAAAGTGTCGCAATCCTTCGTTGTCTAGGAGCTACTGCGAGACAGGTTATTGAGAGCTATGTCGTCCAAGTAATGTTGTTAGGACTCGGCGGCAGCATCCTCGGCATTGGAATCGCCCGTCTAGCGCTATGGTTTCTACCAGAAAGCGTCACTACTCAGGCAGCCGTGGCTGCCGGCTTGTCAACGGTTTCAATCAACCTAACCTTGTCTGCAATTTTGCAGGGTCTAACAGTCGGCGTTCTGGTTTCGTTCCTATTTGCCTTAGTTCCATTACTGGATATTCGCTACGTTAAACCGCTGCTCTTGCTCCGCCCGGAACAGCCCTCTCCCTCGCTGAAGATCGATTGGATTCGAGTCAGCCTATTAATTGGAGTCGGCGCAGCACTGATTTTAGTTGCAAGTTGGCAAGCCTCTTCCTGGGAGATTGGGTTTTACGTTGTCAGTGGCTTTACCACAGTAGCCTGTATTCTCTATTTCCTCGGTCGAGCGCTTATCCGGGCGATCCAACCTCTGGCAGTAAGTAATTGGTTTCCCTTACGCCATGCTGTCTTAAATCTGAGTCGCCCAGGTAATCAGACGCGCGTAATCTTGCTGACCGTTGGCTTGGGAAGTTTTTTCATCATCGGCATTCAATCGCTACAGACAAACCTACTCAACAACTTCTCGCTGGAGCTTCGGGATGATTCACCCGATATGTTCCTCATTGATATTCAAGAAGACCAAGTTGACAGAACACGAACACTTCTTGAAGAAGCAACAGGGAGAACTCCTGAACTAATCCCTGTCCTGCGCGCACGAGTAACAGGCGTCAACGGTCTAAACCTTCAATTGGACGACATCCAATCCGTCAGAGAAGCTAGACTTGGTCGCGAATACACCATTACTTATCGCGCTCATCTAGAAGAAAATGAACGCGTGATTGATGGCGAGTTTTGGAATGACAATCCATCATCGACCCCTGAGGTCTCGATCGAAGAAGATCTCAGAGACGACCGCGGCCTCGAGGTTGGTGACTTTGTTCAATTCGATATCTTAGGTCGAGTAGTCAATGCGCAGATTACCAGTGTGCGAGCCGTTGACTGGGACGATTCGCGGAGTGGCGGATTCATGTTTCTGTTTCGACCGGGCTCACTCGACGACGCACCTCACTCCTATGTGGCATTTCTTAAGGGACCACAGACACCTGCAGCGCGGGCCCACTTACAACGAGACCTGGTGGACGAATTCTCCAATGTAACGATCATCGACGGCCTCGAAGTTATTCGCACACTCCGGCGAGTGTTAGATTACGTCACGATGGCGATCACGATCGTCGGAGCCATCGCACTGTTTAGCGGCGGATTAATTCTTGTCGGTTCAGTAGCAATGACAAAGTTCCAACGATTATATGCTTCAGCGATCTTCAAAACGCTAGGAGCCAATACTCGTCTCCTCACAATGACGTTAATCCTTGAATACGGCGTCTTAGGAATACTGGCTGGAACTGTCGGAGCTCTCGGCGCTTTTGCGTTGACGTGGATACTAACGCGTCAGGTCTTCGAGATGACCTGGTTCGCCTCACCAATGGCGGGCGCCTTGGGTTTACTCATAACAACTCTCACTGTCAGCATTGTGGGAGTTATTTCCAGCCTTGATGTATTGCGAAAGAAACCACTCAAAACCTTGAGAGCTGAATAAGTCCCAAGCCTCGAGGCCGTGCTATGATCACGTCTTTCGGTGGTGCCTATGGCCGACGGAGAGAAAGAAACACACGCTCTTGAAAGCTATAAGAAAGCGCTAGTCGACAAGCGCGGAGAGATTCTCACTGAAGGTGGCGGACTAACTCGCCAGACTTCAATGGAGAACAACACCCGCCAAGGTGACCTCGCAGACCAGGCAACTGGCACGAACGAGGTTCACATTCAACTAAAAGTCAAGCAGACTGACGCGAAGATTCTCCAAGCGATCGAAGAAGCACTCCAGCGAATGGCACAAGGCAACTATGGCATCTGTCGCGATTGCGGCGACCCTATCGCGCCTGGTCGTTTAAGAGCAATCCCGTGGACTCGCGTGTGTATTACCTGTAAGGAGCAGCAGCATTAGTAAACATCAGCGACACGTGTGTGTCGCTCTCGGTAGCAACCACGGTCCTCGCCACGAACATTTACGTCATGCAGTAGCTCGTCTTCAAGACATTCTCACAGAACTTCACGTCTCATCTTTCGTAGAAACGGCTCCCGAAGGCATGGTCGAGCAACCAGATTTTTTGAACGGAGTGGTTACTGGTTGGTCAAACGCCGAACCAGAGCCGATCCTCAATCAACTGCAGGCAATCGAAGTTGAACGAGGACGGGTACGACCATTTCCAGGAGCCCCTCGAACCCTCGACCTAGATCTAATTTTGGTCGGAGACTTAGTTGTCAACAGTGCGAAGATAGTATTGCCACATCCACGCTTTCGACTTAGACGTTTCGTGCTAGAACCACTGGCAGAAGTCGCCCCAACGATCGTTGATCCTGTCAGTGGACGAACTATTCAAGAACTCCTAGCCCAACTGAGAAACTGGAACCTTGCAACGTCGACATTGAACCAAAAGGATGCGACGCACAACGTACACAACGAGTGATTCCGGTTACTTCGATCGCCCCTTAGCCCTTCGCGTCCATCATTCGGCGAACCAGTGATTCCACTGCTGGCCACAAATGTTCAGCAATCCGTAGAGCACCCTCCGCATTAGGGTGAATACCGTCCGGTTGATTCAATTCTCTGATACCGGCCACATCATCCAATAGAAAAGGAACCAATGCAACGGCGTGTTCTCGGGCTAGCTGATGGAACACCTCCCGAAATTCAGATGTATAGATTTCACCAAAATTTGGCGGCGCTTCCATTCCGGCCAAAAGAACCTCTATGTTTCGATTCCGAGCAATCGTAATAATCTCACCGAGATTAGTTTTCATCTCCTCAACGGGTAAACCCCGGAGTCCATCGTTCCCTCCTAATGCGAGCAACAGACCAGAGGTTCGTTCATCTAAAGCCCAGTCAAGACGCCGAAGACCTCCAGCGGTAGTATCACCAGACACACCAGCATTCACTATCCGAACCTGATAATTATTGGCATCCAGACGGTCCTGCAATAAGGCAGGAAAGCTCTGATTGGCGTCCAATCCAAGCCCAGCCGTAAGCGAGTCACCTAGAACTACTAACCCGAGAGAATCTCCGGTCGGTCCGAGAATCTGATCAGAAACCTCACTTCGAACTGGTGACGGTTGACCGTCTCCTTCGGATGGTGCGACCTGTCCACAAGACACAAGCCCAAGCGTCAATAAAACTAGGCTCACAATTTGACCAAGGCCGGTCAGCGTTATTTTCATACTCTTCATCTGTAGTTATTATCCTACATGCCGCTCCTCAAGTACCTTCGCCAAATTACACCGTAAATTATGAGATTGACCGCCAATAAAAGAGTTCCCAGGAGGACCTGCGCCCACCGCGTCAAGCCTTCCGGATACAGAAGCAATAAACCGTACCTTTCAATGAAGTCGTACTCATACACCACGCCATCGCCTTGCCTGCGTAACCAGTTTTCGAGTGGAGTAAGTGGACACACCTTCCCTGTCCACTCGATACCAATCCCCCAACACACTGCTGGCACGTGAAGCCACACCGTCCTCGGCCAGCGCCACAGCATAAGGCCGCCTAAGGCAACAAATCCGACAAACGTGATGTGCACAACAACAATGAAATCAGCCAGCAGAATGAACGGCATATCAAATCAACACTTGCCCCCACAACAACCATCTACGCCTACCCTGGAAGAAACATTACATTTTCGGATAGGATTGACAAAGTTTTGGCAAGAGTCATGAAGCATGTTTCCGCTGTCATTGCTTACTTGAGCGTAGGTCTTCTTGGGGGTGAACTATTCCCCCTGCATGCTCAGACATCTGCGTCTGTCGATGGGCTCACAAGTATTTCGGGGGTGCGGGTCGGCCACCATACCCTCGAAGGACGTCCGACAGGATGCACCGTCGTGTTGACGGAATCAGGTGCCGTAGCGACCGTAGACGTGCGCGGAGCGTCACCCGGAACACGTGAAACCGCCGTGCTCGATCCGGTTAACACTGTCCAGCGAATTCATGCGTTGGTTTTCTCTGGTGGCAGTGCGTTTGGTTTAGCAACTGCTGATGGTGTCATGCGCTACCTCAGTGAACGCCAAATCGGACATCGCATGCGCCACCTCAATGTCCCTATTGTCCCGGCCGCCATTCTCTACGATCTCGGCATAGGCGACCCAGCGATTCACCCCACTTGGGAGTGTGGGTATAAGGCGGCACAAATAGCTAACAGCGGACCGGTCCAAGAAGGCAGCGTTGGGGCAGGTGCCGGCGCAACAGTCGGGAAATTGGTCGGTCTTGACCGAGCCATGCGAGGTGGCATAGGAACTGCAATGGCAGAACTGCCCAACGGTATTCGTGTGGCCGCTCTAATGGTTGTCAACTCCGTAGGCAATGTTGTGGACCCGGATACTGGACACCCCATTGCCGGGGCCCTAACAGCGGACGGCGCGGCTATTGCCGACGCTTCTTCAATATTGACAGATAGAGCGTTAAACACGCCGACCGCCGAAAACACTACAATTGGTGTCGTCGCCACAAACGCCACGTTGACCAAAACCGAACTAGCTATTGTCGCGCGAATGGCCCATGACGGCCTAGCTCGCGCAGTTCGCCCCTCTCACACGCCCTCAGACGGCGATACAATCTTTGCAATAGCAACCGGAGAGATTGAAGGTGCAGTTAGCTTGCTTAGAATTGGTGCACTCGCCGCCGACACCACCGCCCACGCTATCGTCCGAGGTGTAAGTGCCGCAACCAGTCTTCCTAACTATCCGTCAGCCCGATCTTTTCATGGAGGTGAACCCTGAACGCCGCTATTCTTGCCGTCATCGGCCTGTCAGCCGTTTTCCTTGGATATCGTTTCTATTCCAAGTTCATCGCTGAAAAGATCTACCAACTAGACCCAGATTTCGAAACACCCGCGCATACCATGCGCGATGACATCGATTATGTTCCTACCAACAAGTTCGTTCTATGGGGACACCACTTCACTGCAGTCGCTGGAGCAGCCCCGATCATCGGTCCCGGCATCGCTGTAATTTGGGGCTGGTTGCCTGCTTTTCTCTGGGTCATTGTCGGCACCATGTTTTTCGCGGGCGTGCATGACTTTGGAGCGATTTGGGCAAGCGTTCGCAACAAAGCGCAGTCCGTAGGCTCATTGACTGGCGAGGTTGTGAGTCACCGAGCAAGAACACTTTTCATGATCGTGGTGTTTTTCCTGCTTCTGATGGTTAACGCCGTGTTTGCCGTTTCTATCTCAGCAGAGCACGTCAGGGTTCCTTCCAGTGTCATTCCGGCTTGGACTGCTGTCTTCGTTGCCATGGTCATTGGAGTGTTGCTTTACAAGGTTCGAGTGGGAATCATGTGGCCGACCATTATCGGCACAGTCATTCTGTACGCTGTGATCGGCCTCGGCGAAGTGTTTCCCCTTGAGCTGCCTGCAATGATTTTCGGGTTAGGCCCACAGGCTCAATGGATCCTATTACTCTTTTTCTATGCTGGTGTCGCTTCGATGCTACCCGTCTGGCTCCTTCTCCAACCGCGGGATTACATTAACGGTATCCAACTGATAATTGG
>CAYFER010000008.1:0-93248 GCA_964342185.1 uncultured Vicinamibacteraceae bacterium | reverse complement strand
GACGTAGCTCAGCTGGTAGAGCAGCTGATTCGTAATCAGCAGGTCAGCGGTTCGAATCCGCTCGTCGGCTCCAGACTTTCCTAGTGATTCGACACGTTTAAAAGGAGTATCCACGCCAACAATGGAATCCAATGGTTCATATCTCGGACCAACAATTCGATTGCGCGCAGGGCTATCCCCCCATTGCCGCCTGCCACCTTAATGTTTATAGGATTTTTTATTGGGAAAAAGAATGAATGTAGGCGTCTCCCCCTGTTGTCAGCCTGACAGTTCTGGCTTGAGTGCATCCACCATTGTGCTAACACTTTTGCAATGCGAAAAACAACACTATCGCGTAGGATACAGATACCTGCAATGAGAACGCTCACAAAGGAGGTTCAGATGCGACTTGGAACTATCGTCGTCGTGAGTGCCTTGGCCGTACTGGTCACGCTCCTTTCGTCTGGAACCGCGCCCGCCGTTGCCCAGATCACCGCAGCTCGCACGGCGTGGGATGCGCCCGACCTGCGCGGCATTTGGGATTTCCGTACCATTACACCATTAGAGAGGCCTGACGAGCTGGCCGAGCAAGCATTTTTGACGACCGAAGAGGCCGCCGCCCTAGAGCAGGAAGTCCTCGACCGGAACGCTCGTCTCCTCGCAAGAGCCCCCGAGCGTACGAGGGTGGCCGACCAAGTGGACACGCGAGAAGATGGCACGCCCGGCTTCTACAACAATTTTTGGTTGGATCAAGGCACGACGACCGTCGCCACTCGTCGCACGTCGCTAATCATCGATCCGCCGGACGGGCGAATCCCAGCGTTGACGTCAAACGCCCAGCAACGGGCCGCCGCCAGTCAAGCGTATCGTCAGGATCACCCAGCTGACTCATGGCTGGACCGAAGCACATCGGATAGATGCCTCTTAGGGTTCAACGCTGGCCCGCCCCTCAATCCGGTCGGCTACAACCAGAACCTGCAAATCTTCCAAACACCGGACCATGTCGTGCTGTTGACCGAGATGGTCCATACGGCTCGTGTCGTTCCTCTCGACGGGCGCCCACCACTCGACGGCGCCATCCGCCAGTGGTCCGGCGACGCGCGTGGCTATTGGGAGGGCGACACCCTCGTCGTCGAGACATCAAACTTCAACAGCGAGAGACGGTGGAGGTCAGCATCCGCCGGCGCCCAGACAGATCCGGAAGGCCTGGACTCGGTGGTAGGCATGTACGATTCGACCACCAATTTAACGCTGGTCGAGCGCTTTACCCGCGTTGACGCCGCCACGCTTGAATACGAATACACTGTGACCGACCCTGAGACGTGGACGCGACCGTGGACCGCGTCGATTCCACTGCAGCGTACCGACGTGCCAATGTACGAATATGCCTGCCATGAAGGAAACCTCAGCATGTACGGCATCCTGGCTGGGCGACGCGCCGATGAAAGAGCTGCAGCGCGAGAACGTGAGCAGTGACTCAGCCAGCTGGAACGCTAATGTGTCGTTGAATCACTACGAGCACACCCAGACTGGAGGACTTTTACTGATAGTTGGCGGAACTGTTTGGCTTTTCTTCCTTGCTCGAGTATCGCCTTTCGCCTTTGGCACACTCCTTATTGCGCTCCTCGGCTTTGGCGCGCTCACTGTCTCGGTCGACCACTCCCGTATCACGGTCCGTTTCGGGATATCGCCACTTCAAGGTTAGTTCCGAAAACGAATATCCCTCGATACCGTCAAGGATTGCCAAACGGTTCGTAACAACTGGCTCCATGGGTTCGGCATTCGATATATTGGAAACGGCTGGCTGTACAACGTGGCAGGACTCGACGCCGTGGAACTCCACTTAACTAACGGCCGTCGGTTACGGATTGGCACGGACCAGCCCGATGCACTCGCCGCCGCGATAGCCCAGGTCCGCGAATGGAATCCTGAAGCCCAGCGCGATACTCATTGAAGCGCCCTGCCCCATCGCGTTAGGCTAAAGCCATGCAACTGGCAAAAAGAACGATAACCTTACTGTGCTGTCTATTGCTGATACCGGTGACAGCCGTAGTTACTGCGGCTGTCAAACAACGGTTCGCAGATGGCCCTAACCGGGTGTTTTCTGGCGGCCCTCTTAGCAGCGGTGAACTTCACAGAGGGGCAGAGCCAGACTGGAGCTTCGTTGAGGACATCTCAACCATCGAACTGCAGCTCGTCAATCCGCCACAGTCCCGTCGTATTTGGACTGCGGAATTGGATGGAAAACTCTATGTCTGGTCGAGCTACATGGATACAATGGTCGGGCGCCTCTGGAAACGGTGGCCAGTTCAAGCCGAACGCGATGGTCGGGCAATACTCCGAATCGATGGTAAACGTTACGAACGTCAGTTGGTCCGAATCAAGTCGGGCGACATACTGGACAACATTAGTAATGCAATTAGGAGTAAATACAATTCTCGCACTACCAGGGCGACGGTAGAAGCGGGCGACGACTGGGTGTTTGAAGCTGCGCCGAGAAACTAGTAACTCACAAGTCAGATAATGAAACGATTTTATCTCTGCATCGCTGCCACAGTTATTGCCACTATTGTCTCGGTTGCCTTTATCCCCGGCATGGACGACTTGGTAGAACAGATATTTCAGCGATACCTGGGTCAAGCCGCACGCTAGTGCAATGAAGCGGTCATTGTGTCACCGAAACTGGTTCAGTCGAAACGAACACGCCAAGATGCCTAGGGTCAGGTAAAAGATCAACTGATAACGGACTCCAGACACGGTCAACACTGACGGTCAGCCTGGAAGCATCCTCGACACACTCGCCAAATCCTGGTGGCCGTTCGCGATCTGACACTCTAGCCAGCGGCAAATTGATCTGGCGCTGCACACGATCGTGCGATCTCAGTAAGACACGGCCCAAGACCTGGCTGGCATCACGTAAGGTGACAACCACCGGCTGCTTCGCGATATCAGGATGATTCGACTGTAATTCCACCACCGTCACGTCCTCAGTCGGATACAAGCACAGTGTTCCCGTTCTTGAACTCCAACGCCCAACACGACCATCTTCCAGGCGTTCAACAGCATAGAAGCCAGCCGGTTGAACCTGCCCCTTTTCCCAACTCTGAACGGTTGGTTCCCAATAAATCCAAACCGCGACAATTGCCATGCATATTACGGCGAGCACTGGCACTAGAGAACCGCGACGCATTGCCCGTGCTCCTGGTTCCGGTGCCATGGAAACCATCATGGCAATTACTCCCCAGAAAAAGATTTGAATCGCCTGTAAATAGAACATCCCTTGCACAAATGAATAGACGAAGAATGCCCCCAGCGCCGCCACTCCTGGAATAGCTCTCGAGCCAGGATGCCGGAGTTCTCTGATAATCAGGCGAAACAGGATAAGCCAAATACCCAGATACGCTAAAAACCCAATCCCTCCTCGCGTGGCAAGAATCTGTAACCAGGTATTGTGAGCGTCACCGTATGTTGCGACAGCACGTGTGGAATCCAGCGGAACAAATTCTGGATATCTCCACGCAAACGCTCCCTCGCCTATTCCAAACAGTGGCGCCTGTTGCCACATCTCGAAAGCGGTTATCGCTAGGTTGGTTCTAACCGGATCTCCAGGATTCTCGAGAAGTCGTTCAAGGCCCGTCTGGGACTGAGACGAAGAAGTAGCAAACAGAGCGACAGCGGCAACTACCGCTATCGCCACAGTCAACAGCGCCCCTTTATTGAACAGCACCGTCCGCCGTATCCCACCGGCATGATAAAGCCAGTATCCACCCACGATCAGGAGTACGACGTGCACTGCGACAAAGCCACCACGCTGCCTATTCGTCAGGAAATAGGCATATGCAGCAGCTAGAAATACCAGTAACACCTGGCGTCGCCGCAAAGGACTCAGTAATGACATACCAAGACTCACACCAAATGCCATCGAAAAGTACCAAGCAAACCACCCCGGGTTCCAAAAAATGGAATAGACCGACTGGAAGGGGGGGTCATCGAGCGCCCGAGGATCAAGCACACTCAGATACTGCGCATCAAGGTCAATAATTTGATGAAAATCCAGAATTCCCAAAGTCATCGTTAACAGTAAAGCGATTCCTGTCGCGCGAAACGCGTTTGTTACATATCGATCAATCCGCGCCCACACCAACGCAGTAGCCCATCCCACAGCAAATACAAGGACACCCAAGCTATGAATCGAATAGAGCACGTCTGTTTCTCGACTCGTAAAACTTTCGATCAGGACAAGATGAAGGCTGTTTGCCTGTCTCCAATGAGTCATGACTTGCGGAAGTACTGGCAGGAGCGCTACACAGGCAGAAATCACACATGCCCACCCAACCAAGAGAATTGGGTGCCTAGGAAAAGGTATTCGGTGACGGAGAGAATGGATTGTCAGTCCGATGATATTGGAACCAACCAGCACATTGATTAGCTCCATATAACGGCCACCCGGCCGGTTTCCGAAGAACGGCAATATCAGAAAAACCAAGTAGAGTCCCCATGAAGGCCTCAACGCCGAAATTGTTGTGGCAACAAGGATGCACCCCCAGGACCACATCGGCATTGGCCAACGCGCAAACGCTGGTAGAAGGCCTGCCGCAACCGCTGCGACACCAAGCACACAAAGCAGCACGCCGGCAAGTAAAGAACGATCGCCCCACAGAAACTTCTTTTCCACTGGTTCGGTTCCAGAGACTACAGAATCTGACAACAGGTTTCCATTGGACCAACTTGGATCACATCAATCACCACCAAAGCCCTGAGTGACATTATTCCTTCCATGCGCGGAAAAACTCTCTCGTTCCCTTTATTTCAAACGGTTCTGAATCCGACCAATCAACACACTGCCAAACAACCATAGCCAAATCACTAACGAGACCGACGTTAGGCCAGCACCTGCATACAGTGATTGGGGAAAGAGCGTCAGTCTGACCCGGCTGTCACCACTCGGCACCACTAGACCCAGAAGTGCATGATTAGACTGAATGAGCGTCGTCCTCTTACCATTGATTGAGGCTTGCCACCAGGGGTAGAAGACTTCACTAATAACAAGGAAGCATTCCGAGCGACTGTTAACCACATACTCCCGCAGGTGGGATGTTTTTAACCCCACCGCCACGCTGCCACAGGAGGCTTTCGAGTGTCGTCCCTCCGAATCTAAATGAACATTTGTTCCCGACTCGATTAACACCTGCATACTCGGGTCAAACATCGTGCCGTCCGGGAGCTCACTCGATATAACCGCAACTCGCATTTCATTGGGAGTCAGCACTTTGATATCAGGAACAAGCCATGCCGGCGACCGCGCACGATTGTTACGCATCAACACGTACGGAATATCATCGTCCGGATCCGATGAGCGTGGATGCATCGTGTTCCCAACCACCCACCGATCGTCATCTACTTGAATTTCCCCCGCCAACAGCCACGCTTCTGGAATTAAGACGTAACGGACATCCAAGAGGTCAAGTGCAAGATGTTCTGTCGACAGAATATCTCGACCCAGATCCCCCGCCCCCGACAAATCCAGCATTTGCGCGTAGCGAGATAACACCAACGGGTCTTTCCCTCCAATTGTTGGTATTTCCCACGCCCTGGACATATTCATCTGAACAAATGGGTTATTGGGACCATCCACAGCAACAATCCGCCCCTGATTGACGCGGAGTGTTTCACGAACAGCCTCCATCTGAAATGGGATCTGCGTCTCATTCTCACGAATTTCGGCGTACTGTAGATTTTGATTCGCATCCAGAAAGTGATGAGCAAACATCTCTCCAACGTGAACGGCTGTTAAGAGCGCCGCGAAAACAATCGCTGACGTCGTTCTTCGGATACATAACGTGATTACAAGAATTGTGACCGATAAGACACCGACAGGAAGTAAATATGCCCCCACCAAGTAAGCCATATCTTGGTTTAAATACTGTCTCACTTCAGGCGCGGAATACCACAACCCGTAGCCCACGCACGCACTCAACCCTGAACCGAAGAGCATCGCACGACGAGCCAAAAACCAGCGTTCGTGGCAACTGGTAATGTGCGAGAGAACGAGACCAGCAGCTACAGATATACCAAATGCGAAAATGAAAAAATGACGCCCTGGCGACTGGAAGGAGCCATACAATGGAAGATAAAACACAAGACGCGAGAGAGGCGTCCACGGACCGAGAGTCAACAAGACCGCGGTGGCGCAAGCCCCCATCCAAAACAACAACTCCGACCGATATTGAGTCACATACCAGCCCCCAAATATCAAAAGAAACAGAGGAAGCAAACCAACATAAGCGCTCTTATCTGGTGTAATTGCAATAGTCGAACCCAACACCTCACCAAGCACAGAATCCACACTTGCGGCCCCCAAACCGAATTCTCCAAACGCATGCGGAAAAAATATCGTTACGAGTTCTATCGGGTGAAGCGCATCAGCTATAAACAGTTTCCATCCGGGAACCGCTCGATTACTAAGAGCGGCGAGTTCCTGTGCTGGTAACAGTTGAATCGCCGCAAGGCCAAAGCCCAGCACAAAAATCGTCCCCCCAATCACACCCGTCCGAATAGTATGGCCTCTGGCGAACTGGCCAATCCACAACCGATACGCAAGGTATGCCGTTGATAGGTAGACGCAGTACACCATTAGCTGTGGATGTCCCGCCAACACCATCAGAGCCAATCCTATCGATCCAACCGCGACACCGCTCGCTGTCTTCCCGTGGCACACGAGACTAATTCCATACGGAAGGAGAGGCATCCAAGCCGCGACATGCAGTTGATTAAAATGCGGAATGTGCGCCATTAAAGTACTGCTAAAACCGTAAACCACACCACTGAACAATGCCGCAAAAGAACTTGCTCCCAAATGCCGAACAAAGAGAAAGCATGTAAAACTCGCGATGACGAACGGTGCGACTAAGAATAAATTCCAGCCATACCCAACACTGACAAACATCCGAAATACTGGGTACCACATCAGCGCCTGTGGATCAGCACCGATGGGATAGCCGGAGAAGAGATATTCAGTCCAAACCTCCTGGCGCGATAGAAAGGCCGACAATCCAAAATCGAAAGAATCGCTCGGGGCAATGTATCTGCCAGTTGAAAAACTTCTCCCAAAGAACAAGAGATAGAACGCGACGTAACTTCCGAGCGCAATCCACACCCCTCGCTCAGGCAGTGCCTTGCAAGCAATCCTGAAACCGGTGTAGAGACGTGTCTTCATCGAACCTAACAACATACTGCCGACCTCCAACGGCTCCGTCCTGACGTTCTATCGGTTCGCATCAGATTCTGTACTTAACTCGCTGGGGTCGTCAGTCCAGCTCTAGCGACAAATTATGCGCCCAGTGGCGGCAAGCGGCCTATTTGACTTTGTGAAAATCCCTCGTAAAAACCTTCCTATACGTCTCCTACAAAATCTACAACACTGGAGAAAACTCAAGAACTCCGGTTTTATTGTTCAAAATCCCCAAAAGAACCGGCTTTGTTATAATGAAATTTGTCATGACGCTGACGCATCGAAAAATATTCGCACCTTTCCTGGCAGCAACAATCGCCTCGAGCGTACTCTTAAGCGCAGGCACAGCACCACAACAACCGGCAACCCAAGACGCACCTGTTTTCCGTACCGGTGTGACCCTCGTCACAACAGACGTCATTGTGCGAGATGGACAAGGTCAATTTCTCCCGGATCTCAATCTCGAAGATTTTGTCGTGTACGAAGATGGCCAACCGCAGGAGATTGCCTCACTGGTCCTCGTCCACGGTGGTCGGGTCTATAACCAACTTCTTCCTCCTGCGCCGGTCATGGAAGGTATCGTGCTGCCGTCTTCGGGACAACAAGACACAGATACTCCCGGCCGAATTTTTGTTCTCTTCATTGACGACCTACACCTGAGCATTACCGATACGCCGAAGGTTCGAAGCGTTCTGGAATTACTGGCCGATACGATTATTCATGACGGTGACATGTTTGGAATCATGTCAAGTGGGAAATCGTCAATCTTCGTCCAGATGACCCGCGACCGACAACAACTATACGACGTGATCCCTCGCGTCGTGGGGGAAGGTCTTCGTGTTGCGAATGTCGTAGGAAACTTCACCCACGATGTGATGAGACAAGAAAATCTGGCTCGGGCAACGGCGGCATTTAAGTCGGCAGAAGCAACGGTTCGCAATCTTGAAGAAATCACGAATCGTCGTAAAGTCTTTCTTTACGTAAGTACTGGTTACGACTTTGATCCCTTCGAAGAAGCACAGGCCCTAGCTGAAGTTCGTGCGATGGAAGCGACAGGGTTTTTCAGCGATCCAGTCTTCGGTGGCGAAACAATAGACTTTCCTGAGTTAAACGATCCACAGCTGAGGGACTTTGGTGACAGAGGCGCATTCGATCACAATCAATTTTCAGATGCCAGCCTAAATTACGAATTGTTACGTCTGACCACCGCCGCAAACCGCTCAAATGTCTCGTTCTACACCATCGATCCCCGAGGCTTAGGATCCATGCCTGATTTGAATTTCGCTCAACTTCGAGTCAGCGACTGGAACGATTACCTCCGCACCCAACACAGTGGTTTACGACTCCTCGCTGAACTGACAGGTGGAATGGCGGTAGTCAACCGCAACACCTTCGAAGAAGCCTTTCAAGAGATCGACGCAGAAACGAGTGATTACTACATCCTTGGTTTCTATTCCAACAACACTGACGCAACAGACACCGTGCGAGAACTCAGCGTCGAAGTAAACCGCCCAGACACAGAGGTACGGTCTCGAACTCACTACGTGATCGCTGGCCAATAAGTATTACACCTAAGATATACATCGTAACTACAACCACTAAGATACGGTCGTTGACCAGGAGTGGCAGAAGAAAAAGGTCACAACGCCACCTGTTAACGTGCCTCAGGACCCATTTCAACAAATCGCCCCGCCCTCGACCACACCGCTTCCCCTTGGAACAGAAGCTATGGCACCCAACGCAGTACAGCCGCCCAGAAAACCACACCCAATCCAAACAGTGAGAGACCCATCAGTATCCATTTAAGCTGGCCCCGCATGGTCTTCCCTTCCCATAAAAGCGCGTCATAAAATGTTGAGGTGACGCTCGCAGTACGGCGTCAATTGAATAACCGGCATGCTAATATGAGTCAATACTTAACTAGATATCGTTACACTGGTTTATCTTCGGTTCGTAGTTCTGCCTTGTAAGTCTACGGACGGCATCTTCTCTGGTGTTAAAACTCACAAAACACTGATAACAGGAGTAAAAAGAAATTAAATGAAAGAACGTGTTGAATTTTCATTAGGTGACGTAATCCGTAAGATACGTCAACGGGCAGGTCTTACAGCCAAGCAATTAGCAAAAGAAGCAGGCCTATCGCCGACTACGGTGCAAGTGATAGAGAATGGCGGCGACTACCGTTCAAGCAACCTGCGAATACTCGCAAACGCACTGGGTTACACCGTGGCAGAATTGTGGCACCAAGTCCCGCCACCATTTGAAGTAACAATTGACAAGAAGTTGAAATCAAACTCCAAGTCGACGCTGCGGTCGGCCTGATTATTAGGTTCAAGATTATTTAGCTAACGTGAATAACTGGATGTAAATCAAGATTCTAGCTTTTCTAATTTGTCAACAATAGAAGGTGTTAAAAGTTGAATCGCGATCAAGAAAACCATGTTCAGTTTGGTCTCGGAGACGTCGTTAGACATTTTCGGAAACGGCGCAATCTGAGTATCCATGAACTCGCTGATCAGTCCGGCACTTCAGCCACCATGATTGAGAAGCTGGAAGACGGTGTGTCTGAGCCTCCGCTTGCCAATGTAGTTAGGGTGGTGAAAACACTCGGCTTTGATCTCTGGGAGGCTTACCAACAACTTGAGGCGACTCATCAAGCGAAAAAACCTGGAAACCTTAAGGTTCATGCCTTTATCGACCCGTCACATGACGTACCGACACAAAAAATCATCTTTAACCGGTTTGGGGTCATCACCGCAGTCGACGTAATCCGGCCTGAACTAAACATCGTCCCAGCCAATCGAATCAAAGCTCACGTTGGGTCTGATAAATGGCAGCTACCTGAATTTTTTGCTCCTTCACTGCGGGATCAGTACCTTCAAGCTATTGATCAGGCGCTGGAAACTGGTGCGACTACCACCTTGAGCGGTTCTATTGTCGTGCCGCGATCAGGGGGCCGTGAATTTCCTCGGGAGGTTCGCTTCTCCAAACACGATAAAGACCACGTGCAAGCCTTGACAGTAATAGTGCCATTGCAGAATGCCAAGCCTAACAACAATCTGTTCAAGTGCTGCGGAGCGACAAAGCACAGTGACTGCCTGGCCTGCTACCGGGCTGGAGATCATCCTTTTCTGAATACCAAGACTGGTTCAGAGTAAGTACCAAGAACTACAAAACACCGTTAACATTAAATTAGCTTCAGCGACGGCACTTACGGCATATCGTCATCTCGCCAAGGGGTCCGGCTTGGGTGAGGGCAATTCGACAAGGTAGTCGCTACAACATAGAAGATGTTAGTGCCTTCGATAACCCTGTCAGAACACTTGATAACCGGTTAACAAATCGTGTTGAGAAAGGGACGCTATGACAATTTGTTCCAGTAAATCTTTTGTGCTGGCCGTAACTGTATCGTTGTTATTGCAACCGGCGGCCAGCCCTTCTTTGGCACAGGTCACTGAAACGAACGACTACCTACTTTTGGCGACCAGTAGAACATCTACTATGCAGAACGAAATGCAAGAAGCAGCCGCCCAAGGTTACGTCTTTCTTGGATTGATGGGAGGGGAAACGTCTTTTGGTGGCAGTGAAGTTGTGGTCATAATGAAGCGGTTGTATACAGAGGAGACCGCACGTTACGACTACCGTCTTATGGCAACAACAAAAACATCTACTATGGAAAATGAACTGCAAGAAGCTGGTGATTCCGGATATGTCTACAAAGGTCACACAGTTTTTCGGACTACTTTTGGAGGCGATGAAGCCGTGGTAATCCTTGAACGAGACAAAGATCAAATTGCTCTGTCTCGGCATGAGTATCGTCTACTGGCAACCAATAGTACTGCGACGATGCAAAAGGAACTACGTGAAGCAGGTACCGAAGGATTCGAATTTGTCGGTGTAACTGTCTCTTCGACGACTTTTGGTGGTGATGAGATCGTCGTAATCATGAAGCGCCCAGTCGCTTCGAACTAATTGTCTTTCCGATCGGGTCTAAGGCAAGGGCAGAGTGGGAACAACTCAAGTGGGAATTTGTTGATCAAACGCGGTCAGCATAGTAATTTCTCCAACCCGTTCCCCCAATCCGACTACCAGATCAACCAAGTCTTTTTCTCCAAAGAGATTCACGGCCCTCTGGTACGTCTCTGGGCTAACGTTACGATCGTCGAACAGTTCGCGTGCAAGCTCAATCAACACTACAAATTGTTCCTCAAGTCCCGTCGTCACTTACTCGTTCCGAACAACGTCGAGTACTTCTTCGAAAAGTCCATCTTGACGAGCTATGACCTCGCCAAGGCTCCACGCATATTGCGAATCAAGTACTCGGGCCGTTAAGAGCAACGACAACTCAACGAGTGATTTACCGACACTACCATCAGTGAGTTAAATCCTGCTCCGTGGCGTGCAATGTGTCCTGGGCCTGTTCCTTCTGGCGAGAACGTCCGGCCATAAAGGTCACGGTCGCCATCCTCCGTTTGCGACGGTGGGCTTCTTCCTAAAGAGAGACGACTTCTCGACTCCGGGTTGACATCAGGCGAAAGCGTCGGTTCGCGAGCCGCAGCATCTCTTTGTTCTGCGAGAACTGAAACCGAGGCCCCGACAGTTGCGATAACGAAGTAAACCAGAACAACTGCGATCAAAACCTTCACATACCTCGACAACATGTACGCTCCCTAGCCAGAAACCGATTGCCGCCCTGCGTGAGTCGTGTTCGTTCCACGTTACGGGTGTATCCTGCAAATTACTGCGGAGGATCTCCAGCATAAATTACGGTATGCACCGCGCCGCTTTGTTTGACGGATCCTCAACAGTGCCTCCTGGCTTATCGCGATAGGCTTCATGGCAGTTGTAACAGGCGTCTGCAATCACATTGGTAACCTCGCTTACCGTCGCTTGGTCTCTGGTCTGCGCCGCACGGTAGGCAGCTTTTCCCGCCTCAATCATGTCGGCGGTGTACTGAATCCAATCCTCTTGCTCGACAGGAACCGGCTGACCGTTTTCGCACAAACGCCCAGGCGTCAAGAACAGCGGGGACGCCTCGGCGAGGGCGATTGCTGCGTAATCCACAATTTGCCAACCGGAATAAATCCCTGCGCCCCACTCAACCCATGAGAAATTATTCGTCGCGTCGAACGTCTCATGGGGAAGGCCCGGATCCTGGATCTGGGCGTTAAATAGCAAGTTCGAACTGGGAAACAGGATGCCACGCATGACCTCAGCCAAGTTTCCAACTGGAGGAACTGATGATGCCGTCAATAAACCTGACGGCTCAGGTTCACTAAGTCCGGCCGGCCAGCTGATCTGACTCAAGATCACAAGGTCCTCGCTGAGCCCAGCTGATCCTTCAGGAAAACCATTCGTTTGAAGCACGTACGATACAAGGCGTACCGTCTCCGTCGTTGTCAATTCTCCAGGCGCATCTTCAGGCATGGTGTTACGAATCTTGCCCGCCAAGTCAGACAACGGCACGCTGCTCCACCTATTGACAAAGGTCTCACCTGACAACGGCGGTCCCAACCCACCCGTTAACGACTGACCATGACAAACAGCACATTGAGCCGTATACAACGCCTGACCTTGCTGGGCTTGTTTATTTGTATACACACCGTCTGAGAGCACTCCTTGCGCTTCAGCAACCATCGACAAAGTAGAAAATACGGTGCAAACAAGCAGCGCAACAGCTGCCACGTTTAAAAAGAAATCTCTTCTACATGACCCTGACGGCCAGCTAGGATTAGTGCATCGTGTCAGATTCGACAACATCGGTGTTCTCCTCAGGATTCAAGCGCGCGGCATGCAACGCCCAAGGAACACCTCACCATACCCTCAAAACTTCCCGAGTGGAAAACAAAACCGTGAAGACTACCGTGACCTCTTGGAACTTTTGACTACTGCATGCACTCAGGTGATAAAAACAGACAATCCATCACTACTTATCCAATAGAACTACGGCCGAAAATAGCGCCGACAACTGTAATTTAAATAGGCAGAATCAGACTAAAACGGTTCTAGCGTATTGGCTTTGTGGAACCCTGCCAGACAACGTAAGAACTGTCTTGCTCTGGATCACTAATTAGGAAACACTACTCAAGCGTCGTTCCCGTCTCAGACCTCAACACCACACTGGGGAGTGGAAAATGCCAACAACCATAGTCACAGCCGCCGGACGGACGATATTGCTGATCTATGCCTTCTTACTTCTGGCTGGACCACCGCTGAAGTCCCAGTCATACCCCTCAGCCGGCCACGGTGGGAATTACATGTTCAACTTCTATTTCCCCCCCGCGCCGAGCTCGACGCCTTGGGCGCCAGACTGGTCCCCGGATGGGTCGTTGATCGCGGTTGGCATGAACGGATCAATTTGGACAATTGACCCACTGACCGGACGTGCCGCAGAAGTCACCTACTCTCCCAAATACCATTCTTCGCCAGATTGGTCTCCTGACGGACAGTGGATTATCTACACGGCCGACGATGGCGGTCAGACCATTCAACTCGAAATTGTCAATATTGAATCAGGTGAGAGTCACCCGCTCACCGACGACGCCCTCATCTACGCCGACCCGGTGTTCTCGCCGGACGGGACTCGTGTCGCATACGTGGCAACCAAACCAAACGGCTATTTCAATATCTACATCCGTGCGATCGAGAATGGGCACTGGACGGGAGATGAGATTGCGGTCACTCAGAATCACGAGTATCGATCCTGTATCGACTGTCCCCCAAGTAATCGCCTCTACTTCGGGCCCTGGGACATGCACATCACCCCAGCGTGGTTTCCGAATGGCAACGAACTCCTAATCGTGTCGAATCGTGATGTCCCTCTAGGTTCAGGAAATGTATTACGGGTCCCCGCTGAAGAAAATGGCATCGCCCAAGCGCGCACGGCCTTGGCCGAACAAACATTGTACCGAGCACGCCCCGATGTCTCAATCGACGGCCAGCGATTTGTCTACTCATCAACCCGCGGGGCTGCCGACCAGTTCAACAACCTCTACGTCCAACCGACGGTTGGTGGCGAACCGTATAAGCTCACATTTTTTCAGCATGACGCATTCCATCCGCGGTGGTCCCCAGATGGTGAATGGATTGCCTACATCACGAACAAGGAGGGCCTCCCTCAACTGGCACTCCTCGAAACCTATGGCGGGGAACAACGGACAATTCATGTTACCGACCGCCGATGGAGTCGGCCAATGGGCGTCCTTTCCGTACACACTAGAAACAAACAGTCAGGATCAACGACTGGCACACGAATTCACCTGACAGCTGCCGACGGAAAGATGTACGCCCCAGGCGATGCCTATGCGCGCGTTAGTGCCGCCGGAGATCGAATCTTTCACACGGCGGGTAACTTTACTGTCGAATTACCCGTCGGCCGAGTGGAGCTAACGGTCGTGAAGGGGTTTGAGTTTATGTTCCAGCACCTCGAGACCGAGATCGCCCCAAATGAGGTCACGACGCTCACGGTGGACCTTGAACCAATCACTGACATGGCGGCGAAGGGATGGTACGACGGATCGACACACGTCCATATGAACTACGCTGGCAACCTACACAACACGCTCCAGAACCTGATGATGATGTCAGCGGCTGAGGACCAGGACCTCGTCCTCGAGCAAATAGCTAACAAAGACAACCGAATTCTCGATTATCAGTTTTTTGTTCCCGGCGGTGGAACCCACCCTCTGTCGACATCAGAACGGCTGCTCGTGGTGGGTCAGGAATACCGTCCGCCATTCTATGGACACGTCTTTATGTACGGCATGAAAGATCACCTGATCTCACCGTTTACGACTGGCTATGAGGGCACAGCCATCGAGAGCTTGTATCCCAGTAATACCGACATGCTCCGTAAGGCCCGGAAACAGGGCGCCTGGGTCGGCTACGTTCACGCCTACAGTGGCGAGCAAGACCCTCTCGAAGGCAACCTCGGCGGCGCAAAGGGAGCTATGGTCGATGCGGCCCTCGACACGACCGATGCAGTCGAATGGGCGGAGGCCGGACGCGCCGGATTTTTTCCAATGTATGCCATGTGGAATAACGGCTTGAAGGTTACCGCGGTGGGGGGAGAGGATTCCATCAGTAGCCTACACGAAAGCAAGTTGGTTGCCTCGGTTCGCACCTACGTTTACACCGGTGCCCGCGGGCTTGACATGACCGCTTGGTTCAACGGGATGCGCGACGGTCACGCCTTTGTTTCAACGGGTCCGCTTGTTGAACTCACTATTAACGGTAGACTTCCCGGAGAAACGGTCGAACTCCCGGCTGGTGGGGGCACCGTTGACATCGCCGCGCGCATGCGATCAATCGTTCCAGTGGAGACAGCACTACTAGTGCATAACGGCAAGGTGATTGACGAAGTTAGACTCGATGAAAACCAGACGAACCTCGACTACACCACATCGGTTCAAGTGACTGAGAGCGGCTGGCTTCACCTACGAGTCGAAGGCACGCCTGAGGACCGGTTCCCGCTCGACGCACGTTACCCTCAGGCGTTTACGAACCCGGTTTGGGTGACGGTTGGCGACCAACCAGTGCGGAACCGTGAAGCGGCTGAATACTCAATTCGCTGGATCGACAAACTACGGCAGATGGCAGAAGACTGGCCAGGCTGGCGCTCTCAAAAAGAGCGAGATCATGTCTTTGCTCAATTTGACGAAGCACGACATATTTACCAGGCGTTTACTGAAGAAACTCGGTGATGATGACGTAGGTGAGAGAACGGCAAGTTGCAACAGCGCCTAACTCTTGAGCCTTATTCTCAATTCGTCGATCTCGACTTGGAGTCGTGCAACTTCATCCGCCAGCTTTGGCAACCGACTGATATACGCCTGCTGCTGCTTAATCTTCCGGAGCGGTCGTGCAGGAGTACCCCAGTAAACCTCTCCAGCGGGCACCCGTTTGTGACTCGGCACGCCACATTGTGCACCCACTGTCGCATGATCATCAATGCGGCAATAATCTGCAATACCAACCTGCCCTCCAATCGTTGCTTGGTCGCCGATTCGAGAACTTCCGGCAACGCCGGTTTGAGAAGACACAATGGCTTTATTGCCAATCTGGACGTTGTGACCAATTTGGCATAAGTTGTCTATCTTAGTCCCTTCACCAATTGTCGTTTCATCTAAAGCGCCACGATCGACACACGTATTGGCCCCGATTTCAACTTCAGAACCAACCGACACGTGACCGACCTGCGGAACTTTGACATATCTCTCGCCATCGAACGCAAATCCAAAACCGTCGGCTCCGAGGACCACACCAGCATGCAAAACAATCCGGTCACCGAGTTGTACGCATGGGTACACAACCACTCTCGGATACACCACGCAATCCGTACCAATCTGACAATCCCTACCAATATAGCAACCGGGGTAGACCAACGTCCTATCGCCAATCTCAACACCATCCTCGACGATTGTCCACGCTCCGATTCCCACTTCTGAGCCCAAAGAAACATTCTCCCCCACGAGGGCCGTCGAGTGGATACCATCAAAGGGTCGCGGCTGAGGCAACAACCATTGGACAACGCTCGCAAAAGCGACACGTGGTCGATCAACGACGATGACAGTTCGATCAGGAAAATCGTTAGCCGGCACAAATACGCATGATGCGAAACTAGAGACTACTTTCTCTAAATGTTTACCCTCGGCATAAGCTAGGTCACCGACCTGAGCACGTTCCAAGCTTCCTACTGATTGAATCTCAATCTCCGCTTCGCCATAAACGGTGCCGCCAACAAAGTCAGCAATCTGCTGCACTGTCTTCATAAAGGTCTCCTGAGTTTGCAAGATCATACCTCTCGATCCACCTAATCTTGAATGTTTCCGAAGTAAATCCTAGTAAAGGCGAATTCTGTAAAACTTCTATCCAATCTTTTTGAAAAAAAGTTTGAGAGACAACAATAATTAACTTGTTGCGACACCGAACGCTATAACAACAAGAGACAGTGTGAAAAATCTCTAGCCCTATGATTGCAAGACTCGATCTACTGCAACAACCACCTGATCCACACTAACTTCATTTAGGCACGGAGGGCGGCCATCCGAACTGGGCAAAGAGGGGCACTCTCGGAAAAATCGTTCACGACACGGAGAACACAAAAAACCAGCCGAAACAGCAATATGAGTTATGCCGTTAGCCCCACGTGGTGCGGTTCGGTTGGGATTCGACGGCCCGTATATGCCTACGGTTGGTACACCTAGCGCTGCCGCAATATGCATCGGACCACTATCGTTCCCGACATACAGTGAACAGCGTTCTATTACAGCGGCCAATTCGACCAAACTGGCATCAGCTAGTGTATGAACCGATCGGGAAGGGGGCCATCCAGGTGGAGCTTCAAACGGATATCGGTCGTGAACGACCACCGGCAAATCTTCGTGTCGACGTCCTATCTCCCCGACCAGCCGCAAAAATCGATCCACTGACCACGCCCGAGGTGTCTTTGCTGCAGCTGGATTAACGAACACCGGCCTCAAGCCAGGACGAACACCTGCATCATGGAAGAATTTCTCCGCAAATTGTCGATCTGGTTCCGTGCAGCGCAACATATTGCTAAGACTTGAAGGTTGAGTACCGGACGCTGGCACCAAATCTAAATAACCATCGCTCCGGTGACCGTCAACAACCTCAACGGCCTTATTCAAAAATACCCGGCGGTGGTCAGTGTCGTGTCCCACTCGA
The DNA here is from genome assembly GCA_964342185.1 of uncultured Vicinamibacteraceae bacterium. Taxonomy (GTDB): domain Bacteria; phylum Acidobacteriota; class Vicinamibacteria; order Vicinamibacterales; family UBA8438; genus CAUZIB01. The sequence continues at coordinate 75,352 of CAYFER010000008.1, read as the reverse complement.
ACGGGAATCCCTGCGAGCCAAGCCGTGAGCGCCGCCTCGAACGAGGTAGCCATAAGGATAGCCAGATCGACGTCCGCGGTACGCAACCGGCGAGCCGAGGCCACAATCGCCCTGTAGCGTCCCAACCCCGTCTGAGGCGACGCCGCAACCACTTCGTCGAATACCGGACACCTTTCCAACAAAGCCATATGATTAGCTCTGGCCATGCCAATTAGCCAAGCCTCTGGAAAAGTCTGTCTGACTAACTGAACCGCTGGTAATGCCATCATGATGTCCCCTACCCAGTTAGGTAGACGAATCACAATTCGGTCAACCGGTCCATCACCGATAGTCACCATCATTCGTATTGAGCCAAGGTCTAATTATCTAGATGCAGGAGCTAAAACATTCTTCAGGACGCTGCCACCCTCAATCAACGCTCCGGTTCAAGGCCTTCAAATTCGCCTCGGGCATCATAGGACGTTACCATCGCCAACTTCTTGCTTCCGCCTAGCCCCAAGCAATCCAAATTACTCCAACTCTGGTACCTCAGCGAAGAACCGTAGCCTGATCTTGCGGTAAATCATCAGAGCGCGCTAGTGTCATAACCAACTATGGACATTACCCCGGTCCTGCAGCTCACCGGCGTCAACTTTATTCGTGAAGAAAAATCCATTCTTCACGAGATTAACTGGAAAATCAAACGAAACGAACGCTGGATCATATTGGGACCAAACGGGTCAGGGAAGACAACTCTTTCTCGATTAGCGGGCCTCTATCTTCATCCATCTCAAGGAACGATCGATGTACTTGGGCATCGTTTAGGTCAAACGGACGTTCGTGAGCTCCGGAAACATCTTGGCTTCACTAGCACGGCAATCGTAAAGATGTTGAATCCAAATCTGGCAGCAAGCGATGTAGTGGTTACAGGTAAAACATCAACACTAGCTCCATACTGGCACACTTATACTGATGCTGACCGGAAAAAAGCCCAACACCTTCTTGAGCGCTTTAGGTGCGGTCAACTTCTTGACAGCGCGTTTGGCAGCCTCTCATCTGGCGAACAACAGCGTGTCCTGCTGGCCAGAACACTGATGGCCGATCCAACTCTCCTCATCTTAGACGAGCCCACCGCCGGATTAGATCTTGGCGGACGAGAAGATCTGGTCGCACTGCTCGCTCGCCTAGCAACCGAGAGTTCTGGACCCGCCATGATGATGGTGACTCACCACGTTGATGAAATCCCATCTGGTTTTGATAATGTTCTCTTGCTACGAAAGGGCCAACTATTTGCTTCGGGCAAGGCTGAGGATATGCTCACGGCAAGTCGACTCTCAGAATGCTTCGGACTCGCCCTTCACGTCGAAAAAAGAAATGGCCGCTGGTCGTCTTGGGCAGCTGAAGAGATAAGTAACTCCTCATTATGATCTCAATGACGAGTTGTTGCCTGAAACAGCAATTTGAATAAACCTGTCCCAAATCAACTAGCTAGACGGAACGTCAATCTGACATGCTAGAAATCGAGGACCATGCGAAAGTAAGTATGAAGCCAAACACGATTACTGAGAAACACTCTTTCATAGTTCAAACAAGGGATATCAGGTGAACCTTTCAAGAGCTTTTTGGCGCTACACGGCGTTCCAAATTCCAGGATGGATCATCGCGAGCCTTGGTGGATGGTGGGTTTATCACGCGATGGGTGTTCCGATCTGGATTGCGAGTAGCATCCTCTTGCTCTGGATCATCAAAGATTATGCGCTATACCCTTTTCTTCGGTCAGCTTATGAATTAGACCACAGGCTCCCGATCGAACATCTCATTGGCCGAATTGGTCTAGCAACAGCGCAACTCAATCCCAATGGCTACATCAAGGTTCGTGGTGAACTCTGGTTGGCCCGAACTGAAAGTGACCGTGCCGTCGTAAATCGTGGAGATCCGGTCAAGGTAAGCGGAGTTGACGGTTCGACGCTTGTGGTAGAACCATGTAATCATTCCAGATCTGACATCTAACCACCCTGCAAAACCAGGAAGGCTAGCCCGTCGACAGGCTCGTCCGGTGCCAATCGACGGTTCGCCGAAGACCCTCTTCTACCGTAACCAGGACACGGAATCCCAGAAGTTTTTTTGCTAACGTGTTGTCAGCCTGTGAGTCGCGTACGTCTCCTGCTCGCTGAGATTGGTAAATCGGGTCAACATCAACCCCAACAACATCTCGTAAGGCGTTAAATAGGTCATTCACAGACACCCGGCCTCCACAGGCAACATTGATTGCCGTGCCACTCACACCAGGCGCAGTTGATGCAGCAACCACAGCTGCAACAACATCTGAGACATATGTAAAATCGCGCGTCTGTTCCCCATCACCGTAAATGATGGGCTGCTGGCCATCGCTCAAGGCCGCCGTAAACAAAGAAATGACGCCAGAGTAAGGAGAATCGGGATCCTGTCTCGGACCAAACACGTTGAAGAAACGAAGCGCAACTGTGTCTAATCCATAAAGTGAAGAAAAAAGGCGAAGGTACTGCTCTCCAACCACTTTCTGCAGAGCATAGGGAGACAGTGGATTTGGATACATTTGCTCGTGTTTTGGCAAGATTGACGAGTCGCCATACACGGAAGACGAACTCGCAAACACCAACCGATTCACCCGTGCTACCTTGGCAGCCTCGAGCAACAGAAGAGTGGCGTCTACGTTGACCGAGTGGCTCGCTACGGGATCCCTGACTGACCGGGGCACCGATGGTATGGCCGCAAGGTGAATCACACAGTCAATCCCTTCGACAACATCCGCCGCAACACTGGGGTCAACAAGGTCAGCCTCAATAAATTCGATTACACCTGGGTCGTGCTGAATCAAATTCTCCGCTTTTCCAGTCGAAAGATTGTCGACAACACGGACCTGTTCTCCTGATGCGACAAGAGAGTCGACCACATGAGAACCAATGAATCCAGCGCCCCCTGTCACAAGATACTTAGTCATGTGGCTCTACTTCCGAACAGTTATCTTTTTTCTAGGCCACGAACATGGCCACCAGCACGTCTAGGAGCCGATTTCACTGTCCTAGTCCCGTTCCGTATTCAAGAAGGTGGGAACTGAGCGCGATCGATACCGGGGACCACCTTGAGGGCATTGCCATAATACACCTTCTGTAACACTTCATCAGGCAGATCCATTCCATAGAGTTTCCAGAAAGCATGATAGCGACGATAGTAGTCAAAATACTCGTCTGCGGTCTCAAAGGTCCGCCAATAAAACGGAAACTCTTCCGGCCGATAAGAATCCTTTCCAAAGAGCACCCTATCCTGATATTTGATGAAGAATTCCCTTGCCGCCCGAGGCTGCCGACCAAGTTCGTACAAGATCGCCGCCGTTTCAGGGTATACATTCGGAAGTCGGTCCAATAACTCACCAAGTCGCCCAAGATCGTTGGCGTGCCAGCCGAAATGAGCTGCAATAAATCGCGTGTTCGGATGTTTCGAAAATAGCCTATCCCGCTCTGCCATCATTTCGTCGAAACTTGGATATTGACTGCGAGGCATCCGACGATTTGGAAGAAGAGTAAGCTCGAGCCATCGTTCATTAAATTCGTCAACTGGCTGATAAAACTCCGATGGTTCACCGACGTGAATCAGCACCGGAATATCAAGTTCGGCACACTTTTCAAAAACCGGGTCAAGTTCAGAATGGTCGACCGGAACCCTTCGGCCAGATCGATCACGAACGTCAATTCCAAAATTCTTGAAGAATTTCAAGCCGACGGCACCCGCATGAACATCTGTCTCCAACTGCTCCGCCGCCGCCTTACCAAACCCTGGATAAAGACCGCCATCAAAATCGAGGTTTGCGAAATGAACCATCCGATTCGGTGCATCACTGGCTTCAATTGTTTCAATTTTTCGTTGAAGTCCGCTACCAGACCCACCGCTGAGATTAACAAGAACCTGCAGGTTAAGCTGGTCCATCTCTGAAAGAATCTGAGCCCATTGATTGGAAGACAAAGACCAATGATGACTATGAACATCAATGACTGGATACTTAGCACGAAGAACGGGATGTTCCTCCACGACCAGCGTCGATCGAGGAGTGTACTCTTCGACCGTTAAATCCGACGCATCAGTCTGGTCGACATTGTCGCGCTGAGCCTCTGAACTAAGCCCAAAAATGGCTACGAAGCTTCCCAACAGAATGAGCGTTGCCAAGGCTATTCCAAAATTCCGCAACTCGTCACCTCGTTCTCAAAGTTTACCTGTTAAAACTGATGTCGTGATTTGTCTATCGAAGTTCCCTCTAATTCCAATCAAGAAACAACCCGTCACTCTCCTATTTCTGGTTGAAGTTCCGCCACAGTCGGTTTATAAGCCGAATTCTGTCTCCCACTGGTTGTAATTTCTCACAACCACGCCGGATGACGACCATTCCTCTAGTCCCGTCATTACTGGCGGGATCATGCGACCTACCCGGAGACTTCGGACGGACCACCCTCAAACGTCTCCCTATTTGGTCTTGCTCCGTGCGGGGTTTAGCCTGCCACTCACCTTACGACGAGCGCGGTGTGCTCTTACCACACCATTTCACCCTTACCTACCTCCACAAAGCCACCCAAAATGGACGACCTCGCGATAGCGCCAAACACACGCTCAGGTTGGCGGTATGTTTTCTGTGCCACTTTCCTTCAGGTCACCCTGACCGGGAATTACCCGGCGCACTGCCCTTCGGAGTTCGGACTTTCCTCTCCGTATGTTCATCGAAACAAACATACGCAGCGGCCGTCTAGCTAACTGCAGCGGAACTTCAAAGATCTATGCGTCTGCCACTCTTCCAATCTTCTACTTCTCAAGCGTGTAATACAAGATACTGGCAGTTATTTTGGAGACACCAGTGCCAAGAACTCTTGACTCGTGAGCGTCTTGACTCCCAATTTCTGTGCTGCCGACAATTTTCCGCCAGGAGCCTCTCCTACCACAAGATAACTGGTTCCCTTCGTAACAGATGACACAACTTGTCCTCCTAGCGACTCAATGGCCTGCTTCGCTTGATCGCGTGACATCACAATCAAAGAACCAGTCAACACAAAAGTCTGCCCAGCAAGAACCTTCACCCCTGGAGAAACATCCAGACTTTCAACTTGTCCGGACAGATTAACGCCTGCATTGCGCAGCGCCTTCAATAGACCAATTGTTTCAGGTTGATCAAAGTAGAACCGTAAACTCTCAGCCACCGTGGGGCCAATATCGGGGATGGATTCAAGTTCTGCCTCCGACGCTGCGACCAATCGCTCAAGGCTGCCAAATTTATTAGCCAGTAATCTCGCGGCTCCTTCGCCAACGTGGCGGATGCCAAGACCGAACAATAACCGCCACAGCTCATTCCGCTTACTTCGATCAATCTCCGACAAGAGTTTTTCGGCCCGCGCGCTTCGATCCTTTCGAGGATCTTGTGGAGGAGAAAACCACTTCACAGTTTCTAGTGTCGATAGATCCAGTTTGTACAAATCAGCAGCAGTCGCCACTAAACCTTCGCTTACGAGATCATCGACCGCTTTCTCTCCAAGCCCTTCGATGTTCATCGCCTTTCGGCTCGCAAAGTGAACCAACGAACGCCTGACTTTCGCCGGGCACACCACATTTTCACAGCGCCACACAACCTCACCGTCGACTCTTACCAACAACGTGCCGCACTCGGGACATTCCGCTGGCATCGTAAATGGTTGGGGGGCAAGCGAACCTTTCGGGCGCCTGCTAATAATCGGTTTCACAACTTTTGGAATAACATCTCCGCCTTTTTCCACAAGAACCCAATCACCAGCTCTTATATCCTTGCGGGCAACCTCTTCAGCGTTATGCAATGTTGCTCTGGAAATCGTTGAGCCGGCCAAGAACACCGGATCAAGCATCGCGTACGGCGTTACGGCCCCTGTTCGACCAACCTGCACCGAAATATCCTTCAGCCGAGTCGTTACTTGTTCCGCAGGAAATTTAAAAGCAATCGCCCAATGGGGAAATTTGGCTGTTGCCCCGAGACGACGCCGATGTTTCCCATCTCTCACTTTCACCACCACACCATCGATATCAAATCCAAGTGATGCCCTTCGCTTTTCCCATTTACGGCAAAATTCGATTACCGCAGAAATTTCATCACATGGTTCCCAATGTCGCTCAACTGGTAAAGACCATTTTTTCAATTGTTCAAGTTGATCCAAACCCCGCTCCAGCGCTCCCCTTGCACTAACAATCTGGTACATCCACGCACGTAATCCTCTGCTCCCAACAACCGAAGCATCTTTCTGACGCATCGTGCCTGCAGCCGCATTGCGCGGATTAACCGCCAGAGTTTTCAGTGCCACTTCCGGCTGCCCTTTCTTCTTTCGCGCAAGATTCTTTTGTTCAATTTCTTCGTTTAATAAACCGATTTCCTTGTTGAGTTCGTCAAACTGTTGATGCGGAAGATAGATTTCACCCCTAATTTCGATCGTTCCATTGGGCGCATGTGACAGCAGCAGTGGAATCGCCCGAATCGCCCGAACATTAGAGGTCACATCCTCGCCAAAAGTTCCGTCTCCTCGAGTCACACCACGCATTAATTTTCCATTGTCATATGTCAGGGCAATCCCAAGACCGTCAATCTTTAACTCCGCAATGTAGGACCAGGCGACTTCTGGGCCGAGAGCATCACGAACCCTACGGTCAAACCCTCGCAACTCATCGACCGTGTAGGCATTATCCAAGCTGAGCATCGGTTCTGCATGTGCAACCGACTCAAAACCGGCAACTGCACGCCCCGCAACACGCTGCGTCGGCGATTCCGGAGTAACAAATTCAGGGTTGGCATTTTCAAGGGTCTTTAGTTCTTGCAGTAGGGCGTCAAACTCGGAATCAGAAATCTCAGGATCGTCGAGTACGTAGTAACGCTCTTCGTGGTACCGGATACGTTCGCGGAGCTGTTCGATCTGTTCTTTGATGGCTCTCACCTAGGTGGCGAGGAAACAAGGGTCTAGAGTGATAGCAACCACCTACCGGTCTCTAGCCAAGACGTAGTCGGGTAACGCCGCTAGCGCCTCACGTTCAGACGACCGAGGAAACACCTCCAGATAGGCCTTTGCATTGGATGCGTATTCCACCGCCCGATCGTAAGCATGTTCGATGGCTTGATGCTCATGCAACAGTTCCTTCAGCTCTTGCCATAACTCCGGGGTAGCGGAGTGATCGGAAAGTAGTGACTTAACCAACTCTTTTGACCGGTTACTATCTCGTTGCAAAAGCAAGATTGCCGGTAGCGTCACCTTGCCCTCACGAAGGTCCCCGCCAATCGGCTTCCCGAGTGCGGTCTTGTCAGCTGTGTAATCAAGTAGATCGTCTACCAACTGAAATGCTATACCTAAGTTAAATCCATATTCCCGAAGCGCAGTTCGTTGCTCTGGTGACACATCACCGAGCATGCCACCAATCTCAGCACATCCGCCAAACAGATACGCGGTTTTCCGCCGTATGATTTCGAAGTGCTCGTCCTCACTAATATCAACGTCCCCGGTCTTGGTAAGTTGATAAAGTTCTCCCTCGATCATCCGTAACGTTACGTCGCACAAAAGCCGAACAAGGTCGAGAGAATCGTATGACAGGGCCATCCCCATTGATTTGATGTAGAGGTAGTCCCCCAAGAGAACTGTGATGTCATTCCCCCACCGTGAATGCACCGCCAGTTTGCCCCGTCTCAAATCAGCATCATCGATAATATCGTCGTGGACCAGTGTCGCCGTATGGATAAACTCTACGACCGAGGCATAATTGACCGCCTGCTCGCCCGCATAGCCAGCCAGCCTCGCAGCCATTAACAGGACCGCCGGGCGCACCCGCTTTCCTCCACTCGACTGTATGTAACGTCCGATCTGGGGAATTAAATCGACGCGCGATTGAATATGCTTCGCGTAAGCTTCCTCGACCTCTTCCAGCTGTCCCTGGATCGGCTCAAAAATTCTGACAAGCTCCTCGGGAGCAGACGAGCGAACAGTTTGCATAGCCGCAATTGATCAGAACACACTTACTTCACAAGTGTCAACGCACCAACTCTTTAGGCGAATCATCTGAATCACAACTATTCCCAAAAAGTTCCACAAAAGAACTTCTAGTCGCCGCCACTACTTCAGATACTGTTTCTTCTCGAGTTTCGGCCAGCATCTGAACAACTTGCTCGACCCAAGCTGGTTCGTTCCGTTTTCCACGGTGAGGAATAGGAGCAAGATATGGCGAATCGGTCTCTACTAAAAGTCTGTCACTAGGAACAAGCTTGGCCGCTTTACGAACTTCTTCGGCTCGCCGAAATGTCACAATCCCAGAAAATGAGATATAGAATCCAAGATCGAGAGCCTGCCGTGCAAACGTTTCCCCACCAGTGAAGCAGTGAAAAACTCCTCGGAGCCGGCCTTGGCTTTCTTCTCCAAGTAGACTCACCGTATCCGCATCCGCGTCACGGGTATGAATAACAACCGGAAGATCTCTGTCAAGCGCAAAACGGAGCTGACATCGGAACACTTTTTTCTGAAGTTCGACCGGCGCAAAATCGTAATGATAATCAAGCCCAATCTCTCCAATGGCACAAGACGCAGGCAAAGCCATCAGGGCATCCTCGAGAACTCCGTCCAGTTGATCAACAGTGTCCATGAATTTACCGGCTTGATGGGGATGAACCCCGACTGCACATCGGGTAGACGGCCACAAATCAACAACCTGGGTAAACCGATGTTTCTCCGTCTCGTTCGTCGGATCAATGATACAAAGCGCTTCCGTTACACCCACGGACTGCGCTCGTTGAACCACTTGCTCCAAATCCGAACTGAAGGCGTCATCAGCAAGATGACAATGAGAATCGACCATAGACAGGATATAAACCAAGCTAACAAATAATGTGCCTATCGGCAGCGAACACTTCTACTCCATCTCATAAAGTCGCCACTACGCACTCCAACAATCACGACTCCGTCTTAACTCACCCGGGAACCAGGCGATATGGCCTTCAGGTCATCTACCGTCAATAACACCGGTTTCCCATTCTCTGGGTCAGAGGCTGCCAAGATCATCCCATTTGACTCCAGGCCGGCAAGTTTCGCTGGTTTCAGATTAGCCACATAAATAACCAGTCGATCGACGAGCGCCTCAGGTTCGTATGAACCTAAAATACCCGCGAGGATCTGCAGCCCACCATTGCCAGTCTCAAGTTGAATCTTCATTAATTTTCTTGATTTTGGAACTGCCTCAGCCGACACAACACGACCGACTCGCAGATCGACCTTAAAAAACTCATCGATAGAAATCTTCGGCGCGGCATCGCCAATTGGATCCCCCGATACCGAAACACTTTCCGGCGACTGCACTCTCTCGTCGCTCACCCTCGTTGTATCCGACCCGGCCGTCGAAGTAAGAGGCTTCGCTTCCGACCTCTTTCCCTGCTCGTTATTAATATCTTCACTCATTGTGTCAGCCTTTGTTTCTATCCTCGGCCACAGTGGTGGCCCTTTTGAAATCACCCTGTCGCCACTCGTAATCCAAACGCCATCCAAGTCCAATCGCAAAGTAGAAGACGCGCGAGTTTCACCGATTCGGCGAAGTATTTGATCACAGGATCTCGGCATAACTGGCAATAACAACAACGCTGCAATCCTGATGGCTTCACTGATGTCATACAACTGGCGGTTTAATTGTTCTGACCGCGCAGGATCCTTTGCGACGGCCCACGGTTGAACCTCGGCAATAAACTCATTACTGGCATCAACCAAATCGAACGCCAAGGATGCCCCTTGGTGAATCGCAAGAGTGTCCATGGCTTTTCGATACGCTCGTACGATCGACATGGCCCGATCAGCAAGTTGAGTCGGCGGTTCAGTAGGACGAGACAAGGTGCCATCGCGATACCGATGTGCCATGGCAGTTACTCGGCTTACGAGATTACCAAGATTGTTCGCAAGGTCTACGTTATATCGTTCCTCAAAACGTTCCCATGAAAAATCGCCATCCTGCCCATAGCTGATCCCCTTGGTCAGATATAACCGCAAAGGGTCTGGCCCCAGACGTTTCGCGGCATCAAGTGGGTCGACAACAGTACCGAGCGACTTGCTCATCTTCTGTCCCTTCCAGTGAACCCAACCATGGCCAAATACTTGTTTCGGCAACGGAAGCCCAGCACTCATGAGCATTGCGGGCCAGATTACACAATGAAAACGAGTAATGTCCTTTCCGATAATGTGTAGGTCCGCCGGCCACCATTTGTCGCATAAGTCTGCATCACCGCCAAAACCAACGGCCGAAATGTAATTAATCAACGCATCTACCCAGACATAGACGACACTATTCGAATCGGTGGGAAGCGGGATACCCCACGCCTGGCCGGTCCGACTTATCGAAATGTCTTCAGGCCCGGATTCAACGAGTTGCAGAATCTCGTTACGTCGACTCTCAGGCTCAAGAAAGTCTGGGTTATCGGCATAGTGCTTCAGTAGGGGCTTCTGAAATTTCGAAAGTCGAAAGAAATGGTTTTTTTCTTTAATCCACTGCGGCAAGCATTTATGAACGGGGCACTGCCCCTCAACAAGGTCTTTCTCCTGCTTAAATGCCTCACACGAAACACAGTACCAGCCCTCATATGCCCCTTCGTAGAGATCGCCCGCCTCGGCGATTCTCTGCACGAGAGCAGTCACACCGGACCGATGACGCGCTTCAGTTGTCCGAATGAAATCGTCGTAGGAAATATCAAGCCGCTGCCATACGTCTCGAAAAACCTCTTCCATCTTGTCACAAAATTCCAACGGTTCAAGCTTCTCTTCTATCGCCCGCTGGTAGACATTCTGAGAATGTTCGTCGTTGCCCATAAGAAAACGTGTGTCCACACCAGACAGACGCTTGTACCGGGCAATTACGTCCGCTGTGATTTTTTCGTAAGCCGTACCTAAATGAGGACGACTATTCACAAAATCAATCGCAGTGGTTAAATAGAACTTAGACATTAATTCATCGACACGCAGTGGTTCACGTTAGTTTAGGTTACTAGTAAATAGACAGGTATCCCATTACTGTCGCCGTAAAAAGTCATGTGCGCTCACGCTCCAAATAAGCTTTCGTCGCCACCGCCTGGACAGTTTTCACTGGCAACCCATGTTCTTCAGCCAATCGCACACAATCTTCAAATTCAGGAGAAGCATTCACGACTACATCTGTTCCAGAACGTCGGGCCAACTTAAATCGCACGACACCCAGTGATGTCTCGACCGCAACTTCCTCACGGTCTAGTCGCTCGCGATCCATTTCTCTGAACCGCACACCGATAGTTGTCGTCTCTCGAAAAACAATGTTACTTAAAGCCTCACGCTGTGGAGGAAGTGCGACGATCGTCACCAACGTCCCCGGTCTATTCTTCTTCATCTGGATTGGCACATAGAAAACATCCAAGGCACCATTGGCATACAGCCGATCCATCAGTAGACCAAAAATCTGAGGGTTCATGTCGTCGATCTCGCACTCGAGTACAACTACCCGTTCCAGCGCACCAAAATCATCTTCCTGTCCTATCACCGCTCGCAAAAGATTAGGATGATCGGGGAAATCGTGATCCCCGGCACCAAAACCAGTCCGTTCCAACGTCATCGTCGGCAGTGAACCGTAACTCTCTGCGTAATCCGTCAGAATCAGAGCACCTGTAGGGGTCAGCAGTTCGACTTCGGGTCCCTTTGAATAAACAGGAGTACCCTCAATTAGTTTCGCAGTAGCAGGCGCCGGAACCGGCATGACACCATGCTCGCACTTGACCGTCCCAGACCCGACATTCAGCGGAGAAACAATGACCCGTTCCACATCAAACCACTCCAAGGCGAAAACACAACCCGCAATATCGATGATTGAATCAACAGCCCCAACCTCGTGCAAATGAACTTTTTCAACCGATGTCTGATGAATCGCCGCCTCCACCTCTGCCAGACGTCGAAACAAGTGATTCGATCGCTCCTTCGCCGCAGTCGATAGTCCTGACCCGTCAATCATCCGACAAATCTCAGTCAATCCACGATGGTCCGCATGATCATGACTATGTCCTGCGTCATGTCGGTGTTGATGATGCCCGTTATCATTCCCAACACGATGCTCCGCAGTTTCATCAATCACTGTGAACTTAGTCGCTCCAATTCCTGCTCTTTGTGTTGTGTGGGCTTCTACGCGAATGTTCTTAAGGGCAAGACTACCCAGAGCCTCCCGAAGTTCTGCTATCGGTAACCCGGCGTCGATCAAAGCACCCAAGATCATGTCACCTGAAGCACCAGAGAAGCAGTCGAAGTAGAGAACTTTTGACATAACGTAAGAATCACAAAATAGAAGATTAGATCCTCTGAATATCAATAAAGACGGTCCGAGACCACGAAACACATGGTTCTACTCCAGTGTTCCTACACGAACCATTTGCCGTGTGCAATAAGCTCGGCTGAGCCGGTAAGGTAAATACCATCCTCATCCCATTCAACATGCTGGGCCCCACCAGGTGACACCACGTCTAGAACCCGATTGGCACCACCATACTGCGCCGCAGCAACGGCTGACGCACAAGCGCCAGTGCCAGACGCGGTTGTTGGGCCGACACCTCGCTCCCAAATTAGAATCCGAACTAAATCGGGTTGCTCTACCGAAACAAACTCCACATTGGTTCCTTCAGGAAATGCCTCGTGCTCCCCTATAGCTGGACCGAGTTCCTTAAACCGTGCTTCATCGAGCCGGTCCGTAAGTACAACACACTGGGGATTACCAACCGACAAAACAACGACACGTAGCTGGCTACCATTAATGCCAAGCTCTAGTTCCTGTAATCCCATAGGCTGCCCCATGTGGGCGCGGAATGTATACCGAGAAGAATCGGCATTCAACAACGTCAGCACCTTAACACCGCCATCCGTTTCAACGACGGTCTCACTTCCAATCTCATCTTCAGACGCGACAATCGCGCCGAGGCAGCGCACGCCATTACCTGAAATCTCAGCAACCGAACCATCAGCATTAAACAGTTTCATCGCCGCCCCTAATGCCGTTAGACGATAAAAGATGAGGCCATCAGCACCTACTCCAGTATGACGGTCACAGATCTCCCTGGCGACGCGGGACGCTTCATCGGTCGAGACCACATCTTCATTGATGAAAAGAAAGTCATTTCCGTAAGCGTGGGCCTTAACAAACTCAAGGGCTTTCAAGGAACCTCCATTCCCTGGAACACCCACGACAGTCCTGCAGTCAAACCTACACTGGCATCGCGGGCAGTCAAGCCAGACACAAGAGCGGCGTCAAAGTGAATCGAGCCTCGACTGTACCGCGCTCCTGCTCGAAAATAGGACGAACTGTCGGTTCCTGGAGGCGGGCTACCACGTCGCGTGTTTTCGTACCCATTGACTTCTGCAACAAACTGGATCGCGTTCGTTATGAACCGTGTGAGAGAAACTCCGTACACAACCACATCGTTTTGTCGATCACCCCGCGTCGGATCCCCTAAGATCCCCAAACCAACGTTCCCAACAATCCGAGCAGCCCCAAATGTTTTACCAACCAACAACGTGTTAACAAAATCGGTTGTGTCGAGGCCGAGACCGCTTTCGTTGCCAGCATTCGGCAGACGAGTTGCAAAACGCAGGGCGACAGCAGGACGTCGACGCCCCTCGGATAGCACTCGTGCTTTAGCCCCGACCACAATGTCATCCATATCATAGGTGGTGTCACCACTAAACTGCAGTAGCCGAGACAAGGGGGCCTCTACCTGGGTGGTGACGTTCAAACTCTGATAGGAAATTCCGTCAATCTGGATTTCAGCAATAGAACTGACACCGATGGCCACGCCAGCTGTGGGAACACGAAACCGATGGCCTTTCAGTCCAGAAACTGGATATAGCTGGTCACGCATGTAATCAAATCCGCCTTCAATCATTACAAGTCCACTTCCAATCGACTCCGGGTCCTCGGTTGCAAGGGGACGCTGTTGCGCCAGGGTTGGCCACGGAAACAACGTAATGACCGCAACAGCGGCAATGAATACCGTCCTCAAAGAACTCAACACGTTCTGACGGACATGTACCTGCGATGTAAAAATCCATACCCGCTGGTCGCATGCGACTTCACCTATCAGGTTTCTCAAGCGGCCCTCTCGTTTCGGTCCCACCTGATATAACTCATTGCGGCAGCATCGTATACCGCATGGGCAATAATGGGCGCCAATAATCCTTCTGTCACAATCGCCAGAATTCCAAGCATGCCGCCCATCACCATCACCCAACAACCAAAAGCCAGCGTGCCGCCTCCACCCATATGGGCCAACCCAAACAGCACACTCGCAGAAAATAGCCCTAGCTCTGACTGTAACACCCCACGAAACAAGAGTTCTTCACCGATGCCTGCCACCGCACTTATGACAGCGATCTCCGTCACCGATAGGTTTCCGAACACCGGTTGCATCACTTCGACGTAAAGCCGGCGGATAGAGGGCACCCCGGGTAAGGCTGGTGCTCGAACAAGTAGATAGAGATTTACAACAGCCAAGACGGCCGCCATGAGTAGACCGTAGGTGACTCCTTTCGCCGTACCGCCAAACACAAAATCGGTATCACGCCACCACGACCATGTAAATGCAATGAACACAAGAAGGCCTTCGCCAATCAGTGCTAACCTCAGAAGCGACCACGCTCGAATCAGCATGTTTACGAAGAGCAAAAAAACAGTTAGATAAATTTTGTGGACGATGATTTGAGGCTACTCATCGCCAACCCTCAACGTCATAAGTAACAACAATCTCAGGATCAAGCATCAGAACTCTCCACAATGAGGGTCACCGGACCATCGTTAGTCAATTCAACATCCATCATGGACTGAAACTGACCCGTCGACACCATTAATCCACTGAGGCGCAACCTACGGACAAATTCTTCATACAGCGCGCGCGCTACATCGGGTGAAGCGGCCATGCCAAACGATGGTCGACGTCCTTTTCGACAGTCTGCGTAAAGCGTAAACTGAGAGATCACCAGTAACTCACCAGTAATATCAGTGATCGAGTGATTCATCTTGCCACTAGCATCATCAAAGATCCTGAGTTCTTGAATCTTCTGCACCAAATAATCGACGTCCTTAGAACAATCTCCCGTTCGAATCGCAACAAAAACAAGTAACCCTCGATTAATCTGCCCGACTTCCTTGCCATCAACACGCACACGCGCTGAGCGGACGCGCTGGAGAATAACTTTCATTTATGGATACTCAGAACAAATAGCAGGCCTAGTGCTATGACACTGCTTCGAGTTTGTCGGCAAGCTTGGCTCTTAATTCACCAGTCGGATTCAGACGTAAATCAAGCAGATGACGTGGCGCCACATTCCCTAGGGCCTTCAGCATTGAACTCTTGACTCCAGGATGCTCCGTTTCGAAGTCGAGCAACAAACGCTTCAGCCTTTGGCGTTTTAAACTCAAATCGCCACAAACTGGACAACAACACCCAATCACGGGAAGTTCGTTCTCTCTGGTGTACGCCCGCGCCTCATCTTCAGCGACATAAACCAACGGTCGAATTACAACATGACGCTGGTCATCAGAAATCAGTTTGGCCGGCATCGCCTTAAGACTGCCCGCGAAGAATAGATTCAGCAAAAGCGTCTCGATGAAATCGTCAGCGTGATGACCAAGCGCGATCTTCGTAGCGCCAACCTCTGCGGCAATCCGATACAACACACCCCGCCGTAGTTTCGCGCACAAAGAACACGGAGTCTCACCTACATCTAAGACATCGTCCATGACTTCACCGATTTGAGTGTGCTCAATCCGATATTCCCACCCTCGAGATACGCAGGCACGAGAAATCTCAGCGTGTTTATATTCTTCGTAACCCGAATCCACATTGACAGCAACCAAGGAGAAGTTCACGGGCGCACGACGCCGGAGAACATCCAGCACCTGCATCAATGCCCAACTGTCCTTGCCACCAGACAGCCCGACCATAATACGGTCACCGTCCTCAATCAGTCCGAAAGTAGTAATGGCCTTGCCAACCTTCCGGGCCAGCTTTGCTTCAAGCTTTGATTGATAAGACATACTGAACTCGTGCCCAAGAATAAACGGTCTTAGTTCACATCAAAACACATCCGCCGGTCATAACCGCACCTGTCGCTCCAAGCCGATTCTACACGAGCACCAATTGTTGCGATGCGCGCTCCCACGTCATGTCCGTCACATCTTCAACTGCGGTCGCGCCTAACCGCTCCGCTAAAGCACGGTCATCGGAAAGCAAGGCCAGTTTCGATGCCAATGCTGCGGCTACTGGTTCTGTCACAAATCCATTCACATTGTGCCTGACCAACTCAGAAGGTCCACCACTGTCCGTGCAGGTAACAACCGGTTTACCGCACGCAAACGCTTCCACTGTCACAAGACCATAGTCTTCGTGTTGAGCTGGAAAACAGACGGCACGGCAACGTCCTAATTGTCTCAACAATTCCTCATCGTCCACCTGACCCAAGAACCTTACTCGGTTCGACAAACCACGTTCGTCCGCCATTTGCCGCAATGTAGCGCTTTCTTCTCCGTCACCTACTACTACACAGTTCACACCATCAGCGACAGGTTCACCCAGAGCTTCAATAACCAATCTCACCCGTTTTAGAGGTGTCAGTCGTGAAACTATGAGTACAAAGTTTTCATAGTCTTCGCACCGGTAGGGCCTTGGAGGCGGTGGCGGATAAAGAACAGTCGAAGGAATCCTTCCCCATTGCTTCAACCTCGCTTCAATAGTTCTTGACTGTGAAAACAAGCGATTTACGTTCCGTGTCAAGAGGTAGCGGTCGACACTGTGAACCGAATATCGACGAACGGTTTCCTTTAGGCGACCAGGAACGGAAAGGGATGCGCTAAATCGTGGCCACTGGTCATAGTACTCTCGCATTCGGTGATTCAACCAGCAGACATGGACCTGATGGCGAATTGCATAACTAGGAAAACGAAAGCTGATAACCTGATCAACCGGTTTGCCGTCATGGGCCTGCCCCACATCGGTCAACCAAGTGGCCAAGTAAGCCGAAGCTTGACGACCGAAACGATTCTGCGGGGTGCACAAAAGTGCGGCCTCGTGGCCCGACGCTCGTAGTGCCGTCACCAATGAATTGGCAATGACGAGATGTCCTCCCTCAGAAAAGGGAGGGTGCGACGTTACGACAGTAATTCGAGCCACAATCTTCTTCGACTAGTGCTCTCACTCTGCGTCAGACCACCTTGCCACGAATAAACCAATCTTACTCATGGCCAGGTTCGAAGCACAACGTTGGAACGTTCATTGACCGAACCTTCTGGCCCGAACCGAGCAGGTGTACTGATCATTAATCCAATTTGCTCACCCGATTGGGGAGTCCATGTATTCAAGGGTGAGGCACCATTGACATGGGTTTTGAAGTCAGAAGCCCCCAAACTCTTACATGTAGTACCAGTACGCATCCATTCCCAAGTCGCCGCGTACCAAGTTCCACCGATGTTCGCAAAAACCCACGGGTTACTATCGACGATTGCTCCGCTTCCACTGAAATCTGCGCTTGGCCATTGACCACGTTTAGTGTGGTCGATACAAATCGGGGGCGCTCCGATCCTGGTACTCGTTATTGTCGACGTTTGCGGCCAATCGCTAACGTTATGATGAAGCCAGACGACCTCACTCAGGTCAAGCTCGTCATCTTCCGTCCCGCTATTGACCGTACCCCCGCCGCCGCCGCCGCCTGCATTGACCACCGCCTCTGCCGCAATTTTGAATGATGTTACTTGAGAGAACTGCCCAACAACTGAACCCGGTGCCGCTACCGACGGATATCTACTTACGATTCCATTTGTACCACGGGTACGCCAATAATACGCCGTGTCAAACTCAAGGTCGACGGTCACCTGGGCACTCGTCTTCTCTGCCCGAGACAGCGCGGACTGTCTCGGACCCGTTAACGGTGTGTGGATACCTGCATGTCTTCCCAACTCTTCCGACATAATTGAGACCATGTTCTGGAAATTGGGATCTAAAGCAACTTGAAACTCAATCATTACAGTGCCAGTCTCTCCCTCAATCACTGGATTCTCAATCTCCAAGACTGGTCTGACACTGTCGACAACTTCGTCTGGACCAGGTTGTAATGGTATCGGTGGACCAATCGAGACAGGAAAATTCGTACTGAACGAAGCCATCTCGGACCATGGTCCGTAAGAACCATCGAAAATGGCTCGAACCTGCCACTGATAGAATTGGTCATCCTCAAGTGGGTTCTCAACAACATACGAAGTCACAGTCACGCCCTGCAAGACCGTTCCTGATTCAACCAACATCAGAGTACTATTGGCAGCAACATGGAAGAGTTGAAACTCGTGAGAAAAATTAACTCCGGATACAAATAAGGACTGGGCGTTACCAGAAGTCAGCTTTGGATTAAAAACGTCTACCTCAGCGTTGGCGATCGGACTCTGAGGTATTGGTGCCGAAACTTTTAGGGTTGAACCGTCACTTGGAACGGTGGCCGTTGATGGAGAGGTGGGAGTGGAATTTTCGCAACCGAATGCTAACAAGAGCACACAAAGCGCCCCTAGCCGAATCAATTTGGCCTGTACCCTGGCGAACAACTAGCAACTCCTTTGCCAACATGAGAAATTATGCGCACCCAACTTTCAGTCATAATAGCGAAACCATGACGAAAAGGCGAACCTCACCGCCGGCAAGAAAAGGTGTGCTAGCATTGCGCGCCCAGGCCAAATCAGCTCAGGCCACCTACACACCATATTCGGGAGTCAGATGAACCGACACAGAAATATTGTGGTTGCCAAGTTTACCGTTTTGATTGTCGGACTGACATTGGGCACTGCGGAAGCACAAATCTGGCCAAATTTTCAAGAATGGACCGGCCGAGGCTTCGTTTCAATTGGTGGGGGTGGACAACTGGGCGGGCGTCAATTCAAAGACCAATCCTCTCTCCGCAAATTTGACGAAGTTGCTCTGTTAGAGACTCAACACACATTGACCGGCGGAGGCCTTCTCGATGTATCGGGTGGTCTAAGAATCTGGCGCAACTTGGGCGCTAGTATTGGCTTTTCGACCGTCCGGATGACTGACGATATCGCGGGAACCGGCACAGTCCCAAACCCGCTTCTGCACCACCGTCCACGATCGGTCAGCTATACCGAAACAGGTCTCAAACACCACGAATTGGCGGTTCATCTCTCGGCTGTCTATGTAGTTCCCGTATCCGAACGTTTTATTGTGTCACTACTTGGTGGGCCGACACTTTTTCGTATTCATCAGGACGTCATCAGTGACATTGAACTTGGACCTGAAACCCAGGCTCCTCTTTTCCCAACGGTCACCGTGAATGCTTTGACTACTTCGTCAGTTGGCAGGACCGGCTTTGGTGGACACATCGGTTTTGACGGAACTTTTCTTCTCAATGAAGAACTTGGTGCTAGCGGTTTTTTTCACTATGCCGGAGGGACAGTTGACCTACCTAGTGGTAACAGCGTCATATCTATCAAGGTAGGTGGCGCACAACTGGGTGGAGGACTCAAGCTCTTCTTCTGAAGATTTTGCACAAGACTGTCAATTACGAAACATACCATGCGAACCTTGGTTACAGGCGGAACGGGATTCACCGGCAGCCATCTAGTGCGACGACTGCTGGACCGTGGCGACATCGTTCAAGTGCTCGACAACACACCTGGACTCTTTGCGGCCGATTTAAAGTCACGCGGCGCCGAATTGACATTAGACAGTGTGACGAACGAAACGGTGGTCAACCAGCTGATGCGCGGAGTAGACCAAGTTTTTCATGTCGCTGCCGTATTTAGACAAATCAATCTACCTGATACGGTGTATCACGACGTTAATGCCGTTGGCACCAAAATCGTCGGCGAAGCAGCGCTCCGTCACGGTGTGACTTCGTTTGTGTACTGCTCAACTCAAGGTGTACATGGCGACATCAAGTCCCCACCTGGCGACGAGGACTCTCCCATCTCTCCGGAGGACTATTACCAAGCGACCAAATACGAAGGAGAAGAGGAAATTAGAAAGTTAGTTGCAGATGGACTTCCAGCAACGATACTCCGGCCCATGGCGATTTATGGCCCTGGTGACCCCGCGCGGTTTCTTCATCTCTTTCGTGCAGTAAAGCGGGGTTACTTCTTAATGTTTGGAAATGGTCAGACGCTGTATCATCCACTGTATATTGAGAACTTGGTGGATGCGTTTGAACTAGCAGCCGCCACGCCTGGAACCGGTCAAGTCTATCTGGTGGGCGATGCTGTCTACTGCTCACTCAATGAGCTGGTAACGGCGGTGGCAGAAAGTATGGACCAGGAAGTTCAGATTATTCATCTTCCATTTTACCCACTGTGGTTGGGTGCGATTGCCTGTGAAGTAATTTGTAAACCCTTGAATGTCGAACCGCCATTGTTTCGACGGCGTGCAGATTGGTTTCGTCAAAATCGCGCCTTTAGCATCAAAAAAGCAAGCCAAGATCTGGGGTATGAAGCCAAGGTAGACCTTCCCACAGGATTAAAACAAACAGCAGCCTGGTATCGAGAAAACGGATATCTGTAATAGGGAGACATTAGATTTCCTTACGTAGCGCATGTGTGGCATTGTTGGCATCTTCGACAGCCAGTCAGACAGTCAGATCGATCCGGCCACTATTAATCGAATGCTGGCTTCGATCGTCCATCGTGGACCAGACGACGCTGGAATCCACGTCAGCGGACAGGTAGGCCTCGGCACACGTCGACTCAAGATCATCGATCTCGAGGGAGGCCACCAACCCATGACCAATGAAGACAACACTGTGTGGGTCGCGTTCAACGGCGAGATCTACAACCATGGTACTCGCCGAAAGGAATTATCAAAAACGGGCCACCACTTTAGAACCCGTTGCGACACCGAGGTCATCGTTCATGAATGGGAGCAACATGGCACAGACTGTGTCGACTGGTTCGATGGACAATTTGGCTTTGCCGTCTGGGATTCATCATCTCGCACCCTGATGCTTGCTCGTGACCGACTCGGAATCAAACCGCTCTACTACAGCTGGGACGGCAGACGCTTAGTATTTAGTTCCGAAATCAAAGGACTGCTCGCTTCAAATCTAATCAACCGTGAGGTCGACCTTCAGGCACTCTATCACTACGTCGGATTCGAATTTGTACCAGCACCAGCCACTATGTTCCGAGGTATTCACAAACTTCCGGCGGGACACCGTCTCATCGTACGAAACGGCCAGCTCACCGTCGAACCTTACTGGGACGTCCGCTTTGAACCTGAGGACCTCTCGGAAGAAGAGTGTGTTAGCAGTATTCGTCAATTACTGCGTGAAGCCATCGAACAACGTCTGATGTCAGATGTCCCACTTGGGGTGTTTCTGTCTGGTGGGCTCGACTCGACGGCAGTACTCGCCTTTGCGAGAGAGATCACTTCTCAGCCACTTCCAACCTTCACTATCGGTTACGCAGACCACACATTCAGCGAATGGGACTACGCTCGCCGGGCGGCCAAACACTACGGCACCGAACATCACGAGATCGTGGTCGACCCGGTAACTCCAGACCTGATCGAAGATGCTGTCTGGCATCTTGACGAGCCGATGACAGATTTGTCATCGCTCCCATTCCATGTGTTATCTCGCAACGCTCGCAAACACGTTACTGTGTGCCTTTCCGGTGAAGGTGGGGACGAAGTGTTCGTAGGCTACGACCGTTTTATTGCGTCAAAACTTGATCGCACGGTCTACACTCTTCTTCCCAGTTTTTTACGACAACAAATTATTCGACCAGTTGTAGAGTGGCTCCCTGACCGCCCACAGAAAAAAGGTGCCATCAATCTTTTGAAGCGTTTCATTGAAGGCGCCACTCTACCGGTCGAAGCAGAACATATGCGATGGCAGTATTTTTCGTCAATTGAGCAGGACCGCAAGCTTTTTACGTCTGCATTCTTGAATCGAATTACTCTTGATCCCTTTGAACCTATTCGCCGATGTGCCGCACTAGCAGGTGAAACCGACCGCTTGTCCAAAGAATGCTATGTCGACACACGCCTAACAATGCCGGACTCTGTCTTAATGAAGGTCGATAAAATGTCGATGGCAGCAAGTCTAGAGGTTCGCGTGCCGTTCCTTGACCATCGTCTCGTCGAATTCGCTACCAAGATACCATCAGCGACAAAATTTCCTGGATTGCGAACCAAGGCGATTTACCGTAAGGCAATGGAGGGAATTCTTCCATCATTCATTCTTGAACGGGGCAAACAAGGCTACAGTCTGCCACTTAAAACCTGGCTCCGTGGTGAATTGCGAGAATACATGACTACTCTCCTCAATGGTTCCCCTCTGATACAGGAACACATGAATCTTTCGCACGTCAATGTCCTGATCGATGAACACCAGCGACACATCAAGAATCACAATCACGTTTTGTGGGGACTAATGAACCTTGCACTCTGGCACCGCCGGTACATCGAAGACACCACCCGGCCGACGGAATAAGACATGCGAAGAGGTGGAATGGGCACACTCGTCCGTCTCACTGTTACGATCGGTCTACTAACCGCCCTCGTTTTCATTATCGCTGACCCTCGAGAAGTCGGAACCCTTATCGCTAACATTGCACTACTGCCGCTCATTGGCGCCATCCTACTCAGTTTGGCTGACCGCTTCCTCATGACCTACAAGTGGTGGCTACT
Organism: uncultured Vicinamibacteraceae bacterium; assembly: GCA_964342185.1. GTDB lineage: Bacteria > Acidobacteriota > Vicinamibacteria > Vicinamibacterales > UBA8438 > CAUZIB01. Next base: position 52,644 of record CAYFER010000008.1, on the reverse strand, counting down.
CTTACGATCTCGAGAACTGGTAGTCAGTTTATGGATTGCCTTTCGCGCATACCTCGCATCATCGCTGTACGGACTGGTGTTACCAGTCACAGTCGGGGCTGACGCAGTTCGGATCCTTGCACTCAGACATCTCGGCATGATGGAGGTCACAGCGTCGATCGTTATCGAACGGGGTTTAGGGGTCATTGCGATGGGAGCGGTCGGATTGGTGAGTTGTCTACTCCTCGCCGGCACGGTAGGCGAGATTGAAGTTGGGCGCGTCACATTCATACTGGTCGCTGCTATTGCTACGATGACGATTCTCTTCATCGCGTCGCTTTACCTCGCCGACTACTGGGCGACTGAAGGCCGACCAACTAAATCGCCACAGCACCCCCGGTTAGCGAAAATAGTTGAAGCGTACGGCCGATATCGCCATCAGCCTGGACTTTTGTCCGGTTTCTTCCTGCTATCCGTTGCAGAAAGTCTCCTTTGTGCACTGATCGCGTACATCGCCGCCATCGGTCTCGGCCTATCAGTGCCACTTCACATCCTTATCGCCACGGTGCCACTTGCTCTAGCATCTGCAAGGTTGCCAATTTCGCTTGGTGGATTCGGTGTCCAAGAAGGGGCATTTGTCTTTCTAGCGGGCTTGGTTGGAGTCTCGAGTACAAATGCCTTGTCCATCATGTTAGTGTCTGACATTGCAATGTTGATCGCCCTCCTGCCATCCGCGTTTGATAACTCGATGGTTACCCTCAAGCGTCAAGCAGAGAACTCTGTTTGAGACATTGATCAATCTCACAGATTAGACAGCGAACTTTTCAACGAGGCACCCGAATCACGTCAGCTGATCCCTCCTGCTATAATTCGGTCAATCACGTTCCCTTGGACAGCGGAGCACATAAGTGGCGCAGAAGATCGATAACGTTCCGCGCGATGTGTTTGATGCTTCAAAAAGTAAACGAAAGAAGTATCAAGACCTCGTAGTCGGCCAAGCTGGCTGGTGGCAACTGGTCCGGTACGAACTGATTGCGTCTCTGCTCAGACACACCCCAGGCGCTCTCGGACTTTTTCTCCGTGCCAAGTTTTACCCAGTACTTTTAGGTAAATGCGGGCGGAACGTTTTCTTCGGCAGTGACATAACGCTCAGGCATCCACACAAGATCCAGATCGGCAATAATGTCGTGATCGACGATGGCTGTGTACTTGATGCCAAAGGTTTGGCGAATGACGGTATTACCATCGGGAACGGTGTGTTCATTGGACGTCAAACGAGCCTGAATACGAAAGACGGAGATATTCAGTTAGAGGACGGCGTGAACATTGGTGCCTTTTGCACGGTGTTTTCAGCCAGCCAAGTGCGGTGCGGAAAGAACACCCTGATCGCAGCCTATAGCTACCTAGTGGGTGGTGGACACGACATGACTGACACCGAAACTGCAGTCATCAACCAAGACCGTCCATCGCTTGGCATCACCATTGGAGATAACGGTTGGATTGGCACCGGCGTGTCAATTCTCGACGGCGTCACCATCGGACATGATGTTGTGATTGGCGCCAACTCAGTCGTAACTACCAACATCGAAGACTTCGCCGTCGCTGCCGGTTCCCCAGCTGTTATCCGCCGCGTTCGTCAAACAATTGCGGCATCCGGATAACTACCTAGGACCAGAAGAAATTATTATGCGGCGCTGGCGGCCCTGGCTCATATCGCTCCTGGTCACCTGCGTAATTTTTGGGTACCTCCTTTCCCAAATTGAGCTAACCCAACTCGTCGACGCAGCCGTCTCGATGGACCCCACTTACTTGTGGATGTTCACGATACTTTTACTCCTTGGCACTGTAGCTCGCGCCATACGCTTTTGGCTCTTGCTCGGAAAAAGCGTCTCCGTTTCATTGTTAATTCTGATTACGATGTCACGAAATCTATTCATCGACCTTCTTCCCGCCCGCCTCGGAGAACTCTCGTATGTCTACCTGCTCACAAAACGCGGCGGGAAGGCGACCGAAGACGGACTGGCCAGTGTCTTCCTCGCCATCCTCTTCGATCTAATCGCACTGGCGCCACTGCTATTGCTGGCAATCTTGATTGTTGGTTCCGGTAGCAACACGTCAAGGACACTGCTGGCAACATGCGCGATCATTCTTGGCCTTGCAGGATTTTCCGTCATGCGTCTAGTAGTCCCAGTCGGCAATTGGGCTACCAAACGGATTGCCATGAACGAACGGTCCTCGTGGTTTGAAAAATTCATAAAACTGGTAAAACGTACTGTTGAAGCACTGAGAGAGGTCCAGCATCGAAAAATATTCGCACAGGTTCTTCTAGTATCGATGGTAGTCCGTCTATGTAAATTCGGAAGTTATTATTTTCTAGTTCTAGCAATCATGACCCCACTCGGCTACCCACCGGCCGCTCTGGGGTTTTTCCGAGTGTTTCTTGGGGTGGTCAGCGCAGAACTAGCTGCTGCACTACCAATTTCTGGATTGGGCGGCTTTGGAACATTTGAGGCAGCTTGGACTTTGAGCTTCACACAACTCGGCTTTTCCACCGAACATGCCGTCATGTCCGGTATTCTGGCTCATGCAGTTTCCCAAATAGTGGAATATGTTCTCGGCATCATTGCTTTGGCCTACCTCATGCGACCCGGAGTAAAAGAATCGTGACGCAGAATCCGGCATTGACTCTGAGGTCTCTACTGATCGCAATAACGGTCTTTCTGTTGCTCACCGTGCTTCATACTTGGCCACTCACAACCGACTTGGCCGGACTGTCACGCAACGACAATAACGACACCACGTTAAATGAATGGGCAGTCTCCTGGGTTGCGCATCAAATCATCCGAGATCCTATGCATTTATTCGATGCGAATATTTTTCACCCGCATCGACATACGCTAGCGTATTCAGAGCCTCTTATACTCCCTGGCCTCGTTGGCGCTCCGCTTCGCTGGCTTGGCTCATCCCCGGTATTAACCTACAACCTTCTGCTCTTGCTCGGCTTTGTCACAACTGGGTTGGCTATGTACGTGGTGGTAGCTACCTGGACGAACGACAGAATGGCAGCACTGCTATCCGGTTCACTCCTGGCATTCAATGCGCATACTCTGACTCGGTTGCCTCACCTTCAGGCTATCTTCGCGGTAGGGTTACCTCTTGCACTGTGGGCATTTGACCGGCTGGTTCAACGCGGCCAAACCCGCCACGCGGTGTGGCTCGGTCTCAGCGTGCTTATGTGTGCCCTCACCTCGGGACATCTCGCAGTCTTTACATTCTTTGCGCTCAGTGCAGCTCTGGTGGCTCGACCGGAAGTCTGGTGGCGTTTTCAAAATCGGACGGTTCTTCTAAAACTCGTAATTGCCGCGGCCGTCACCCTTGTTGCCACGCTAGTGATTCTATGGCCCTACCAATTACTTCATAGCCAAGAGGATTTTCAGCGCCCACTTGACGGCCTTATCGCTGCCACTCCAATGACCTATCTATCTACGGCCGCCAACATGCACTACAACTGGTGGAGTAATCAGATCTTTCGAGTGGTCACGGAAGAAACACTGTTCCCGGGGTTCACGGCCATTGTCTTATCCGTGGCGGCCTTTGCACTAAGTCCTAGAACTATTTCACCGGCGGGACGCATGTTGCTCGCAATCGGCACCGTGGGGTTCGTTATGTCGCTTGGAATGTCCACGCCCGTATACGCTTGGTTTTACGAACTCGTTCCTCCCGTCGCCGGAATTCGCGTCGCAGCCAGATTCGGGTTTCTTACTATCCTGGCTGTCGCGGGCCTAGCAGGACTGGGACTGGCCAAACTTCGTCACCGCTGGCCCTCTCCCTTGATGACAATCGTATCCATTGGAGCGCTGGCCGTTGCTAGCCTCGAAGCATTACATGCGCCAATGCCATACATTCCCTACGAAGGTATTCCATCAATCTATCAACCGATCGCGGCCGATCCTGAACCTGGGGCTGTTCTTGATTTACCTCTCTATGACGGCCTAAGCGCACACCGTAACGCCCCGTACATGCTGGCGACAACGACCCACTGGAAACCTTTAGTGAATGGTTACAGTGGTCATAAACCAGCCGACTTCGACCAAACTGTTCGACGCATGAACGACTTCCCTGCCAGCGAAACAATAGAAGCCCTCCGTGCGCTCGGGGTGCGATATGTCGTCGTTCATGTCAATGACTACCGGAGCAAAGATAGAGTTCGAAGATTAATCACGGACGCTGCTCGTAACTCTTCGATACGCCTAGTCGCAGCCAACGACGGACATCGACTGTATCGAATTCGATAGATCGACTATTTCTTTCGAGCCACGATGATCAGCGCCAGGGAAATCTGTGGGACCCATCTGCCTAACGGGAACAGCCGACGCATCACAGAGACATAATCACTAGTATTCCCTTCTCGTTGTAAAAAATCTTCCACCCGATGCCGGTTGAACAGATTTTGCAACCACAGCTCCACATAGAGGCACGACTGCTCAACAAAACTGAAACCGGCGTTCGGAAGTAACACCCGCGTCAGTTCACGGTACGACAGTTCATTAAGATGATCCCGACTATATGGGGACTCGACACCGTCAACTAGCGCAGCAAGGCGATGTTTATTCGGGGTAGTGATAATCGCGACCCCGCCCGGTTTAAGTACGCGTCGCCATTCCTGCAACGTCTCGTGAACATCTGCCACATGCTCGATTACTTCACCGGCAAACAGTCCATCGAACTGTTCATTCCTGAACGGCAGAGCCGCTGCGTCAAACACTCCCCACCGCTGGTCAGGCACCGCAGCGGCACGGTCACGAACAGACTCGAAATTTAAATCACCCGCGTAGACCGTGAAAGGAAATCTATCTTCAATTTCAGTAAACAAAGACCGCCCACACCCAACATCGACGACACGTCCACCGGTAATATGCCGGGCAAACAAATCCTTCAATCTAGCCAATTTGAACTTATGTAGTTCGTGCAAGAATGGCGCGTCCTCTGGAGCGGTATAACCTTCGCTCGCGTACTGACGGTCATAAAACGACCGTAAGACATCTCTGTCGACAAACTTCAAGAGAGCCGGTTCGATCCGCCGTTGTTTTCCTGATGTATCCCGAACTACAAGTAATAGGTCGGCAAGTGGGTCAAACGCGTACTCTGGATTGAACCAACTGTCAGTGGGCAACAAATCAAGTCCCGCCCCCGTTACTTGAACCGACTCATGGCCTAAATGTTGAAAATTCATTTGCAATATCGCTCGACCGCGTCCTGGTGGAAGTTCGAACCTCCACCATCCCAAATGTCGATCCGGGTGGATGTTCTCGCGATACGCATAGATATCGGCTGTAAACACATAGGTGTCTGGTTGTCCAACGGAATATCGAAATTCCAGTGTCCCGCGACGCTTCTCAATCACGCCAGTTCGTTTCTCTGGAATTACTCGAGCTCCAAAAACACTCTTCATAGCGGTCAGGAAAGATTCTAATGGAGACAGTCATGGTAGTGTTGAATATGCTCAGATGTGCCACCCCTAGTAAGGTCAGCCTTGGCCTCGTGGCATCACTCGCCATACCACTAGCTATGGCATGCGGAGAAGCGCCACAACTTTCGGAACCGCTGGCGAACGTTTCCGAACGATTCATCACCAGATGGTTACCTCCCGAACCACCTGCAACACTTGGACTAGGAAATGACGACGAGAGAAACGCCTGGAGCCGTTTTGGGCAACAGGTGTCCGGCTACTTGATGTGGTCGTCGAATCGAAATGGAAATCACGACCTCTTTCTGATTGACCTATCCACCGGTGAAGAACAACAGCTCACAAACAATCCTCATGTCGACTTCTTTGCGCGATTCTCTCCAGACGGTCAACTGATTTCATTTTTGCGAAGTCAGCGCCCGTGGGTCTCGTTCAGGGACGAACTCGCTTGGGATCTTTATGTAATGAACTCTGATGGCACTGACGAACGTCAATTGGTGAGCGGCGCTTATCATCCGACGTGGTTACCAGACGGAACAGGTCTCCTTTACGTCAACGACAATAGGATTCTTCGCTTCGACCTCGCATCAGGTAGAACAACGACCGTCTACGAAGGGACCCAGCCACCAACTAACGGCGTTGTCTATGAACCGGAACAATCACCCGATGGTCTCATCGCCATCACTCTGAGGGGAGTACCGCGTGAAACGGTTGGTGTACTTGATTTGGTGAAGAATCAATACATACCAGTATCCAATGAACGGGCCTGTCAAATTACATGGGTGCCAGGGCGCCAACAATTGGTATGGATTGACAACGGTGGTCATGGAGGCACACATGTAGCAACCGCTACATTTGACCAAGGCAATATCCAAACCGACATTTTGATAGACCTACCTGGCGACTACAGTCACGAATACTTTCCGCGCGTAACGAGTGATGGTCAATGGCTCGTTTGGGGTGCTTCCGCTGGAGGCCATGAACACGACCGCGCTGACTACGAAATCTTTGCGTGGCAGATCGGAACACCTGTGGACACTGCGATGCGCTTGACGTTCTCATCCGCCAATGATCAATGGCCTGACCTCTGGATTGCTCAGTGACAATCAGTCCAGCGTAAATTCGTCCCGCCAATTTTTGGCATCTTCGAAGGCTGGTTGCTGTGACTTCTCCAGAATGCAATCTTCGAGAACGAGCACATCCATCTCAGTTCTCATAAAACAACGATAGGCATCCTCAGGGGTGCAAACAATCGGCTCTCCACGAACATTAAACGAGGTGTTCACGACCATGGGGCACCCGGTCTTTTGATGAAATGCCTCAATGATCTTCCAGTAGAACGGCGCAGTCTCGAAACGTACCGTTTGAATTCTGGACGAATAATCAAGGTGTGTCACCGCTGGAATTTCAGAACGCACCTCATTCAATCTCTCAATTCCCCACAGTGTCTGGTCTCCTTCTCTGGGGCTGCGGCGCCGCTCCGGTAAAACTGGCGCGACCATCAGCATGTATGGAGAATCCACGTCCAACGCAAACCATTTTGAGAGTTCCTCTCTGAGCACACTCGGTGCGAACGGCCGAAAACTCTCCCGGTACTTAATTTTCAAATTCATCATCGACTGCATCTTCGCCGACCGTGGGTCCCCAATAATGCTACGCGCGCCTAAAGCCCTAGGACCGAACTCCATACGTCCTTGCAAGAGTCCTATCACCTTGCCGTCTTCAAGGAGGTCAGCAATAACCTCGGGAATAGCCGCAACATCAATATGTCGATACGGTCGACCACGGGTAGTCAGATTCTTTTTGATACTCTCGCTCGAGAATCTTGGACCCAAAAACGTGCCCTTCATACGATCCGCATAAAGCGGCAGTTCGTCTCCTGAACCAGCACTATTTGGCATCCACTCGCCCATCGCTTGAGGTGATGACCTTGGCTTATCCAAGTAACGGTGCCACACCGCCAACGCAACACCTAACGCTCCCCCTGCATCGCCCGAAGCCGGTTGCACCCAGACTTCCTCAAACGGTCCTTCTCGAAGAATTCGACCATTGGCGACACAATTCAGTGCGACCCCACCGGCTATACAAAGATTCTTCTGCCCTGTCTGACGATGGGTAAATTGGACGATTTTTAGCATCACCTCTTCAGTCACCTCTTGGATCGAGCGGGCTAAATCCATGTCACGTTGGGTGACGAGAGATTCTGGCAAACGCCGGCGGCTACCAATGAGCTTCTCAAAGGCACTTCCCGTCATTCGTAGACCAGTGGAATAGGTGAAGTAGTCGTGATTCAGTCGAATCGAACCATCGTCTTTTATTTCTACCAGGTTGTCCTTGATCAGTGACACATATTTAGGCTCTCCATAAGGAGCCAATCCCATAATTTTGTACTCGCCACTGTTGACCTTGAAACCCATAAAGTAGGTAAACGCGCTGTAAAGCAACCCAAGTGAATCTGGAAATCTGAGTTCCTTCAACAAGGTCAAATCATGGCCCCGCCCTTCTCCAATCGAACACGTCGCCCATTCACCCACGCCATCGACCGTCACAATGGCAGCCTGCTCAAAAGGGGAAGGATAGAAAGCCGAAGCCGCATGTGATTCATGGTGATCACCAAAACGCAGTTTCCAAGAATAATTGCGAGCGCGTTGTTTAACCTCTTTCTGCACCTTATATCCTTCGAGCACAGCGAATTGTCTCCGGATAAGATCAGGCAGCCAGAGTTTTTCTTTCATCCACAGCGGCATCGACTGAACGAATGACGGGAACCCCACCGGGGCATAATCAAGATAGGTTTCGAGTAACCTCTCGAACTTTACCAACGGTTTGTCGTAAAAAGCGACGTAGTCCAACTGGTCAGGGGCAACCTTGCCTTCCTCAAGACAATAGGTAATGGCACGAGTCGGAAATGCATGATCATGCTTCTTGCGGGAGAACCGCTCCTCTTGGGCAGCAGCAACAAGATCCCCATCCACAAGAAGACAAGCTGCCGAATCGTGATAGTAGGCGGAAATTCCAAGTATAGCTGTCATTGACGGGAGGAAGTCTCGCCGGAAATCACAATCTAGAAAAGCGTGTAAATGAATGGCGCAACCGCTGACCCTTGCGACACCACGATTAATAATCCCGCCGCAACAAGCATCACAAGAATCGGCAGGAGCCAATATTTCTTGTTAAAACGAAGAAACTCCCACAACTCACTAAGAACTTGAATCTTCGACATGCGGCAACCTTGACAACACTTTCATCTGGTTTCTAGAACATCTTTTCGAAATGCTTCCGGTCATGCTGTCGCTCAGAATACGGCACCCAATAGCTTTCTTGATTACTCCGTCGACGGCCAAGAGGGTCCCAACCAGTTAACCGTTTTGTCACTCCTATAGGCGTCACAACAACAAAAAACACTAAGCCAAGAATCACTCGTGTACTGACATACGCTAACACTTCTGCCAGCCCCATCCACATTCGATTCGGGTGAACCAAGGCCCTCGGGTACGTGACGGCGAGAACCACTAGTAGCACCCCCAGAACCAGAATCAACATGCCGACAGCAGAGCGCGGACCTTGCCAATTTAGCCACACGCCTATTAGTGCAAGCAGCACACCAACAGTACGACCAAACTGACGCTCTTGCCACAACACCGGCGGTGTCGAAGGCATCATGTTCATGATGATGAGTCCCCTGACAACGCATCGTAAATGGCATCCGCGATTAGACTGTGTCCGGCACGACCAGGGTGGCACCCATCTGTCGTAACATAGAGTTCCGGTCGTTGAGCCAAAGTATCAAGACCGTACAATTCTTCGTAGAAACGTACTTCCTCACGATACAGACGGTGCGATCGAAGGTCATCTAGGCGACTCTGAAACAGTGGTCCAGCATTCACCAAAGGCACTCCTTCAGTTTCAGCTACGTAATCCATTCCTCGCACATATTCCGACTGCGCACAAACCGCCAACAACAGCGACCGAGCGCCCAAATCCTCCGCTCCCGCGATGAGAGACCTAAGATTCTCCATATACGTATCCCGTTCAACGGAATAAACAAGCGCTCTCGAATCACCCTCGATTTCCGCACGCTCACGCGACGCATCAAATGGATCGTAAACACCGAGAATCCAACGTCGCAACAACCTGAACGAAGCAAAACGATAGAGCGCAGACCGCACCGACCCGCGCCAAGTCTCATCAACATCAAGTACTTCATCAATCGACTGCAACACGAACCTGGCGTCGTTAGCGCCGTAGCTGATAATGACGACGTCTGGGTCCAAATCACGAACATAATGCTCAAATATAGCCAAGCCATGTCGTGATGTATGACCCGAAATTCCCAGATTAAAGACTTCCGTCTCAAGTTCACCAACGTTGGAATTAAAGCGCTCTTCTAATAGCCGTTGATACGTGTACTCAGGGTCAACACCCCAGCCAAATGTGCTCGAATCCCCGATTGTAACGATCCGACTTACCCCCGCACGTTTAGGTTTAAACTCGCCTGTCCGAAACCCATCATCATTTGATGTTAGGCGGAAGGTCGAACCTTTCTGTAACTCTATGTTATTGAATGGATTCGTTGCATCGACTTCGATATTTGGCTTGAGCTTATATTCGATATAGCGAGCTTCTTCAAAGTGACGTAACCAAGCAACATCCTCTGCACGAACGCCTCGTGGACCTTCTAGTCTCCCTCGCTGAATATCAACCCAATTTTCGTCATCAAGCAACCACACTGGAACGGCTATGTCGAAATTTTCATTGCGGGCAACGTCGGTATCAATTCCGCTGAGACGGATCACCACGTCAGTGCTAAGTAAGAACACAACTGGGGCCGAAATGACAAGAATAAGACGCTTCCAAAAGACGGCAGTCGCCTTGGTCGATGTTGGCATTAGATTAGGCGAAGATTCAGCTTCAAGAAATTGTACAAGACGTTTCAGCAGACGAGCAATCTATCGAATCATGGCCTCCCGATAGACAGACTCTAAATGTTTAGCTAGTGACGGCCACGAGTAATTATCTTCGGCTCGGCGACGCAACGCCGAACCCAGATCAATAGCGCGTGACCGGTCTCCTAGCAGTTGGCGCAACTCGGCAGCAAAAGCTCTTGCGTCATCTACGGGCGCAAAGACTCCCTTTTCACCGAGCAGTTCACGATTCACAGGTGTGTCTGACGCTACAACAGGAAGACCACATCCCATATAGTTCAACAATTTTCCGTTTGCTTCGGTTAATGAACGTTTCGGTGACACGGCAACATCGCCAAGGCACAAAAACTTGGCCGCGTCGCCGTACGGTACTCTCCCAGGAAAAGTTATGCTCGAATCGATTCCGCGGGCCCGAGCTTTCGACTGATACTTAGTCTCATTCGGATAACCTAGGACCAACAAATGTATATCTGGATCAGATTTCGCAAACACTTCTGCCACGTCGAGTAGCAGGTCAACTCCCTGATAGTCAGTTAAGACACCAAGAAACACGACAACTTTCTTCCCCACTAAACCAAGTTTTTGAACCAATTCCCGATCACGAGGTTGAGGACTAAACACCGTGACGTCAACACCATCAGGCAACGGCGAAATGCGATGAGGCTCCACTCCCTGAGCCTTCAGCAGTGACACCGCTTGATTCGAACTGGTCACTAGTCGGGTTGGCTGCCTAACCAACCAGCGCTCTATGCTACGCATCAGAGTCGCCGGTAATCCATCATTTCTAAATACTCCCTGGTCTACCATCTCTGCCGTCAAACTACCTTGAAGATCGGCTACAAGGGGCAGACGATGCCGCTTCTGCAAGAGAATCCCGATCGCTATCCCTTCGTGAAGATGAGCATGAAGTAGATCCGGTTGAAAACGAGTTACTTCACGATTAGCGGCTAGCAAGACAGCCATGTCGAGAACAGGACGCCCTGGAGCGAAACCGACCGGGTCTCCCGCTATGCCAGGAACGTAAGGTGCCCGCACCGTTCTGACATCGTCAAGCTCTCGACCTGCTGGATAGGTCACTATCGAGGAATCGATTCCCAGCGACGCGATCGCACGAACTTCCTCGTAGACCCTGACGTGGCAGCCTCGGTCTCCAAAAAACGGAGTAGGCGCAATTACCAGAACACGCGACGGTTTCCGAACCTCAGCCGAGCTGTCAGGTCTTTCAACGGGTTCACGACTCACGGATAATAAACAGTGTCTTGGCGTGTTGCACTTCGGCGTTCATTCGCGCCTCGCTCCAGCCTAAACACCTCCCCATAATTTCAGTACACCGGCGCAAACATTCGTCGCCGGGATCACCTAGCGTACCTAAGCCGGTACGCCGAAACAGTACGTCTGACAATTTAACTGCCATCTCTTGTTCAACAGCGAATCGCACTTCCGCGCCGAGTGTTGACCGTTGCGGTGACAAGGACGTCAACAGCCCTTGATCACTGTCGGTCCCAAGTGAAACAACGTCATTGACCTCTGTCCCATACTGACAAACAAGATGCTCGACAGAACTGCGATCTAAGACTTTTTCGTACCGATGAACGGATTCGTCTGTAAATCCTTTGAGGTCGCTAATCTCCCCTCCAACGAGCGAAACCTCGTCGCTGCGACTCGACTCAGTCCTCTGACTCAGTCGCTGGCAGACCAACGAGATTGCCCGTTCGGCTAATCGCCTTGCGGTCGTGTATTTCGCACCTAATACCGATATCACGCCATCCACGCCATTCACGCGACCATGTTCGATAATCTGATAGTCGCCACTGCCCTGATAGAGGTCTGGCCGAATATCGTTCACGGTGAGCGGGTATAAGCCAGCAAAGGCGTATGACACATCCGAACGGGTCACCCGCGCACCGGGCAACGCCGAATTCAAATCATTCAGCAGCTCGGCAATGTCAACCTCGGTCGGTCCAACACTATCTAGCTCAGCTCTAAACGGTCGATTGCTGGTGCCTACTAGTGAATGTCCCCGCCACGGAATTACAAACAAATGACGTCCGCCACGGTCGACAAGTGATCCTGACCTATGGTCGGTAGTCAGTGCGAGCGCATATTTGTCGACGATCTGGCGGGTAACAATATGTACCCCTTTCGAAAATCCACTGATGGATCTTCGAAGCTCTCCGATACTCAGCTGCGCGTTTAATTCAGACAACCACGGACCAGCTGCATTGATCACAATTCTGGATCGGATATCGAACTGATCACCTGTAAGGGTGTCAGAAACTGTTACTCCTTCGACGCGCCCATGTCTCTTCAAAAGGGTCTGCACCGCCAGATAATTCCCCACGATTGCTCCGCCGCGAACAGCACTCTTGAGAAAAGCTAACGTCATCCGCTCAGAACTGTGCATATGTGACTCATAAAGAATCTGTCCGCCTGTAATATCAGTTTGAGCTGCCAGTTCTGGAATTAAACTAGACAATCTGTCTTTAGGAATGAATGAACTCGGAGGCACTTGTTTGACGGGATCTGAAATATTTCCGTCGTAACCCCGAGTAAGCATCTCGTAGACCCACATACCAAAGCCGAGAAATCGACGCCCACGAAGGAAACCTGATTCCGTCGGAATCACAAAGGGAACCCATCTAGTCAAGTGAGGTGCGATGCGCTGAAAACAAGCACGTTCACACGCTGATTCCCTCACCTTGTCCAGACGAGCCTGCTGAAGATAGCGGATTCCCCCGTGGATCAACTTAGAAGATGCCGCAGATGTGGCCGAACCAAAATCTTGCCGCTCAACAAGCGCGACCGATAAGCCACGAAGCGTGGCGTCATGGGCTAGACAAGCACCAGTAATCCCTCCACCAACCACCAGAATATCGAAGGTCGTGTCTTGAAACGCCGTCGGCTCACGTTGCATTAGATGGACCCGCAGCTCGACCTCAACACCCGATGATCGACCGCGATGAGGTATATAGTATCCTGTGTCATTCAAGAGGTCGCCAGATCCTGGCCTCCTAGTTTTCCTGCTCTTGTCCGGCTTCCTGGCCGTCGGAGCACTGTTTATCAATCCCGTTCAGACCACATATGGTCTCAAGAGCGACGAGGCTACGTATGTCTCGATGACCTTGAGTCTTGCTCACGACGGTGACCTAACTTTTGAAGAACATGACCTAGAACGATTTTGGCCCTTATACCAGAGCGGTCCAGAAGGAATTTTCCTCAAACGGGGACAGGGCACAGAAGACCACCTCTATTTTGGAAAATCATTTATCTATCCACTGGTAGCAACACCATTCTTTATATTGGCTGGCCTGAATGGCCTCCTACTGTTGAATGTTGTCTTACTAGCCGGTCTAGTCTTTTGCCTTTATTTGTTTGCTGCCGCCCGTATGACTCCCTTTCATGCTGTCCTAGTTTCCACCGGATTTCTTGCGGCATCTATTGCACCACTATTTGGTGTCTGGATGATGCCAGAAACGTTTAACTTGGCAATGGTGGGCTATGCCTACTTCTTTTGGCTCTATAAGGAAGTTCGCCCCTCAGACGAAAACTCCACTGCAGCCACCAACTCGCCGACTGGTATATCTACGGACGTCATAGGTGCCGTATTACTTGGATTAGCAACATTTTCAAAACCGAGCAACGTACTGCTCATCTTGCCCCTCATCGGCCTCGCTTGGTGGCGAGGACAATTTCGTAGAGGTCTGGCCAATGGAGTCGTATTTGCTTTAGTTGTCGCGACAGGATTCGGCATAAACGCCCTGGTGTCTGGTGAATTCAACTACCAAGGTGGCGACCGAAAGACCTTCTATGGTCAATTTCCATTTCAGAGTGACGACGTAACGTTTGACACTGCAGGAATTGCTGTCACAACCGAGACGGTAGAATTTGAAGGGTGGGACCATTTGGGGCGTAACGTGCCCTACTTCTTGTTCGGCCGACACTTCGGCCTGATTCCCTATTATTTCCCAGCAGTTGTTATCTTGATTTGGGTCTTGCTCCGCCGGCGTGAACTCGTGGTCTGGCATGTGCTGATAATTGGGACAGTAACGTTAACCGCGGTCGCGTTACTAATATTTCTTCCTAATACGTGGTCAGGAGGCGGTGGTCCACCAGGAAATCGTTACTTCCTCAGTATTTATCCAGCACTATTTTTTCTGATTCCGACAGCCAGAACGATTCTTCCAGCTTTAGCGATGTGGTGCGGTGGTGCACTCTTTATAGCTCAAATTCTAGTCAACCCATTCGTTGCCGCTAAACGCCCTTGGGAAAACACCCAAAACGGCCTCTTTCGCTTGCTCCCAATCGAATTAACCATGGTTAATGACTTGCCCGTCCAGCTTGATCAAAGACGAGCACGCATCACGTACGGCAACGACCCGCCACTCTTACTTTACTACCTCGACAACAACGTGTGGCGGCCTGAAGAGCCTGGGATCTGGGTCGCTGGAGATGCACGAGCCGACATCATAATTCGAACCGATCCGCCTGTAACGGGATTAGAAGTGTCTGTTCAATCCCCAATCAAAAATGCGGCAACCATTAGCTTGGACGGATCTACATACCATCTTGATCTCAAACCCAACGAAATTAAAACGTTAGATATACCAGTGACCGGCGTCTTAGCGCGGGACGTTCAAAACTTTGTGCTGACTGTCGAAACTCAAACCGGGTTCGTGCCAACTCTTCGTGACGCTAAGTCCGATGATAAAAGATTCCTAGGCGTACTCGTCGAACTGAAAAAAAGATATGTCAGCAAACCGCCATAATTGGATGCTAGTTAAAAGCGTACCCGAAGACCACCGCCGATCTGAACACCGCCCACAGTTAGGGTTCGACTGCGACCGGACGAAAGCACTTCAATCCCGCCTTGCGCATACCTGAATAGCCCTCCTAATCCCAATTTGTCGGCAATCATGTACGTCACATCAACGGCAACATGCAAACCAAAGCCGTTCTTCTTAAGTGATCCTTCAGTGACACCGTCAACTCTCACCGCCGTCCACGGTGCGCCGGACACTTCACTGACCGCCACCCCAGCAATCGTTCCTTGAGTAAGATTAAAAATACTGGGGCCACCGGCAATTGCTACATCGAGCGTGTCGTTGATCGGCACAACCCAAGCCGCGTGCAAATGCACGGCTCTCTGTTCATGTTGAAGGGAAAGAAGTTGTTGTTCGATCGTTCTAGAAACGTTTAATGAAAGGGGATGGGGAACTATGCCGCTTAACGTCGTCGAATCATCCTCTGTCATTTGGGAATAAGATGCCCCAATATGCAGTTGCCTCCAAACCTGAGCTGATGCACCAAAATCAAAAATACTGCCACTTTGAGTTTCGTGGTCCTCTCTAAACGTGGCATCTTCCCCATAAGCTCGAAACGAAAACGTTCTTTGGACAGTGTCGCTTCCGGATTGAACACCTCCATTCATATGAATCGATACTCGATCCCAAACATTTTCAGATTGTGCCCAAATCGGGCTCGCGTAGAGACCAATAAACAGTCCAACCAGACTCACGATACGCCTATGGAGTGCCGGTGACATTTTCACGACTACTCGAACTTTCTCCACCCAAAACGGCCAACTGGTGGCAACAATTGATCGGATAAAGTTCGGGGCTGAAATCCCAGTCCCACCCCAACAGGTTCGTAAATCTCTATAAATCTTTGAAGGAACCCAGCAGCAATCAAGCTATATCCTTCGATGGTTGGATGCATATGATCGTCACCAAGACAAGAGAGATCCAGTGAACCCGCACCGATACATAAGCCAGTATTAATAATTTGATAGACATCGACCAAAGGCACACCCTGTCGAACTGCGATCTGCCTAATACGTTCATTGTATGGGACCACCGCAGGTTGGGTGCTTCGAGCGGTCCTCTGCGGCGGGATGGTAGCAAGAATGGGATCGACGCCGCGCGTCTTCGCATGTTGCACCATCGTCTCGACCGCGGCAGCAGCCTGAATACCTGGGCTCAGGGTGTCAGGATCCAAGTCATTGGTTCCTTCCATTATCAGAACAACATCGGGTTGAACTCTGGCCAATTCTCTCTTAAATCTAGATACTGCATTGACTGCCTTCTCGCCTGGAACACCAGAATTTGTCATGCGGATGGACTGCCCACTGTAACGCTGACTTAAAAGTTCACCTAGCTGGGCCGGATACGACTTACTGGGACGTATCTCAACGCTCGTTGGGATCACGTCAGACGTAACACCGGCGGTCAAGCTGTCACCAAATGCCAGAATGCGGCTAACACCTATTGTGGGAATGATTCGTACTGACAGCGTGCAACTGGCGGCTTGTTGAAGCCCGTCCCGTCCGGTGCAAGTCACGGTTGTCGTCCCAACAGAGAAGGCCGTCCCAGATTTCGGAAGACACTCAGTCGTGACCGGTTCCAGTCCACCGTAAGTCGTCGGAGCCCCATACTGCACCGCGACAGTCTCTCCCTCGAAAGACTGACGAGACACGCTCGGAGCACAAGTTAGAGAAAACAAATCGACTTTCTCGGTTGGAAGGGACGATGGAGCCAGTGGAGTGGGAGATGACTCACTACACGCACCCAGCAACAGACTGCCACAAACAGCAACCAAAGCTCTGCGACTGGCTCTCTTCAGGTTGACCCGCATCATTGTGTACAAGCCCGTCATCGTATCCTGCGCCAAGCCTTTGGTCAACGCACGACCGGTCGCCATGCTAATCTGTCTACAGACGTGATTTCCTCGATTGACCTACCTAGCCAATATAGCGGGCTGAAGAACGAAATCGACACAGCTGTCGGTCGGGTTCTCAAAAGCGGTCGTTATGTACTAGGACCCGAAGTCGAAGCATTCGAATCTGAGTTTGGCAGTTCTTGCGGCACAGACCATGCAGTCGGACTAAATTCTGGAACCAGTGCTATTTATCTATCACTCCTCGCCTTAGGGATCGGTCCTGGCGATGAAGTGATCACAGTGCCGTACACATTCGAAGCTACCATTTCCGCAATTCTCGCAACTGGCGCAACACCTCGACTGATCGACATCGATCCTCAGTCGCTCACCATGGACGTAACCCTCTTAGAAAATGCGGTCACCCAGCGAACCAAGGCGGTCCTACCCGTCCATCTATTTGGGCAGCCGGCTGACATGGATCCGATCTTGGCCATAAGCCGGCGCTATGGCTTGAACGTGATCGAAGACGCCTGTCAAGCGCATGGTGCGACGTATAAAGGCACTCCGGTAGGTGGCCTCGGGGACCTATCGTGTTTCAGTTTTTATCCTTCTAAGAATCTCAGTGCCTGCGGCGATGCGGGAATGGTAGTTACCAAGAATGCCTCCCTCGCAGATGCGATCCGTCACTTGAGGACTTGGGGACCAGAACAAGGATCAGGGAACTATCGGATGGCGGCGATTCAAGCGGCGATTCTCAGGGTTAAACTACCCCATCTTAAGGCGTGGACTACACGTCGTCGATTTATTGCTTCTCAATACACTGAACTTCTGAAAGATACGGCGCTTGGCTTGCCGTTGACCATGGCTTATTCAGGCCACGCATTTCATATTTATGCAATCCGATCGTCACAACAGGCCGCACTGCAGGAAAATCTGAGGACCCAAGGAATAGAGGTCAGTGTGCACTACCCCCAGGCTGTGCACCAACAGAAGAAATACTTAGGCCTTAATTACCAGCCCGGAGATTTCCCTGTGGCTGAACAACTAGCAACCGAACAGTTGTCCCTTCCCATCTACCCTGAACTTTCTGATGAAACTGTGACGAAAGTAGCTACGGCAATTCGACAACTTTAAAACATCACATAGAAGCGCCAAATTCGGCGGCAAGAGCTAGGTTCCTTGTATGTGCACCCGGCACCGACTGAAAATTCTACCTAGAAACTCAGTCTGAATAAGTCGACGAACAACCAACTAGATAGAACCACTAGCACGACTACTTACAGAGACCGTTCCGATAGCTAATCCTTAGTCATCGAGGCTTCTCCACCACTGCTCCCACTTGATGTTTCAAGCACGTCCCTGACTACGTAAATCGGCTTACCTTGGGACTCATGATAGGTTCTGGCCTGCAGTTCCGCCAACAATCCCAATGTGATCAGCTGCAGTCCAGTAAATACCATAAGGATTGAAAGTAACAATAGCGGTCGATCGCCGATCGCCTGCCCTTCAAACAAACGAACATAAACCAAATACAAAGTGATAAGCGTCCCAGGCACTCCAAGCAATAAGCCAGCGGGACCAAACATCTGTAACGGGCGCGTCGAATAACTGAGCAGAAACTTGACGGTAACCAAGTCAAACACGACCCGAACCGTTCGTGTTAATCCATATTTAGATCGACCAAACCGTCGCGGCCGATGATTAACCACTGACTCCGCAATCCTGACTCCTTGCTCGCTCGCGATCGCGGGAATAAAACGATGCATTTCACCATACAGTCTAAGCGTCTTAACGACTTCCGCCCGGAACACTTTTAGTGAACATCCATAGTCATGCAGTTTCACCTGAGTCGTAACCGAAATCAGCCAGTTGGCAATCATCGACGGAAGCTTCCTAGAAAACCACGGGTCCTTCCGATCTTTCCGCCAACCACAGACAATGTCGAAACCGTCCTCCAATTTCGAAAGCATTGACGCAATGTCTCTAGGATCATTTTGAAGATCACCGTCAGATGTAACGATGTAACGGCCTCGAGCACGATCAAAGCCGGCTGCAAATGCTGCTGTTTGGCCAAAATTCCGGCGCAGACAGACCACACAGACTCGCGGATCGTCCGCGTGAAATCCTGTGAGTAACTTATAGGTGCTATCGCTACTTCCATCGTCAACAAAAATCAGCTCATACGTCCGGCCGAGGTCTTCCAAGACCGTCGTCAATTCCGAGTAGAGTTCGCCGACGTTAGGTTCTTCGTTGTAAAGAGGTATAACGACCGAAATTTCAGGATTCATTCTCAGTGGCCAAGAGAGTAATGCACGCAGGAAACAAGCGAAACGATTATAGGGTTCACCATGCAGTTGGTCAACACAACTACCTTTCAAGTCAGCAGCTTAGAAGCTTCGGTCAATCATTGGCACTAACACGCCGAAAGCGCCTCAAAAAAAAATAGGTCGCGCCGAGGAGCAAGATAACCACAGCTAACACGACGGATACTGTATGACCATTCTGCGCCAATATCTCGATCGCTGCGTCACCGTACCTTACCGCTAGCCAACTTTCGCCGAAATAACGAATTCCTCGACCAAAAGTCACAGCCAGAACAAACTGAAACAACGGAACCCGAGAGACGCCTGCCAAAAGAACAAATACTTTAAACGGCGCAGGAGGAGGCAAGATAGCTGGCACTGCAACCGCCAATACTCCATATTTTCTAGACAGCTCCATTGCACGCTCTAAACGGGGTCCACCGAACCGCTTCCTCAGCAAGGGCTGCCCACCCCGACTACCGATACCGTAGAGTAACAAGCATCCAGCCACTGAACCCAAAGTCGCCATCGATGCGTAATAGGGCATTAACTCTTTATTTTCAATGACCATCACAATAACAAGAATGTCATTGATCTCCGGTAGCGAGAGGAAGGACGAATCAAGAAACGCAACCAAGAACAGCCCTGGGCCACCTATCGATAATGCAAACGCCTGAACCCAACCAATAATCTTTGCCATATGGTGGTGAAATTATACGAGGAGCCTGTCTTCTAGCCCGAGTACACGGACAAAGAGTAATGGGAGATGGCTGTACCGGTCCTCAATCTATTCCTCTTATAGCGTGGCTAGGCTCAAAGTTCTGGATGACCGAGAGCATCTGACTATGGAGGGGCCCATTCGAGGCCAATATTGCACCATCTCTCGGATCGAACATCTCTCCGCTAAATCCAGTGACCCGCCCCCCTGCCTCTTCGATCATCAACGCACCTGCGGCAAGGTCCCACGGGAACAGCCGCTGCTCCCAAAAGCCATCAAAACGCCCGGCTGCCACATAACAAAGATCGAGGGCTGCAGACCCTAAGCGCCTCACAGCGCGAGAGGAACTCACAAATGAACCAAACAAGCCCACAACTTCGTCGGCCGTCTCACGTACATCATAAGGGAACCCCGTACACAGCATAGAATCACCTAAATTTGTTTCCGTCGAAACAGTTAACAATCCGCCATTAAGTCGAGCGCCGCCGCCACGTTCGGCCACAAACAACTCCTGTCGGCTAGGATCAAAAACAACTCCAAGTTCAGTTTGGCCGTCAACTTCCAGTGCTAGCGAGCAGCAATAAATCGGAAGACCATGGGCATAGTTCACGGTCCCATCGATAGGATCAAACATCCAGCAGTATCTGGACGACCCACTCGCTGCTTCGGGTTGATTCGGACATTCTTCGCCGAGCACACTGTGTGTAGGAAAACGTTTTGCAATCAACTGACGACCGAAACGCTCTATTTCTACGTCCACTTCCGTAACTATGTCGATCGGCCCTTTCTTGTCCACTGTGAGATCCGAACCTTGTCGGTCCAACTGGATCTCTCCCGCCTTAACTGCAATCTCTATTGCTGTTTCAAGAAATTGTGAGTCAAGAGACATTGGTTATTTAAAGATTCCGAAACTCTTGGGACGATGAACTTAAGTGACTTGCCGCACGTAAACATTCTTGGCGAACACCCGAAGGATGCTACGGCAGGAATGGAAACATTAGACGTCTCCTACACGGGTCAACACGATTGATCGCTCCTAGTATCTATAGCGGAATTCCTTTTAGAAATCGAACTCACAATACCTAGCAAGCACCGATC
This sequence comes from uncultured Vicinamibacteraceae bacterium, assembly GCA_964342185.1. GTDB lineage: Bacteria > Acidobacteriota > Vicinamibacteria > Vicinamibacterales > UBA8438 > CAUZIB01. Next base: position 31,500 of record CAYFER010000008.1, on the reverse strand, counting down.
AAGCAAGCATCCCCTCTGAACTAAGAACCATAGAGACATTGTTGTATAGTTCGCCCATGGACGACATCAAGGCCACTACAACCACCATTGATCCAGGCGGATACATAAGTGGAAGCCTTCATGTTCCCGGTGATAAATCTATTTCACATCGATACGCAATCCTTGCTGCACTAGCAGAAGGAGAGTCCGAGCTTCAGGGCTACGCACCCGGAGCCGATTGCGATTCTACACTCCGTTGTTTGCGGCAACTTGGTATATCTCTAGAGTCATCAACAGATTCGCCCACTGACCAAGGAGCAACGATTACCATTGCCGGTTCAGGCCTGAAAGGATTCGCATCCGTTAACGGGTCTCTAGACGCTGGCAACTCGGGTACAACGATGCGATTGATGGCTGGAGCTCTGGCCGCACACTCTTTCACTACCACTGTCACAGGCGACCAGTCGTTGAGTCGTCGACCGATGCAGCGAATCGTAGCTCCACTGCAAGCAATGGGTGCTCAGGTGGAAACACATAAGGGCTGCCCTCCGTTGACAATCACAGGAAGATCTCTTGAAGCGATCGACTACACCCCCCCTATGGCCAGCGCCCAAGTTAAGAGTGCGATATTACTAGCAGGACTGCAGGCAAATGGAACGACGTGGATAAGAGAGCCGGTTCAGACACGTGACCATACCGAACGGGCGCTACCTATTTTCGGAGTCAACCTCGTGCGCGAAGGGCAGGCTGTCGGCATCGTAGGTGGGCAGCAGCTGGTAGCCACCTCGTTAGCCATTCCCGGTGATTTTTCATCGGCTGCATTTTGGTTTGTGGCCGCCGCAGCACTCCCTGGATCCGTCATCCAGGTATCATATGTGGGACTTAATCCCACGCGAACACGACTACTGGATGTACTTCAAGGTATCGGCGCGCGCGTCGCCATAGAGCCTGCAGAAACAACTTCGCCCGAACCATACGGAACCGTTACGGTCTCCCACGCGGAACTCTATCCCATCATTGTGAACGGTACGGATGTTCCGGCTCTGATCGACGAATTACCGGCCCTCGCCGCACTGGGGCTACACGGTCAAGGTTTCCGACTTAATGGAGCAAGTGAATTACGCACTAAAGAGAGCGACCGAATCGAGGTTTTAGTCTCTGGTCTTCGCCACATGGGTGCCGAAGTCGACGAATTCCCAGACGGATTCGAAGTCTACGCCCAGGACCCACCGTCCGGAGGAATTGTCGATGCCGCCGGTGACCATCGTATGGCGATGGCGTTTGCCATTGCTGCTCTTGGCTTAACCGGGCCTACTGTGATCAAGAATTCTGACGTTGTTAACGTGTCGTATCCCGGTTTCTTCGACACGTTGAACTTACTGCGGCACAGATGAAAACAGACAAGATTTATCTGATTGGTTTCATGGCGGCTGGAAAATCAACAGTCGGCAAAGCTTTGGCCAACCGCCTTCACTGGGAATTCCGTGACCTCGATGAACTCATCGAAAAAAAAGAGCAACTATCCGTCACCGACTTCTTTCGCACAAGAGGTGAGACTGCGTTTCGAAAAGCCGAAAACGCGATGCTCAATGAAATTCAGCAACTCCGCCGTGTCGTCGTAGCTACGGGCGGAGGAACATTCGAAAACTCATCCAACCGAACCATCATCACCGACGACGGTATTGCTGTCTGGCTCGATATACCGATAGAAACAGCACTCAGTCGTCTGTCAGGCGACCCAACACGTCCGCTCGCTTCCAATCCGAAACGTCTGCGATCGTTATGGGCAAGCCGAAGACCAACATACAGCCTGGCACAGGTTCAACTCGCCACCGAAGGCAAAACAATTGAAGACCTTGTAACCCAAATTATCAATTGGATGAGTAAATAGTGAATGACGCAACCTAGTTCAGAACCAACACTCTTGAGGCCGTATATTCGAAGGTTCTATATCGATTCTAGGATTTTCGCTCGGCCCGACGCTTGAGCTCAGCAGCATACGCATCTGCCGCTGCACGTGATCCCAGTACCCAGCCAATCACGATCCCCAACAGAAGAACCGAAGGGATAAAAATAAAGTGCCCCGCGGTCATGTCTCCCACTGACTATGACTCTCCCGTTCTTCCCGATAGCTCTGACAAGTCTCGTTCAACAGCTACCATCCGTCGCCAAATTGACCACAGGTAACCAACGACTGCAATCCACAGCAATGCGTAAGCAGCTACCAATAGTGGAGCGGCCGGAAGTTGGTCCTCTGGTGGAACAGAATCCAGCGGAACAAATTCGTCTTGTGCTGGTTGACCTACACCTGCCTCAGCTAGATCAAACTGAGCATTAAACACAATTACGCCCACGACAAGCAGTAAAACGCCCACAGTTCGTGCCCACACTTTATGCGCTTTCATTTATCCTTTTCGTCCACTGTGTAGTTTCAAATCTGACAATTATTACCAAGACTGCATCTTAATCCATCGCAAGATGTAATTGCTCAAGTCGACTACGTTGCTCCTCCAAACGGAGGCGCGCGGTGAGCATAGCCACAAACAGAACCAAGAATGCGACCATGCACCATACAAACGGCCCAAACATCCCTGGTGCCGACGTCGCCAGCGTGGGAATCACGTTCGTCGTTGGATGAATGGTGCGCCATACGTTAACCGAAATATAAACGAACGGAACGTTAGCCATTCCGAATAGTGCTAACCCTGCAGCAAGCTTCTCTGACCCCGGACCACCATAAGTCCGAAGCAGAATGTAAGCGATAAAAATAAGCTCGAGAATCAACGCCATGGTCAACCGAGCGTCCCACTGCCACCAGACGCCCCACGCCTTGATCGCCCAAAGAGGTCCAGTCATGAGTCCCATCAACCCAAACAACACAGCAAGTTCAGCCGAAGCCACGGCAAGTCGGTCAGCCGCCGGTCCCTCCTTAAACAAATAGATAGCACTTGAAAACCCGCAAATAAATACTGCCAGGAACATCACAATCCACGATGGCACGTGAAAGTAAAAGATCTTCTGCACGAGTCCCATCGAGGATTCATACGGCGCACCCGCAATCAAGATTGGTGCACCTGCGAACATTACCGCTGAGATTACGAGTAATCCACCAAAGATTTTCGACATCATCCTTCTCATTCTGTCATGACAGGCTCAAATGTCCATAGAGCAAGCGTGATGAAAACCGCGTCAAAAAATACCAGTAAAGCGATCCAAAATCTCGCCAAGTCCAAGTTTGGTTGTCCCTGAAACAATGCGACCGTACCACCTACTCCAGCAATCAGAACCGGAAACGTCACCGGATACAGCAATATCGGCAGTAAAACACCGCGACTGCTGGTCCGTAACAGCATGGCAGCGAAAAGTGTACCAACTGTTGCAAATCCGACTGTTCCAGTGACGAGCAGCAAGAATAAATGTCCTGGATAGAGTAAAAGTGAAACCTGAAAAGTAAATGCCACAAACAATACGACCACAGCTTCAACAACCGCCATTAGCAGAATAATTCCAAGCAATTTCCCAAAAAAAATTGCTGAGCGCTGTACCGGTGCCATCAATAAACCTCGCATGGCATCCTGATATCGTTCTCGTTCAAATGCGCGACCTAACGCCAGAGTTCCTGAAAAAGCCACAGCTATCCAGATAATCCCAGCTGCCGCGCCATCAATCGGCCGCCCCCCACGAACAAAGGCAAACGAAAACACCAGCACACACGATGCAGCAAAAAACAGAGTGGTCGAGACCATCTCCCAACTTCTGGTCTCAACCCGAATATCCTTAAAAGTGACAAGTAAGGCAGTCTCAAAAAAACTTTTCATCACGCTTCACAACGGCATACAGTAAAAATCTCAGCCTGGAGTCTTTTTCAATTATCGTGCAACAGAGTTGCACGATAGCGGTCGCGCAAAGACCCACTCTCTCCTTCAAGCTCAACCATCTTTCCATTCCGAAGCATCACCGATCGATCGACAAACCCTTCAGCAATGTCAAGGTCATGAGTCGCCACCAACACCATACAACCAGACTTCTTGAGATCTAGTAATCGGTCCGTTAATGCGACTGTCGCCATTTCGTCTAGGCCAGTAAATGGTTCGTCCAACAGAATCAGTCGAGGGTCGTGTAGCAAGGTGCGTTCGAGAGCCAGCTTTTGGCGCATGCCTCTCGAATAACTGTCCACAACATCGTTTTCGCGTCGCCCAAGGCCAGCGTGGGAAAGAGCGCTGGTCGCGCGTTCTGACGGATTATCTAAACCGTACAACCCAGCAAAGAATTCAAGATTTTCGCGCGCTGTCAATTCTGCGTAGAGCTGTAAGTCGTGGGACAAAAACCCGATACTCTCTCTTAGCGCAGAAGTGGAGTGGCTCCCGCTGTAATTACCGTAAATAACGCGCCCAGACGACGGACGAATGAGGGCAGCCAGAACGCCGAGCAACGTTGACTTTCCAGCACCGTTTGGACCGAGTAGCCCAACCAGTTCACCCGGTTGAAGCCCAAATGACACATGGCTCAGCGCACGTCGTCGGCCATAGTAACGCGAAACATCATCGATCGTAAGATGGTCGAAGTCGAACACAAGCCTCCGAGGAGTTTAACCAGCCGTACCCGGGGATTCCACAGAATGCGACTCCCGAGTCCTTCCCGAACTGATGAGCATTGCCGTCAACTGTTCATCAAGCTCCCGGTAGACCCGTTCGAGAGCATCGATCAATTCTGTTCGTCTCGAAGTGTGTTTGGTTGATCCAATTTTTCCAGAACGATGTTGACGCTCAATTTTGACGAGATCAGTAAACAATTTTTCCTTGCGGGTTTCCAATATCGCACGCCGCTTGACCTCTAAAGCAGTCTCTCGCTTACCCAAAGCCCCCCAAAAGCCAAACCCAAAAATAGCACCAGACATTATTAATGTGATCGTACTCGGCATAGTACTACGGTGAGGCAACCCCACCAACTCAACCAACAGGTCCTGACCAACAGAAATACGCGGACCGGCACCAAGCATGTACGGCGTCCCATTTCCTTGGTCAGAAGGAAGTTCCATCCGCCGATCGATCTGCGATGATTGAACGTCCATATCACCCCACTGCTCAACCGAGATCAGCAGTGCTTCTAGGTCAACTGGAAAACTTTGAGAAAGAACAAGATTCGCACCTGAATACGGCAATATGTAAGCCACGTGTAACGGCGTAGCCCCCGGAGCAAACGGACCCGGCAGTTCCACTCTTCGGCCATCTAGCAGCGTCGTGGGAGACGATCCTCGCATGACGGTCGTGCCGACCGCTCCATTCGGAAGATCAAACGTGATCGGCGTCGACGGATCCACGGGTGTATCAGTCTTGTTGATAACCTCAAGAAAATAATAAACCTCTATACTCTCTTCAATTAATTCCACCTGTATCCATGACTCACCCGCCAAGGTAACCGTACCCAACTGCGCAGGAAGCTCTGGGTTGTCTGGATCAGCCCCAACCAACATCAGGCGAATACCTCCACGACCAGGAACATTAAACATCTGTGACTGCAACTGGCTACCATCAAGCTCTGTCGAAGCCTGAACCTGCTGACCAGGGTTCAAGGTCAAGAATGTCGCTCGACCTTCTGCGTCGGTAATGGCCGTCTCGACAACATCTCCTTGCCGTAATTCGACAGCCTGGCCTGGGACGTTATTTGTAATCTGCCCGCGAATAACCCTGACGGTAATAGTTCCGTCCGGTAGTGCTGGGTCGGGCAAGGGAAGTCCGGACATTTGGCGCGGATCTGGTTGGGCTCCTAGTTGAACTACACACAGCACCCCAATACAAATCGAGAGCCACCAACTCACCCGCCGCATCAGTCCATTCACTCCGTATTGCCGTTTACTGGCGAAGCACAGTGTTTACAAAACTTCGAGTCAATGTCATTTACAGTTCCACAGCTTTCACAAGTCAGAAAGTCCTGCTGAACAACTCGTTCTCTTGACAGTCCGTCATTCTGGGAATTGTCCGCTAATCGTGTTACAAGTTCTTGCTCAATTGCCTCACGGTAACCGGGCATGTCGGCATCAAGTTTCTTGATCAATGCCAGTGCTTGGCTCCTTAGGCGTACCTTCATGACGTCAAAATCCGGCTTCGACACCTTGCCCATGGCCCGATCGAACTCCAACTCTTTAATCGATCGCAGGACCAAGGTTTTCTCTCGTTCAATCGCGGCTCTAGTCCGACCTCCAATGACCTTGACCTGATCTTCTGCGTGGATTCCCACAAGCGGCCACAATGTTCGACAAAGGGCAAAGCCAACGCCAGACGCCGATCCAATTGCGGCAACCAACAAAACTAGAACAACCGGATCACCGGGTTGCACAAGCACAACAGCTACAGTGGAAGCCAAAAGACCCAGCAACACAAAGAGGTGCCACGGCCGGAAAGAACTTCTATCAGTCGAGGTTTCGGAGTTCATCGTCCAACCTGGCTTCTAACTGCACATCGTTTCCGGCTGCAGGGAGAGAAGCCTCCGACTCCTGAAACTCCGAGCCACGTCGCGACCAGCGGAGTGCAACAAAACCGACGCCAGCCAGGCAGGCACCACCGACCAACATCGGAAACAACCAAGACAGTTGATTAAATGCGCCTATTGGCGCGCCGATAGGTTCCTGACTTCCGTAGGTGTCGATAAAATGTTGATAAACCCCATCGCGGTCGCGGCCCAGTGAGACCTGCTGATTCAACCGGAGACGCATATCATCCGCGGTTGAACATGTACAGGTTGACAATTGCAGATGAGAGCAACTGCCACAGACACAAACGAGTTCCTCTTGCAACTCGGCTTCCAGTTGTTTCTGCTCAGTTGTTAACTCAGCCCCATTCGGAACGGCAATCTGAGCGTGCACCGTTGTTCCCAATCCGGTCAAAAACAATGACACAAGAAGAACCGACGTTGTGGCTGCTCCTTCAGGAACCTTTGCCGCTATAAAAGCCAGCCGACTCTCTGGCAACAGTGCGATACCAGTTCCAAGCGCCATAATCGCGAACCCAAACCAGATCCAATTCACTAGTGGATTTACGGTAATCTGAAACGCAGCTGTCTGATTACTGAGGTCGTACGTCGCTAACGTAATGTACAGGTCCTCAGAGATGGAGCGTCGAATAGCTACTTCGGTCGTTGGCTCGGTCTCATGTTTTCGGAAAAACCATCGGGCTGGAAATAACTCACCCGCCGATTGCCCATCCTTCAAGATAGTCATGTGGCCGGTGATCATCTGCTTCTGTCCGTCATCGGTTTCACTGACGCGTTCATATTGAACGGTAAACTGGCCCAGCTCAACCTCGTCACCGGGACTCATCATGACCTGCGTTTCCAATTTGTAGCCAGAACCGGCAAATCCCAAAAACATCAAGACGATTCCCACGTGAACGATATAACCACCGTATCGACGTCTGGAGCGCATAACCAAACCAATTAATCCAGTCAACATATCGGTTCCGGTTGCCCCACGACGCACAACAGCACCACGAATGAACTCCTGACTGATCGTGCCCACAACGAACGCACACAAGGCAAAGCAAAGCCCAGAAACCCAGACACGAAATCCAATGGCGAGAAGCCCAGATGCCGTGACTATCGCCAACCCAACCGGCCAGGCGAATTGGTAAACCAGGTTACTGAGTGTTGACTTTCGCCACGCGAGCAGAGGACCAATGCCAGTGAGCATCAATAGCACTAATCCGATTGGCACCATCCAAGTGTTGAAGAACGGGGGACCAACAGTGATCCGCTGGCCGGTCACCGCTTCGCTGATGGTCGGAAACATCGTCGCAAACAGGATAAAAAATGCAGAAAACAGCAGTATCCAGTTGTTCAGCAGAAAGGCCGCCTCACGAGACGCCCACGACTCTAGGTCATTTCTCGCGCGTAGGAGGGGTAGTCGATATATTAGCCACCCAAAACTAAAAGTGAGGATCAGGACCATGAAAATAGAAAACAAAACTGTCAACTGAGGATCTTCTCCGAACGCATGCACTGATTGCACAACCCCACTTCGCGTCATGAAGGTGCCAAAGATCGTCAGAAAAAATGTCAGAATCACCAATGTGACGTTCCAAATTCTAAGCATGCTTCGACGTTCCTGAACCATCACTGAGTGCAAAAATGCAGTTGCGGTAAACCACGGAAGAGCCCCAGCATTTTCGACAGGGTCCCAGCCCCAGAAGCCACCCCAGCCAAGTTCTTCGTACGCCCAAATCATTCCCAACGTTAGACCGAGGGAAAGGAACAGCCATGCAAACATCGTCCACCGCCGAACAGCACGTAACCACGAGTCGTCTAAATAGCCCGTGATCAAGGCCGCCATGCCAAACGCAAACGGGATCGTCATACCGACAAATCCGATATAAAGCGACGGTGGATGAATCGCCATATATGGGTTTTGCAATAGAGGATTTAGTCCTCGACCATCGACTGGGGCTTCAGTTAAATAGGTCGCAAAGGGATCCTTGTGAACGATCATCACAAACAAGAAAAAGAGTTGGACAGCCCCGACAACAGCGACCACATAAGGAATTAATTCTCGTTGGCGCTCTCGATTGGTCTTGACGGCAATCGATCCGAACACCGACAACAGAAACACCCAGAACATAATCGAACCGTCTAGGCCACCCCAGTACGAAGTCAGTTTGTAAAAGAGCGGTTGGACCGAGTCAGAATATCGGTCGACATAACGAATGGAGTAATCCTCAGTCACAAATGCGTAGACGATGATCGCAGATGCCAGCGTCATTAATGCCGTAACTGAGTAAAACGCCCCGATACCACTTTCAACCAGCTGCAATGATCGCCGTCGCGCACCCGCAACTGACACGGCCATTGCGTAGGCGCACACAACGAACGCAGCAAGTAGCGTGTAAGAACCGATTGTTGCCATGGGTTTACGTTAAGAACCGACAGTTCGCATAATTTAAGGGCGAGGGAACATTCCTGTCGTCGGAAACAGGATGCCGAGCCTCTAGTGTGGAGACACTAGTTGTTTGCACCACCAGAGTCGTTCGACCCCTCGGCATCGCCTGCAGATGCGGCATCAATTACCGGCTTCGGTTCATACTTCGATGGACATTTCGCCATAATCCCGCCTGGTTCCACGACAAGCTTCTGCCCCTCGAGTCGACCAGATACCACAACCTCAGACTCGTCCTGAAAAGTGTCTGGCACAATTCCGGTGTACTCAGCATGCACTACGTACCCGTCTTTTTGAATATCGAAGCGGTAATCCAACGTACTTGGTTTCCACGAAATGTTAGAGGCGTAGCCGTGTACTTGAAGACGCTTGCCAACCCACTGGTCGGGATCGACCATAACCTCATCAACGTGCTTATAGTATTGTGTGCCATCCTGCATTGTGGTCCACATTAAACCCACAAAAGCGGTAACAAGCACAGCTGTCGTCAACAGTATCTTGAGGCCTTGGCTCGGCATATGTCTTACAGACTTTTCCTATGTTTATCTGCGTAAAATGATATCTTCGCCGACCCGCCTAGTCAATCGAAGTAACAATCTCTTGAAATAAGCCATCACCAGCTACAGCGGGCAATAGTAAACTCAAGTCCAACCTGTCGTTAGACGCTTTCGTCGATTTTTTTCATTAGTCTTTCTACGAGACCCATAGGAAGCCCTACAACATTGGTATATGAACCGTTAATCCGGGCAACGAAGCGAGACGCCACTCCCTGGATTCCATACGCACCCGCCTTGTCGAACGATTCGCCTATTGCAACGTAGGTCGCAATAGTTTGGTCATCAAGATCAACCAGAGTCACTTCCGTCCTGACCATGCCTGAACACCTGGCACCTCCACGAACCAGTGCAACCCCGGTCAAGACTTCATGAGTTCGCCCTGACAACCTTCGCAACATCATGACAGCGTCTTCTCTCCCTTGAGGTTTTCCGAGCACGTCGTTGTCCAAAACGACAATCGTGTCAGCCGCTAGAACGAAGCGATCGTCTTCCGGTCCGGAACAGATAGTGACCGCCTTTAACATCGCAAGGCGAAGCACATAGTCCCTTGGCAACTCATCAACTAATTGTCTTTCGTCGACATCTGCTGGTTCGACATCAAAAACATATCCAGCCCGAGTCAACAATTCACGACGGCGGGGTGAACCTGATGCAAGAATAAGTTGGGAATGCGGATGATACACTCACGCAAGAATACAGGACATACGCCCCTTAATCTTATCCAATGATTTCAACCCACGATGTCGCAGCTAAAGCCCTCGGCGAATTGCTCCGACGCCAACCAATGTCAGACGCGAAGGTCAGATTTGCCTGGCGGTCATCTGTGGGCGTTTCCATCGCACGAGTAACGGCGGTCAGATTTGACAAGAAATCTGGAACGCTTGTCGTCATAACAGATGCTGAAGCATGGCGCCAGGAAGTACACCGTTCGATACCGGTTGTCAGCAGTAGAATGAATGAATTGCTCGGTCGAGGAACTGTTAAGAGAATTACCGTAGAGCTAAGGAACTAACCATGGAAGAGTCGGTCATAGTCGGCGCGGTGCGTCTACCAACTGGGAAGTTCATGGGTGCTCTCAGTAGTCTTCCCGCTCCTGAACTCGGGGCAAGAGTAATCCGAGAAGTGGTGTCACGCGCCGACCTCGACCCGGTACACATTGACGAATGCATCATGGGTAACGTGGTATCGGCAGGTCTAGGACAGGCACCTGCTCGACAAGCTGCCATTCAGGGCGGCCTTCCGGACCACGTAGCAGCATTAACAATCAATAAAGTCTGTGGGTCCGGTCTCAAGGCTGTCATGTTGGCAGCACAGGGTATCGCAACCGGTGATATAGACGTCGCTGTGGCGGGCGGGATGGAATCCATGAGCAATTGCCCTCACTTGTTGCGATCAATCCGGAAAGGCATCCGGATAGGAGACACTGAAGCGGTGGACTCAATGGTTCACGACGGGTTGTGGTGTTCTCTTGAAAACTGGTCAATGGGACTAGCCTGTGAAGCAGTTGTTGATAAATACAATGTCAGCCGAACCGACCAAGACACTTTTGCCGCTCACAGTCATCACAAAGCAGCTGCGGCAATTCGAGAAGGTTGGTTTCAGGATGAGATCCTTCCGATAGAAATCCCTCAACGTAAAGGTGATTCGATCCGCCTGGAATATGATGAATCCATCCGTCGCGACACATCGACTGAAGCACTCTCAAAACTAAGACCCGCTTTTAAACCCGATGGCACCGTCACAGCCGGAAACGCTCCTGGCGTGAACGACGGTGCAGCGGCACTACTAATAATGTCGACACAGAAGGCTGCCAGTCTCAACTGTGAACCGATGGCTCGGATTGTCGGTCAAGCTGTGAGCGGTTTGTCTCCAAAGTGGATCCTGATGACACCGGTTCAGGCCGTACAAAAGCTACTGAGGAAGACAGGGTGGACACTAGATGACGTTGATTTAATTGAACTGAATGAAGCGTTTTCAGCTCAGGCACTTGCTGTAATACGTACTCTTGACCTTGATCCGAATAAAGTCAATATCAGTGGCGGAGCCGTTGCCCTAGGGCATCCAATCGGTGCAAGTGGAGCCAGAATTCTGACAACGCTGCTATACGCACTGAAGCGAAAAGACCTCAAACGTGGAATCGCCACACTGTGCCTTGGCGGCGGAAATGGTGTCGCGCTAGCGGTGGAGATACTATAGCCAAGAATGACTTGCTACCCCACCAGAAAAATCTGAGTACCTGTACAGTTTGGTTATTCCTCACCTAGGTCTATTCGGACTTCCAGAATGCCAAACCACCCGCCTGTTTACCAACATCAATTGCAGCCACACGTTCAGCAGAGGCCACATGGTAGACCTCCACTGTCCCGGGTTCACTGCCAACACCCTCGAGTGTCACGAAAGCATAGTCGCCATCCGGCGTCACCACTACACCATGAGGAATCGTCCGACTGGTTTCAATTCGCGCGCGCTCAAGACCCGACCGAAGATCCCAAAAACCAACTGCGGCACCAGTCTTATAGGTCACAATGAGTGTCGATTCATCCGGAGTAACCGCGAGGTTGTACGGACCTGGACCGGTCTCAAAACTACGGACAATTTGCCATGTCTGAATATCAACCTCAAATATTCTTGCAACGTTGTTCCCAGTGACAAACACTCGCCCACCCGCAGTAGGTTTAGTAACCCACGTAGGCTGAACGCCGTCCCCAAGCGTCAACCTCCGCTCCACATTAAATCCCGTCGCATCAATCTCCACTAATTCATAACCCATAACGTTGACGGCGTAGAACATCGACTCGTCGCGGCTAAGCCTGCCACCATGTGGCCGTACACCACTCGCGATACGAGACACCTCAATCATCGTCTCGGTTTCCACAACGGATATCGTGCTGGGTTGAAGTGGCCCATGGAGATCGAAATTCACCACGTAAAGTAATCCGGTCGATGATGCGACATCGAGAGTTGCGGGATACATCCCGAGGGAAACATCACCTAACCATTGGTCGGTGTCTGTCGCATATTTGTGAACGCTGCCGAAAGGGAAGCCGTGTGACATGGAGACATACCAATGGTGGCCATCCGGCGCGACCTGGATGCCATGCGGGCCCTCTGTTTCGGCGGGAAAGCTTCCAACAACAATAGTCTTAACGACCTCAATCCCTTCTGGGCCGTAGCGTACAACCGCCACCTCATCATCAGATTCGGCGCAAACATAAACGTAGTAAGTGTGGTCAGGAGAATCCACCACAGGCAACTCAGATGACCACACACTGACTGATGCTGCCACCAGCAAAAACAACAAAATGACTTTGTGTAGATCTTTCGTACTCATCACTCACTGGTTGCGTCAATTGTCCGGTCAATCACTGTCAGACTATTGCGGTTCTCCAATGATCCGGCCTGGACCATCCTTGGCACGCAGCTTCACTGCCCAGAGTCCAGTATTCCAATCAGTGAAGAAAATGTGTCCTTTGTACGGTTGCGGTCCCCAAACAAATGGCGAATTGGCGATAAATCCATCTGGGTCATACGGCACATACATAGCGATCTCTCGTCCCTGTCTGTACAAGTCCCCCAACAACTCACCGGATATATCAACCACTCGAAGGCCGCCGTTATAGAACGCGGCGAAGAGAATATCGTCCTCCACCCAGAGATTGTGTGACCCAGCTTCCGGCACTTGGTAGCGAGCCACTTCCTGAGGATGATCCCAATCACTCCAGTCGATCACGTGGATCCAACCAGCCGCGCGAGACGGCGTAGAATTCTCGTCTGCAGAGTAACCTCCATATGGAAACGATTCATCACCCGCAAAAAGATAGAACTTTCCAGTCGATTGGCTCTTGTAGGGAAAAGCTGCGTGATTCCAGCCACTTGGGTAAGCATATCTCCCCAACTCGACGGGGCGCTCAGGTGTACCACCACGGCCGCCACCGCCAACATCAACGGCAACCACACCGTCTGTCCAGTTAGACGAAAACGCAACTCCATCGCTGACCCAAACATCGTGAATACCATGTCCAGGGGTATCGAGCTCAAAACGACCAACTCGTTGGGGATTGCTCGGGTCTTCAATACTAATCACGTCATATCGCCTGCTTGCGCTTAGTGCAAAGACGTGGCCCTCTGAAATAAAAATATTATGGACACCGCCGGTTAGCTGGTCCGTGAACTCCGACAATACGGGCACGCCTTCACGCGGATTGCTCACACCTAGAATCACAATTCCATTTTGGCGGTCGGATGCTCCTTCGCGACTTATTACAGCGATTTCACCATCCTCGGAAACCTTCACGTCATTGACCGTACGAGCATCAACCTTAATTTCTCGTAACTTCACAATATTTGCTGGGTCAGTCACATCCCAAATGTAAGCGTGTCCGTCGGCACCCCACGTTCCAGTGATAGCGTAATCTCGCCCATCGCTACCTTCCCAGATCCACAGGTCAGATGTGTGACGGTCTAAAACCTTGCCCCGCCCTACAACCTCAACCTCCTGACGAACATCACGTGGCCCAATCGTTACGGTTCTCGCTGACACGTGTGTTCCCGATGTGGCTACAACCGTATAAATGCCAGAACGCTCGGCCACAAACCGTCCGTCATCGGTGACCTGTGCGGAAGCCCCAGCCGCCACGATCGCAGTTGCAGTTTCCCCGGAGACCGCCAAATTAATTGGCACACCGCGCACCGGAAGTCCACGTGCGTCTGTCGCCACTGCGGTAAAACGAATTACATCGCCGGTTAATGCCTTCGTCTCACTTGCTTCAAGCTCTAGTGTGTTCACCGGGTTACTTTCCACGACAACTGACACAGTTTCAGTTACATCCTGCACAGTAACAACAATGTCGACTGATCCAGGTTGATGCAAAGTCGTAAATCCAAAAACATCGATCTCGGCGATCCTTGGGTCACTGGTTGAATACCGCGGTTGAACATCATGACGACTCGACCCACTCGCATCGGTTATCGCCACTTCCACTTTCGGTCTTGTGCCGACATAAAATTTTTCCGGAAGGTCAACAAAATTGATCTGACTAACGGGAGGCAAGGGCACGATCACGGGAATTTCGACCCGAACTGCTGAAACCGGACGCCGGCTATTATCTTCAGCGTCACGCGGGACCAACGCCACCAGCATAAAATTACCCGATCTATAGGCCTCGACTTCACCGTCACGAGTCACGCCTACACTCCGCCTGGCACGCGAAAAATAGATGATCGTTGCATTTTCGACTTCTTGGCCATTAGCGTCCCGAACAACGCCTTTGAGAGTCTCTTTTTGGCCAACAGCCAAGGTTAAAGTTTCAGGTTCAACCTCAAGGGTCCAATCTTCAGCAGGCGCTTGCGCCGACAACGACACCGCTCCGGCCAGTAAAAAACAACTTACGACTCTGCCAAATTGCAAGTCACCCTCCTACGTACAGATAAACAATCACCACGCTGGACTCCCCATTGTAACGCTGCCCACGCTCACCTTCTGCACTGGACTCAGTATTTAGTAGAACTAGAATTTGTGCCCTCTTTTCAAAGTGGAGTCCGGGCCCGTCAAACAGCACGCTCGTATGAACCAGTGTCCTGCCTGTGGAAAACTCAATCGACTTCACACTAACCTTCAACCGAATTAGGGCGAAAGTCTAATATGATGCAACTCCTTTTTTAACAGTTAAATACATTGATCGATATACATGTTTTCGCTTGACATAACGATTTAGTGAGCTCTAGAATTCAACATCCACATAGGCAGTATCCTCCAGCGGAGTAAGAGATGCCCACCACTGAACGCGCAGAGCGAGAACGAACACGAGCGATTGACGTTGCCCTTACGCAGATCGAAAAACAGTTTGGAAAAGGATCGATCATGCGGCTGGGACAAAAAGGGGCTGTTACAAATACGCCCAGCATTTCAACTGGTTCCATTAGTATCGACTATGCATTGGGAATTGGCGGTGTACCACGCGGGCGAGTCATTGAAATTTATGGCCCCGAGGCCTCCGGCAAAACAACTCTTGCACTACAGGTAATCGCACAAGCTCAAACAAAAAACGGAAACGCCGCGTTCGTCGACGCAGAGCATGCTCTTGATCCCACTTATGCGAAGAAACTTGGTGTCGACCTAGACAACCTTCTAGTGTCACAACCCGATCATGGCGAACAAGCTCTTGAGATCGTAGAAGTACTCGTGAGGTCTGGCGGCGTTGACGTGATCGTAGTGGATTCGGTGGCCGCTCTAGTCCCGCGAACAGAGATTGAAGGTGACATGGGTGATGCCCAAGTCGGGCTACAAGCCAGACTCATGTCTCAAGCGCTACGCAAACTTACTGGTGTCGTCGCCAAGTCAAAAACATCTCTCGTTTTTATTAATCAGCTACGCGAAAAGATTGGCGTGATGTTCGGGAATCCAGAAACTACGACCGGCGGACGTGCCTTGAAGTTTTATTCGTCTGTGCGGATTGATATCCGGCGCATTGGTGCCATCAAGGATGCAGACCGAGTTGTTGGTGGTCGAACACGAGTCAAGATTGTTAAGAACAAACTAGCACCTCCCTTCAGAGAAGCCGAGTTCGACATAATGTATGGTGAAGGAATTTCCCGAGAAGGCGACTTACTCGATCTCGCTGTCGACAAAGATATTATCGAAAAGAGTGGCACGTGGTTTTCCTATTCAGGGGAACGACTAGGACAAGGACGCGAGAACGTGAAACGACTTTTGAAGGAAAAACCCGAATTATTTATGACAATCGAAGGCCAAGTTCGAAAAGAACTTGGCCTTCTTACTGATTCAGAGCCAGAACCTACAAATGGCTAAAGACTTGAGAGTGTATCCACCTACACTAAGATAAGTGGCTAACTGCCCTTTGAAGAGCTACCGTTCCGCGGCTTCACTGGCGCTTGGAACGATAAACACTTTCTCACCCGGCCTTATTAAGCCGAGCTCACGCCGCGCAATTTCTTCAACTTTCAACGGTTCCTCACGAAGCATGCGAACTTCTTCTCGTAAGTTGTCATTTTCAGTGCGAAGCGCTTCGATCCTCGCGAAGGTCTCGACCAACTCTCGGTTCGCGCGAAACAAGGCGATTAATCCATTGTCGCCCACAATCGCGTTACCCAAAAGAACCACCGCTATAAGAAGGACAATGTTGCGGGTCGTACGACGACGTGGATGCCGGCGACGAGGAATAACACCCGATTCCAGGATATTGGAAGGCTTTGATTCGGGATTATTAGTCGACACGTTCTGCATAGAGTAACGCAGTCTCGACTGTTAGTACAAATTTAAAGATCAGGAACGATTCAAAAATCTGCGTAAAGTATCCCGGTATTGGATCACATTCCAACAAGACAGATGAGCCAGCAGATTCGCTTGTACAGCCGTGAGCTGGGTGAGCGCACCGGGGTTCTGGTCTCGTGTGAGATAATGGGGAAAGTGTGCGAACGGTCCGTCTGGTCGGTCAGCTTGTCCAGTCCGAAGAAGATTGCGGACCAGTGGAGGTAGCCGACACGCCCACTGTTCAACACGCTCGTTATAACACCAACACACCTCAACCTCTGCCCCACCATCGATTCCCCACCACGCGTTCGACTCAAGAATGTGCTTTGTCGTAACAATAACCGGCCCTCCATGGCGCTTCGCCTGTTGAAGACCTGAAATTACGGTCGCGTAATCAGTCTCTGGAAACACCTGGTTATGAGGAAATCTCGTGCTCGGCGCACCAAATAACGGAGCAAGGAACGGGTCAATCGCTCGCTTTGTTGGCTGGCTCGCGTTCAAATCTGTCGGCCACTGCGACGGGCAGTATTCAAGCGACACCGGCCACATTGTATTGATGAACACCACAATTGCCGTGACGCCCCGACGAAGCAATGACAGCAGTCCGTAGTTTTCGACATCGCCACCGTCAGTAAACACCTCCGGCGTGGCTACTCTCCCCTTACCCGAAAGCGGCCAGTAGTGATCATGCGGATACATATCGAGATTTCGATGAGCCATCCTAAAGGCGCT
Source organism: uncultured Vicinamibacteraceae bacterium (assembly GCA_964342185.1). Classification (GTDB taxonomy): domain Bacteria; phylum Acidobacteriota; class Vicinamibacteria; order Vicinamibacterales; family UBA8438; genus CAUZIB01. The sequence continues at coordinate 14,039 of CAYFER010000008.1, read as the reverse complement.
ACTGGCACCAATAGCGTGTGCCAGCGTGAAAGGCGTAGGTGGCAGCGTCAGTTTAACGAATTCGCTCGCATCTGCCTGAGTCGACGGCGCTGGACTACCAAAAGCAAAAGGTTCCACAAATCCGCCACCTACGACACGTTCTACAGGACCAGCTCGTAATGTCAGGGAAGGACCACTGCCAATACCAAGCGGTGAATATTCGAAGCCAACCAAGTTAGTGCGTGTAACGTCCGCTTCATCGCTTGGCCAATTTAATGTCGAATGAACTAAAAGATATGGACGATACGCTAAGTCAGAAACCGTGTGTAACCGTAAGTCGCGTAATGTGGCATGGCGACCACGAATCTCCTCTAAGGTGGATTCATTTAAAGTAAATCCAAGTGGGTCTTTGGGATCATATAAACCAAACGGCGAAAGAAACGTTTGGCCAACCGCTCGTATCCACACCTCCCTGGGTGCAACGGCGCTATCGGCGTACTCCAAGGCAAGAGCCTCAGCGAAATTGTTTGTTGCAGCACCACCAATCGACTTCGGGCCAAGCTCTGACAGCACATCGAACGACAGGTCTTCAGGCTCTCTGTGGGGACCCAGAATGTCGCGATCAGAAGACACACCAGCGACAGACGGATAGAAGACATACGGCACGACCGCCCAGGCGCCTCCAGAAACCGCTGAAAGATACCCCACTTGATCAATTAGCCCGGTTTCGGTCAATCCGCGAAGTTGACCTACTGTCGCAGCATGTGACCGCGTACTACCTCCCGAAAAACAAACACCTGTCGACCGAAACGGTGCGGACCATTTTCCCGACTGCTCAGGGTGAACAGTCTGGGCACCTTTAGTCAACCAGATACGAACAGGAACATCTGAACGCACAGTTATTCAGGCCTAGGCAGATTGCCTGTCGGATACTCCATCGTAAATGGGTCAGGAAGTGGAAGTGGAATAATCGGCTCGGTGGATAGTTGGCCTAATGAGAATTCTGGTTTCTCAGGATCGGGCATGCTGATCGTAGCCACGTCACCCGTAATTAGCATCACAATCTCCTCAGGTCTTAGATATTGACGAGCGACTCGAATCACGTCATCGCCTGTGACAGCACTGATGCGGTTGCGATAATTCAAGAGATACTCAGGATCGCGACCAGTATATTCGTCACTCGCAAAAAGATTCGCCGTTGATGATGCACTCGAAAAGTTTCTAGTGAACGTCTCAATAAACGATGCTTTCGACGTTCGAAGTTCCGCTTCCGTCACCTGCTGGTCACGGATCCGTTCAATTTCCTCGAGGACAATTGAGCTGGCCCTTGCGACGGTCTCGCTTCTTGACTGAAAACTCACACGGAAAACCCCGTTAGAATAAATACCCACACCGAAATTCGAATACGCGCTGTAGGCTAAACCCTCGTCAGAGCGGATTCGCGTCAACAGCCGAGAAGTGAAACCCCCACCCCCCAAAATATCGTTCATGACCAGTAGAGCGTAGCGGTCAGGATTATCTCGTCTGATACCGAGGTGACCAATTGAAACGCGACCTTGGTTCACGTCTGGTTTGTCTACGACATAGACCCCTGGCTGAGGTTCGTAGTCTGACTCTGGCACAGGTGGCACCGCAACCGCCTGAATGGCCCAACCTTCCATTCTTGCTTCGAGTTTGGGGAGAATTTCATCCGGTGTCACATCACCGGCAACTGAAAAGATGAACCCGCCAGGGTGATAGTACCTCTCGTGGAATGCAATGAGATCGTCGCGCGTAATCGCCTCGAGCGAGTTACGGGTGACGGCTTGAGTCGAGAAATGCTCATTCCCACGCATCAGTCGACTCCATTCCCGTGCCTCAATAGTTCCGGTACTGTCGTTGCGTCGCCCCATCCGTTGCAGGCTTTGACTCTTCGCTAGCTCTAATCGAGACTGGTCGAAAGCTGGATAGCGAAGCATGTTGAAGAACAGGTCAAGCGTCGCATCAAGGTCCTTGGTCAAACTGTTAAAGCTGGCGCGCCCAGAAGTCGCTCCAATGGAACTCCCAATCTCCGCCGCAAGAAATGCCGCCTCTTCATCAAAATCTGTCGCGGAGAGTGTCGTGGTCCCGCCGGCACGCATCTGACTCCCGGTAAGGCTAGCAAGTCCCGTCTTTAGATCCGGATCGAGGTAGCTTCCCGTTCGTACAGTTACCGAAACCGACACCAAAGGGAGCGTGTGGTCTTCAACCACGAATACCACCACGCCGTTCGACAAGACATGTCGATGTCGCTCGGCAGATGGCGGATCGAACTCCAGTGTCTCAAAAGACAACGCTCGCGGATCGGTGGGAATAGTCTGACTTGTCAGACTGGTCTCACACATACAGAAAACCAGAACTATAAGCAGCAACACTTGACTGACTCGCCAGCGGGTCACCGTGCGTCTCCAAGCGCGTCAAGACGCTCTTGAATAATCGCCATCACCGCTTGCGCTAAGTCTTTATTCTCGACCGGAGCCTCTGCAACCATTTGTGTCGCCTGAATCAAAAACTGCTGCAGTTGCTCAACATCAAGCTGTGCAATAGCAGCCATCGTCTCACGCGCCTGCTGGCGCTCCTCTTCATCCAATCCATTCAATGCAGAATGGTTGTCCGTGGCCCCAGTGTCGCGACGGTAATACACGGCGACGGCGCTATTTTCCTCAGTGAAATAGCGATTGGCCACCCGTTGGATATCGTCCGTCGTCACCGCATCATAAAGAGCAGGGTCCGTATTAATCGTCTCCCAACCTCGGTTGTTCTCTCGAAAAAGCAATTGCATCATTAACTGAAAATTACCCCGCAAATCCCGATACGTACTCGCAGCATTCTGATTCTTTACTTTCTGTAGCTCCCGCTGGTCGACCGGCTCTGTTTTAAGACGCTCGAGTTCAGCGTAAATAGCCTGTTCTACCTCTTCTGGCGATCGTCCTTGGCGAGCGGTGCCTCGTATTTCAAACATTCCTTCAAACTTGAATCCAGATTGTCCTCCAGACGCACCCGTCGCAACCTGCTGATCTTCCACGAGCGCACGATACAAACGTCCAGTCCGACCGTTTAAAAGCTGTCCCAAGACGACTAAAGCCGGTTCATCGACGTGACCATCGGGTACGGAGTGATACCGAATCGTCACCTGAGGATTGGTATCCGCATACGCGACCATCCGCTTTGTAGCCAATTGCGGCATTTCGCGCGTACGTGGCTCAAGCGGTGTAACTGCTCCTCTCGGTATACGCCCAAAGTAGCGTTCTGCCAACTCAACCGCATGTTCAGGGTCGAAATCACCAACCAGCGTAGCCACAAGATTATTTGGGGCATAGTACACGTCAAAAAACTCAAGGGCTTCCGTTCGTGTCATCCCTTCAAGATCACTAGGCCACCCCACCACCGGCCAACTGTACGGCGACGACTCCCAAAACATCGCATCGAACTGTTCTTGAAATTTTCCAGTCGGTGTACTGTCGGTCCTGAGTCTCCGCTCTTCATGAACAACATCACGCTCTGCATAAAACTCCCGAAAAACTGGGTTTAACAAGCGGTCAGACTCCATCCAAAACCACAATTCCAATTTATTAGCCGGCACATTAATGAAATACACGGTGAAGTCGTAACTTGTCCCCGCATTCATCCCCGAAGCGCCCTGCTCAGTGTAAATACGACTAAACTCCTCCTTGACCAGAATCTCTTGCTGCCTGGCTAACAAGTCGTCAAATTCCTGAAGAAGATCCTGATGTTGACTTGACCGAACCTCGGCCGCGTTCGGATCATCAATTCGGCCCAATCGATACGCTTCAAGAAGCGCCGCCTCTTCAATCGTGAGTTTTGCTTTGACTTGGTCCAATTGTTCAATGATCGCCAAATCTTCGTCGATATTCGTTGTGCCGACGGTATGAGTCCCCTTGAACATCATGTGTTCAAAGAGATGTGCTACGCCAGTAATCCCAGGACGCTCATAAACTGAGCCTACGCTAGCAATCCAACCAGCCGCAATATTCGGGTCACCCGGTCGCGGAACCATCAGAAGCTGCATCCCATTCTCAAGTTCATATTCAATCACTGGGACCTCCTGTGCCTCGGCAGGTCCGTGAACCAACAAGAGTAGAAGGCCGCCAAAAACGAAACGGAGTAAAGCACTACGGTGTCTCATGAAATACCTTTTCTTATTTCAACCACACGACCTGTCGCGACCGGACTGCAAGAGACAAGGCGGAGGTTCGTATGCTCTCAAACAGTCGACCCCGTCATCGACCGGACTGTGAAGCTGAGGGGAACACAAGCGTACCCGTGTAGTCTCTGAGACCACAAAAGCCAGACGACTTATAACCATGTTTAATTAATAAGGCCGCGGCACGCGCGGCCCGACCACCGCCGTTTCAAGCAGTCAGAATCATCTTGTCTTGTGGAAGCTCCGTGAGACGCAACTCTAGTTCAGCCAGTGGAATATGGACGTAACCCGGACGGGTTCCTAACTTCTCGAGCTCCCAAGATTCCCGTACATCCAAAAAGATGACATTCGAATCAGAAAGTACCCGGTCTAAATCACCGGGATCAACGCGCATCTGGGCACCCACGGCTTCGGGAAGATTGTCAGGCACTCGAATCTCCGCCTGCTGATCCACTTGGCTCGCCGCACAAGCCAACGAAGCCGCCAGTCCCGCTACAAGCACCAGAGGGAACAATAAACTGTTTCGCTGTCGATTTGAGCGTCTCATTTCGCACCAGGACTACGGTTAATCCGAACGTGCCGAGCTACCGTATTTGCTCGCGGGCCTCGTCCTCAAGCAATCGCGCACCGCGAAGAATCCCACCAAGGGAATAATTGGCTTCGTGACACGCGTACTCATAGATACGGTCACTCGTTGCCGGCCAGACATACTCTCCACTCCACGGCTCCGTCCATACCGTAGGATCATCAACAGTAAATTGATACAGCAGGGTGTCGCCGTCGAGCGGAGTAAATCGTTCTATGACATGTAAGTTACGCGACGCGCCAGACAAACCTGGTGTGTCATTGAAATTTGTCGTATCGACTACGAGAGTGTCGCCTTCCCAGTGCCCAACCGAATCACCAAGCCAGCGGCGAATCTCAGACGGCAAATGATCCTGATTCATTCGGACGACCCGAGCATCATGAACCATTTCGATCAAGATCATTATCTGGTCTTCGGTCTGCACAATCTTTTTTAGATTGTTGTAAAGCACGGGCAACATTGGTGGCCCAGAAGTCGACCCGAACCCAAGTAAACACCGCTCAGCCAGCGGTCGAAGCTCAGGATCGTCGTAGGGGCCCGCAGCATCAACGCCGTTCTCAAGAATCCACCATGCTGTTCCAGTGTTAGGTCTTGCAAACGCAGCCCTAGACGCTAGCCGTTGGCGAGCTTCGGCTGTCAACGGCGGTCGCCGACCATTGGCAGGTTCAGTAATAATTGAGGTTCGGAAACGCCCGTCGATTGCAAAAGCAGCGGTGCCTCGGTCCATCCAAAAAGTGTTGTAGCCTCCGACGTTGCCCGCCGCACCGGTCGAGCCATCCCCTCCCACCGGTGGTGCTTCATTGGGAACCTCACTGGCTGTCTCACGCGAGGTGGGTAAACCAAACGATTCCGATAATGCTTGAGGTTCTTGGGCTGCTATAGCAGCTGCCTCCTCTTCACTGAGAAAAAGGTTGTCACCAAAACGCTGCGGTCGTTGGAGCGGGGTCAGGGTCGCCGTATCGTATGTACCGGTCAAATCAGGTTGGCCAGTTGCCGTACGCCGAATTTCGCTATTTCCCTGTTGTGCCGACACTGCCGTCCCACTGGCACTCACAGCAAGACCAATAATCAATACCGTTAAAAGGTGACGATCTGACATCCTGTCCTCCCTCAGCGAAAACCCTTAAGCGCATTCTACCTCTGAAAAGACGATCATTGCTCTGAAGTCGTATCAGATTATTGACCAGCTCGGTCCTCTGCCTCGCGTTTACTCAGATAGGCGTGAACTGCCTCGACATCTTCAGTCGAAAGTAAATCCGAAAAGTCTGGCATTCCGCGATCAACGAATGCCCCACCCCGAACAATTCCGTCAAACGCGTCGAGTGTTCGGCTGCTGACAACTCGTAGGTCAGATATCACTCCGCTACTGACCCCAAGGATGCCATGACAAACCGCACAGACTTGATGATAAACATGGTGCCCCCTCAGTTCGACTTCGGTGTACTCGAGCCGCGGAGCTGGTAGAAGAAAAGGCGCTGCTTTGGTCGGCACCGCTGGAACAGTCCCACGACCATCAAGCTTAAAAACCAACAACCGTCCTAAATTCTCGTAGTGGCTGGCCGCTGACAAGCCAGCATCCATCCCGACGATTACATTCCCGCCCCAGCCGGCTAGAACCGCGATGTACTGTTCTCCAGCCAGTTCATATGAAATCGGCGGTGCGACAATGCCTATGTTCACAGGAAATTCCCATAACTTTTCACCGGTGTCAGCAGTGTAGGCGACAAAACGCCCATCGGACGAGCCTTGAAAGACCAAATTTCCAGCGGTCGACAGAATCCCTCCATTAAACGCACCGGGATGTTCAACGCTCCAGACCTCCCGCTGCGTCACCGGATCCCAAGCCTTCAAAAACCCTTGGGATGGCGGTGCGGGCATCTGGAACAACAACTCGGCGTACCGATTTAAATCAATACCAACGTTCCACCCCGCCGCGTTGTATTCAAAGTCCTCGTCCAATGAATAGTGAAACGGTGATTCGATTGCCGGAATGTAAACCAACCCCGTCTCCGGACTAAAAGACATCGGATGCCAATTGTGACCGCCACTCGGCGACGGTAAGACTACACGCGGTTGTTCGTCATAATGACCGTCAGGTAGTTCAACCGGACGGCCCGTCTCAAGGTCCACGTGACTGGCCCAGTTAACCGTGACGTACTTTTCCGCCGACAGCAGTTCACCAGTAGCACGATCAATAACGTAGAAGAATCCATTTTTCGGGGCCTGCATCAGCACTTGGCGGAGGCGGCCATTGATCGCCAAATCAGCCAAGATAATGTGCTGAGTCGCGGTGTAATCCCAGTTATCGCCCGGAGTAGTCTGGTAGTGCCAGACTAGTTGGCCCGTATCCGGTTCTAAGGCAATGATAGAAGACAGGTATAGATTATCTCCACCGTCCGGGCTCCGATGCTGGCGTGTCCATGGCGACCCATTTCCCACACCCACATACAGCAGGTTTAACTCTGGGTCGTAGGCCATCGAATCCCATGCCGTACCGCCACCGCCAATCTCCCACCACTCACCAGTCCATGTTGCGGCAGCAATCTCTAGTTCGGGGTGTTCGAAGGGTTGGCTCGGGTCACCGGGAACCGTGTAGAACCGCCACACTTGGTCGCCTGTCTCAGCGTCGTACGCTGTAACATACCCGCGCACTCCATACTCGGCACCACCGTTACCAATGATGACCTTATCGTTAATGACCCGGGGCGCCCCGGTAACGGTATAGGGACGAGTAGGGTCGGTCGTCTGAACGGCCCAGTCTGGTGTACCAGTATTCGCATCCAAGGCAATTAATCTGCCGTCAAGTGCGGCAACATATACCCGTCCTTTCCACAGTGCCACCCCTCGATTGACAACGTCACAACAAGCCATTCGGCCCACTGCGCCTGAAACCTCAGGGTCGAACGTCCACAGCAGGTTACCAGTCGCCGCATCCAACGCGTGAACTACACTCCATGATGCGGTGAGATAGAGTCGACCATCAGCGACGATTGGGGTTGATTCATGGCCTCGGTCGTTGCCGGTATCATACGACCACTCAACGCCCAATTTGGCCACGTTTTCGATGTTGATTTGATCAAGCGGCGAGAAACGCTGCTCACTGTAAGTCCGACCATGGGTTAGCCAATTCTCTGGCTCCTGGCCAGCCTGTACAATCCGACTACCATCAACAATCGTGGAAGTGTTAGACCCGATGGTCTCTGGCTGTTCCGAAGCACAAGCAGAACAGAAAATGGCGATAACTCCTGTGATGGCTACTCGTGTGTACATCGTCCTCTCCCGGAAAACATCGTTGTACCCTGACTCCAGCTCAACTACCTGACGAACCATGCCCCGTAGAGTTAATCAGGTCAAGTAATAGGAGGAGAAATGAAGATGCGCTTATTGATAGTAACCGGGCTGAGTGTCCTCTGCCTTATCGTTACTCCAAGTGGACAAATTCAAGTCCGCCAGACAGCGCCGACAGACCGGGCTGCTGATTTTCAACTAGCGGAACTACAGGCGACTGTCCGGCAGATGGACGCAGACGATGTGGCGACCGTCAGGCTGTTAGAAGGTGGCACCTATAACATCAACGTCAGGCGACTCCGTGGCCCCGAAACCGCCTTGGTTCACGACAAAACCACTGACGTCTATGTCATCCGCGAAGGCTCCGGCACTCTGGTGACTGGAGGCACTATCGTGGATGACCGAGGCCAACCGGTCGTCGGGCGTGCCTCGGCGATCCGAGGAGGGCACAGCCGTCAAATTGTTGTGGGTGACGTCGTTTTTATCCCGGCTGGCGTGCCTCATGGCATTCGAGATTCTGATGGGATTACGTTCCTCAACATCCGTTTCGACACGAAATAACAATGCGCACTCTGATAGCTAATTTCGATTCGCTCTCAGCTGAGATGCCATGATGATACCCTTGCGCGTACGTTTCTCAGGAGGTACAACATTGGTGAAACAAATACCCCTGTTGCGGGCATTCATAACCGCGGCACTGCTAGCATTCGCCATAACGGTACCCGTGATTGGCGCAGACGACCAGTTCGTCATCTGGGAAGCAACGCAATACAAGTTTATGCATCAAGCCTCACTCGAGTGGCTTAACAGCACCACATATCGTGGCAGTTCTTCAGGAACGTTTATAGTTGGCCGGTCGGACAGCTCTGTGTCAATTAAACCATAGCCAAAGATGAGGGACCCCTCATGAAGATTCTGATTGCCAGCACGCTTACGTTCGGATTCATTGCACTCTTCTACACTCCGGCACAGTTCATGTCTGCGGCCGGCCAAGATACATCAATGCCTGCACTGGTGACTCAGGATGAGTATGACCAGTGGCTAACCGAACTCTCAAATTGGGGTCGCTGGGGACCGGACGATGAACTCGGCACCCTGAATCTCATTACGCCAGAAAAACGAGTCGAAGCAGCATCACTCGTGACCGAAGGCTTCAGTGTGTCCCTTGCCTCAAATGCCGAAACTGAACGAACGGTTGCCAATCCCTGCCCGGTGGAATGGTCCATGATTCGAACAACACGTACCGGTGCCAGCGACCAAATTGCATACCCATGCATTCACGGTCCCGGAACCACCCACCTCGATGCATTCGCCCACATCTTTTTTGATGGTCGCATGTGGAACGGCTATGGCGTATCGGACTTAGTGACCATGGAAGGGGGCGCCGCGAAGAATTCCATCCTCAATCTCAAAAACGGGGTCGTCACCCGCGGAGTTCTCTACGATATTCCTCGACTGAAAGGCGTGCCGTATCTGGAACCAGGTGCCCGCATTACGGTTGACGATCTTGAAACGTGGGAACAACACGCAGGTGTTCGAGTGGGTCCCGGCGATGCCATGCTGATCAGATGGGGACGCTGGGCGCGTGAAGATGCGATTGGTCCATTCGACACGGCCGCGGAAGCCGCAGGACCGGACAACCGGGTTATACCATGGCTCCGTGAACGTGACGTCGCCATTGTTGGCTGGGAGACGCCAGGCTATGTCCCGCAGCCCGAAGGCGACCTTTCACGTCTCGCCCTGCACAACTTTGTCCTCACTATATTGGGAGTCCATTTGATTGACCGTGGAGACTTCGACGCTCTGAGTGAGGCTGCTGCCAGTCGTGAGCGATGGGAATTTATGCTCACCATCGCACCGCTGCCCATTCCCAACGGTACTGGTTCACCGATCAATCCACTGGCTATTTTTTAATACGTGGAGTTCCCGTCACCATGAAGACCCTCGGGTCAAAAAACCGAAGGAGTGCGTTGCACGAAGGGACGGAACTACCGTATGGTTAAGGGCTATATCAGTCACTGTAGAGACAGAACCGCGTGTTTCTCAATGTCTGATTCCATGCCACAACGCCGAGGTAGCTCAGTCGGTAGAGCACATGACTGAAAATCATGGTGTCGGCAGTTCAATTCTGCCCCTCGGCACCATTTTTTTGTGGAAGATGGCCGATCTGCGGATCGGCCATCCCTCACAACCTACAAATCTCTAACGGTTTCGATCCTTCCAACACACACGATAAATGGAGAAGCGACTACTATTGTGCCCTTGAAAAAGCCGTCGTCGCGATCTGATCGTCCCACCAAACCGTTAGGTTTCCACCTTCAAGCGTCATATCGGTAAACGCAATAATCAGCTGTTCAGCCGACACAGGATGTGTAGTAACACGCATCGTAGTCCGAAGGACATCCCGGTCCGGCGTGTAGTCGTATGAACCCCACAGAGCATTAGGATTGTCTTCTCTGAATGCCTGTTTTACCCCCCAGGTAGAAAAGACCAAGGTCCATTCGTTCTCTGCCAATTCGGCAAACACACTGTATTCACCGGCAGCAAGACGCTGATTACCAAACATCAGGTCGGCTTCGGTTTTGAATCGTGTGGATTGGTCTGCGCCCACTCGCCAAATTGGTGCACCCCGAAGAAACCCTTCACCATAGGAATCACCTGACCCAAACATGTTGTCGCGGCCACGCAATAACGGTCGACCGTATTCCACATCGATCCACTCTCCGCCCGAATAACGACCTTCCGAATCGAAAGAGCCGCCAACCTGGGCTGAAGCCTGCCCTCGTGGACTGAGGCTCCGATCTTGGGCAGTCACCACCGTTGCAGCCAAAGCACACACAACCATCACAATCGCAATCTTAGAAACACGCATAGACCCTCTCTTAGTATGATTTCCCGTCATAGGACCCTGAGTCCCGATTTCCCACGTTGAAGATTATCCCATTTCTCGCCTTCGAAATGAGCGATATTGCTGCTTGAGCACCGTCTATAAAGATACTGAGGCGTCACGCAGGGAATCGCAAAACCGGAGCACCAGCCAAATTCATCCGCTACTCGGTCCGGCGCAAACCGACTGACTCAACCAGTCGACCGTCACCGACCGCTACCAACGGTCGATCTCGGAACAACCACCAGACACCAGAACCAACGATGCCTCCAATGGCCAATAGCGCAGCGGCATCACTCCAATGAAACACTGCTGACGATGTCAGTGCCGGCATAATAATCCAATAAAGATCGAGATAATGCATCAACAGAACCCAACCGGCGGTGAGCATCAATACACGCTGATTACGCTTGGCCCTCCGGGACATCAGCACGAAAAACGGCACCGCGAAATGGCCAGCAACCAACACCTGAGCCACGACCCGCCAGCCGTCTTCAAGGCGCTTCTGGAACCAGACGGTCTCTTCGGGAATATTTGCGTACCAAATCAAAAGATATTGAGAGAAGGCAATGTAGGCCCAGAAGACAGTGAGTGCAAATAACCACCGGCCGAGATCATGCCGATGTTCAACGTGAACAAACTCTCGCAATTTCCCACTCGCATGGCAAGCCTGAACGACCAAGATCAAAACAGCGACAAATCCAACCACGGAACCGGAATAGACATACACCCCGAACACCGCCGAATACCAATGCGGCTCCAAAGACATCACCCAGTCGAAGGAAGCGAAGGTCACCGTCACAAAGGTCGCAATCAGAATCGGACCACTCCACCGTCCCACATCTACGTGCCTGTCACTGTCAGAAGCGCGGTCTTGCTCGACCGACCGGCGGTAAAGCAACAACGACCCAGTCCCCCATACGCTGAAGTAAACCAGTGTGCGAAATAAGAAAAATGGCTGATTCAAGTAGCCACGCTTTTCACTAAGGAGTGCATCCGCTTCGACCACCTCAGAATGCGTCCACTCATAAAGCTCGGATAATCCAAAGAGAAGCGGCACAAAAGCGAGAGCGGCCGGGAGAAGCGTCATCATGATCCCCTCCATCAGACGCCTCAGGCTGACGGTCCAGAGAGCACCCGTCAAGTGGTGCATACAGACAAAGAACATCGCACCCCAACCGATCGTCACAAAGAACAGCAATGCGGTCAGATAAGAAAAAAACAGGCGCCTAGGTTCGGCAAAGACGGCAATAAGGCAGCACACGATCGCGACCCCTCCAATCACGAGCAACCCTATCCATCCTTGGCGCCATGTCGGGCCGTTAATCATGACTGACTCGCCGGGGCTCTGCGCCATTATGGGCCAGCCTCGTTGGCGACGGAATCGTTTCCTTGAAGCACTCGCACGTAGGCCACAATTGCCCAGCGATCCCGTTCAATCACGAGGTTCCGATAGCCACGCATCGACCGTCTGCCTCGCGAAATAACGTCAAACAACTCCCCGTCAGACATGGCTCTAACCCGCTCGTCATCGAGCGCCGTGGCAATCCATTCGGCCCGAAGAGCCACAGGTCCACGACCAGACCCGTCTGAAGCGTGGCACGGCACACAGTACGCATCGTACCGACGTCGTCCGTCGTCCAGAAACGCCTCAGTGGTCGGCAATGGATTCACGGCTATAAAATTATTATTTTCCGTGCCGCGGTAAAAAGCGTCGTCCTCCTTGAGCTGGCCACGCGCGACTGTACCCGCAACCGGGACTCGACTAGCCTGTCCATTTTCAAAAAATGAACTAGCTGTCTGTGGTTTATATGAAGGTTGTCGATCCATATCAGAAAACAGGTCAATGGGTGGTTGTCCTGGCATCTGGCCAGAACACCCTGCCCCCATCAGCCAAAGCAACGCACAGCAAAGCCGATGCGCGCTTATACACCGGCGTGCATTACTCATGAACGAGCTCAACGTGTGCCCCTCCTAGTGACCTCAGTAATGCAGGAGTCGATTCTTCGTCAAAACACTTATCTTCAGCTTCGACAATGACTACGAAAGACGCGTCGGTGGCCTGGGAACTCCGGCTGTAATTGAAAGTGGGATGAGAGAAACGGGGAAGACCATTAAAAACCAACATAGCCCCGACAACCACAAACGCTGTCACAAGCACCGTCACCTCAAAGGTGACTGGCAATGCGAACTCCCATGCAAATAACGGCTGCCCGCCGATGACCAGCGGATAATTAACGACACCCACCCACCATTGGAACCACATGGCACCAGCAGCCCCGGTAAGTCCAGCGACGAGCGCAATCCACCCCAATAACGATGATTGATTTCGGCGGCCTATGGCCCTCTCAAGCCCGTGAATCGGAAACGGCGACAATGCGTCGATTTGTTGATAGCCCTTGGTTCGGAGCGTTCGCACAGCAGCCAGAAGGTCAGCCACTGACCGAAATTCCGCCATCGCTCCGTAATAAGGTGGCACCGGACTCATACTTCAACCTCGTGTTTCATCCCACTTTTAACCTCTGACATCGCCACAATCGGCAGAAAACGAACAAACAACAAAATGAGCGTGAAGAACAGACCAACACTCCCGATAAACGTCAAGAAGTCAAATACGGTTGGGTGAAAATAGCCCCAACTCGACGGCAAATAATCGCGGTGAAGCGCAGTAACGATAATGACAAAGCGCTCAAACCACATCCCAACGTTAACCAGAATAGCGACACTGAGCATTACCGGGATGCTGCGTCTCAAACGTCGCCACCAGAACAACTGCGGCACGAACACGTTGCATGACACCATCGTCCAATAAGCCCATCCGTAAGGTCCCAGCGCGCGATTGACAAACGCGAACCGCTCATACGGATTACCACTGTACCAAGCGATAAAGAGTTCAATCCCATACGCATATCCGACGATGACGGCTGTTGTCAGGATCACGCAATTCATCTTCTCAAGCACATCACGTGTGACAATGTGCTCCAGTTCAAAGACCCGACGAACGACGACCAGCAGGGTCACAACCATCGCGAAACCTGAAAAAATTGCACCTGCGACAAAATACGGAGGAAAGATGGTTGAATGCCAACCAGGAACGATCGAGACCGCAAAATCAA
>CAYFER010000007.1:0-96554 GCA_964342185.1 uncultured Vicinamibacteraceae bacterium | reverse complement strand
GCTTCAAAGACGAAGTTCAGGATAAACCAGAATCTCGGAAGACAGACTAATTCCAATACCTATAAAGTAAAGAGAACGGGTGCCAGAACCCCAACTGTGATCCGGGCACCCGTTCTCTTTCTTAGCTAAACTAACGGGCTGCTACACCCAAGTCCGTCAAGTGTGCCACCAAATCCTGGCCAGCTGTTGCAGGTGCTACTTCTTTATCAATTCGCAGAATCGTGCCATCCGGCCCAATGATGTACGTCCAACGAAATGGAAACTGACGCTCTTCATTAACCACACCATAAGCCATCGCAACATCCTTATCAGGATTGCTTAACAGTGGGAAACCTGCATCAAGAGACTCAGCAAATTCTTTATTGGTGGGGGCATCGTCGACACTGATCATGAAGTAGGCAATGTCGAATTGACTCAACTGGTCGCTGCTTTCACTCAGCGACTTGCATTCGGCCGTTCAACCACCTGTAAAAGCCTTAGGGAACCACGCCAGGACTACTGTCTTCCCAGCATAGTCAGCTAACCGATGGGTCTTACCGTCACTCCCTGGTAATTCGAACGCTGGGGCGACATCACCAGGCATTAGCCCCTGGGCCTGAGCGTTACCCACCAGCACAACCGGAACAGCCAGTACTACGAGAGTAATGAGCCACCTCATAAATCCTCCTCACTACGACAGGGCCACACAAAACCCCATCTCTAACTCCGGGTTAGTCAAACGTTAATTTATGAGACCTAACAGAAGTATATAACGATAGCCTGTCCGTGCTAGTGTACCCCAAACCATGAGCAAGTTGTTTCTGCTGACTAGCCTCATCGCAATCGTGGCGGCATTCTATGGAATTCATCAGACATTTGCTCTGTCGAACGGGACCCCACTGGTGCATGAACCACCCGTTTGGTCACTGGGCACATCGTCAGGCGCGCCGTCTGGTCGCCCCTCCACTCGGGGCCTCGGATGGCAAGTTGCCAACTATTGGTCAGGTCACGGCGTGTTAGTAGTAAACGTTCACACATACCGAATGGCAGAGACGATTGCTATCGCCCTAGAACTGACTGAATTGGTAAAGGACGCTTACGCTGAGGTACTCATCTATTTCTACCGACCAAACGAAACACTGGCCGCAAAAAGAGCCCAGTGGTCACCCTCGACAGGATTAATTGAAATTGACCTGGAAACAACCGTAGGAAGTAAGGACGTCTTAGGCAAGGGTAAGACTCATCAGGCTTCGCCGTCTTCGAAAGGATCGTGATGTTCGCTGAAATGAATTGGCAGGATATAGCCGTAGGACTCGGTCTCTCTGTCATCGCTGCTCTAGTCGTCGCGCAACTGGGAGCCCGCATTGTCAGACTTGGGTTCTTGGCAGTAAGCACAGAAACGAAAGGTGCTGGGTTCCGCGACGCAATAACACGCCGGCCAATTCGAATCACACGGACTCTCCTATTCGTTAGTGTTCTAGTCTTATCAACTCGGCCAATTTTTGAAATGCTAGGTGTCGAAGTCAGCTATGGCTTATCGCTGGAGAGAACAAGCACTTGGTTGGTTGGTGAGGGACTCAGAATTCTCCTGATCGCAGCGCTGGCATATTTCGCTACCCGCGTTGCCTCACTCGGAATTGATCATTTCGAGGCTGTTGTGGCAGATCGAGGTAGCGACAACAGGGACACACTGGATTTTGCCAATCGTCTACATACGATAGGCGGACTCGTCAAGAACGCCGTAAACGTTCTGGTTATCGGCGCCGCCACCCTCATGATTTTGGAAGAATTCGGTGTCAACATTACGCCACTTCTAACCGCTGCTGGCATCGGTGGTTTAGCGGTTGGATTCGGCGCACAGAATCTTGTTCGTGATGTCATCTCAGGCTTCTTTCTAATTCTTGAAGATCAGATCCACGTGGGTGACGTTGTTAAAATCGATGACACGAGTGGTCTCGTCGAATCAGTCAAACTTCGGACGGTTGTTCTTCGTGATCTCTCTGGCACTGTCCACATTATCCCGAATGGATCCATTACAACACTCTCGAACATGTCAAAAGAATTCTCATATTCGGTCATGGACGTCGGTGTAGCCTACAAAGAAGATACCGACACTGTCGTCGATGTCCTCCGAGACGTCGGCGCCGACATACAGTCAGATCAAGACTTCGGCCAGCACATCCTAGACGAACTCGAAGTTCTGGGCGTCGATGATTTTGCCGATTCTGCGGTCACAATTAAGATTCGCATCAAGACTCGTCCACTCAAGCAATGGATGGTCGGCCGTGAATTACGACGGCGGATCAAGAAAGCATTCGATGCGGAAGGAATTGAAATCCCATTTCCTCACATCTCCCTATATATGGGAGAAATTTCAAATCCCTTCCTCACTCGGCCGATGACGGCGGCAGAGGAGGTCGATCTTGCTGCAAAACGTGAACAACAGGCTGCTGTCAGGCAGACCTCGACTCGGCGTCGCACGTCGAGTGCTCGTGACGCTAGTGACACCGAAGGCCTCGGTGACGTCGGTTAGAACTTCCTTGAATTTGATTTACCCAATCTCTCGACGCTCACTTCATCCGCACATACCAACCGCCACTTGAGAACAAATCGGCAACAACATTGAGGTGAAATCAAATGGCCGGTATAGCTCTTCGGTGCCATTACGGTTAAAGCCGAGGAACGCAGAACAAACCGAATATAACCAGCATTCAAAGATAAAAGTGAGGAAAGGTGGTGGGCGCTAGTGGATTCGAACCACTGACCCCCGCCGTGTGAAGGCGATGCTCTACCACTGAGCCAAGCGCCCGAGCAAAAAGTTTTGACTCGTTCCAACCAAGTGTACCGCAACGGCTCCTTACCGAGCAATCAACTGACGGGAAGTTTCAAGAAACGACGAGAACTCATAGGTGCAGTCTCTAGCGTGCTTGGTCGATCAATGCTCGAAGCAATCTCGCGTACTCTCGGTCTGCATCGGCAACGGCACTCGAATAATCAACATCCGCCGTTCCCGTACCATCTAGCCGAAGGACACCGGAGCCATCGTCATACATGTCAACACCAGCATCGTTTGCCAGTAAACCGTTCGCACCGACATCCGTAACCAACACTTTCGTGCCGGCAATCGAAGCAGTATTGAGATCGATATAAACATCCCTAAACTGTCGATTCTCTATCTTTTCATCGACATATAGCGGCACCTCGTACTGCGCCGATACCACTAGAAGTTGACCAGGAAACGCGAGAGCGGCAATGTACCGACCTTCATCGGAGGCATCCTTGACAGCAACAGCATCAAGTTGACCAGCAGTCATTACTTCCGACAACTCAGCAGCAAGCGGTGCAGATTGGGATTCTTGAGCACCAGCCGAGCCAACGAAAAACACCACACAGGCGAACAAACTAAACATAAACACCGAACGTGATTTGTTTCTTAGCATCGCATTACCTCAAAAAGCGGTCCAAGCGGTCAGAATAAGAGTCAGACCGTGACGTTTTATCACCGGTAGAAGTGCACGTCAACGTCAGATGTACGACAGTCCAACCAAACAGTCAACCTATAAATAAAGCCTTTTCGTCATCCGTCACATTCTTCTTCGTATCGCTCGATTCCTCATCAGCCTTCCCCCTTGAACCTCGCAAAATGCTCAAGGCAACCTTAAAACCTTCTAGCAGGGCAGACCCATGTCGAAACGGCTCGATTAACGCATCCTGCGTCACCAAGGTCACGCGATCAAGACGTTCCGCTAAACGTCCAAACAGCTGGTCGAACCTCTCCATTTGAGCTACCGCCAACGACGTCGCGCGACTCATGTCCGCGCCCATTTCATTCATCCTAGTGAGGGTTGGTTTAAGTTCAGTCTCAATGACATCCGTCAGTCGGTCTACCCTTCTTGCCAGTCGTGCACCATAGACAATGAGGCCGACTTGCACCAAAGCCATAATGACTGTTGCGGCGGCAATCGTCCCAAGGAACACAGTTTCCATTACTCTTTCTCCTGCATTGACTGTGACTCGGAGTCTCGAGCTTCGCCGTAGGCTTCTCGGCCACGGTCAATTGCTGTTGCCAGATGCTCTCTTTGCTTCTTGATAAACTCGGCGCCCTGCCGCGCAGCGCGACCCGCCTTGTCACGACCTTCTCGAGCACGCTCATTCAGCGCCCGCCTAGTCTCAATTCCAGAAGTAGGCGCAATTAACAATGCAGTGGCCGCTCCCGCAATTGCACCCATCACAAAGGCCATCATGATGACACCAGCATGGGCGTCACTATTGCGTGACATAACTCCTCCTTTCGAACATAAAGACTGCAACATACCTCATCTATCAACTCATCAGTTTCTCATACACGATTGCCTAATCCGAGTTCGTGACTACGAAGTTGTTTGATTTGGTCGCGGAGTCCTGCAGCTCGCTCAAAATCAAGATTGGCCGCAGCTTGCCGCATATCCTCCTCTAAACTCACGATATGTGCATTGAATTCCGCAGTTGTGTCAAAAGTTGGTAAGACTTCTTTCGAAGACGGCACAGTTACGTAGTCTCGCTCGTAGGGACTCGACAGAATGTCATCAATATGCTTCACGATCGACTCAGGAGTAATAGAGTGTTCTCGATTGTACGATTCTTGTAGCTCTCTCCGCCTCGACATCTCATTTATAGCCGCCCGCATAGAATCCGTCATGGTATCCGCATACATAATGACTAACCCGTTGACATTTCGTGCAGCTCGTCCAGATGTCTGAATCAGCGAACCAGCGGACCGCAGGAATCCTTCCTTGTCAGCATCCAATATCGCAACGAGAGACACCTCTGGTAAATCAAGACCTTCGCGCAGCAAATTAATGCCAATTAGCACATCAAACTGGCCCCTGCGAAGGGCACGAAGGATTTCAACGCGCTCAAGGGTATCGATGTCAGAGTGAAGATAACGAACCCTCACGCCAAGTCCCTGATAGTACTGGGTCAGGTCTTCTGCCATCCGCTTAGTAAGCGTAGTCACCAGGACACGTTCACTTTGCTTCGTTCGCATCCTAATTTCGTGCAAGAGATCATCCACCTGCCCACGGACTTCACGGACATCAACTTGGGGATCAACGAGCCCTGTCGGACGAATAATCTGTTCGACGACTGCACCACCGGCACATGACAACTCATATGGGCCCGGTGTCGCCGACACACTAATGACTTGACCAACCCGCTCCTTCCATTCCTCAAAACTGAGCGGCCGATTGTCGAGCGCGGATGGCAAACGAAATCCGAAATCCACCAAAACGGTCTTTCGAGACCGGTCGCCATGATACATACCTCGAATCTGCGGAATTGTTTGATGGCTCTCATCGATGATGGTCAAGGCGTCATTTGGGAAATAGTCCAAGAGCGTTGGCGGCGGTTGACCTTCCTCTCTACCAGACAAGTGCCTTGAGTAATTCTCGACACCGTGGCAATATCCAATCTCCTTAATCATTTCTAAATCAAACATCGTCCGCTGATGTAAACGTTGAGCCTCACTAAACTTACCGTCCTTTTCAAGTCGAGGTCTCCAGTCGTCTAATTCAGACTTAATTCTTGTCACGGCTTCAAGGGTCCGCTTTCTCGGTGTCACAAAATGAGATTTTGGATATACGACGATCTTATCGTGCTGTCTCAATGTTTTACCTGAGATTGGGTCAAATGTCTCAAGGCGTTCAATCTCTGTCCCGAACAATTCAATGCGAAGAGCCCGTTCTTCGTAAGACAGAAAGACTTCAATAACATCACCACGAACGCGAAATACTCCGCGTGAGAAATCGTGGTCATTTCGCTCATATTGAATTTCTACTAGTTTCTTTAAAATTGACTCCCGACCGATGTCTTGACCGCACTCCAGAGGCAATACCATTCCGTAGTAGGCCTCAGGAGAACCTAGGCCGTAAATACAGGAAACACTTGAGACGATAAGGACATCACGTCGCTCGAAAAGGGACCGCGTCGCGGACAGTCTCATTCGGTCGATCTCGTCGTTTATTGTGGCTTCCTTCTCAATGTACGAATCTGTAGATGGAACATATGCCTCCGGCTGATAGTAGTCGTAATAACTGACAAAATACTCGACGGCATTCTCCGGGAAAAATCGGCAAAACTCTTGATATAACTGAGCCGCAAGAGTTTTATTGTGAACCATTACTAGAGTTGGACGGTTCTGAGCGGCAATGACCTGGGCCATTGTGAAAGTCTTCCCAGACCCAGTAACCCCTAAGAGCACCTGGTGTGTGTCACCACGTACAAGCCCATCATTAAGTTCAGTTATTGCACGCAGTTGGTCACCACGAACTTCGAAATCCGTCACCAGGTTGAACACATCACTTGTGGAACTCATCGCTGTGGAAAATGACTATCTTTTGTAGCCGCAAGGAATCAGTTTTAATATTCCTGCGCGTCTTAGCGCTGCCCTGAACCGGGTTCCTGGTACAACGCGTAGTATCCTTGGCGAGTTCGAGTGTCAACATCTCTCAACTCGGGCCGTGTCGGTTTGACCTTGACTTCGACGCGCCGCCACGTTCCGTCTAAGTTTGAATTGGTTGATATATAACCTAGCGCATAACGTGTTTCGAGTTCTCGCCCGATGTCTTCGTAGATACCATCAAGAGCATCGACCTCGGTTGGAAAGAATACTCGACCGCCTGTAATTTCAGCTAACTGCTCGAGTTTCATTCGTTCGCGCATTCGGTCTGAAGAAGGAATATTGCCCTGAAAGCCGATGGCATAGACAGTAACATCAGAGGCTCTTAGTAGTTCAATCGTGTCGGAGAATGGCATTCGACTCCGAGTGTCATATCCATCGGAGTACATCAGTAACACCTTGCGTCCGTCTTGACCAAACGCTCCGTCGAGATAGACACCCAGTGCATCATAGAAGGCAGTCATCATACCGGGCCTCCGGTTCCGGATGCGTTCGATGAGCCTTGGGACATCATGCTGACTGTAGCGTCCGACTCGAACTGTTTCATCGAAGTCGACCAACGTCATGTCTTCCGCATACGTAATAGTATTGAGAAATCTGATTGCAGCCGTCTTTGCGAGTCGCTCGTCCTTACCACCCATGCTCGCACTCGCATCCAATAGCACCCCGAGATGCATCGGAAGACTATCGTTGTCAACATTCATACCTCGAGAGAAATACTGAATTTCTTGAAGTACGCCATCTTCATATATCTCAAGATCTTCTGGACTCAAATCAACTACTGGCTCACCATCTTCATCGACGACAGTAACACCCACATGGACCAAGTTAATGCTACTCGTGAACAAAGGACGCTGCGCAAATACAACTGGTGAGACAAGTAAAAGTAACAGGACGTTGACCCAGGTTCGTAGCATAATAAAGTCCCTCAAGTGAAAGTCTGCTACTGAGTCTAGATAATAACTTAAGCGTCGGAGCGGACCAACAACTCGTATAACTAACCACTCTAATCTACACATTACGACAGCGCCACTGCGGCAGCAGCCAGAACTCCTATATGCGAAGACTGCCCGCCGTATAATCAATAACCCTCATGCGGTGTGTTGCAGTCTGCCAAACAGCTCAGGTCGCCCGTAATCTATGGAAAGCTCTGGTCCCAGATCTCGATGTCGAGGTAATTGTCAAAAACAGAACGTTGTACCGGCAACTACATAATGCCGGCGTTTCCGTGCGTGTGGCTGATCCACGGCGAATTGATACTTACGTGAAGTGTGATGTTGGTCCAGCTACGTGTGTCATCCTCGAGGACGATGGTCAGCACAGTGTCAAACGTCCACTTCGAGCCATTCTTGATGCAGGTGCTGTACTTGTATATGTCCTAACGGCAACCGGAACCAACAAGTCCGCACGAGTCAACGATTGGCGCACAGATTTTCCAGATGTGTCTCCAATTAGTCTTAACCACTTAATTAAACGCTCGCTGATAGATGCACTCGGGCGTTCATTTACACGGGCACGAGTAAAACAGTACCAACGCTACTTTTTGGATGCCAACCGTGTCCTAATACTTCTGCACAACAACCCAGATCCTGACGCACTAGCAAGCGGATTAGCTTTACGCACTCTTCTACACCGAACGAAGAACACTGCAATCATTGGTTCCTTTCAAGGAATAACACGACCAGAAAATATCCGCATGGCCAATCTGTTGGATATCTCCGTCGATCTCGTCACTACAGACTCACTAGATAATTTCGACCGAATTGCCACCGTAGATGTCCAACCCAATTACTTCGGAGAATTTCTTAGTCACGTCGACTTAGTCATCGATCATCATCCAGACCACACCGGAACCTCGGCAACATTTTCAGACATACGCCCAGACTACGGGTCTGCATCGACAATCTTGACGGAGCACCTCCAGGCCGTCGAGGCAAAGATATCTGAGCGAACTGCTACTGCGATGCTCTACGCGATCAAATCAGATACCCTGTTTTTAAGTCGGCAAACAAATCGAGAAGATCTTGAAGCCTTTACCTTCCTTTACCCATTAGCTAACGCAGCGCTTGTCAGAAAAATGGAAGGCGGAGGGATTACAACCGAACGACTCACATTTATTTCACACGCAGTTAGGGCCGCTCAAATGCGCTCCCAAATCTATTCCACCCATATAGGTAAAACACCTCGTGAAGACCTCGTAGCCTATGTCGCTGACTTTCTCCTGCAATTGGATAACATAAAGTGGTCGATTGTCTCAGGACAAGTTGGTGACGAACTAATCTTCTCGGTTCGGAACTCAGGATACTCACGAAACGCTGGAGAGTTCGTTAGGATGTACTTCGAGAAAATTGGAAGGGCCGGTGGCCATCGCGCAATGGCAAAGGCCGTGGTGCCGATTGGCACCTTCCGGCAGAAATTTGGCAATCTCAATTCATCTCAAATCTCTGCTCTACTTCTAAAACTAGCGACAGAATTCTTGGCCAATTCGAATAGAAATGAATAAAGCCAAGCGACTCTAGAACCATGTCTATAACAGTTCGCCTGAAAACCTTTAATCAGACTGACAATATCACCAATGTCAAACATCCGGCCGAGGAATAATCAGAGAGTCTGCCGGTGACTCTTCCTGGAACTCTGGTTTCGTTAACACTTGTGGGCCGATTCCCTCTCCGCTCGCACCGAATACTGAATCGACAAACTGTTTAAATCCATCGTCACTACCGATCGCCATAAGGTCGGTAGGTTTAAATAAACGATCAGACTTTTCGTCGTATATCCCTGAAAAGTCAAATGGTCCAAGAGGATTATGGATGGGATGTATATGGAACACGGCTTGAAATGACGGCTCCCATGCTGCTAGCGCGTCTCGAAGCGACGAAGTTTCCACGGCATGCAAGACTTCACCGACTCGACCTCGCAAATCCCGCCGTCCAGCCGTTAACGAATGCGGGCCTTTCGGTTCTGGTACCGCTGACACCAAAATCACTTGCTCGACCCCAGCAAGCGCTACCTCTTCCAACAAACGACCAATTGCATCGGGACGGTCACATAGACGGTGGGTCTCGTCGCTCCAAGCGGTACCAGTGCCGAACTTTGTCAGATGCGCTTCGGTCACGACGGGAACTCTAACCGAAGCAGATAGGACATCGACCGCATGGACTTGAGCCGGATCAGAAAGATCTATGGCTTCCACTTCGCGACCTCTTTCTTTAACTCCGAGACGACGACCGAAGAACGAATCATGATCATCTGATGCCAGTAGACCAAATACCAAGTCCCGACGAGCATCGAGATCCTGCACAGTAACTATCAGTTCCCGAAATCCAGGTTGACCGAGATTGTCAGACAACAATTCAGCGTAACGTTCTGATAGATCCTGAACCTCGGGTTTGGAAATCTTCGTGGCACCACGCATGACTGCCCAGAGATGATCTGTAAAATGACTCTTGATTCGAGAAACGCTCAGTGGCGCACCGAACAGACGCCACAACACCGCTCCCTGAGATCGACGATGTTGCCGCCATATTCGTGGCAATAGTTCGCCCACTACCAGAACGCCGATGAAGACCAGCAATGCAATCGATATAAATCGTGGAATTATGAGCGGTAAGACATCTGGCTGAAAGACCACTTCAACTAGTTGCGTGTAACTAAGCGCTAACCGATCTCCGACGTTGAGACCAGCTAGGTGCAAAATAAAGCCAACCGGATAAACTATCGCCGCTGTGACAATTACGATGAGAGGAGCAAGGAAAGCCGACAGAGCAACTAACAACGTCACAATGGCTGTCTTTACCGTTAGACGCCAATCATAGAACTTCCGAGAAAATCGAGAGTTCCAAGCACCTTCGTTATCCCAAAGGGCCGCTCCTCCGTCAACTGCGGAAAACATCGCACTCGCAACACCAATACCCCGGCCAGCTACCAAATCAATCTTAACCCCGGCTTCCTGTAAAGACCGAAGTACACCAGCGTGATAAGCACCAGCTGTGCCACTTCCAGTCAAGACCAGAGCTGTCTTGCGGTTGGGTGAATAGCGAGGCGGTGAGTGCGATGGATTAGACGTGATCGGAATGCCTTATTGAACGTCGTGAAGAGTGACCAACTTAACAACCTCAAACTCCCGCTGCCCACCTGGAGTTGGGACTAAAACTTCATCCCCTACTTCTCTTCCAATAAGGGCTCGACCGATGGGCGATGCTGTAGAAATATGGCCCTTACTAGGGTCTGCATCCTCGGCCATCACCAATTCGTAGGTGACGGTGTCTCCACCTGCTTCACGAAGTTCCACAGTAGAACCGAAAGCCGCGCGATCCTTAGGCAATTTGTCAAGATTCATAAGGGCTATATCGGATACCCGTTTCTGAAGCAGACTAATCTGCGACTCAACCAATCGCTGCCGTTCCTTCGCAGCCTGATATTCAGCATTCTCCCTCAAATCACCGTGTTCACGTGCTTTCTGAATCTCTTTCGGAAGGTCATGCTTCAATTCCCGGTCCAAAGCCTGTATCTCATCTTCAAATCGTTTAAGTATCTTGGATTTCATTTAAAAACTAGCCTAGCACATCTGATATCCTGCTCAGACTCAAACCTCCACAACTATCAGACTGGTCGCTGCAGTGAACACCATTACCAGCCGGCAAAATCCGCTCGTCGCCAAGTTTCGGAATGGCCGCATGGGACGGCTCCCCAAGAAACAAGTCTTACTTGATGGCGCCAGACTTATCGAGGATGCCCAAGACTCAAAAGTAAAAATTGATGTCGCCCTTTTCTCAGTATCAGCGTTGAAACGAGACGCTAGATTGACGGGCTTGGCAAAACGGTTAGCGGACTCCGGAGCCAGAGTTCTCAACGTATCAGAAGTCGTAATGCGAGCGGTAAGCCCCGTTCAAACCCCTTCTGGTGTAGTTGCTATCGCCATTCACCAGCCATATCCATTAACCCGCATTATGAACAACGTCAAGAATGGTCTTGTTCTGGTTGCAGTTGGCGTACAAAACCCAGGTAACGTTGGTTCAATCATCCGAACAGCAGAGGCAGGAGGCGCTAACGCGGTTATCGCCACGGAAGGAACAGCTGACCCTTTCGGTTGGAAGGCTTTGCGGGGTGCAATGGGCAGCTCTTTTCGACTACCTGTTGCATCCACAACCAATCTAAAGAAGCTACTTAGCGCCGCAAAACAGCATGGAGCCAAGGTGGTGGCGGCGGTACCACGAGGAGGCACCGGTCTTTATGACGCCGACTTAACCGCACCCACCTTTCTCCTGGTTGGCCAAGAGGGCACGGGTCTGGAACAAAAAGTTGGCATAGATATTGATTTTCACCTCTCAGTTCCAATGCAACCCGGCGTCGAATCATTAAACGTTAGCACTGCTACCGGACTTATTATCTACGAAGCGAGACGTCAGGCGATTCATCGCCAGCGTCGTAGTAACCTGAAACATTCGAACAATCGTCGTAGGAATAACCGGAGTGAAAAATGAAATCAGGTGAGCTATTCGAGCCCCCATCAATGAATCCACTCAAGGCTCCTACAACACCTCTCGCCGAAAGGATGCGCCCGAGGACTTTGGATGAATTCATCGGACAGGACTCAATATTGGCACCCGGCCAACCGCTTCGAGAAGCGATCAATGGAGATACACTCCAATCAATCATTCTGTGGGGTCCTCCCGGAACGGGAAAGACCACCCTTGCTCGTTTAATCGCGAGCATGACTGAAGCAAAATTTGTTGCCTTCAGTGCCGTTCTTTCGGGTATCAAAGAAATCAGGTCTGTCATGGAGACCGCAGAATCAGGACGACGATATCAAGATCAACGGACAATACTTTTTGTCGACGAGATTCACCGTTTCAACCGGGCACAACAGGACGCCTTTCTACCTCGGGTCGAAGCTGGAGACATCGTGCTCATTGGCGCAACGACTGAAAACCCTTCATTTGAAGTAAACGCTGCCCTGTTATCACGCTCAAGAGTGTTTGTGTTGAACCCACTGACCGTCGAAAACCTTGTGTCGGTGTTACAACGGGCCTTAAATGACCCAGACCGAGGTCTCGCCCACAAAAAACTTACAGTCGCAACTGAATCCCTCGAAGCAATCGCCAGACATGCCAATGGTGATGCGCGGGTCGCACTTAATTTGCTCGAATTGTCGGCCACAATCGCGGCGCCCAGAGACGACAAGAATAGGCGCGGCAGTCAAAAAAACACAGGCGATGCTGGGATCATTGACAATGAATTAATCTCCAAGGCTGCCCAGCGACGGGCGCTCGTTTATGACAAGTCCGGCGAAGAACACTTCAACCTTATTTCCGCATTGCATAAGTCAATGCGAAACTCTGATGCCGACGCAGCAATCTACTGGCTTGCCCGGATGATAGAAGCCGGAGAAGACCCTCTGTACATCGCTAGACGCTTAGTACGTTTCGCATCCGAAGATATCGGCAATGCCGACCCACAAGCTCTGAGTCTCGCCGTCGCAGCCAAGGAAGCCGTACACTTCATCGGAATGCCGGAAGGTAATACAGCCTTAGCACAAGCGACACTCTATCTATCAGTCGCTCCAAAAAGTAACGCGACCTATGTAGCCTACGGACAAGCTGCTCACGATGCTCACAATGACATTGCTGAACCTGTGCCGCTGCATCTTCGAAACGCGCCAACCAAACTCATGAAGAATCTCGACTATGGAAAAGACTACCAATACGCTCACGATCATTCGGAAGGAACAACAGCGATGAAATGTCTTCCGCCTCAACTCGAAAATCGGCGTTACTACACACCACGAGGACGTGGGGCCGAGCAAGTCATACGAGAGCGAATGTCAACTTGGCGTAAAACACAAGGTAAGAAACAGATGGGGACGAAGGATTAGTGGTTGGTTTCCTCTATTATGTCGGACGCTTCCTTCAACTATTCGGCATGTCGCTGTTATTGATGGCAATCATGACCGCAGGGCCACTAGGACCAAGTCCCCGTATCTTTGGCACGGGTATCGCAGTATTCGGGTTGGGATGGCTAATCGTAAAGATATTTCTGAAGTAATCACACTGCTGCAATAATTTCAGCGATCAAAACTGTTTTCAATCTCACTTCTGGTCAGTCGTAGTACGACTGGTCGACCATGTGGACAAACCGTCGAAAACTCAGTCCGGCGGAGTCCATCAAGCAAATACACCATCTTGTCATGGGTCAACCTATCGTTCGCCTTAACCGCGGCGTGGCAGGCCATTGTAGCAGCTAAACGTTTGACCACGTCATTCACTTGAGCCCCGGCGTCAAACCCTTCAGCATCGGCTGCTAGTTCCCTTACCGTAGATTCCGCTTCAATTCGTTCAAGAAATCCTGGAATCGTAACAATCTGAATGCTTGCACCACCAAAGTCTCTAATCTCAAATCCGAGCTGTTCTAACTGCACAGCACGCGCTTCAAGAGCTTCTCGCTGAGCCGCAGCAAGATCAACCACAATAGGAGTCAAAAGACGCTGCCCTTCCACGGGACCAGCCGATAGCTGAGCCATAACCTGTTCAAAGAGAATGCGCTCATGAGCAACATGCTGGTCAATAATTGCTACGCCTTCATTATCGACAGCGATGATAAATGTATCGCGAAATTGCCCCAACGGCATCAGAGGCCCACTCTTGTCGATCGCGGCATCTTTATCAAGATCTCTGACGGTCAATCTAGAATTCGATTGAGACGATCCACTTGCCTCCTGAAGTCGAGCGGCGCGCATAACCTCGGTAACAGTTGACCAATGACTAACCGGAGATATCCCGGAAGTAATGCCTGGAATTGACCGCGGGATCGGAGAATTGGAAGAAGTCGAAGACTCGGTCGGATGAAGACCTACTGGCATTGGCGTCGATTCTGGCTCTCCCAAGGCGTCACCGACCGCTCGGCGAACCAACTCATGAATGAGAGACTGTTCCAAGAAACGAACCTCAGCCTTCATCGGGTGAACATTCACATCGACCTGATCAGAAGGCAGATCAATGAACAAATGAATCTCCGGTGACCTCAACTTGACAGTAGCTCGAGCGTAGGCATCATGGACGGCATGAGAAATAGTGCGATCTTTGATCACGCGTCGATTCACAAAGATATTTTGAGTGCCCCTTGCCGCCCCATGTTTACTCAGAGCCGCAGCAAACCCCTGAATCACGACCCCTGCGGCATTCTTTTCAACCTTGACGAGATCCTCACGGTCACCATATACCTGAAAGAACCTTTCATCTAGTGTTCGAACTTGAGGATATTGGAGAACACGCCGCACACCATTAGTAAGAGAAAAACCGACTTCAGGATGCCCCAGGGCTAACTGCGTTATTGTTCTTGAGACCTGCGACGATTCGGCCCCATCGGACTTAAGAAATTTCCGGCGCGCCGGAACGTTGTAAAAGAGCTCTGTCACTTCGACCACCGTCCCGTTTGGCATTCCTACTTCGCTAGGTGTGCCCATAGAGCCACCGTCAACACGAAGTTCGACCCCATAGGACGCGTTGGACGTCTTCGTCCGCAAACTTAAATGAGACACAGAGGCAATACTAGGTAACGCTTCCCCCCGAAATCCCATCGTATTGAGACCCATAAGATCATCGAGTCTACTTAACTTACTAGTCGCATGACGCTCAAGAGCCAACTGCGCGTCTTCCGGGCTCATGCCTGTACCGTCGTCTTGGACGCGGATCAGTCTTTTACCACCACCCTTAACGGTAACGTCAATTCGCCTTGAACCAGCATCAATCGAATTTTCTACCAACTCTTTTAGAGCTGAAGCCGGACGCTCAACGACTTCACCAGCCGCGATCTGATTCGCCAGCTCAGGTGAAAGACGATGTATGGCAGGCATGTTCTATATCCGTGTCATTCCGAGTCCGCAAGAAGTGCGGCATGGGCCGCGGCGAGACGGGCTGTCGGTATCCGATATGGAGACGCACTCACATAATCTAGACCGACGCCAGCAAAAAACCGAATTGAAGCAGGGTCTCCTCCATGCTCTCCGCAGACACCCAATTTAAGACGAGGGGCACTTGCCCGACCTTTTTCAACTGCCAACCGAACCAGTTCACCCACTCCTTCAATGTCGATCGATGCAAATGGATCTCGGTCGATGATCCGACGTTCACGATAGACGCGCAGAAATTTCTGTGCGTCGTCACGAGAAAATCCAAAGGCCATCTGTGTTAAGTCGTTCGTCCCAAACGAAAAAAAGTCAGCCTCCTTACCAATCTGATCCGCGGTTATCGCACCACGAGGAACTTCTATCATCGTGCCTACTAAGTACTTAACTTTTACGCCCATCGCCTTCATTGCATCGGCCGCAACTCGGTCAATGAATTTCCTTTGGTCCTGAAACTCCTTTACGTGTCCGACTAGAGGAATCATGATCTCCGGAACAACTTTATATCCCTCTTTCGCGACCTGGCAGGCCGCTTCGATGATCGCTCGCGTCTGCATTTCCGTAATCTCAGGATAACTAATTGCCAGACGAACGCCACGGTGCCCCATCATAGGGTTAAATTCATGCAACTGCTCTACCCGTCGAAGTAAATCCCGCTTCTGAACCAGCTCCGCATGTTTACCAGTTGCCACCTCAAGAAGCGCGATTTCCACCATCAACTCTTCTCGCTTCGGCAGAAATTCGTGAAGTGGCGGATCAACCAACCGAATCGTTACAGGCTCACCTTGCATAGCCTTGAAAAGGCCGTAGAAATCCTTCCTCTGTAGAGGAAGCAACCGGTCCAGCGCTGCGCGTCGGTCCAACGCCGTCTGAGACAAAATCATCCGCTGCATGATCGGTAGTCGGTCTTCCCCAAAGAACATATGCTCCGTCCGACAGAGGCCAATCCCTCGAGCACCGAACTCGTAGGCCGTCTTAGCTTGATTCGGAAGATCTGCATTCGCCCTGATACCCAAAGACCGACATTTGTCTGCCCACGACAAGAGTCGCGAAAATCGTTGAAAGAGATCGGAACGTTTAGGTTTAAGGTCTCCATTTAGAACCTGAAGGATTTCACTGGGTTTTGTTTCGACGCGACCCAATTTAACTTCACCGGAAAGACCATCAAATGAAAGATATTCGCCTTCCCTAATTACCTGTTTGTTGATTGTGACGGTCCGGTTCTCCTCGTCAACCCACAATTCTCCCGCGCCAACCACTGACGGTTTTCCCATTTGACGTCCAACCACAGCAGCATGCGATGTCATCCCGCCTGTGGCTGTCAATACACCATTCGCTACATGCATGCCATGGATGTCATCCGGAACAGTTTCCTTCCGAACCAAAATTACCGATCTTCCTTTTCTCGTCCACGACACTGCATCATCCGCTGTGAAAACAACCTGTCCGGAAGCGGCCCCAGGTGAAGCTGGCAGTCCTTTCGTTGTCACCGGAAATGACCGCCACGCGGTCGGGTCAAACACCGGAGCAAGTAGTTGGGAAAGAGAATCCGGATCGACCAGTAGCACCGCCTCAGATTGATTAATCAGTCGTTCAGCGACCATGTCGGTTGCAATAACAACCGCGGCATACCCGGTTCTCTTTCCACTCCGGGTTTGCAGCATAAACAGTTCTTCATCTTGTATCGTAAACTCAAAATCCTGAACATCTTTGTAATGGCGCTCCAGCCGGTTCGTGATTCGGCGAAGTTGACGATAAGCTTTTGGCATCACTTTCTGTAATTCGTCGATCGGTTGTGGTGTGCGGATACCAGCGACCACATCTTCTCCTTGCGCATTGACCAAGAATTCTCCATAGAATTCACGAGCACCCGTGGCGGGGTTTCGTGTAAACCCAACACCTGTGGCTGAACGGTCACCCGTATTGCCAAACACCATTGCCTGGATGTTGACTGCTGTACCAATCTCGTCAGGAATGTCGTAGATTCTTCGATACTCGATTGCGCGTGGATTTTGCCAAGACCGAAATACAGCGTCTCGGGCCATTCGAAGTTGCTCAAAAGGGTCCTGAGGAAATTTACGCCCCGACTCACGCCGCACAACATCTCTGTATCGTCCAACGACATCAAGCAGATCTTGCTCATCAAGTTCCGTGTCCAAACGAACACCACGTTCGTCTTTAACCCCGTCAAGCATGTGATCGAACGCCTCTTTCGGAATCTCAAGTACAACGTTGCCAAACATCTGAATGAACCGGCGATAACTGTCGGCTGCAAAACGGCCATTAGACGTCCTGGCCTTGAGTCCTTCCACCGCATCATCGTTCAGACCCAAGTTGAGAATCGTGTCCATCATGCCCGGCATAGAAAATTTCGAACCTGATCTCACCGACACCAACAAAGGATCGGTTTTTGAACCCAGTTTGAATCCGGTCACGCGTTCAAGTCGACGAAGATGCGTGGCCATCTCCTTTTCGATCCGATCAGATACCTTCTGGCCACCTTCATAGAACAGTGTGCAAACATTGGTGGACACAGTAAAACCAGGAGGCACAGGCAATCCGGCATTAGTCATCTCGGCTAAACCAGCTCCCTTACCTCCAAGTAGATCCCGCTTCCTACGGTCACCATCCGCTTTTCCAGCACCAAAAAAGAAAATGTTTTTTGCTCGGCTGGCCTTGGAAGCATGAACGGCGCTTTTCGTCTTCCTACGCACTCGCCGGGAAACCGTGGTCGCGTTACTGCCAAGTGAACTACTAGATCTCTTCAGTCTTTTGGTCGAAACTTTTTTCTTAGCCATACAAAATCATTGTTGTCTCTTAATAAGAATAAGGTTAATGGTTTATGTTGAAGACTCGTCCTCTGGCACAATCTCTGAAACGTCGGCGAGACGACTGACAAGACGCTCGACACGCTTCATCAGGTGTAAACGCACCTCCCTGACATCCGGATCATCAACCATAACGAAAACCTCCGTAAAGAATCGGTCCACTGCTGGACCTAACATCGCCGCCTGCGCGAATGCCTCGCGATACCCGCCACCAGTTGACACGGCATCGTCGATGACCGGCCGCCGTTTCTCTACTTCCGCGAACAGCGCCTCCTCGGCTCGCTCGGTGAGCCGAGCTGACAGACGGCGATAATCAGTACTCTCCGCAGCAAGAAACTCCTCGTCAGAAATCTCCTTGGCTATATTCTTCACTCGTTTGAATAGGTTTGCTAACTGCCTAAACTCGGTCGTGTCGGTAAATTCTGGAAGTACCTCGAGTTTTTGACGTGCGTCGAGAGGAAGGAGATCGTCCAGTAATCTTTGTTTGGTAACAGACCGAACATTTCGAATGTCGAAACCTCGCTCTTCCAGCAAGTATCGCATCCGCTCTCGTAGAAAGGAAGTTTCTCGAACTTCCGTGTCTTGATCAGGCCTACCATGTAACTCATACGCCATTTCAACTAACCGTCCAAGCGATACACGTACGTTGAGCTTCGTCAGTTCAGGTAAATCCGTCAAGATTCGAATAATGCCCTGTGCTTGCCTCCGCATGCCGAATGGGTCCCGTGATCCAGTCGGTCGCTCTCCAACATGAAAAAGACCGACAAGCGTGTCAAGCTTGTCTGCGAGAGAAACGGCCGCCCATGGCACCGCAGCGGCACCCAAATCACCATATGTGGGTGGTGCTGACGCATCTACACCAACCGGGAGATAGTGGTGATAGATTGCCTTCCATATCTCGATAGGGTCACCTGCTTCACGTGAATAAACCCCACCCATCACACCCTGCAGTTCTGGAAACTCACCCACCATGTCGGTTGGCAAATCAGCCTTGCACAACAACCCTGCTTGTCGAGCCGCAGATACGACCGTCAAATCTGCTTCGAATACTTCACTGGCAATACGTTCGGCCAAACTACTGACACGGCCGGCCTTCTCTCGATAGCTTCCAAGTTTTTGATGAAACAAGAGAGTGTCAAGTCGATCGAGCTGGTCTGTAAGAGTTCCCTGGCGGTCTTCGTCCCAGAAAAATTGCGCGTCGCGTAACCTCGCGACGAGAACCCTCTCAGCATTGCGCGCAATTGCTCGAACGTTGTCACGCGGCGTATTGGTCACCGCCAAGAAGGAATTCGTGAGGCGACCGCCTTTCGTAACAACCGGGAAATAGTGCTGATGATGAATCATCGTTGTCTTCAGCACCTCTTCTGGGAGATTTAAGAACTCCGAAGGAAACTGGCCGGTAACTACCGACGGATACTCGACAAGATCAGGCACTTCATCTAACAATGAGTGCCGAACGCCATCAATTTCCACCTGCCCGCCAGCGCGGTTCGCAGCACGCTCCAATTTCTGCATAATCCGGCGACGACGCACCTCACGATCAATGACGACGTAACCGGACGAAAGAGCCCGTTTATACTCGCTAACCGACCTTACTCGTATCGCGCTCCCCGGTTGTCCATGTCTGCTAAAAAATCGATGCCCATATGTTACAGAGTCAGACGAAACAGCCGTTACGCCTTCTGTTGCAGCCGATTCCTGTCGCTGCACACCAAACGGTACAACTCGCCCTCCATATAGAAAAAGAATCCAGCGAATCGGGCGACCAAACACTAAATCGCCTCGACCATCAGTAAGTAAAGCATCCCAATTCATCTGTTTCGGAAACGTTAATGCCCTGAGAGTTTCCCCCATGACATCAGGCAACACCTTCCTAGCCGCTACGCCACGCTGATGTTTCTTGTAGATCAAATACTCACCCTTCGGTGTATTTGCACGCTCCAACCTACTAACGTCCACACCTTGTTTCGCTGCAAACCCTAAGGCAGCAGCTGTCGGCGCGCCGTCGGCATCGTACGAAGCCCGAACTGGCGGCCCAGACACAGTCTCCTCGAGGTCGGCCTGTTGAGTAGCAACACGGTCCACATGAACCACCAAACGGCGAGGGGTAGAAAATGTCTGAATAGGAGCCCTCCACTCCAACCTCGCTTCAGACAGAAACCATCCCAAGCGGTCCTTCAATTGATCGGTCAGCGACGGCAACCAGCTCGCCGGAAGTTCCTCACAGCCGATCTCAATCAATAACTCACGAAACATTGTCATCAGTGTCAGTCCCACCCGAAACAGCCGCCACGTGCGCATTTGCGATTGCCACTGCCAACTTTCGAACTCTGAGAATGTACGCGGCACGTTCGGTTACACCGATACTGCCACTCGCATCTAACACATTAAACACGTGCGAACATTTGAGACAGTAGTCGAGAGACGGAAGAACCAATTCAGAACCGAGTAACCGCTCGGCGAACATGTAGTAATCATCAAACAATTTTCTGTGAAATTTCGAAAAATCACCCTTGGGCATTTCGACTTGCCCGAAGGCGTATCTTGACTGCTCAACTTCTTCTCGGTGTCTGACCTCGCCATACGTCACGCCGGGAGCCCACTCAAGGTCATAAACGTTGTCCTTACCTTGTAGATGCATTGCAATGCGTTCAAGTCCGTAAGTCAATTCGACTGAAATAGGCGATAAATCGAGCCCCCCCGCTTGCTGGAAATAAGTAAATTGAGTGATCTCAAGCCCATCGAGTAACACCTGCCAGCCTATTCCCCACGCTCCCAGCGTTGGTGATTCCCAATTATCTTCTTCGAATCGGACATCGTGACGTGTCGGGTCGATACCACAAGCTTGAAGACTCTCAAGATATAACTCTTGGGCAGCGTCCGGGGAGGGCTTCAAAATGACTTGAAATTGGTGATGCTTAAACAAGCGATTCGGATTTTCCCCAAACCGACCATCGGCGGGACGGCGAGAGGGTTGTACATATGCTACGTTCCAATGCCGGGTTCCCAACACTCGAAGAAATGTCTCTGGGTGCATAGTGCCAGCCCCCACCTCGACATCAAGAGGCTGTTGAAGCAAACATCCATGTGATACCCAAAAACGTGACAGCGACAGGATGAGATCTTGAAGTGTCATCACTAATTCGATCCTGAATCTTCTCCGTCAAGTGGCACACCTTCGACTTGATGCAATACCCGTGTTGACCGGAGTTCTCTTTCAAGGTGTGCCGCAATCAATTCGCGATGAACCATCGCTAGTTGACGAGCTGAGTCCGGTGTCCACACTACCCTGTTCATATCCATCGCAGGTTGCGTGGCAGCGAAACGAAGAAACGATAAGGCATCCTGTGACAAATCAACCTCACCCTGTCCTGGCCCGCATGACCGACATACAAAAATACCTAAATCTCGAACAACAATAGCGCCACTCGATCCTAACTCGTCCCCACATCGTGGACATGCAACGATCGACGGATAAACACCTTGTAGCCTGAGCAACCAATATTCAAAATAGCGGGCGACTCGATCGACCGGCGCTTCCTTCGCAATCGCTTCAACAACTGATGCGCCCAACCGATAAAGCCGTTCACTAGGGTCGCCTTCCAGAGCCCACATATCTAGCAATTCCGCGAAGTAACCCGCATAGTTCAGAGTGTCGCTAGACTGACTGGCAAACAGCGACACTACGGGTTCTACATACGACAACCTAACAAGTTCCCGATTCTCACGTTCGAAATACGACAACCGAACTCGCGTAAACGGTTCAAGGCCACCTAAAAATCGCGAACGTACGCGTCTGGCTCCTTTGGCGACCCCGCGTCGTTTTCCTCGATCGCTGGTCAAGAACACAACTATCCGGTCTGCCTCAGCAAGCTTGTAGGTTCGTAAAATCAGAGCATCAGCCGTATAAAGCGGCATTATCCAGCTCGAGTCGAGATATTCTACCGCAGTAATTCTTTCTCTTAGTCTGCAGTCAAATGCGGAGATCTCGATTTTAATTTTCTCTAGGGTATCCCGGCTAGTTGGTCCACAAATAATGTTGCCAGACCGAGAAACGCAAAAAACCCAAACATATCGGTGAGCGTCGTAATAAACACAGACGATGCCAGCGCGGGATCTACTTTCATCGCTCGCAGAGCGATCGGTATTAACGTGGCTGCCATCGCAGCTACAAGTAAGTTAACCACCATAGCAAGTGCCAGTATGCCTCCAAAAAATGGGCTGCCCACCACGAACCAGGCCACACCAGCACCAACGACGCCAAGAATAAGTCCGTTGCCTATACCAACAACCGCCTCTTTCACTAGTACTCTGCGTGAATTACTCCACGTAAGTTCACCAAGAGCAATTCCTCGAACCACCACCGTAAGAGTTTGTGTCGCCGCGTTACCGCCCATACTCGCAACGATTGTCATAAAGGATGCAAGCGCTACAAAGTCGACCGATGCAAGCTCATCTCGAAATATCGTGACGACCATTGCCGCCAGAATGGCTGTGAAAAGATTGATGCCCAACCAAGGCAAACGTTTCCGAATCGACTCGCCCGCAGAAGTAAACACGTGCTCGTCGCTGGAAACACCAGCCATTCTATAAATATCCTCAGTCGCCTCATCCTTAATAACGTCGATGACGTCATCGACTGTGATCATGCCAACCAATTTACTTTCCTCATCAACAACTGGTATTGCCAATAAGTTATAGGAAGCGACTAACTGAGCGACCTCTTCTTGGTCGGTATCAACT
The DNA here is from genome assembly GCA_964342185.1 of uncultured Vicinamibacteraceae bacterium. Lineage (GTDB taxonomy): Bacteria > Acidobacteriota > Vicinamibacteria > Vicinamibacterales > UBA8438 > CAUZIB01. Next base: position 73,666 of record CAYFER010000007.1, on the reverse strand, counting down.
CGAGCTGTCGTCAGATCAGCAGTCATAATCCGTTTCAATGGGGTCTCCGGTGACACCAGCAACAACCGTCGTAAGGAGATCACACCGACAAGATGTCGACGCCCGTCCACGACATACAGGTAAAACACCATCTCGACGTCCGCGGCCTGTTGCAGTGCCTGAATGGCTTCCCCGGCTGTCAGATCCTCTGACAGCGCAAAAACATCAGGATTCATGATTCGACCAGCGGTCTGATCCGCATAGTCGAGAAGATGTTGAACTTCGTCCGACTCCTTACGATGCATGCACTCAAGAACGGACGCCGCCAAAATTTCAGGAAGATCAGCGATCAGGGCGGCCGCATCGTCAGGCGGTAGGTCCTGAAGGACTCTGGACAGTTCTTCGGCAGGATGTTCGACTAACAATGGCACTCGAACTTCGGGCTCAAGTTCACTAAGAGCCTCCATAGCCAATCGACTGTTACGCTCAAAGAGTGTATCGAACACTGACCGTCTTTCCCGGTCAGGAAGGTCGCTGAGAACTTCAGCAAGGTCGGCAGGATGCTGTTTCTGAAGAAGATTCAGGAGATTGGCAGTCGCACCAATCCGCTGCAGTCGTTTGACTGAATCGAGTACGACGTCGATGCGGCGGTGTGGTGACATACCGACAACCTGGAAAGCCGAGAGACTCCGAAATTGACAACGTTAAAACGCAAATAGATCCTTGTTCCACGTTTCCTTAAAGCCAGAATCCTTAAGGTTACCACACTAGAATGAACCCTTGGGAACAGCCACATGCCTGTCAAGAGGTCTTGGTTATGCCGAGACTTCCAAGAATTTGGTCATCGTCTCTCCAGCCAGCGCGAACCCGAACATGCAGATCCAAATATACCTTCGTGGCAAACAAACCTTCTAATTCACGTCTGGCTTCCATCCCAACTTTTTTAATCAAAGTCCCTTGGCGACCCACAACAATCCGTTTCTGCGATTCACGTTCGACCAGAACAGAGCAATAGATCTTGAGCATTCCACCATCATCTCTGGTTTCTTCGTCAAATTGGTCTACGACCACCGCAATAGAAAAAGGCAACTCTGCACTGGTATACCAGAGTAGTTTTTCTCGAACCATCTCAGCCGCCAGAAGCCGTTCCGGCTGATCGGTAAGATAATCCTCTGGATACAATGGGGGACCTTCCGGCAGTTGTTCCCCTATGGCACACTCCAATTCTGTTTGACCGTCTCCCGTTAATGCCGAAACGGGAACGATCGCAGCGAACTCTCTCTGCTGTCGATACCAGTCTATTATTGGAAGTAACTGGTTCTTGCGGATGAGATCAATTTTGTTGAGCGCAAGAATCAAAGGTGCGGTTGCACTTGCAAGCTGCGTTAACACATAACGATCTCCCCTACCGACCTTCACCGAAGCATCGAGAACGACAACTAAAACGTCTACGCTGCTGATCGTTTCTAACGCCGAATCGACCATCCGCACGTTCATCCGATGCAACGGCCGGTGAATACCAGGCGTGTCAAGAAACACTACTTGACCAGCTGGATCGCCAGTAAGACGAGCTACAGCGAGAATGCGGTTTCGTGTCGTCTGCGGCTTATCAGAGACGATCGCCAGCTTCGCCCCCACAAGACGATTCAGTAACATCGATTTTCCCGCATTCGGCCGGCCGACTAGAGACGCAAACCCACTACGCATCGGAAGGCTCCTTCCTAAATGCCGACCGACGATGCATCCTAACGCGTTGTATCCTGCGTTTTTCGGCTTCCAAAATCTCTACATTTAACTCATCCACGTGCAATTGTTCGCCCGCCCGAGGAAATCGACCAAGCCGCGCAAGTAGATAGCCGCCGACGGTCTCAAATCCTTGCCGTTCAATTTCGACGTCTAAACAAGCGGCCGCGTCATCAACTCCTACTGTACCGGCAAACACAAAGTGACCCTCTCCTTCATCAATAATCGGTTCGGCTTCAATGTCATACTCGTCGCGAATCTCACCAACAAGTTCTTCAAGAAGATCCTCGATGGTGACTAGGCCCGACGTGCCACCATACTCATCATGAACAATCGCAATCTGTACTTGGTGCGTTTGGAATTCCTTCAGCAAGGTTGCAACCCGCTTCGTCTCTGGCACAATGTACGATGGGCGCTTCAATTGCTCAATTATCTCACCGTCAAAATCTGTGTCGTTCAACGCAACCAAATCTTTCACGAAGACAAACCCCAAAATCTCGTCGAGACTTGTCTCGTAATATGGAATCCGTGATTTCTTCTGCTCGCTAAACAAATCCGTAAGTTCCCTACGTGTAGCAGATGATTTAACCGCTACGATATCCGGCCGAGGGGTCATCACCTCTCGAACCAACGTGTCGCCAAAATCGACCACCGACTTTAACAACTTCCGCTCTTCATGGTCGTCGATTAAGAAATCAGATTGGCCACCGACGCCTTCTCTTCCAACTTCCTTTTCGCCATAAAATGCCAGCGGCTGATCGCTGTGATGTCGTCCAACTCCGTTCAGTAAACTAATCAACGGACGCGTTATCGGACTCAAGGTTCTCACGATAAAATTAAATGACGGCAATAGAATCTCGATTACACGCTCTGGGCTTTGACGGACCAGAATGAGGGGCAGAACATGACCACATATCACCACTAAGACGACAAGCCCAGCAAACACTATTAGCAGCCCTGGATATCCGAGTAACGATGAATCCATCATCACCAGCATCGTCGCGATTATGGTTGCCAATGCTTGCAATAATCTGGCTGGAACGAACAGCCGTACAGGGTCTTCCAGGTAATGACCGAGCGTTTCGGGGCGACTGTTCCGCTCCGACCGTTCAGCATTGAGTCGAAGCGGTAATCGCATTAATGTACTGAACGCTGCCTGAACAACTCCCACATACACCATCCCACAGGCCAGCAGAAACAGCGTCAACGGCATCATACGGCCAACTCCGCCATGCCTCCTCTTCGAAGCAACCGACGCTCGAGTCTATTCATTTGACCAGTATCTGTCTCGTGGTCATATCCCATCACATGAAGCAAGCCGTGCAACGCCAATCGGCGTATCTCCATATCAACTGACACACCCACGTCCCGAGCTTGACGCTTGGCCACACCGGTTGCAATCACAATGTCTCCAAGAACACGTGAGCTAGACTGGTCCTGGTGCGGATAGGCCTCTGCCGGAAACGACAAAACATCCGTTACTCGATCAAGATTTCGGTAACGCTTGTTGAGTTCGCGCATCTTTGCGTCACACACAAGCGCGACCACCACTTCACCATAGAACCGCTTGGGAGCGACGGTTGACAGCCACTCCACGAGACCTCGGGCCGATCTTGACCGCCCACGGCCATCCGTCACCACAACCCGTAGCCCAGATTTAGACATCAGTGCTGCACAAGCTCGCTAGGTCGCTCAGCAACCATTGGAAAGAATTGGTGCTCTCAGGCTCGTCCATTCTCAACGTACCTTGGGTGGGCCGTCCTCTTGAGCATGCAAGGCGGAACCGACGGACCGCGAGCTTGAAAATGACTCATAGGCCTTAACAATAGACTGTACAAGCGGGTGCCTGACCACATCGCGCTCATCGAATCTGACAATGCACACGCCTGTGACATTCGACACAATTTGCAGCGCTTCGACAAGTCCAGAAGTCTTTCCAGACGGTAGATCGATCTGAGTTATGTCACCTGTGATCACTGCCTTTGAACCGTATCCAAGGCGTGTCAGAAACATCTTCATCTGTTCGGTTGTCGTGTTTTGGGCTTCATCGAGAACGACAAACGCGTCGTTTAATGTGCGCCCCCGCATGAATGCGATCGGCGCGATTTCGATCACTCCGCGTTCAAGCAATCGATTCACTCGATCGCCATCCAGCATGTCATAAAGTGCATCATAAAGCGGTCGAAGATATGGGTTCACTTTTTCTTGAAGGTCTCCGGGAAGAAACCCTAGTTTTTCACCCGCCTCTACAGCCGGTCGTGCAAGGATGATACGGCTGACACGCTTCGACGTTAGAAACGACACAGCTTGGGCCATTCCCAAATACGTCTTCCCTGTTCCAGCGGGGCCAACACCAAAAACGATGTCATCCCGTTCGATCGCATCAAGATACTTCTGCTGAGCAATACTTTTTGCTCTGACCTGACGCTTAGTTGACAGCTGAATTGGACTGCGCCCAAAAAATTCTCGTAGGTTGACCTCGTCATCCTGTTCAACAAGTTTGGCGGCCCTTCGTATATCTGATTTTGACAGTCGCTGACCATCTTTAATGACATCAGACACCTCGCCAACAAACTTCTCTATCTTCGCCACACGGTGAGCGGCACCACTTACCACCAATTCAGTACCGTCGGTTCGGATCTGTACATCGAAGAGCAACTCAAAATGCTTCAAGTTCTCGTCGTAAGACCCGAAAAGGGTCTCTACTCCCTCATCCGGAACGTGAATTCTTGCAAGAATAGAGGTGCTGATGGAATATCTCCAAGGTTGCTTGGATCTTAACCACGATGCCGTAGTAACGGTCAAGTCGTCGGATCGAGGTGGAGTTCTCTCAGTTGCCTTCTAGACACTTCAGACGGAGATCCACACATCAAATCAAGTGCGTTGGCAGTCTTCGGAAAAGCAATAACATCCCGAATGGACGCCTCTCCTGCCAATAGCGCGACAATCCGGTCAAGACCCAAGGCAATTCCTCCGTGGGGAGGGGTTCCGTGCTGTAACGCCTCAAGAAAAAATCCGAATCTCGATGCCGCTTCCTCATCAGAGATCTTCAACAGTCGAAAGATTTGCTTCTGCAAAGCCTGCTCATGAATTCTGATACTACCACCGCCTATCTCCGTGCCATTAAGAACCAAGTCATAAGCGCGGGCCCGAACAGCACCTGGGCTCTCTTCTAAACGGCTGACATCCTCGTCTCGCGGTGCAGTGAAAGGATGATGCATCGACGTGTATCGCGCTTCGGTGTCACTCCATTCAAGCAACGGAAAATCGATCACCCATAAAAATTCAAACCGTGACTCATCAAACAAACCTTCCCGCTCTGCTATCGTCAGTCTCAGTTGGCCAAGTACACCTGAAGCCTCGGCACTATTACCCCCAGACAATAGAACCAAGTCGTCCACACCTGCCTCTAATAATTCCAGTGCCCGTGTCAAAGTCTCGACTCCAGCGGCTTTAAGAATGGAACTTTGTACAACTCCATCCGGAGAACGCCGAATCCACACTAGACCTTTTGCTCCCTGCGCGATTGCTTCATCGACAAGTTGATCAATTTTGTGTCGCGCGTACCTTCCCGCCCCGGGAATGGTCAGCGCTCGAACGAAACCGCCCTCCGCAATAACATCCCTAAACACTTTAAAAGGCGCATCAACAAACACGTCTGAAACGTCTCGAATTTCCAACGAACAACGTAGGTCTGGTTTGTCAGTGCCGTAACGAGCGATAGCCTCATCGAATGTCATTCGCGCAAATGGAACCGTGACCTCTCTGCCCGCTGACTGACACACTGTACGCATCAAGCCTTCAACAACACCGAAGACTTCGTCTTGAGTCGCGAAGGACATCTCGATGTCAATCTGAGTGAACTCTGGCTGACGGTCCGCACGCAGATCTTCATCTCGAAAACATCGAACAATCTGAAAATAACGGTCCATGCCAGAAATCATCAGTATTTGCTTAAATATCTGTGGGGACTGTGGCAGCGCATAGTAATGCCCTGCATGCACACGACTCGGGACAAGATAGTCCCTTGCACCCTCAGGCGTGGACTTAGCCAACATCGGAGTCTCAATCTCCCAGAATCCGTGTTCATCGAGACACCGGCGAACGCCCATCGTAATCTTGTGGCGTAGGCCTATATTGTCTCTCATTCGTTGGCGGCGGAGGTCAAGATAGCGATACCGTAGTCGCACTTCTTCAGATACTGGTGTTTCCTCGTCAATCTGAAACGGTGGCGTCAGAGAAGTATTCAACACCGTGATGGCGCGTGCCGCCACTTCAACCTCACCTGTTTCAATCTTGGTGTTGAGCGTGTCTTCCGACCGGCGTTCGATCGGGCCTTCGACGCACACAACAAACTCTGGCCGAATCTTCTTGGCAATATCAAGTAATGACCCATCTTCACGCGCCACAACCTGCGTAATGCCGTAACGATCCCGTATGTCTATAAAAATTAGCGACCCTAGATCCCGAATCTTATGAACCCACCCCATCAAAATGACATCAGTTCCAACATCATGTGGACGCAGTTCTCCACAGGTATGAGTTCTCACAACTCCGTCTTTTCGCTCCGACACTTGTGGATTATCTCCGCGTATTAAATCATTTCTCGTTAGAAAGCAGCACTCCTGCGACATCAGCGCGACTAACTGTAGACTGCTCTGCCGTTGTCATGTTCTTAATAGTTACGTTCCCGCGTTCAAGCTCGTCATCTCCGACAATGAGCACATACGCTGCGCGCAAACGGTCTGCGTATTTCATTTGCGACCTCAATGACCGAGCCTCATACTCAATCAACACTTGCAACCCTGCTTCGCGAAGATCGCGAGCGAGCACCTGGCCAGAAACCCGAGCCTCGTCACCGATCGCTACAACAAAAGCATCAATTGACGTTGAATCAGCCTCTTGCTCTGGCATCGCTAGAATGAGTCGATCAACTCCTGCAGCAAAGCCCATACCGGCTCTGTCTGGACCTCCAAGCTGCTTAACAAGATTGTCATATCGGCCACCACCCAACACAGCGTTCTGCGCTCCAATCCCTTGAGTCAAAATTTCAAAGGTCGTACGACTGTAGTAGTCAAGCCCTCTTACCAGTCGATGAGACACCTGAAAATTCAGAGAATAGACCTCCAACATTCGCTTTACCGCATCAAAGTGGTCTCGGCACCCACCGCACAGATGATCTTCGGAATGCGGTAACTGATCGATGATTTCTTGATCACTCGGCACCTTGCAATCGAAAATTCTCAGTGGATTAGTCTTGGCCCTGCGTTGACAGTCCTTACACAACTCGTGCACGCGACTACCAAGGACATAGGTCAGTTTCTCACTAAATAAGGGACGGCACACCGAACACCCTACGGAGTTAATGAGTAACTTGATATCCTTGATGCCCAATCCGGCGACGAAACTCACCGCCATTTCAATGATTTCGGCATCTAACAATGGTGCTTTTATACCAAACGCCTCAACATCAAATTGATAAAACTGTCGATATCGTCCTTTCTGTGGACGTTCGTAACGAAACATTGGCCCCAAACTGTAAAGCTTGGCAACCGGCATAGACTGCTCCAACGAATTCTGAACAAACGCCCGCACCATACTTGGCGTCGCCTCCGGCCGCAGTGTCACGCGGTCGCCACTCTTATCAACAAAAGTGTACATCTCCTTCTGTACGATATCGGTCGCCTCCCCTGTGCCTTTGGCAAACAGTTCTTCCCGTTCCAGAATCGGCGTCCGAATCTCTTGGTAACCATATTGACGGCAGATACGACGAGCAACCGTTTCGAGTCGCTGCCAGCGCCCGACATCACTTGGGAGAATATCTCGAGTTCCTCGAACGGTTGAAATCATAGCGATCGATATTCGTTCTTGTATTCGACATAGTGATCGGAGTACCGCCGAATCGAGGCAACCTCATCATCAGTCAACATCCGACGAACCCGACCGGGATTACCCATGACGAGCGACCGCGACGGCACCACCATGCCTTCGGTAATGAGAGCACCAGCTGCCACGATTGAATCAATCCCAATTCTGGCACCATTCAAGACAATCACACCCATACTCACCAAACATCGGTCCTCCACGGTGCAGCCATGGAGTATCGCTGCATGTCCAATCGTTACATCATCTCCCAAACTCGTCGGGTAGGAACCACTCATTACATGAACTACACACCCATCTTGAATGTTCGTTCGTCTGCCCACACGTATGCTATTGACATCGCCTCGAATTACAGCGTTCATCCAGACGCTACTATCGGCTCCTATAACAACGTCGCCAATGACCTGAGCACTCTGATCAATAAACGCCGTTTGCGCGACGCGTGGATGGACAGAACCAAATGGGCGGAGCACTAGAAAGATTATACTCGTGGGGGGAACCTGACTTCTCCCCACAAACTAAGTCATAATCGCACAGATGTCTGCTACACCTGTATCTGACAGCTTGGACCGACCTCTAACAAGTCTGAGATTATCCGTCACCGACCGGTGTAATTTGCGGTGCCAATACTGCATGCCGGAAGCCGACTATGTTTGGCTTCCTCGTGAAGACATTCTGAGTTTTGAAGAGATTAGCACCCTGACCGATCTGTTCACCACCGTCGGCGTCAACAAAGTTCGGCTCACCGGCGGTGAACCTCTCCTACGCAAGAATTTGCCAGATCTTATTAGGGTGCTCGCAGCTAAGCCAGCCATTCAAGACTTGGCTTTGACAACAAACGGAATCCTGTTGGCTGACCGGGCCACCACGCTACAGTCCGCTGGACTCCATCGAATTACGGTAAGCCTTGATACGTTAAAACCGAACCGCTTCAAGGCTTTAACTCGATTCGACGAATTAGATGCCGTCTTGTCTGGTCTCAATCAGGCCGTTCAAACCTGGGTCGATCAGGTCAAGATAGATTCCGTCATTATCCGAGGCGTCAATGACGATGAGTTGATCGACCTGCTCGAGTATGGACGCCAACTTGGTGCTGAAGTTCGTTTTATCGAGTACATGGACGTCGGGGGCGCTACCCGATGGACGTTCGACGACGTGGTTGCCTCTACCGAAATGCTTCAAATAATAAAGGCCAGATATGGCACCGTGACACCTGTCGACGAACACACATCTGCTCCAGCAGACCGCTATCGCCTGCCTGACGGTACAACGTTCGGTATTATTTCGTCGACAACCGCCCCTTTTTGCCGGGATTGTGACCGCAGTCGAATCACTGCTGACGGGTTGTGGTATCTCTGCTTATACGCCCGGGCTGGAATTGATTTGCGGGGACCGCTACGTGGTGGAATGTCCTCAAAACATCTACAAAAACTTGTTGAGTCCACGTGGAGTGCCAGAAACGACCGTGGTGCAGAAGCTCGTTTAGCGGCAGGAAATCGCCAACCACTCGTCACACTCGAATCACTTCAAAAACAACCCCACCTTGAGATGCATACACGCGGGGGATAAGAAGTCGGACGCCGATACACCTTCTCGTTGGCAACTTAGAGTTTTTCCGCAGAGGATAATCCTGTAAAGCTTCAGTTAGCGCACTTCACGGGCATCCACATCGACTCGGAACGAGCACTTGTGACTCAAAAACAAAAGCCGGCCGAGAAAACTCAGCCGGCCCGAAAATCCGATGTGACGACAACCAATAATCGTCACAAAAGCGCTCAGTTGCTACTCTTCAACCCTTGAATTTGGACCGTCTCAGGAGCTTCTTCCTTTAGCACGTGCTGACGATACAACTGCGCCATCTGGTCGTGATAGCGGGCATCCTTTTCGTCAGTGTTTTGGGCGGCGCCACTCTCTTGACCGTTCTTTAAAGCCGCGCGAGCAGCCAATTTTTCCTGCCTAGCATTCTTAGCAATACCCTGCTGATCAAGGTCGGTCTGAACTCCAGCCGCCACCGCCGCTTCATCAAGTACAAGACTATGCTCAGTTGTCCCAAGTGCAACCTCTTTCCCACCAGCGAAAATTTCGTGACGCCCGTGTTCCTCATACCACTTGGTTAGGGTGGCCGTCATGTGCATCTTCTCAATGATGTTCCGCCAGCCAATACCGGTATTGTAAGCACAGAACGAAATCTCACCCTCCTGAGTCGCATACGGAATAATGCATCGCTCAGTTCGACGAAAGTCGTAGTTGAAAAGGTCTTGAAACCACATCCCCGCGACAAACAAAAAATTCCACCTGTCTGCCCGGCGTTTGGCTATGTCCTCATGCGTCCGAGTGCCTTCGACACTTCCGTAGTCATGTCCTGTCGCTCCAAAGGTTTTGTCAAACTTCTTCATTAAGTCGACAAGCTTGAAATGGGTCGGCGACTTAAACGGATCGTAATTCCGCATTAAAGCCAACGCCATTCCTACCACAGAAGAAAATCTACCTCGAGCCGCGTCATTTACACTTGCAATATCCTTCGCGAGACGCTCACCCTTAACAAACGCAGTAAACGGCACCGCCTCCTTGGTTTCCTTGTCAATCATGACTGCCATTCCCACACCACAATTCGGATGGCAACCACAGTTCAATTGCCCCCAATCCTCCTGAGGACCGTGTACCAGATCGGCCCAATCCGTAAAGGTGCCCATGAAGGAAATAGGAAACCAATCTCGGGTGGGCTCGCCGATTCCCGTCTGGTTCTTCACATCATGTGCCAGGTGCGACAAAGTGTACCGCTGAGCATGCCGGCGTTCATCGGTAATTTCCTCGTCCCGCCCCGTGAACGAAACCGGTTGAAACGACAAGAAACTAATCTTTTTAGGATTATCCAGGGCAAACTGCACGACCCTCCCGACCTGCTCATTATTAATTCCGTTCAAAATGGTAATGACCGGCACAATATCCACACCTGCCTTATGCAGGTTTTCAATTGCCTGTAATTTCACATCAAAGAGATTGCCGACAAGACGATGTGAGTTCGCTGCATTCCCGATACCATCAAATTGGAGGTAGGCATACCGCAAACCAGCATCCGCTGCTGCTTTCGCAAAATCAAGACTTTTGGCAAATTCGATACCATTGGTTGCAGCCTGAACACTGTTATAGCCGACCTTGCGTGAATAGCGAACAGCATCAAGAAAATACGGCGACATCGTGGGTTCGCCACCAGAAAACTGCACAGACATCTGCCGCTTCGGTTTGATAGAAATGGCATTATCAAGCAACGTCTTGATGTCATCCCAACTGAGTTCATGAACAAATCCCACCTGATTGGCGTCCATAAAACACGGGTCGCACATCATGTTGCAGCGATTGGTCAGGTCGATGGTTAAAACGGAACCGCGCCCATATTTGATCGTGCTACTGCCATGGTTATGTAGCTTCTCGTCATTGTGGGCCCGCATATCACTACCTGGGAAGGTTTCCTCAAGGTGACGAAAGAACTCCGTATCGATGGCCATGACATCTTCATAGTGACCATGAATAGGACAATCCTTAATCATCTTGATTTTCCCATCCTGCTCGACGATCTGCGCCTTGATTTCTCCCACTTTCTCATGGAGAAGATCTTTGTAATCTTTCTTTCCATCAAGAATCGCCTGACGAGCTTCACGCACACACTTAGGGCAGAGAGAATCGGTCTCGCGAGGCCAACCCAAGGTAGGTTTAACCTTCTCGTCAGATTTCAATAGTGGCTTATCTGACCATGAAGGTGTGAACGAGGGATTCTGAGCCATCTGGTTCCACGCGTTATAAAAAAACCAGGCTCCGTTAGCAGCGTACGAAAGACCCTTTTCAACATATTTTACGGGCTTATGCATGTAGACTCCCTAGGGGCTCGGAGTTGGACAATCCAACATCCCCAATACAATATTATTGTCGAGATCAACCTCTGTTTAAATCCAGTTATATGAGCTTTAGGATAGCGGTCTTGAAAGGCAAATGGTAGATTTTTCAGTGTTTGGCCATATTTTGGTGATGAGTGGGCATTTAAAAGCTATGAACGGGAACCAAAAATAGCAATCTTGACCACTTCTTCCTGCATGATCAGACACTTATAAGTGGTTAACTTGAATCTCCAGCTCGAAACTGAGAGTCTGAAGGGCAATCGATGAGATTCCTTATTACTTTTGTCACGGTTATCCATCTGATCGGAACGCTTCCGACCAATCCAAATGCGATCGCGGCAGATACATTTGACCAAAGCTATCGTAACTACCACCAACTGTTGCGTCACCACGTAGACGACTCAGCTGTTAATTATTCTGCACTCAAAGCAAACCGTTCATTACTTGATTCCATTGTCAGCCAATTCGGTCGTGTCACAAAATCAGAACTGGACGATTGGTCAACCGAAGAGCAAATCGCATACTGGATCAATGCGTACAACGTGTTCACTCTGCAGGCAATCGTAGACCACTACCCTATCGAGTGGCGGTGGATAAACTTTCTTACGTTGACTCCACGGAATAGCATTAAGCAGATACCCGGTGTATGGACCGAACTTCGATGGAACATCGCTGGAACCACAATGACGCTCGACGAGATCGAGCATGAAACACTCCGTCCTCTGTATCAAGAACCCCGCATTCATATGGCAGTCAATTGCGCTTCGATAAGCTGTCCTCCTTTGCGCAATGAACCATATATTGGTACACAACTGAATAGGCAATTAACTGTCGCGGCACGAGATTACTTAGCTAGCCAACTGGGAATGCGCGTGGATGGCTCGACGTTACACGTTTCGAGCATCTTCAATTGGTATGGTGAAGATTTCATCAGCGAGTATGCACACTTAGTCGCTGGTGGTCGATCAGACAAAGAACGGGCGATTCTAGGTTTTATAGCAACCTACGGTCCATCCGAAGCCTCCACAACTGCGCAAAGCGGACAAGCCAGCGTTCGATACATGCGCTATGACTGGAGACTGAACGACAGAGCGGATGGACATAGAACCTACTGAATCACCTGAGCGCGACCCGTTCCACGACTGTAGACCCACAACGCGACAACCACTACAGTCCCATACTCTACGGCAACCACCCAGCCGGGAAGCACCCACCCTGTTCCAGCTAACTGGGAACTCCACACAACATAAGTAAGGACCGACACTAGGGTCCACGCGGTAAGAGGCCATACGTTACGAGTCATAAGAAACGGCGTTAGCCAGACAAGGTACCACGGGTACACAACGGGCATAAGTAATAAGGAGGCGGCCATCGGCCATGCCCAGGCTGAAGGGTCGTCAACGCTCATTGTCTTGCGGGCAACCGCAGCAACAACGAGACCAACGGCCACCGCGAGCACCGAGATGGCCAGAACGCCAATCCGTGGCGCAAGGATGCCAAATATTGGACCGTTAAATCTCCAACTCGCCAAATAGGTCCCAAGCGAACCAATGGGCAAAGAGAATCCTGTGTCAAGAAATGGAAGGTAGACGAGCACGACCAGGCCAAGAGCAGCAACACCATCCTTAAAATGCACCCGCTTCCAAAATAGTGGCGTCAGCACTATTGGTAAGAACTTAATCGCAAACGCTGCCGCGAGAACAGATGCAGCGATCAATCGCCGGTGCCGTGACAGAGCAACCCCAGCCGCTACAAGTAGAAAAGTGCCGACGAGATCAACATGTCCGCCACCAGCTCCCTCAATCGCAACCAACGGATGCCAAGCATAAGCAAGAACCCACCAGGGACTTCGTCCGGTTGTGGTCAACCAAAACCAAAGTAGCAGTATCGTAAATAGATCACAGACGACGACCGCTATCACCACCGCAATTACAGAATCGCTAAAACTATTGACCCCCCGGAAGAACAATTGTGCAGCCGGCGGATAGATCGTCGGAAGCGCAGCACTTAATGGATCAATTTTTTGTGTGGACTCTCCATGTAAATGTGCCAATTCCGGGTCATTGGGCGTCGACTCGTATGGGTTGTAGCCAAAACGTTGAATTCGACCATCCCAAAGATAGCGATAGACGTCATCTGAAACGAGTGGAGCAGAGGGAATAATTGCAACGCGCCAAGAAACAGCCAGCAGCAGACAGACCACTAGGAGACGACGAGAGCGCAGTCCTCGAGATACAACAAATAAAGCAGCGAGGTAGGCAATCCCAGCTATCCCTATTAGTAATACAAAGGTCTCGCTGTCAGCCCTTGCATCGATTCGTGACGCAACCACTAGTGAAACCAGCAACACCAGGCCACATCCAACTATCCCCTTAGCCATCGAGAGCTGTCCTTGACAGCGTCCTCCTGCTGTGGCGTGTCCACCACATTGAACCGATGGTCGATAACATACGAACACCAGCCCTGACACTCCCAGCAATCGTTCCGGAAATCTTAGAGCGGCCAATTCTCATTCGTTGACGAATCACCACCTCGTGTACTCTGAGGTCGGCCTCAATGGCCTTGACCTGCATCTCAATCGTCCAACCCCACGTTTTGTCTGACATGCGGAGACGGTCTAGAGCCTGACGCGTGATCGCCCGAAACGGTCCCAAGTCACGATAGTGAGCCGTCCAAAGTCTGTTGATCAGCCAAACACAAAGTGCAGTACCAAATCTCGCCAACAGTGGTCGTCCAACGCCGGCACGGCAACCCAGCACAAAATCACTGGTCCCGGACAAAATAGGCGCCAGCAATAATTGCATCTCTTCAGGATAATCGCTCCGATCCGCATCTAGAAAAACAATAATGTCAGCGGCACTCTCCGCACGAAGGCCGGTTAGACATGCCCGTCCATAGCCTCGGATCGGTTCATCAACCACACGCGCACCCGCACGTCGAGCATACTCTGCGGTTCGATCAGTTGAACCGTTGTCCACAACAGTGACCGACTCCACTATCTCCGGGATCTCAGTCAGCACGTGACTAATAGCCTCCTCCTCATCCAGGGCTGGAATGATTACAGAGATTCTCGCTGCCGGAATCTGACCTGTGGCCACTGATTGAGTCCTATGAGCAGTCATTACAGCCAGACCCCTATGTGAAGTTCTGGCACCGTAATACCGACGCGCCAGCCACCCAGGGGATACACCAGCAAAGAACAGACCGACAAGCACAATGTTGAGTCCCGAACGACGCACCCACCCACTGCGCTCCCACCGCCTCGCCGAGACACAAACGGCTCGAGACGAAAAATTCATCGCGCCCCGCCTGCGAAGACGTCGGACGAGATCAACATCCTCCATTATTGGCAAATCGGAGTAGCCGCCCTCTTCGAGAAACACCTCGCGGCGCACAAAAATTCCTTGATCGCCGTATGGAAGCGCGAACAGCCGAACACGCAGATAAACTCCAGCCTCGACGAGGCGGGCTATAACTGCTTTTGATCGAAGTCGAAAACGGAAAGCTCCGCTGACTGCTCCTGTTCGGTCTGCTAGGTTCAAAACATTTACCCAGCCTAATTCAGGACACGCATCCGCATGCAGAAAGAAGAGCCACTTCCCAGTAGCGAGACCGGCTCCATGATTCATCTGACGGGCTCGGCCGGGCAAACTCTCGGTCCACTTAACCTCCGAAAAGCGAAGTCTCAGTTCTTGGATTGACTCGTCACTCGGATCACCATTCACGACAATCACTTCATACGGTGGGTATCGCCCCCCAGTGTGTTCAGAGGTGACCGCTAGCGTCTCGAGCAGTACCGCCAACTCGGAGCTATCATGCAGGACGGGTATTACGATTGAAATTAGTGGTGTCGCCGACATCTCAGATTCAACAGGCCAACGACCCCCGTATTAATAAAACTTACAAACTTGGCCTTGGCAAACTCAAAAACTCTTTCGACTCGGACCACACGTGTCCCAAGCTCTCCCCTAACTGATGACCATCATCGACCATCACAAGTCGCACATGAGGTCGAGACAGGGAAAATCGCTCAACCATCTCCGAGTCAACTACATCGTCACGCCTCCCTTGAACGATCAATGTCGGCACGGTGTTGACCACAGCAAATGAATCATAACGCCCTGCGTCTTCAAAGAGTTCGTAATGCACCTCTCTTCTGTCGCCATAGGCATAATGTTCAACCTGCAACCAGCCTGTTTCTTTCCAGTGAAGGAGATCGTCCCCCATCCCCGTTCGACTGGTGCCAAATTCTAGAGCAGGTGCCAGAAGAATCAACTGACGAACCTGAACACGCTCCAAGGCTGTTTGATGAGCTAACCGTTCCACAAGGTGCAAAGCCACGAATGCTCCGAGACTCGATCCGAACAAGGCCACTGGTTGTGGAGGCAACTGAGCCAACATGGCTTCCACTTGCTCGATCATCCGAGTGACTGTCAATGTTGAGAAGTCTGGTTCATTGAGATCTGGGCACCGAAGAGTCACGCCATGTTGGGCGAGACAAGTGGACAAAAAACTACTCTTGCTAGACTGAGGCGAAGACGCGAATCCATGTAAATAGAACATGTTAGAGACGGTGTCACCTTGACGAAGCCCGGCCACGTTCATAACAAATTCTGACACCCTGAACGACATACACAGGGAATCTCCCCTTCACCGTCGGTGTAATAGTTATACGTCAATTCCTCACCCGCCTCGATATTCCTACCGGCACAAATTAATACCGTG
Organism: uncultured Vicinamibacteraceae bacterium; assembly: GCA_964342185.1. GTDB lineage: Bacteria > Acidobacteriota > Vicinamibacteria > Vicinamibacterales > UBA8438 > CAUZIB01. The sequence continues at coordinate 57,443 of CAYFER010000007.1, read as the reverse complement.
TGGCCAATAATCATGCTGTAGCAATTAGGCTTGCAGCCGTGATTAATAAAACGCGCGTCATTTCCTTGAACGTTCCCGTCGCGCGCCCAACGGCGATTGATCCGAAAGCACCAAATTTCTCCCTTTGCTTGATATTGGGCTTCGCGTTTCTCGCTCTCAGCAATCGTTATCTTCTCTCCGGCATATTCGATAATTCGCTTGTTCTTACGAATCTGGTCAAGAGTAAACATGCCCCAACCGTGCAGTCCTGAACGCCGTTTCAGAAGGGTTGGAGGTGTCCTGATCTGAGGCACGGGAATCTTCATCGATTGAATGCAGCCATTGTTCGGCTCATGGTCTTCTTACCCGTACGAGGCACAGGGCGTGATTATAATCCGCGAATGAAAGCCTGGTGCCTAGAACAACCACCCACACTACTCCTGCGTGGTATCGAGCAGTTCAACCGAGGCGAATTCTTTGAACAACACGAAACACTGGAAGACCTCTGGCGGCAAGAAACGCGTGATGTTCGATACCTTTATCAAGGCATCTTGCAAGTGGGCGTTGGGATGTACCAGATACAACGACAGAATCATCATGGCGCCGTGTACATGATGACCCGAGGACCGAGTTACCTCCAACCCTTTTCACCCACATGCCAATCTGTCGACGTTGCGGGTCTTCTAGGACAAGCCTCCCGCATCCTAAAAGAAATCAACAAGCTTGGTCCCAAGGCCCTAGACCAATTTGACTGGTCGCTTCGTCCCCAGGTTCATCTAGTAGGGCGCACGGCCAAGGAAAGTGAGTAGCACTTAAAGAGTCCAGTGTGACCACATAAACACGACTGCTATACTGAGAAATATGACACCCGTCATTCGCCCAAAAGGACCAATGCTCTTTCGGAGTATCAATGTAACGTGATCTATTGTTGGCTAACCGCCAAAGTTTTCGAAATTAAGTCGAATGTCATTACCTCGATTCACCGAAGACAGTTTGGCGTTTTTGCGCGGACTGAAAGACCACAACGACCGGGAATGGTTTCGTAGTCACAAAGCTGAGTACGAAATACTTATTCGCCGACCAATGGTAGAAACTATTGAGCAACTCGCAATAGACCTTCGAGAATTCGCACCTGAGCTTGTCGCGACACCGAAGAGATCGATGTACAGAATTTATCGGGACACGAGATTCTCGACTGACAAAAGCCCCTTCAAAAACCAAGTAGCCGCCATGTTTCCCCATCGGTCACTGGCCAAACATGATGGGGCTGGCCTCTATTTTCACATTGCCCACGACCATGTCATGATCGGAGGGGGGGTTTACGCCCCAGAACCAAGCCATTTATATCAACTGCGTAAACATATTTCAGCGAACCTGAAGCAATTTCGACGGATTATAGAGTCTCCTGATTTCCATCGACTTTTTGGCGAGATGAACGGTCGTCAGCTCAAACGGGTGCCAAAAGGATTCCTTGCTGAGGATCCTGCAAGCGAATACCTGAAGTTCTGCCAATTTCTAGCCGGCACGAGACGATCGAGCAGCTTCGCGACGCGACCGCGATTCTACACATCGCTTAGGCGCCTATTTGAGCAGTTGGCACCGTTTATCGGATTCCTTAACCAAGCTGCAGAGACGCGCCAAAACAGACATCTCACTCGGTTATCCTAATGAGAATCACCCCTCAGCCACAGTGACCGTGGGCGAGGCCTTTCTGAATCAGTCAAAAAGCCTCACACCTAGACAACTCTCTCATCTTGTTAGGATCGATCTCTTCCAAGAACATGACGTAGTGCCGGTTCAAGGTCTGGATAACTAAAGTCAAACCCTCCTGCCTCACGCAAGACAGCCGGATCAACTCGGGTACTGGCCAACAGAAGCGCTTCCGCCATCTCACCGAGTACCAAACGAAGGGCGAAAGCAGGTGCCGGTAGAATCGTTGGCCGATTGAGGACAGAACCAAGCACCTTCGTGAACTGACGGTTCGTTACGGCTTGTGGAGCGACGGCGTTCACCGGGCCAATCAGCGAATTATTCGTTAGCGCATACATGATGATGTCGAGCAAATCATCAAGGGCGACCCAGCTCATATACTGACTTCCGGTCCCCAGCACGCCCCCAACTCCTAGCCTGAACGGTAGAAGCATTTGCTTCAGTGCCCCACCTAGCGGCGTCAGGACGATACCGATACGCAGGTGTACAACCCGAATTCCCTTATCCCGTGCCGGACCGACCGCGTCTTCCCACACTTGACAGACCTCGGGTAAAAACCCGTCACCAAGAACGGCTGACTCATCAAGCAACTCATCGCCTCGGTCGCCGTAATAACCAACCGCCGACGCTGCCACTAGCACCTTTGGAGGGCTCTCCAACCTCGCCAATGCTCGACACAAGTGGCCTGTACCAGTCACCCGGCTCTCTCGGATTTCATTCTTGCGGGCCGCGGTCCATCGACCGCTAGCAATGCTTTCGCCCGCCAGATGCACGACCGCATCGATTCCATCCAGAGCACCGTTCGCGAAGCTCCCTGTCGCCGGATTCCACGATGTGGCACCACCGGACACTGTTGCTCTCCGGCGTAGTCGTCGGACTTCGTGTTTAGACGCTACCAACCGAGGTCTCAAAGCCGTTCCCACCAAACCACTCGAGCCTGTCATCAAGACCCTCATGAACTATCCTCCATCTATCCTCTAACCTCCGCCATACGGTCGCAATTACTTTCGCAAAGACTTAAGCGATTCAATTGACACTTTCACCTAAGAATTTCCGCCGTGCTTCAACTCTTTTAGACTGTTGCAAGACTGAATACGCTCGTTGGATTACCCAGTTAAAAGGAAGATAACGCTCTGAGTCACCAACACTAACGCTGGTCGTCAGACAGTCGACCGGACATGGTGTGAACCCTCGCGCCCTTCTTTAAGGACCGCCGCGGCAGGTCCTCTCACGTCCCATACAATCCTCAACCAAGACAGGAAGACAACCCCGTAGTGGGTAAAATCAATCTCCCACCAATAAAACCCCTGACGTTCCGAAGTCGGATAGCGATGATGGTTATTGTGCCAGCCCTCACCACCTGTAACCAAAGCCAGCCACAAGCTGTTTCGACTTTCGTCGTTGGTCGAATAACGACGACTCCCAAACTGGTGTCCAATCGAATTTACTGCAAACGTCACATGATAGAGAAGCGTAGTGCTACAAAACAACGCCACCACCACGAGCTGCCATCCACTTGTCTCGAGAAGTGGATAGGTAGACGCCAACCACTGTCCGAGAGCAAAAAGTGTCACGCCGAGTGTAATGGGAGCCACGTAATGATTTCTATCAAGCCAGACAAGCTCAGGATACTTCGCCAGGTCTGGCACCCACTCGATCTTCGTGCGTTGATTTTTCGGACTCATAATCCAACCGGCATGGGCCCAATAGAACCCCTTGACGCCCGGTGGATGAACATCTTCTTCAGTATCCGAATGACGATGATGGCTCCGGTGGTGCCCCGCCCACCACAACGGTCCTTTCTGAGCTGCAGACGTCCCCAACCACGCCAGCACAAATTGAAATACGCGTGTCGTCTGAAAAGCTTTATGACAGAAATACCGATGGTAGCCAGCCGTCAGGCCAAACATCCTCGTAGCCAAGGTTAGAAACCCGATCATCAGTGACACAGGGCTCACACCGGTAACAAAAACCGCTAAGCACAACAAATGCACACTAATAAAAGGCAAACTGCGGACAACGTCAATAGTGTCTGACTTATCTCGTGGTGGTGTACTCGCACTAACGCTGGTGAACAACGGTGTCTCCTCCTTCATCGACGCGAACCATGACTAACACTGACTTAGTCTTAGCTTGAACGGAACCAACTCTTAAGTGTTAGATCATATACGCTGCAACTGGGGCGACACGAATCATTGAAGTCCGCGACGTTGGAGTAACGGTCCTACATCTGGATCGGATCCCTTAAACTCTCGAAAAAGTTCCATGGCTTCACGACTACCACCCTTTGAGAGAAGAGTGCGACGAAAATGGTCGCCATTCTCGCGGGTTAAACCACCGTGTGCTTTGAACCATTCCACGGAGTCCGCGTCGAGAACCTCGCTCCAGATATAGGAATAGTAACCAGCGGAATATCCGCCACCCCAAATGTGGGAAAAATACGTACTGCGATAGCGAGGAGGCACTGACTCAAGGGCGACACCTGCCGCCTCCAACGCCGTAGCTTCAAAGCGCCCCACGTCATCTGGCTCAGGCACGTTGTCAACGTCGAGTTGATGCCAGGCTTGATCAAGAAGCGACGCAGCCAAATACTCAGTCGTCGCAAAACCCTGGTTGAACGTCTCAGTCGCAATTACTTTATCGAGTAACTCCGAACTTATCGGTTCACCTGTTTCGTAGTGTCTCGCATAGTTCCCGAGGACTTCTGGCCATTTAGCCCACATCTCATTCACTTGCGACGGATATTCCACAAAGTCTCTTGGCACCGAAGTGCCTGAGAAGTATGGAAACTGGACGTCTGAAAATAGACCGTGCAATGTGTGACCGAATTCATGGAACATCGTTTCCACTTCATCGAAGGTTAGCAAAGTAGGCTGACCATCCGGAGGCTTTAGAACGTTCAGATGATTCGCGATAACAGGTTGCGTGCCCAGCAGGTGGGACTGCGACACGTACGCATTCATCCACGCGCCACCTCGCTTGGATGGTCGAGCATAATAATCAGCCAGAAACAAACCCAGCGGAGCCCCATCAGCCTCTAACACTTCCCATACGCGAACATCCGGGTGATACACCGGCAAATCCGTACGTTCCTCAAAAGTCAGACCGTAGAGTTGGCGGGCGGCAAAGAATACCCCCTCCTCTAAGACGCGGTTCATTTCGAAATAAGGACGTAGTTCGGACGCGTCAAATTCGTATCGGAGTGCCCGAATTTTTTCAGTAAAATAAGCCCAATCCGATGCAGCGACACTCGCTTCACTATCTTCACGAACAGCCACCGCTTGGAGGTCTAATAATTCACGGTTTGCATTTGCGACCGCGGGAGGAACAAGACTGGCGAGTCGATCATTAACCGCCTCAACCGTCTGAGCCGTCTGTTCATTGAGGACATACGCGGCGTGATTTGGGTAGCCGAGTAAAGCTGCTCGCTCAGCGCGAAGCTGGGCCATTCGACTAATGACTGCGCGATTATCAAATTCGCCACCTCGACTGCCGCGAATCAGTGAAGCCAGCATAAGTCTTTCCCGCAGAACCCGATTCGTGAGTGACGACAAGACCGGTTGCCCACTGGTATTAAGGAGAGCGACGACATATTTGCCTGGAAGCCCGCGCTCCTCAGCTGCTTCGGCAGCGGCAGCGATTTGATTCGCCGACAGGCCAGCGAGTTCTTCTCGAGTATCGACCACCACTGCCGAATCATTAACCTCATCAAGAACATTTTGAGTAAATGTGGTCTGCAAAGTTGCCAATTCGGTGTTGATAGCCTGCATTCGGATCTTCTCCGAATCTGACAATTGAGCACCTGCTCTCACGAAATCGGTGTAATACTTTTCGATTAGTCGCTGCGATTCAGCGTCAACCGCAAGGCTGGCTCGTTGCTCATACAACCGCCTGACTCGCTGAAAGAGAGCATCATTCAACAGAATCTGATCGCTGTGGGCAGCAAGTCGTGGCGCAATTTGAGACCGAATGTCGTTCATCGCGTCGTTTGTATCAGCGGCAGACAAACTAAAAAAAGTAGTCGTGACACGATCCAATAAACGACCAGAAATCTCTAATGCGACAAGAGTGTTCTCGATAGTTGGAGACTCCGCCAAACTCGCAATTGCATCAATTTCTTCCAACTGCCGCACCATCCCTTGATCAAATGCCGGAAGGTAATGATCCACGTTGATCTGATCAAAGGGTGGCAGCTGGTATGGCAAAGGACTTTCATTAAAGAATGGGTTCATGTGATCCATTGGGTCGTCGTCTGATGATGGTAGAGGCGTTTCTGACGGAGAACAGGATACCGCCGCTAAGAGCAACACGAACATAAAATGCCTGCGCAACGGATTCAATAGCGCGATCTTAGAAGACTGCATACAAGAAGGATACCTTAGCTGTAAATGACGATCTTTTCTGTTTTGCTGAATCAGCATTTGTCAACCTGACTCTGGCGAGAAAACATTAATAGAAATCATGAGATTCAGCATCTGGACCGATATTCCATAGCTTTTGAAAACGGTCGGCCTTGACTGAAGTAACACCATTTTGACGTTGCAAGCGACCTTCGACTAATAGAAACGATTGTTCAAGAATGAGTGCCTTTTGATCGGCGAATACTTGTGGGCGAACGATGATATTCCCCAACCCAGTCTCGTCTTCAAGTGTTAAAAATACAAAACCTTTTGCTGTTGCCGGACGTTGTCGCGTGATGACTGAACCAGCAAATCGCACACGACGTCCATGCTGACCACGTGGTAAATCGGCAGCACGCAATACCCCACGCATCGCTAGCTCCCGTCGCTGTAGCGATATCGGATGCGCCCCTATCGTGAGTCCCGTTCCCTTATAGTCCGCTACAATCCGCTCATCTTGTGTCATTTTGGGCAACGGTGACTCAGGTGCCCGATCAACATCTTCGACCTTTTCAAAGAGCATGCCCTTTTTTCTCACTGCCTTTTCGATCTGCCATAAAGCCGCCCGGCGATCGTACCCGAACGCACTGAGCGCGCCGATTTCGGCCAAGGTGGCGAGCTCTTCTCGACAAATACCCGTCTGAGCAATCAAGTCATCCAAAGAGTCAAACCGTTCTCGACTCATACAATCGTCCAATCATACGAGCATGTGTTACATAACCAATGCTGATCCATGCCTTCCCGATCGCTCTCCAATGCAGACAGGTCGTTAGCCCAACATTTTGGACACCACACTTGTCCATCTAAATTTATAGGCCGCACTGAGTCAGCGCTGTCCTGCACTTCTGAACTTCGTAAAGAAGTGCCAGACTTCGTCAACTCTATCGCCTGTCCCACGGTCTTGCGCAGTCCTGAAACGTAGCTCAATCCCAGCCGGATCGTGCCATCCTCTTCCACTTTACATTTCCAATTCGAATGCTGAACATCAATTCCAGCAAATCGCACACCCCGTCTCTGAGCATCCTTGACTAGTGTTGCCGGACTATAGAACCCCATGGGTTGGTTGTTGAGTAGTGCCGTATAGAAAGCAGCTGGATAATGTGCCTTGAGATAGGCACTTGCATATACCAATAATGCAAAGCTGGCAGCATGCGATTCAGGAAAGCCGTATAGCGCAAATGAGGTAATTGATTGAACGATCTCTTCGATTGCATTGTCATCAAGCCCTTTTCGTTTCATCCCATCACGCAACTTGGTCTCGATTTGCTGCATACGACGCACAGAACGCTTAAACCCCATGGCACGGCGTAACTCCTCTGCTTCCCCTCCAGTAAATCCGGCAGCCACCATTGCAATGCGTAACAACTGCTCTTGAAACAGCGGCACACCAAGCGTTCGCTTCAATATGGGTTTAAGCAAAGGATGCGGATACGTTACTGGTTCTCGCCCCGACCGACGATCTAAATAGGGATGCACCATTTGTCCAACGATAGGACCAGGTCGAATGATTGCAACTTCGACAACAATGTCATAAAACTGCTTAGGTTTTAGACGTGGCAACGTAGCCATCTGCGCCCGTGACTCCACCTGAAACACACCAATGGTGTCAGCCTGTTGAAGCATTCGGTAAACTTCAGGATCATCAGGCGGCAGATGTGCCAAATCGACTCTGGGTTGCGACGTATTGATGAGGACCATCGCTTCTTGAATAACCGCCAACATTCCCAATCCCAGCAAGTCAACTTTGACAATGCCCATTTCAGCGCAATCATCCTTGTCCCACTGCACAACAGTCCGGTTCGGCATACTGGCGTTCTCCAACGGAACAACTTCGTCGAGTCGTCCGTGTGCAATCACCATTCCTCCAGAATGCTGTCCAAGGTGACGTGGAAGATTCTGAATCTGCTTCCACAACATGCTGAATAACTTCTTTTTCGATTGAAGCCTCTTGGGGCCATTCTTGTGAAGATATGACTCAAAATGCTTGTCCGAATCGACCCATTCAAAACTTTGAGTTGTTCTCACTAATTGATCGATTTCTGTCGAATCAATCGACAACACCTTTCCAATCTCACGAGCAGCGTTTCTCCCGCGATAGGTAATAACATTCGCCACCATACTGGCACCTAGCTGCCCATAACGCGTATAGACATGCTGAATCACCTGCTCACGTTGCTCGCCACTTGGCAAATCCAGATCGATATCAGGCCATTGACCACGTTCTTCTGACAAAAACCGCTCAAAAAGCAGTTCCATCCCTACAGGATCCACGGCGGTAATACCTAAGCTGTAACACACTGCACTGTTCGCAGCTGACCCTCGACCTTGAACCAAAATGCCGTGACGGCGACAATAGTTGACGATGTCCCACACAATTAGAAAATACCCAGCCAGTTTAAGTTTCTGAATTAAATCGAGTTCTCGAACCACCTGGCGACGCGCCCTGGCGTGATACGGCCGATATCGTCCCCGGGCACCAGCTTCTGTAATTTTTTGAAGAAACGAATCCATTGTTTCTTCAGGAGGCACGGGATAGTCCGGAAACCGATATCCAAGATCCACCATCGTGTATCCCAAGCGATTGGCTAATTCGTGCGTCGTTCCAATCAAATCTGGAAGATCCCAAAATAATTTTTCCATCATCATTGGTGATTTCAGATACCGTTCGGCATTTCGATGAAGACGCTGTCCTGCTTGATCGAGCGTAGTTTTATGCCGAATGCAGGTCAGCACGTCATACATTGGGCGATCCGAAAACTCAGCAAATTGCACGCCGTTTGTCGCAACCACCGGAACGCGATACGCCGACGCCATCGCTAGAAGTGCCTGATTGTCGTGCTCTTCTTCTCTTAGAAGATGTCGCTGAAGTTCCACATAGACCTGTGTGCGCCCAAACACTCCAAGTAGCCGATCGAGCAAACCTCCAACACCGTAGTAACATCCCATCAACGCCGGACGTCCGATCAAAGCAACTAATCCATCGGTGTGTCCTTCAAGTTCATCCAATTCAAGAGCACCTTTACCTTTCGGTGCCCTCAGTTTCATCTTGGTGATAAGTCGAGCGAGATTTTCATAGCCTTCTCTAGTTTCAATCAAAATCGGTAATTGCCAACAATTCAAAACACTAGGCAGCAAACCTGACCTATAGTTTTCGCCTTGTACCTTGATCGTAATTTCACTTCCAACAATGGGCTTCACGCCAGCCGCAACAGCTGCCTTGTGAAACCGTGGCACCCCATACAATCCGTCTCGATCCAGTAACCCCAGTGCCGGATATCCTAAATCTGCAGCTCGCTCAACTAATGCCTCTGGCAATGATGCGCCTTCAAGAAAGGAAAATGCCGAAGCGGTATGAAGCTCGATATACACGTGTACCTTTCTAGTCTATGACTCCTTCTGCAAACCAACAGTCAGACTTCCGTTCCAAAAAAATCCGATACACCCCACAACCATTTACCTCGACATCCCATTCATCTCGGTCCCACACCGCACAAGAAGACATCCACCAGTGCCCAGAACTTCGCCATGGGCCAGCACATGTAACAACTTTTCCATTTATCGAACATGGGTATGGAATCACTACCCTCACGGGAACCCCTTGCTCAATTACTACGCGGATTGCTATTGGTTGGCGAAATCGTCGAAACACGGGCACAAGACCTGCACCTACCCGCGCTTGATTAAATGGAGAAAAGTAATCCTTTGGATTAAACGGCTGCATCTCGAACACACCGGGTTGGTGAGTATTCATCAGCGCCGGTGTACCACATCGCTGATCCCCCATTAAACCTTCCAACCGAGCCAGCAACGTCGTGAAGTTCTCCGCAGGTGGCACAGCTCGATCTAACAGAGAGAGTTGCATCGCCCCAGTAGTAACCGGAGTTGCTATAACTGTCACACGATCAACACTTGAGGCAGGAGGACTCGTCTCTAGGTCAAGAAGAATAAGGGTCCGTAAAACTTTCGGAGTGTTTAACGCTATCGGAAATTGAAACGTTCGCTCATAAACATCTCGTGAAACCAATGTCAACTGCATCCGTAACATCGAGGCAACCATTCCACTTGCATCCAACTGTTGGCATAGTTTTCCGAGCACCTGTTCAAGAACGAATGACAATGGTTCAAGGCCTTCAATCGGCCATTCAAGTGTCATCGTTTCTTCGAATCGTTCTTTCTCTAGTGAAGGGACAAGTGGTTGACGGTCCTCCCCTCGTGCGATCTGCTGGAGTTCTAATCCAGCGCGTCCTAAACGGTTAAACAACTCATGCGTTGGCAACGCTGCAAGATCGCCAAGTGTTGTAATTCCCCATCGCTTCACCACTGGCACCAATGCAATTACCGGTTCAACATACAGCAGTGACTGCGCCGTTAAAGTGCTTGCTGTGCGTAACTGCCCACGCTTACAGTTCGTCATCTTTGCGCTACTCGATTGCGCTTGCCAGAGACTCGTAATAACAGCAAGTGGTAACGGCGATAGTGCCTTCATTTCGGTCTTTGGCGGAATTACTACCAGCCCACATCGATCTTGAGTCATCAGCAACGCCGCCATCCTTGTGCCAGCGATAGCAATGCGAATAACAAGATTACGATCAATCGCAACACGCCGAAGTTGTTCACCAAGGGCGTGCAAACTTCCCCACAGGTGTTTCCCTCCACTAACATCCAACACAACTAAATCTCGGCCATGAACCTCAACTCGTGGCGAATATTCATAAGCAAAATCAACAAGCACATTGTCAGATCCGAAACGAAGAGTATCGGACTGTGATGGCTGATAAAGACAAGCAAACATCAGAATTTCTTGTATGTTTCGTCGTGGTCGTGTATTCCCACGTTATTAAACTTCAGACCATTCCAAGATGTTGGTGTCTCGCACTTAAGTGAACCGAGGCAAAAGGATGACGTGTCGATTCCACACGCACGTCAATATCAATCCCTTGAAATATCCGACTTCGTAACGTGCGACCTGACCACTTCGCTGAGTATCGTGTTTCAAGCACAATCGATCGACCACTGGCACTCCGACCCATTTTCATGGGTCCCGCAACAATTCCAACTGTTTCCTTAGTCTCTATCGCACGAGACAATCGCAACCAGGTTGTGAATGGTAAGCGCTGGATAGCAGATACCGGTGCCTCTGTGAGATCCACTGCAACAACACCAAAACATCCAGCCTGCATAACAAGCTTTGCGGCCTTAAGAACCTGGTCAATCCTGTAGGGAACCATTCGTGAACTAATTTGCTGCCCTCGAATCCACAGCAACCGGGGCAAGTGAATCCCAGCGGCATGGCTAAACACTGGATCGAAACCATCAAACGCATCGATAAGCGCTACCGTCTCACCTCTGGTGGTGGCCGCTGCTAGCATCGCGATTAATACACTCGTTCTTCCTGACGACCGTGGGCCAACAATCTCGGACAGGTGTCCTCGTGGAAACCCACCTCCAAGCGCTGTATCCAAATCACTCACACCTGTTGAGACCACATGTTCACCAGCAAGTGTTTGAGACGATACAAGTGAATTACCTAGTTTTTTGGACTGTAGTAATGCTTCAAGGTCAGAAAGATCAATATTCATTTCGCTTTTTGTTCGCCTACTATATCGAGCCTGATCCACTAGGTCAACCTCAGCTACAAGCCGGTACACACTGCTAGAATAGGCAGAGGTAGACTATGTTCTTGGAACTCGTTGATATTCTGGAACGCGGATTCAAACTTCGATGCCCCTGTTGCGGGCATGGACACTTATTTAAGACAACATTTCGACTCAATGTTCGATGCCAAGCTTGCAACGAACGATTTGAACGCGAACCTGGTCAATGGTTCGGTGCTATCTATGTCAATCTTTTACTCACACTTGCACTTCCAGTGATCGGATTTACGACAACTCAGATTTTTACCTCACTCTCGATGCCGCAACAACTCTGGATTTGGACACCTGTTGCAGCACTCAGTCCACTTGCATTCCATAGACTGTCGAAGGGACTCTGGACCAGCATCATCTTTTATGGAGAAGGACTGTACATTCCTTGGCCGACCCAATAAACGACCAGCAGGGTACCTCTACCGCCTCACCAAATACACAGACCACCACAATCCCGACTGGAATGCGAATCGTAAAACGCCTCACGGCTGCGTTCTCATTTCCTAACTTCCGTAATCTATGGCTGGCTGCTTTTGCGTCAGCGGTAGGAACTTGGATGCAGCGATTCGCTCAGCAGTGGTTAATCCTTAGCTTGACTGGATCGGCGTTCTTTCTCGGACTTGACGCATTTTTCGGTGAGCTCCCTCTTCTACTCTTCACACTACTCGGAGGCGTTATCGCCGACCGTTATGACCGGCGAAAGCTTTTAATCGCCTCGCAAACCATCCAAATGTTCTGTGCCCTTACATTAACTGGACTAGTTTTTTTTGACTTTGTTCACATCTACTACATTTTGGGTCTGTCTTTTCTGACTGGGCTGGCACAAGCCTTCGGCGGACCAGCATTCCAATCGATGCTCCCCTCTTTAGTAACACGAGCGAGCCTACCTAATGCCATTGCACTTAGCTCATTACAATTCAATCTTGCCCAAATGATCGGACCGCTCATCGGAGGTGGAATACTCGTAGCTTTTGGAATAGTAGTTTGCTTTGGAATCAACAGCGCGTCATTTCTTGCTGTCATTGTCATTTTAAGCTTCATGCATCTTCCAGCACCACAAACTGATTCAAACCAGCGACTCACAACTGACCTTACAAGTGGCTTATCCTTCGTGCGGCACCAACGCGCACTACTAGCATTGACGGTACTAGCGATGGCAACTACCACTCTCGGAGTACCAGCACGTGCGTTTCTACCGGTATTTGCCAATGACGCTGCACAGCTAAGCCAAATGATGGCTGTGCTAGGTGCCGGTGCCGTCGTGGGAGCTCTGACCGTAGCGTGGCTAGGCAAGTTCAAGCAAATGGGAAAAACACTTCTTATTGTGCAACTTTTTTTCGGAGGACTAGTTGCACTGTTTGCGATACTGCCGGTTACGAGCGCCAGTTATGTCATTTTATTTTTTATTGGCACAACACTTTTAATCGTATTTTCCCTGACAAACTCATTGGTGCAACTTGCTGTTCCGGACGCATTACGGGGACGTGTGCTAAGTATTTATATGATGGCATTCCGCGGCGGCATGCCGCTTGGGAGCCTTGTCAGCGGATACTTGATTACGCTCTTATCTGAGCAGATGGTCATCGCTTTCAACGGAATGCTACTGGCAAGCGTCGCGATCTACTTCCTGAGCCGTAGTCATGGCGTAAAAGAACTCTAGAAAAAACTTCAAGCTATTCTGGATCATTGAATACTGCTCATAACTAATTATCGACATCGGAGATCTCTCCTGAAAGAACTTGTCTCTCTCTTCCTACGACTCGGAATCACCGCTTTTGGTGGTCCCGCTGCGCATATCGCGATGATGCGGGACGAAGTAGTAGAGCAACGTCATTGGATGACGGATTCAGAATTTCTCGACCTACTGGCTGCTACCAATCTAATTCCAGGACCGAACTCAACAGAAATGGCTCTCCATATTGGCTACAAACGAGCCGGCTTGCCTGGATTAGTCGTCGCCGGAAGCTGTTTCATTTTTCCCGCGTGTGTTGTCGTGATGATGATTGCTTGGGGTTACATGAGGTATGGGGAAACACCACAAGTCGAATGGGTGACTTATGGCATCAGGCCAATCACTATTGCCATCATCTTACAAGCAGTGTGGAGGCTCGCCCGCACTGTCAGTCGCGGTTCCACAACTCTAGTAATCGGTTTAATAGCGACCAGTCTGGCAATCAGCGGTGTTAACGAACTAGTTCTGCTTGCTGGAGGTGGATTCTTCGTGGTCGCGACTCGCTTCATTCGTAATATTTCTTTCAACAGCATAATCACAATGCTTCTGACCACAACAACGATTGGAGCATTTGGAATAACGGTAACAGAAGCGATTCCTGTAACTCTAACGCGCCTCACTCTCTTCTTTCTCAAGGTTGGCTCTGTCTTGTTCGGCAGTGGATATGTATTACTCGCATTTTTGCGTGCGGATCTGACAGAACGTTGGTCGTGGATCACCGAACAGCAACTCATTGACGCCGTCACAATAGGTCAATTGACACCTGGGCCCGTGTTTACAACCGCTACCTTTATCGGCTTTCTATTAAAAGGATGGTTGGGGGCAATTCTGGCCACGATTGCGATCTTCGCCCCAGGATTCGTATTCGTTGCAGTCACACACCCACTAATCAAACGTTTGCGTGGCTCCAGTATCACAAGCGGTATTGTCGATGGAGTCGCAGCGGCATCACTCGGTCTGATGGTTGCTGTTACTTGGCAACTCGGCCAGGTGGCAATCGTTGATGTACCGACCGCGCTATTCCTAGCCGGATCAGGGGCGATACTCGCACTCTGGCATCCGAACACAACTTGGTTGATTACTCTCGGAGCTATTCTCGGCTGGGGGTTCCGAAAGGGCATTGGATAACAATAGGGACACGCGACCCCGAGAACAATTCGCAAGACCACGCGGAATTTCACAGGCGCACAATGGCAGGATTTCACAGAATCGGCGAGTTATTACGTGAACTTGATGAAGTGGTTCAACTTCTCCCGCCAGAGCTTCAGAAGATGCTTGCTCACTGCGCGTATCAACCGTCGAAACGGTTGCCTAAGGGGTTGTGAAATGTCCATGTTAGGATGGTGCAACTTAAGAGTTTTCAGCCGGTCTATTCTAAAGTCAAGAATCCAGAACAATCATGCGAATTGCCGCTATTGAAATTGGAAACAACTTAATCCAGATGATCGTGGTCCAAATTCGTCCGGACCGTTCATTTGAAGTCCTCGACAACCCGGCGATTGGTGCGAAGTAGTGAAACACCCCACGGTCGCCAGTGCCGTCACTAGCGTTATTCTGGTCACAGTCGCAACCCAACTAAACGCCCAACGCCCACTGCTCGTCGTGCAAGGTGAAGCCGTTCGTCGAGTAGCGGATGGATTCGGATTTGTGGAGGGGCCGGCCGCTGATTTGGATGGCAACCTCTACTTCTCAGACATACCACGGCAGCGTATCTATCGCTGGAACCCCAGGTCAGGGATTGACACATTTCGAGAAGAAACCGGTGGAGCTAACGGCTTAAGATTTACCCTTGACGGCCAGTTGCTCATCTGTGAAATGAATAACCGGCGGGTTACAGCCATAGACGGTGCAGGCACAGTGTCTGTGATCGCCGCAACCTTTGAGGGGCGACGTTTCAACAGTCCGAACGATCTCTGGATTGATCCAATTGGCGGTATCTACTTTACCGATCCTCGTTACGGCTCGGACGAGAATCGAGAAATCGACGGGGACCACGTGTACTATATTTCTCCAGATCGGACAACAATTCGTCGAGTTGCCGATGACTTGGTACGTCCCAACGGGATTACTGGTACTCTTGACGGAAGTCGTGTGTATATCGCCGACCACGGCGCCGGTCAGACATTCGTTTACCGACCGAGTGCAGACGGTGCATTAGAGGATAAGCGCCTATTCGCAATGCAAGGTTCAGATGGAATGACAGTCGACGAACTGGGCAATGTCTATCTTACCGGGCAAGATATCACCGTATATAACCCGAGCGGCGACCAAATAAGTTCCATTGCAGTCCCAGAAACACCTGCCAACTTAACGTTTGGTGGCGAGGACGGTAAAACACTATTCATCGCTGCTCGCACTTCGCTCTATGCTCTTGCAATGAACGTGGCAGGCCAATGACCACGAGCCTGATAGAATGTTAGCTTGTAAGGTTATGCCTAGGGGTACGGTCTGCGTTTACTGTCGTCAACGGCCGATGTCGGCCTCTTGGCGACCTTTCTGCAGCGAGAATTGTAAGTTACGTGATTTACAGGGTTGGTTAGATGAAGCTTATCGGATCCCTGGTGAAGAGCCGTCATCACACATGGCCAACGATGGCATCACCGGTGAGGACAAAACTGAAATGTGAGCCAGTATTTTCGAGGTCAACACCCCGCGCCTGAATACACGCTGGTTGGGCAAGGATAGGACATGACTGATACCTTAACAATCACAGACAATCGGACGGGACAACAGTTTGAAATTCCCGTTACCAACGGAACTATTCGCGCATTAGATCTGCGCCAAATCAAGGCAAACCCAGACGAGTTTGGCTTGATGACGTACGACCCGGCATTCCAAAACACCGCCTCCTGCAAAAGTCGTATTACCTTCATCGATGGAGACAAAGGTATTTTGAGATACCGCGGATACCCGATTGAGCAACTAGCGGAGAAAAGCACCTTCATTGAAACATCATATCTGTTGCTCAATGGTGAACTTCCGACTACATCACAACTAGCAACTTGGGATGGGGAACTAAACCGTAACTCGATGTTGCACGAAAATATCAAGCAACTTATCGGAAGTTTCCAGCGCGACGCCCACCCAATGGGCATCTTTCTAAGTACCGTGGGCGCTCTGTCGACATTTTATCCTGAGGCCAAAGAAATCCATGACGCGGACTCTAGACGGACGCAAATCGCGCGGCTAATCGCCAAGGCTCCGAGTATCGCCAGTTATGCCTACCGCCACAGTATTGGGCAGCCATATGTCTATCCCGACCCGGAACTAAGTTTTGTTGGAAATTTTCTCTCGATGCTGTTTAAGCAACCTGAGTCTCGATACTCACCCGATCCCGTCCTTGAACGAGCTCTTGATGTGCTATTTATCCTCCACGCCGACCACGAACAAAACTGCAGTACTAGTGCAATGCGTGGAATCGGTAGCTCACAAACTGATCCCTTTGTTTCCCTCGCCGGAGCAGCGGCTGCTCTTTACGGCCCGCTGCACGGCGGAGCGAACGAAGCGGTACTTCGGATGCTGTCTGAAATTCAAACCGTCGACAAAATTCCAGCATTCGTAAAAAAGGTCAAGGCTGGTAAAGGTCGCCTCATGGGATTCGGCCATCGTGTTTATAAGTCGTATGACCCTCGTGCCAAGGTCATTAAAAACGCCGCTTACGAAGTGTTTGAGGTTACTGGCAAGAATCCTCTTTTGGAAGTCGCACTGGAACTAGAAAGAATTGCCCTGCAAGATGATTATTTTGTCAGCCGTAGTCTTTATCCAAATGTAGATTTCTATTCTGGCCTTATCTACGAGGCAATGGGCTTCAAGCCAGACATATTCCCGGTACTTTTTGCTATTGGCCGAACAGTCGGATGGGTTGCCCAATGGCAGGAAATGATCACGGACAAAGAACAAAAGATCGCGCGTCCGAGGCAAGTTTATCTTGGCGAAGGCGAACGTAACTTCGTATCGATAGACAGCCGCGGTTGATTCTCAACGCTAGCCATCATCGAAAACGCAACCGATAAACCAAGAGTACCCCTGCCACAACCAGCATAACCAACACTGGCATGGGTATAGATCGCCCGGCCACGGCACCTTGAATAAAGAATACGCTAACAACGACCAATACCAATCCCAAGAGAATTGGCGTTAACGTATTTCGCCGCCGCGGCTCCATCGCATCGGCCTGGCGAACTGACTCAGTAGTTTGATTGCCACACTGGAAACAAACAAGTGCGCTTTCGTCAATTTCTGTTCCGCAGTTCCTGCATTCCATGGTCAAATAAATACTTATTAGAACAGCCTCCCATACCCGGGAATTCTGTCTGAAACAGCACTATGACTTGGTAAAATCAACGTTCTTCTTCAATTGCGCGAAGTAAGAGCTCTTGGGCCCGTTCGTATGTAGGAGCAATCTCGAGCGCCTTTAGTGCCTCACGCTTAGCAGCAGCACCCTGACCAGCAAGCAGAAGGCTCTCCGACAAATCGCAGTAGACACCCACCGGGTCAACCGGACCGATAGCCAGCGCAACCTCGAATTCGTGAATTGCCCGAGCTAATTCGCCAGCCTCCAGCGCCATGCGACCCAAAGCCTCGTGAGGAATAGGATCAAATGGATCAATTCCAATAACCCGTTCATACGCCATAGTCATTCGGTCTCGGTCGCCCGCGTCTTCGGCCAACGCGGCAAGCTCTCGAACCGCCTCTATCGAAGTTGCATCAAATTCAAGAAGTCTCTCTAATTCGCGCATCGCCCGTTCTTCGTCACCGAGTTCTTGGGCGATCTGAGCCATGATTCCCCTAGCGCTGTCGATACCAGTTGCCTGCGGAGCCAAATTCGCTGCCCTGTCAAGAACCAGTAAGGCCCCAGCCAGATCATCTGACTCCTGTAACGCTAATCCATACGAAAACTGAATCGGATAGCTGTCCGGATAACTAGCAGCAAGGCTTCCGAGTGCCTCCAGGCGGTTATCCGTATCTACCTCTGGAAAATCCACTTCCGGGGAACTGAGAGCTTGACGTAAATCACCGAACTCTGACTGTACCGAAGCGTCAAAACTGGCCTGAAGCGTATCAAAAGTCAACCCGACCCGCGCCAAAGCCTCTTCTGTGTCAAGTCCGTCCCCATACGCCCTTACTAACGTTTGAAGTGCAGGTTCACCGTAGCCATTAATGATGTGTTCAACTAAAACCGAGGCCTGAAAATATGACATCGAAATAGTTTCAGGTCTTGAGAATCCACTGTTTAATTCTCGAAGCGGGAGAATGGCCTCGTCGTTGAGAGCTCGCGCAAAAGACAATACTTGGTCCCTTCCCCACTCGGACCGTTTCCGTTTCTCTTCATACGTCGAGATACCTTCACTCAACCATCTAGGTAGTCGATTGCCGGACATCTGCAGAGTGATCACATGCGCAATCTCATGCCATAATGTGGACTGCCAGTTGAAATCACCGGGTGGTCTCGCCCTAGGTGAATCCATCGTAACAACTCTCCCAAAACAAGCTCCGAGTGCACCTATCATTCCAGGCAGGCCAAGATTTCTGACAGCAAAGTCATCGTGTCGCGGAAATACTTCTATAAGAATAGGAGCATCGACCTCCATACCGTACCGAGTCGACAATTCATCCAAAGCCTCTTGAGCCAAGTTAAGGATGTACTCGCTCAGAACCCGAGACTCATCAGGATGCAATCGGAGTACGATGTCACCACGCTCAAAAGTTTCGAACTCCTCGAGCGTATCCATCATATTTAGGAGGTTAAAAGTGATTAGATCAAAAGGATCATCGGCAAAAGCGAGGTCCAACGCTTCACGAGCACCTAGCTCATCCCCCGTTCTCAAAAGGTGCATACCCAACTCAGCCCGTCCGCGCGGATTGTTCGGGTCAAGTTCGAGACCTTTCTGGACGAGGGTTACTGCCTCATCAAACCGATATGCGCGGGCTGCATGACTTCCAACGATTCGATAAATATCTCCAAATACTGGATTAATCTGCAATGCACGTGCGACCTCGATCTCAAAATCTTCAATTCGATCATCCAGGTATGCCATCGACGCAGCGAGAGCTAGTGATGCAAGGCTAGCCGGATTAATCTCCAAAGCTCGACGCAACGACGCCTCTGCCGCGGATTCATTCCTGTCGCCAAGGGCTTCTTCTGCGAGAAATAAGTGCGCTCCAACATAGTCAGATTTGATTTCCAAAGCCCGCTCGGCCGAAGCCCTAGCCACCGGAGGATTCTCGTTTGCCAATGCACGAGCCAAACCTAAATGTGCCGGTGCCCACTGTTCATCCACGGCCAATGCTTCTTGAAAAGACCGCACAGCATCACTCCGGTTGTATTTTTCAAGAAAGAGTTCCGCCCAGGCAGTGTGCACTGCAGGGTCACTCGGCAATGCTGCAACGGCATCTCGGAAGAATGCGTTTGCATCCCGATACCGACCAAGTCGACGCGATGCGAGACCGCCACGATAGAGTTCAAGTCCAATCTGTGAGCCAGCTCCCGTATCAACAACGGCCTGAAGGTACCTTTGGGCCTCGGTGGATCGACCGGTCTCCACGAGTAAAGTCGCAAACTCCAACCCCGCGGAACTTCCTGGATTCGCTTCCGCAATAGAGCCAAGAAGAGCCTCGGCCTCAGAATATCGCCCACGTTGAGCCAAACGTCTCGCTCGGATTGCGGTAGCCGACGGATCGTCATTAGGCCGGTCAGACAACAGCTGGCTGACATCGTCATACTGACCGTGGGCCAATGCGGCTGTCACATACTCATGAAACTGCTGTTCCTCCTCTGTTGTAAATTGAGGCTGCGCAACAACTTCCCCGCCATGGAACCACAGCGTCACAAGTAGAAGCAAAGTAAGAAAGCGTGCGGAACAGTTCATGAAGGTTGATTATAGCTGGGGAACCAGCCTCATCAGCTTAGATTAGATATCCAGCGTAATCGAACGTCCGGAACCCAAAGGAATACCAAACTCAGGTGAGATGGAATTTCAAACCGCCGGCGGCATTCTTGACGACTAACCACATCATCAACCCTAACCATGTAGTTACGTAATTTGGCAAACACCGCCCTATCGTGCTCATGTATGTCTTATCCAAGAGCCACTAGTCGATCCACTTGATTATTGTTTTTGAAACGTGAGCAACGACCATAATTTAGGAACGCTGACACGTTCAATCGAGACAGGCCGAAAACCCGACCGAGCAATAAAACTAGATAGATCTACGTCGGCCTTAAATCCTATATGGACCGTGAGTGGGGAAATTAGCCGTTCGGCACGAGCCAGAAATCGATTCTCACTCAAAAAGTGATTGAGAACTACCACATGCCCACCGACGCGACACACACGATGCATTTCCTGCACCACCTTGACGGGATCAGGAACAACGCTAATGACGAAAGGTGCGTAGACACAATCAAACGAATTGTCCTCAAATTCAAGGGTCGCCGCATCCATCTTAAGCAGGTCAACATTTCGTACAGAATGCTGGCTTAACCGCCGCTTAGCTTTTCTCAACATTGAAGAAGAAAAATCGATCCCGGTAACATCGCAATATTTGGGATACAAAAGTGCGTTAATACCAGTGCCAACACCAACTTCAAGAATTCTATCTCCGGATCCAATAGGAAGACGTGGCATCGCTGCCAACCGAGCACCGTGGAGGGTTGGGCCAAAAAAATAATCGTACCATGACGAAATGTCACGATAAACACATCGGACAAATTCGTTTTTTACAGTCACCAGCGAGAGCGCTCGATCCGCAGCGCTTGAAGACGTTAAGATGCCGGCGTCTCTAGTTGAATCACTCGTTTCAAATAACGAAATCAAAAAGCTCCTGCCCTTGCTGGTCCCGAGAGACTATAGTGCTTCGCGCCAATCACCGCAAGACTCCAAGCGACATCATGTTGATCAGATAAAATGAGATTGGGTTCTCACAGTCCACGATCTAGCCTCAAACCTTACACCCACTAACTAGTAAAAAATGGAGCTTAAGTGAGAGATTCCAATTGTGGCGTGAAATGTCTTGCCGACGACTGGTAAATCATAGCGAATTCCTTGGTCAGCCGAACCAACGCTCGAAAGTCTCCTAAAGATTAAACTGGAAAGTGGAAATTTCCACCATTTTCATTGCCGCTGTTTCGGTAGCGCCACACGGCCGTCTGCAAGAAACGGAACCTTCATGGTCGATGAAATAACTTCGGTTGGACGAAATCGCGCCTGTCGTGCCGCGGTAAACAATCATCCGCTCGTGAATCAAACAGAAAACTAGGCCGCCCATAAGTTCTTTAGTAATAACATCTTGTAGTTAGATTCGACGTTTGACAGCGTAAGGATTCCGTCGTTATAGTGCTATCCGAAGTGCCAAGCGAGGCTAGGTTTCTCACCGCGGCGCAGTTTCTTCTCATAACGCTAGTTGTCAAGATTGCCGTCGTAGCCACTCTTGCAACGATGCTGGTGCGGTTCCAGCAATTCCGACGTATTCTTTTGACCGAGAAGCGTGCGTGGAAGGAACGCCTTGTGTTTGCGTTCAGCGTTGGATTCCCGTTGAGTGCCGGCGTTGCCGCTCGATTACTTCTAAACTACGACGCGGGAGACATTTCACTCGCTGGACCATTCCTAGCCGGCCTCATTGCAGGTCCTTACGCCGGAGCAATTGTAGGAATAATGACCGGAACGCCAGCACTCATTGCTGGCGAGGCCCTCGCCATGCCGTTTGCCGTAGGGTGCGGCTTTGCGGGAGGAGGACTGCGAGAAGTCTGCCCCAAAGAAGCCATTTGGCATTTTTCTCCGCTTTTTTTTATCGACCTTCACCGCCACGCTTGGCGAATGATCCGATTTAAATTTGATTGGCTCATGATCCTTCTCGCAGCGCCAATCGGACTTGAACTACTCAGGCAGACATTAGGCGCGCGCTTTAGTGAGCACCTTTTCTACATGTCACCCCCGAACATCCCGCTGGGGATCTTAGTTGTGCTCGCTACAGTCTTAAGTGTCGCTATCCCGATTAAGATTTGGAACACTGCCAGAATCGAACATCGCCTCCAAGAACAGGAAAAACTTTTGATGTCTTCCCGTGTGGAGGCCCTCTCTAGTCAGATTAATCCACATTTTTTATTCAACACGCTCGCTTCTATTTCGTCACTCATTCGTTCTCAACCAGAAACTGCACGAACACTAATTGTTAAGTTATCAGCTCTTCTGAGACGTTTACTGCGAAGTCAAGAACAGTTTGTGACGTTTAAAGAAGAACTTGCTGCAATCGATGAATATCTTGATATCGAGACCGTTCGTTTCGGGCCAACCCTAGTAATAGAGAAGCAGATTAGTCCTGACAGTCTCAACCTAATCATGCCGAGTATGCTGTTGCAGCCTCTGATCGAAAATGCAATCAAACATGGAATAGGTCAAAAGATTGGCGGAGGTCAAATAACCATCCGCAGTCGCCGCGAGACTGACCATGCAATTATCGAGATCGAAGACGATGGCACCGGCATGAATCTGTCTGAACTAAATCCGATTCGATCGGGCGGTATCGGACTACGCAATGTTGATGAAAGGCTTCGCGTAATTTACGGTGAAAATTATCAACTAAAAATCGAAAGTGTCAGAGGCGAAGGCACTTGCGCCAGGATTAAAATTCCTGAATTAAAGACACCGACACTTGCTACAGCGTGAAGTATGACAATTCGAACAGTTGTGGTGGACGATGAACGCTTTGCACGCAACGAACTGTGCTTTCTGCTGAACCAACTCAGCGATGTCGATCTAGTGGGTCAAGCAGGTAACGGTATCGATGCGATGGAGATCATCAGAAAACAAAAGCCAGACCTAGTACTATTAGACATTCAAATGCCTGGGCGGACCGGATTTGAAGTGACACGTGAACTCTTACTTCGCGAAGCAAACACTCACGTTGTTTTTGTGACGGCCTATGACCAATACGCAATAGAGGCGTTTGAGGTCAACGCCGTCGATTATCTGTTAAAACCCGTTGAAACCAGCCGCCTTGAACAGAGTATTGACCGAGTTAAAGCTAGAATGGCGGCAACAAATAACGATCCTGATATTGACACCTTGAATGACGAGCGCTTGGAGCGAATGCTGCAACACGTCAGTCAGCGTCGAAAGAAACGTGAACAAATTGCGATCAAGATTGGTGAAGGCTTTCAGTTGATACCATCTGAAGATATTATTTATGCATCACTTGCTGATGACGTAATTACCGTGGTTGCTGGTGCCTTAACAGGAACGTCAAACTTTCGAACCTTGGATGAGCTTCATTCAAATTTAGATCAAAACAGTTTTTGGCGTGTGCATCGATCACATGTAGTGAATATTAATAAGGTTAAGGAGATTGTGCCGTGGTTCAGTCGGAATTACATCCTGAAGATGAAAGACGCGGAGGGGACGGAAATTCCAGTGAGTCGAGCTCAAACGAAACGCCTGAGGGAATATCTGAACCTGTAGTAGGCGATATAACGGCTCCTGTCGGCGAGGTCGGGAATTCATCGCCTCTTGAGCAAGAACGTGCCGTCCGACGAGCAGCTTTACGGGCGCGTGCCGGCGAAGAATTACTGGCTTGGATAAAGACCTTTGCGTCTGCTGCAGTGTATGCGACGCTGATCGTCACCTTCGGGTTCCAAGTAGCTAGGGTTGAAGGAAAGAGTATGGAGCCAACCCTCCAGGACCAAGATCGATTGATTGTCAATAAAGCGGCTTATCGTTTCTTCGGCGAACCAAAACCCGGTGACATAGTCATGCTGTTTTATCCCCGCGACCCAGATAAATCGTTTGTTAAAAGGATAGTCGCTGAAGAAGGTGATACGGTCAGAATTGAGGAAGGTCAGGTCTATGTCAACGAGGAGCTTCAACCTGACCTCTTCGTCCCACCAGAGTTCCGAAGTTATGAAAATCATGGTCCGGAAGTTGTCCAAGAATCGTACTATTTTGTGATGGGCGACCATCGAAACAACAGTTCAGATAGCCGTCACTGGGGCCAGGTCCCTCAAAAATACATTATTGGGCGAGTTCAACTGAGATGGTGGCCGCTGTCTGATGCAACGCTATTCTGATCTCAACTTTGGCGACCAACGGCCCCGTATACTTAGGGGATAGAAGAACTGTAAAGCGCGTCGATCGTCTCGGCAAACCGTTCTAGAACCACCCGGCGCCGGATCTTCAGCGTGGGCGTTAGTTCACCAGATGCAATACTAAATTCGGCGTCCAGCAAGACGAATTTCTTGATCTGCTCGTAACCTGGAAGCTCAGCGTTAACTCGCTGAACAACCATTTCAAACAACGGGCGAACGTGTTGACTTTCCAGCGATATTGCCACTCCTGAATCATGTTCTGCTGATAAACGGGCTTCCACTTCCACAAGGTCTGGAACTATCAACGCGGATACAAACGGCCGCCGGTCTCCCAACAACACTGCTTCCGAAACAAGCGGGTCTTGTTTTAGCCTCTGCTCAATCGGCTGGGGAGCAATATTCTTTCCACTGGATGTAACCAGCAACTCTTTCTTCCGGTCTGTGATACGAAGATATCCGTCCTCATCCAACTGACCGATATCACCCGTATGGAACCAACCATCACGCATTACCTCAGCCGTAGCTTCAGTTTTATTGTAGTAGCCCAACATTAAATTCGGGCCACGGGCTAAAATCTCACCGTCGGCAGCAATTTTCAATTCAACCCTGGGTAATGCCTTGCCGACTGTGCCTAGCCGAGGATGATGTTCACTATTGACAGTCAGAACAGGTGCGGTCTCCGTAAGCCCATATCCCTCAAGCACCGGGACTCCGATCGCGAAAAAGAACTCGCCCACGGCCACCGACAGCGGAGCACCACCAGAAACAACGAACCGAAGTCGTCCACCTGTTCTTTCGCGAATCTTAGAAAACACCAAACGGTCGGCAAAAATATTCTGCAACCGGATTGCCAGTGACGGCTGTTGGCTCTGAAGCTCGGCGCGAGTTCGACCTAGACCGACACCAAGCGCCCACTGAAACAATCGCCGCTTAGTCGTTGATGCCTTAGACACACCTTCTAAGACGCGAGCGTGCAATTTTTCAAAAAACCTTGGTACACCTGTCATTAAAGTAGGTCTTACTCTGAGTAAATCTCGAGCAACCGTATCCATCGACTCAGCGAACGTTATGCTGACACCCTTATAGAGATACAAATAAACAACCTGCCGCTCCAGTGCGTGACACAAAGGAAGAAACGACAGCGCTTCATCAGCGTCGGTCAGGGCAATCATCGTGTCTCCATCCACAATATTCGCGACGATCGCACCGTGGGTTAGCATGACGCCCTTTGGATCACCAGTCGTGCCAGATGTATAGATGATTGTGGCCAGTTGATCATCAGGTACCAAGGATGCCGTCTCCTTGAAGTCCCGCGCTAATCCATCTTCCTGCATCAAACGACGATGGCCTATCTCTTCAACTTCAGAAAAACTAAACTGGTCGACTGTCACAGAATTAGACCCTGCCTCCATATTCTCCGCATCAATCACTATCATCCTTCGCAGTTCGGATAATTGAGAAAGAATGGAATGTACTTTTCGCGCTTGCTCCTGATTGGAAACAATCACAGTGCTCACACCTGCATCGGCAAGTATGTAGCGAATACGATCAGCGGGAAGAGTAGGATAGATTGGAACTGTGATACAGCCGGCAACAAGAGCCGCTAGATCTGCCACCACCCATTCCGGACGAGTCTCACAAAGCAGGGCTACGCGATCACCAGAGTCAACATTAATTCCAGTTAGCCCCAAGCTAAAATCTCGAATTTTTTCAAAGAATTCTCTACTCGAGAAAGACGAAATACCGTCTTGCGTACAGTGCCCCACTAAAGCAGGCTTTGGGTAACGTCCTGAAAAATAGAATGGTAAATTCGCTAATGTTTGAATTTCGATAGCCGCCATCACTCGCTTCTTTCCAGCTACATACGTCTGCATCAAAAAGGTTTAGTCCTGTTCAAAAACTCCTGACTTACCTCCACTCTTTCTAACAAGACGGATCTCTCCGATGACCATAGTACGGTCAACGGCCTTGACCATGTCGTAAATGGTTAGAGCCGTGGCCGACACTGCGGTTAAAGCTTCCATCTCCACACCAGTCTGAGCAGATGTTTTGACAGAAGCTTGAATTTCATACCCATCATCCATTAGCCGTATATCGATCTCGATATGAGTCAACGGTATCTGGTGGCAGAGTGGAATCAATTCCGCCGTTCGCTTGGCTGCTAGAATACCGGCGACGCGAGCGACCTCAAGTGGATTCCCTTTCGAAATTGTTCCCACTCGGATTAGCTCTAGTGCTTCGTCTGAAATTCGAATTCTGCCCCGTGCAACGGCTTCACGAAAAGTCGTATCTTTGTCACTTACGTTAACCATCCGAATGTGACCCTCATCGTCCAAGTGTGATAACTCCGGCTTTAACTCATGCTTAGTCATAGACACCTAAAATCAAGACTAAACGCCCTCATCCCTGCTGTCGCGAGCCAGGAAGAACGAAAGTCCCTCAAGAGATACTGTCAAATCAACACTCTTCAGCTTGACGTGTTCCGGCACCCGTAGCGCACCAGGAGAAAAATTCAAAACAGCCCGTATACCGGCTTCAACAACTGTATTAACTACATTTTGGGCAGACTTTTCAGGAACCGCAACTACGGCAATCCCTATATCATCGCGTTGAGCAATCTTCTTGAGCTCTCGAATATCGTAGATTGAGACACCGCGGCGTGATTCTCTTCCAACCTTGGAAGGAAAATTATCGAATAGTGCCACAATTTTGAATCCTTCTTTTCGAAAACCAGGATAGTCAGCAAGCGCCAGTCCCAAGTTCCCAGCTCCTATAATTGCCACTTTCAGGCTTCGATCCAGCCCCAAAATAGAACGGAGTTCATTCCGAAGATCCTTAACTATATAGCCCAACCCTCGCACACCAAGATCTCCAAAATTCGCTAAATCCTTTCGAATCAGTGCTGCATTTAGACCAAACGCCTGAGCCAACTCTTTCGAAGACACCGTTTTGACGCCTTTGCTCTGTAACTCACTCAGTAACCTGAGGTACAGGGAAAGACGGCTGATCGTCAGCTCTGAAATCTGATCGGCCATACCACATTCTAGTCGCGAACCTCATGCTAAGATGCCAGAAGTGCGTTTTTGTTGGCTATTCACCATCGTGGTCATCGGCTTAAGTCTGAGCGAACCGTCACTCGCTCAAAGAGCTGGCCGTCGTGCTGTGACGCTCGCTACGCTAGAAGAACACTCGTCATTTTTCCACGGGGAAGAAGTTATAGTACACGCGGATGCGGTTGGAGAAGGTGTGCTGACCTATTTGACCGATGATCTACAACGTGTTCTGGTACTGAATGTACCACCTCCACCTCCTGGAACCCAAGACCGACTGGAAGTTATAGGCACGTTCTACGATGTTGGGCGCTTGGAACCAAACGATCCAAGAACCATTGATCAGCCATTTGAACGACTAGCTGAATCGTTGCTCGAGAAAGTATGGCCCGGCGTTGGCGAACTCAAACTTCTTGTGGCTGAGTCGGCCCGCCCACCCGGTCAGCCCGAGCTTGTCTCACTTCGGACGGTTGCACTAGATCCCGAAGTGCACTTGGAGAGTGGAGTAACAGTAACCGGACGTTTTCGGGGCCGTAATCTCTACGGCGATCTTCCAGATTCACCCGGTCTCAGTCAGTACGATTTTGTCCTAACCTCTGCCGAAGCATCCATCTGGGTAGTTGGCATGGAACCTAAAGGCGACGGGTTCGAGCTTGATGTTCGAGCCCGTATCGACACCGGGAAATGGCTAGAAGTTACCGGTGACGTGAGGGTGCACGAAGGGATGGTTATTCTGCATGCTGGATCTATCCGAAGCGCGGAACCGATGGAACAACAACCCGTTGACACACGAGTACGTCGCCGACAAGGCCCACCCCCAGAAATAATCTTCAGTGCCCCTCTCGAAGGTGATGCCGACATCACCACTGACGCGACAGTTCGGATACAGTTTTCACGTGACATGGACCCGGTGTCATTTCAAGACCGTGTACAAGTAAGCTATCGTCAACCTATTTCAGGCAACCTGCAAGAAGATTCGTCGCCACTACTTTTCGAAATTGAATATCGAGGACTCAATAGAGTTCTTGAAATTCGGTTCATCGATCCCCTTCTGTTATTTCGGACCGTTAACGTCAGCCTTCTTGCCGGTGTTACGGCAAGCGACGGCGCGGTTCTCGATCCGTGGTCCCTTTCTTTTGTTGTAGGACGGGAAGGTGGCTAATCTCGCACTCTCGAACAAGATAAGCCCTAGACTGATCCCTCGATCGGGCCTACCTCAAGTAAACTTGTGACACATGCCCGAGTTGCAGCGATCAGTTTGTCACGGTCGTCCAAAGTCTTTCCTTCAACTTCGATAGGATGTCCAAGACGGACGCTCACAACAACCGGTCGAATGATAAGACTACCCTTCTTCATTGCTTTCGAAGTTCCTTGAATCGCTACTGGCACAATAGTAGCCCCACCTTTGATAGCCATAATGAAACCACCCTTTTTAAATGGCAGGAGCTTCCCCGTCCGACTTCGAGTGCCTTCCGGAAACATAAGAAACGACTTCCCGCTTCGAAGCGAAGCGGCGGCGCGATCGATCGCTCGCATACTTCGTTCTCGATGCCCACGCTCAATTGGAACAAAACCAACCACGTCAAAGGCCCGTTTTAGAACTGGAAACACTTTCCTTAATTCCGCCTTATAGAGAACAACTAGGTTTGGATGCAGCGTCTTGAGCACCATAAACAGAATAGGAGGTTCGATATTACTTGCATGATTTACACAATAGACAGCAGCGTGATCCTGCTGAACATGTTCAAGGCCGGTTGACCGATATGTAATACCGACTGTAGCGAGACCTAATCTGACACCACCCCGCCCTAGGCAGTAAAGCAGCTCTGGCCATTTAAAAACTGTGGCCAACACAATCCCCGGTGGAGCGACCAAGAGAACGTAGATGGTCACGCTGGCATATGCAACCAACGAACGAACACCGGCGATCACCGTTCGGATTGGGTTAGGCACAAATCAAAAAAGGCAAGTTTCTCTGAAACGGATGAAAGAAAAGCCCGAGCCGGCTTTCCCGGGTCGGGCCTGTGGATACAATTCACAGCTCCAGCCAGACTAGCTAGATCTTAAGAGGCGCGGGCAGCACGACGAGCCGCCGGTTTCTTAACCTTGGCCACCTTCTTGGCCACCTTAGTGGCTTTGGCTTTTTTCGCTTGGCGCGCCCTGTTTACAAGGCATCGTTCGAGTGCTTTAGTTACCTTATCTTCAACAGACTCAGTGCTATCTTCGGTGACCGCCGAAATTTCTGAAACCACCAAAAACTTTGCTCTATCCAGCATTCGCTTTTCTCGAAATGACAGATTCTTCGACTTACTCAAAAAACTAAGACTCTTCAAGACATCAATAACATCTCGAATCGAGCCCGTCCGCATTTTGTCTGAATTGTCCTTAAATCGGCCTTTCCAGTTTTGATGATTGTCAATCTTGCCGTTACCAAGTTGTAGATAAAGTTTCCTTACTTCAGTATCGGAAATGGCTGGGCGAAGACCTACACCTTCGGCATTATCCAGCGGGACAAGTACCATGGTGTCACTAGATTTCATTCGAAGAGAATAAAAACCACAGGTCGTACCGAGGATGGTCTTCTCTTCAATTTTTTCAACAATACCCAATCCGTGATTCGGGTATATGACCTTGTCGCCGACCTCAAATTCCAAAATTCCCCCTAGGCTGTAAGGCCTTTCAGCTAAAACTTTTATACGTCAGAAGAACCATAAGTGTAACCCATTCAGTCACTTCAGGCAAATCTTTGGTCCTTGATGGACGTGTTGCTGGGACTAACATGCAGTTAAGGAATTCTATTTCTTGACTCGCCGTAATTGGTGAAGACGATAATAACTTCAGCCCAAAGCAATTTTTCTGGTAAATGACCGATTTATACAAACCGGTCATCCGATCGAATAGCATGGATTTTAATGATTCGGTTCCAGTAACTGTCTTCCACGATTTAGTCTTCCTGATGTACAGTAGCAAGCCTTCTGCTAACTATCCCAACGGAGAAACTGATGACACCCGAGGAACACAAGAAAGTAAGGCGCCTGGTTTTCCCAGTTCTCTTTGCAGCGTCATTAATTCTAACTGGACCAAATAACCTGGCAATTCAAGACGCAACCAGCTTGGCTCCCTTTGTTCCCACTCCTCAAGAAGTCGTTGATCGGATGCTGGAGCTAGCAGAGGTATCTGAAAACGACGTAGTCTACGACATAGGGTGCGGAGACGGGCGAATAGTCATCACCGCCGCGGAGCGATACGGGTCTAGGGGGGTCGGCATAGATATAGACCCACAGCGGATCGCAGAATCTAGAGCGAACGCAGAACGGGCTGGTGTCTCACATTTGGTTGAGTTCATCCAACAGGACGCCCTTACGGTCAACGTATCTGACGCAACGGTGGTCACTCTCTATCTCTTGTCTTCATCAAACGTAAAAATGCGACCGATTTTAACAAGCCAACTTGAACCCGGTGCTCGAATTGTGTCACACGCGTTTAGCATGGGGAACTGGGAAGCAGATCACACTGAACGCTTCGAAGACACGAGTGGGACGACGCGCACACTGTATCTTTGGAAGCATGACGGAACCGTAAGACCTTAACTTGAGACCAGAACAACAAACCTACCAAGATCATAAAATAAACGACTTGACGAGCTATCATCTTCCAGTCATTAAGGAAGAGCCGGAGTGGCGAAACTGGCAGACGCGCTGGATTCAAAATCCAGTTAGGTTCACCCCTAGTGTGGGTTCGACTCCCACCTCCGGCACCATTGACCGAGCTTGTCCGTTTTTTAGGAAACGTAAATGCTAGATAAGTTAATTACCTGGGTGAGCCTGCCCATTTTCGTAGCAATCTGTAGTCTAGGATCTATAGTCACCATTTCCGCAGGTGACGAAGGCATGTGGACCTTCGACAACCTTCCACTTGCACAACTCGAAGAGCAATATTCATTTACACCAACAAACGAATGGTTAGAACAGATTCGTCTATCTAGTCTGCGCCTGAACGATGGCGGTTCAGGTTCGTTTGTTAGCCCACGCGGTCTTGTAATGACCAACCACCACGTCGGCCTCAACCAAGTTCAAAATCTTTCGACCTCAGAAGCAGACTACGTCACAAATGGATTTTACGCAGCCAGTATCGACGAAGAACTTCGAGCGCCTGACTTAGAGATCGATGTCTTGATATCTATGGACAACGTTACCGAACGTATTCAAGCCGTAACAAGACTAGCTGAAAATGGGCGACAGGCCTTATCGGAACGGCGAGCCGAAATCGCTCTTATCGAAAAGGAAAGTTTCGACTTAACTGGGCTTCGATCTCGAGTAGTGAGCCTTTATCGCGGTGGAGAGTTTTGGCTTTATCGCTACAAGCAATACACCGATGTCCGTCTTGTCTTCGCTCCAGAAACGCAAGCAGCATTTTTTGGAGGCGATTCAGACAACTTTACATATCCGCGATTTTCTCTGGATGTTGCCTTCTTCAGAGTCTACGAGAACGGCGAACCAGCCAATACTCGCCACTACTTCCGTCTAGACCGAAATGGTCCAAGCCTAGACGATCTCGTCTTCGTAGTAGGTAATCCTGGTTCGACCGATCGACTCCGAACCATTGATCAGTTTCGATACGAGCGGGATGTGAGACACCCTGCTTATCTGAATTACTTCGAAACTTACGAGCGTCTCCTCCGAGAATATGCCGCTAGAGGCACCGAACAGGCCCGCCAAGTCAGCAATATCCTCTTGGGGATCACAAACTCTCGTAAGGCGTTTACGGGACAGTTACATGGCTTGGAAAACCCGACAGTGTGGACATCCTTAGAACGCCGAGAAGCACTGTTTCGTGAACGAATCGCAGGAACCGACCTATCCCAAGAAGCTGAAGACGCATGGACAGCAATCGGACACGCAACCGCCGAAGCAGCACGCACCTTCAAGCAGCGAGTATATCGCAACCTCGTAGGTTCAACACTTGCTGAAATCGCCGAAGTCATCGTTCGATACGTTAAAGAGACAAAAAAACCTGATGCATCTCGATTGCCAGGCTACCACGATTCTGAACTTCCCTCTTTGGAGTTCAGATTATATTCTCCAGCGCCGATATATCTCGATCGAGAAGAGCATTTGATTGCTGGTTTTCTCAAGGCCGCAAAGCAAGAACTCGGCTCGGATGACTGGTTTGTGAGGACTGTTCTTGGCGACCGTTCGCCTGAAGAAACCGCTGCCTATTTGGTACGAAACACCAATTTAGCCGATGTCGAGTTTCGCCGGGAGTTGGTCGCGGGTGGAACAGCAGCCGTCGTTGACTCGACAGACTCTCTGATTGCCATAATGCGCCAACTCGATCCTCAACGGCGCGAAGCGGAGGAAACATTTCGTCAGTCGGTTGAAAGCGTTCTGGAAGACAGTGGAGCGACTCTTGCCCGCGCCAGATTTTCGGTATTTGGACGAACGGTCTATCCAGATGCAACCTTTACTTCGCGTCTCGCCTATGGAACGGTCAAGGGATATCCAATGAACGGAACACAAGCGCCACATGAAACAACTTTATTTGGATTATTCGACCGAGCGATTAGCTTTGGAAGAAACCGTGAATACGCCCTCCCTGACCGTTACTGGCAACGTCAAACCAAACTAGACCTAACCACTCCTGTGAATTTTGTATCCACAGTCGACATTATTGGCGGAAATTCTGGGTCTCCGGTAATCAACAAGGAAGGCAATCTTGTAGGCCTTATCTTTGATGGCAACATAGAGAGTCTTGTTGGAAGATTCGCGTATGACAGTGAAGTTTCGCGTGCAATCGCTGTCCACCCTGGATATATCCTTGAGGCACTCGAGCAACTCTACGATGCCGTACCACTTGTGCAAGAGTTAATGGAAAGAAGTTGAGCGAAGCTTGAGTCACTTCAGTTTCTTGACTTAACTTAGAGTGTCTTCACGTCGACGCTGTGCATAAGCTCGAAGGTCCGTTACCTGATCGGATTCGTCGACGATCTCGCGACCAATCAATTCCTCCAGCACATCTTCGAGTGTCACAATACCCGAAACCCCACCGAACTCGTCGATAACAGCGACAAGATGCTGACGCCGTTTTAAAAAGGTCCGCAATAGATTGTCGAGCCGCGTTGCATCAATGACAAAATGAATGGGTCGCTTAATTTCATCCATCGTCACATCAAAACGGTCGTTCGCCATTGCCGTCAAGATATCAACTGTACGCACAACTCCCACGAGGTCGTCAAAATCCTTGCCGAACACAGGTATTCGACTGTACTTCTCAATGGCATCTTCAGACACAGCTTCACGCGCAGATGTCCGGTCAGATAGCGCAAAAACAACAGACCGTGGAGTCATAACCTGCTTCGCCGTTCGAGTGTCCATTGACAGAACGTTCTCGATGACTCGAGCCTCATCTTGATTCAAGGTTCCCGAGCGAAGGCCGGACACCACCAGAGTTAACAGGTCTGCATCTGAAACCGGTTGTTCTTTGTATCCCTTTCGAATTAGTTTTGTCACGATCTGCACCAACCCAATCAAAGGTTGAAACGCACCAACAAGTAGATGCATAGGGCGTGCAATTAGTGGAGCCAGTTGACGGGCATAGACAACGCCGATGGTCTTTGGCACCACCTCAGCAAATAACAAGATGGCCAAAGTAAATACGATTGAGAAATAGATAACGTTACCGCCTCCTAATGCACCGGCAGCTAGTGCACCTGCCAACGCACCTCCACCTGTGTTTGAAATGGTGTTAAGCGAAAGAATGGCTGTGATGGGACGGTCAACTCGTTCTTTCATCCGCTTGAGTATGCGACCCGCAGGTCGTCCTGACTGTTCGAGTTGGTCCACGAAGGTGGCTGGAATCGAATAGAGCACCGCCTCAAACAGCGAGCAAATTGCCGAAGTAACCAGCACCAACAACACCACTAATTGCAGTTCAACCATTGCCGTTCTTACCTCCGATTGAAAGAATACGAGATATGAACATTCTGTGACTCAATAACTATGCGAAACGCGAATGTCATCGCCTTCGTGAGAATTTAACGTGCATTTCAGGAGAATTTTGATGTACGAAACGGTTAATTACACTATTGAAGGCCCCGTCGCCACCATAACGCTGAACCGCCCCGACCGGTTAAATGCCATCACGGGGCAAATGATTAAGGAACTTCAAGATGCCATCGGGCAGGCTGATGCCAATAAAAACATCGTTGGAATTATCCTGACAGGCGCAGGACGCGGCTTCTGTGCCGGAGGTGACATCGAAAGCCTCGAAAAACTGAGTAAAGGCGGCTCACTGACAGCTTGGGAAATGGGTGACAAGAAACCCAGCTCCACCGCAGAAATGGGTCCAGACTTTCAAGTTGGCTTGCTTTACCTGATGGCCGTTCGTAAACCAGTCATCGCTGCGATAAATGGTCCGTGTGCGGGTCTTGGTTTTGTGCTTGCGATGGCCTGTGATATTCGCTTCGCCTCCGACACCGCGCGTTTTACAACCGCCTTTGCTAATCGAGGCCTGATCGCTGAACACGGAATTAGTTGGATTTTGCCACGATTGATCGGTTCAGCTCATGCACTTGACCTCCTTCTGAGTGGACGCGTCGTTGATTCGAAAGAAGCCGCCAAAATTGGCGTTGTCAATCGGACGTTTACACCAGATCGGCTGTTAGACGAAAGTACTAATTATGTGAAGGGTCTCGCAGAGAGATCGGCTCCAGTCTCTATGAAGGTAATCAAGCAACAAGTGTACAGGCACCTGTCTTCTAGTCTCGGTGAAGCTGCCAGAGAATCGATTGAACTTATGGCGGAAAGCTTAAAACGTCCTGACTTTCGGGAAGGAGTGTTGTCCTACATTGAAAAACGACCACCAAAATTCACCCGACTCTCTTCAGAATAACCGGCAGCAGATAGAGCCTACCCCGTCAGCCGTCACCGGCACTGGGTTCAGCTAGGTCAAAACAGACCAACGTGTTCTCGTTACGGATGTACAGCTTCCCATTGGCCAGCGCGGGGTAAGCTCGAATAAGCGGATCCAGCACCTGTACCTGAGCTATAACCGAAAACGCCTCAGATGACGCCTCTGCCATTACTAACTCACCGCTCTCTCGCACGATCAGCAATCGACCGTCGGCTAGTGTGACCGTGCCGGCTCCATACGTTGGAATGTCCCATTTGACTTGACCAGTTTGTAGTTCGACGGCACGAAGATTGGGGCTATATTCCTGACGACCGTGAAACCCGTACAAATGTCCCTCATAATAGACACTTGTTGCATAGTGATTCGACATGACCTCATCCGAAGTCCACACTTGAGCTAAGTGATCACCATTCACGCGAAAGAAACCAGCACCAACCCCATAAGTAGCTGAAACAAAGATAGAGTCATCAACGACGATCGGCGTCGCCGCATTCACTGACGCCATTAGCCGAGAACGCCACCTCTGCGTAAACCGAACACTTCCATCAGTTGGATCGAGTCCCGCCAGATAACTTCGCGTCAAAAAGACGGCATGGGGAGTCCCGCCAAAAGTAGCACGGATGCCGGAAGAGTAACTGGCCTCATCGTCAAGGGCCGTCCACACGACTTCACCAGTATCGATGTCAAAGGCCACAACGCCTGCACCTGCGCCACCAATATTTGCGATGACATACCCAGAATCGACCAAAGGGGATCCAGCGGAGCCAAAGAATCCTTTCCTGACGCCAAATTCCACCCGAGTATCGACGTCCCACACCAAGTCACCAGTCTCAAGGTCGAGTGCATGCATATGACCTTGTGCCCCAAATGTGAACACCTTACCGTTCGCCACCACCGGGACCGCCCTAGGACCCTCATCAAAACCAAAATCGTCCCGATAGTTGGTAACGTAGTCGTAACGCCAAATCGACTCTCCGCTGGAGGCATTTACCGCCTCAACGACCTCATGATCATCTAACCGGTGAAACAAAATGAGACGCCCCTCGGCAACAACCGGTCCAGCAAAACCAGCACCAACCGGACGCCGCCACAACTCTGGTGGCCCTTCTGAACCCCAACCTTGCACCAACGAAACACCTCGGTATTGCCCATCTCGATTTGGACCCAAAAACTGCGGCCAATCCTGAGCCATCACAGAGCTAGCAGTAAACAATACGAGAATTAAGAAGATATTCAGCCAGCTCATGATGCGCCACCCAATAGACGTTGCATTAAGTCATCCTTGAAGGCCGCTGTTGGTGTGTGACAATAGGTTGTTGAGTAAGTGGAGTGAGAATTCACGTCAACCACAAGGTAGGGTTTGTCAGCGGGGTCTTGATCGCCGGCAGCAACAGATCTGTCATCTGGTCCGTAGATGATCTCAACTGGAAGACGTTCACACGCAATGGCCTGAGCCGTCGTCAGGTAGCCGACAGCCAAAGTATCAAAAGGATTGAATCCGTGCACACCGAAACGCTCATTCCA
Organism: uncultured Vicinamibacteraceae bacterium; assembly: GCA_964342185.1. GTDB lineage: Bacteria > Acidobacteriota > Vicinamibacteria > Vicinamibacterales > UBA8438 > CAUZIB01. The sequence goes on along the minus strand of CAYFER010000007.1, from coordinate 20,412 downwards.
GAGGGCAAGCCAGTCACGCGCAGAGGCGACCAGATATCTTGAACTGCCACTGCCTTGCTCAAGTTGATCCAAATCTGGACCAGAAAGCCAAATCTGCGACGATAGCTCCCATGGCGTAAGGGTTAATGGAACGCCTGCATCAAGAATAATCTGAAACGACCGGGGATCTTTATCAAAGTTACAATCACAGAACGGAAGGCTAGAGGTGCTCCCGGTGGAAAATATTTGACCAGGACGACGTCCGGCAACAGCAACGACTTCAACAATCTGGTCTGCAAGTTCAGGTTCTTGAAGTAGCACGGTGCCAATATTTGTAGCGGGCCCTAAAGCCAAAATAGTCAAGCGGTCCTGGCGCAAAGCATCAGCTAACGCCCTTGATGCCTCGGTAGACTCTCCGAGTTGATCAACGCTTTCGGCACCTACCGTAACCTCAAGGCCCGATGGACCGAATTTATTCACAATCTCACGTCCGATCGGAATCTCAACTTCTAGGGGCGCGTTGCCAAACACAAGGCTCACACCGCGAATCGACAGTTCCGGCGAATGGAACGACTGAATGAGAGCAAAGCCATCATCAACCTCATATCCCCCAAGACGAATCGACGGATCCGTGTCAATCCACACTGGTACCGTTTTAATCGGCAATGCCTCCGTCACTCCTGGTTCCTGAGCTTCGCCCGGATCGGTTGCCTCTGGTGGTTCTGCAGTACCACAAGCAACCAATACGAAAATCAAGAGCCCCGTCAATCTCCGCATACGATCATTCCCCAACTATTCCGACCACAAACCAAATTGCGAGACTCGTCCAACCACGCCCGCTTCTGTGTCAACGTAGCCTGGAGCGGCAACTGAGCCACTCCAAGCAACCTCCTCATTACCTCCACACCGGCAAACTGTGCGGCAAGATCCTTATTGAAAGAACTATCCGCCATATACGCTTCAGTCATCCTCAAGTGAACCCATCGAGGCTGGTTAGACAAGCGAAGGTGTGCAAGTAAGACCCCCACATCAAATTCTGGAGGGCCCATAAAGCAAAACTCTGGGTCGATCACGTAAAGCTCTTTGTCTGTTTTCACCCAGCTACCTGGATAGAAATCACCGTGCAACAATGCCTTACCGTCTTGCAGATACACTTCGCCTAATTTCTTGACCGCCTGACAAAATTCCACGTCCGATCTTCGTTGAGCCGCTTCGGCCTCAAGACCTTTCGTAAGATGATCGAGATTAACGCCAGGACCAGTCTGAGCCAACGGAAGGTCAAAAATATGCCGGTGATTCAAATGACGCATATCGTGATTGACAAACCCTTGGCCACGGTCGCTTCCCAGTTCAACGGTATGCAACGTGGAGAGATACTGCCCCAGCGAGTCTACAGCGTCTCCAGTAAGAACATCACCGCTATATAAACCCGTAAAGTCAGAGGCCTTGCCAAGATCGGTCAGCATCAGCATCCGTGATTCGTGGCTAACTGCAAGAAGTTGAGGCATCATCCTAGACAAACTCGGCTGGCTTTCAACGACTTTATAAAAAGCACCCTCCAGTATTGCCCGATCGAACGGAGCAGCGATCTCAGGATATTTTTCGACCCATGGTCGAGACTGTTTAAGAATAAAGGTCCGCTCGGCGGTTTTGACTCTCAACGTGCAGTTCATATTTCCATCGCCCGCCGGCGACAGATCCACCACGGTATCAGCTGAGTTAATCCATCCTTGGCTCTGAAGATAACGGGTTAGACTTTCGCGGTCCTTCGCTTCGAGAAAATATGCATTCGGCGCAACTCTTGTAAAACGTGCACGCCGACTCTCAGCGCAACTCTGACGCAGTAAACTTATGATGTCCCTCCGGTATGGCATGCCATTCGTTCTTAAGCATGCCGTAGACGACGTGGTCTACAAAATGGTCGTAGATCCACTCAGCATCCCTCAATTGGCCTTCCTCGCGAAAACCTAGACGAATAGGAATCGCTCGACTTTTTCTATTGCCAACCGCGCAGCGGATTTCGACACGATTGAGATTGACTTCATCGAAGGCATGACTCACCAATGCTCGCGTTGCAGTTGTGACTACACCTTTCCCTTGAAATTCCTGACCCACCCAATAGCCTAACGAGGTCAAACGATTCCGCCGGTCAATCTGATGATGGCCAACGATGCCGATAATCCGACCAGTAAAACAAATGGCTAGTTGAGTCCCATTATCTTGTGACGCCTGCGACTGTGCAGCCCGGATAAAAGCCCGCGTATCTTCAAGCCGGGTAACGTTATCGAGCCATGGTAGCCATTGTCGAAGATAGAGACGGTTGCGATCGATGAGTCCAAACAATTCGTCTCCATGCCGGAGTTCAAGCGGTATCAGATCGACACTGTCAGATACGGCGATCGATTGCATGATCGGATTACTCGACGCACATAGACCACGAAAAGAAGGCGATAACGACCACAGCGATTATACTCGTGCTCCCTATCTCATTAGGAAATCTCTGAGCTGACTCATTGAAGCGCCTTCACTGGCATTCGGGTTAGTTTCTGGTACCCCGTGACCCGCCGCCGCTACCTCGTTCCCGTTACACTCAAAAAGAAGAAAACATCAGTCATGAGCAGCCACCAAACGATAAGATAGTGTTTCATGAAACCGGGCGCGGTCCTTAGTTTATTAACTACGTTACTACTTCTAGTTGGCGCTGGATTACCATCACTTGTCGCCCAAAGTTCTGGGATCTTCATGATTCCGGTTGAAGGCGAAGGAACCAAATACTGGTCGCGGTGGCGAGGCCCCTCTGGACAAGGAGTCGTCTCAAATGGGGGGTATCCTGATAGCTGGTCAACCTCTAAAAACGTGAAGTGGCGAACCCCAGTACCCGGCCAAGGACATTCATCACCAATTATCTGGGACAAACAGATTTTTATTACTACCTCCCAACAATCCGGCCGCCGTGTCTCAATTTTGAGTTACAACCGGAACAGTGGTGAACGCTTGTGGGAAACGCAGATACCGGAAGGGCCCATCGAGGCCACACACCCTAAGAACACTCAGGCATCTTCCACTCTTGTGACGGACGGCACTCTTGTCTACGGTTCGTTCGGAAGCCGAGGACTCGTAGCGGTCGACCTTGAAGGGTATCTGGTTTGGCACACGGATACCGGGACTCTCGAAAATTACCACGGCAGTGCAGGTTCTCCTCTTCTGTATCAAGACATGCTAATCACATATCAAGACCATCGCCAAGATTCCTTCATTGGAGCGTACGACAAGCGCACTGGAGAAACTATCTGGCGAACCGGTCGAAGCGGCAGCGTCGGATGGGGTTCACCAGTGGCCGTCCGAGTTGACGACCACAACGAGATCATAGTCAGTAGCCAGAGACAGGTCACCGCTTACGATCCCGCTGACGGTTCGGAATTATGGCATTGCAATGGTAACCTGTTCGAGGTCATTCCGACACCGGTTGTAGGACAAGGACTAATCTTTTGCGCCTCGGGACGAGCTGGTCCGACACTGGCTATTCGACCAGGAGGGCGCGGAGATGTGACTGATACTCATGTCGCATGGAGCACACCCCGTGGTTCCCCATTTGTACCATCTCCGCTAGTGTACGGTGACTATCTTTATACCGTGAACGACATGTCGAGTGTCATAACGTGTTTCGAAGCATCAACCGGGGCGGTGATGTGGCAAGAACGACTGGGAAGTCCGACCCGCGAAGGTTTTTCGGCCTCACCAATCGGCGTGGATGACAAGGTATTTGTTACCAGTGATGAAGGACTAACGTTTGTCCTTAGAGCTGGAGCTGATTTTGAACTGATTGGTGTCAACGACATCGGCGCTCGAACTTTATCCTCGCCGGCGTTAGTCGACCAGCACTGGTACATTCGAACGGAACACGAACTTGTTGCCATTGGGCATTGAAGACCGACCCACCTATTAGAGGGATGTCAAAATATCGCAAGTGGGTTGAGCGGCGATCCAGTGCCACCTTCAACCGCAAGCGGTGCGGCAACCAGCATAAACTCCCACCGATTCTGACGACCGGCTTCCTCCGCTACGGACTCAAGGTCTAGGTTGTCGAAAAGCGGCATCCCCATAGCAACCAATGTCAGTTGATGCACAGGCTGAGTCGCACCCTCAATACCAGAAGGACGGACGTCGTTCGTGTCATCACTTCCAAGCATCGCAACACCACGTTCACGAAGCCACGGAATTACCGACGCATGCAGACCGGCCGCTTCCTCCCCAGTAGCCCAAGGACCAAGCGCCTCGCGTCTGGCCCATCGACCGCTACGAACCAACACGATGTCACCGCTCTCGACTCTGATACCAGCTTGTTCTTCCCAAGCCTCAAGATCTTCAATATAAATTGGAGTCCCTGGTTCTAAATAGGGCATCCCTTTGAGGCGAGGGATGTCCATCAAGAGACCTCTGGTCACAATTCCCTGCTTAAAATTAATAATCGCCAAGCGATTACAACCAGCCGCCGTCACTTCCTCGTCACGACTGAAGCCGTTGTACATCCTTCCCTGGTACATCATGTGACAGAGCGAATCCATATGGGAATGCGCATATCCGTGATACGCAATGGTGTACCGGTCGCTCCGGAAGGCACCTGGGAAATCAATCCGTAGCATGTCATGGAGCAATGGTGACGTCGCGTCGGCAGCAGGCTCTTTAAGATAATTGTGAGACAATGAAACTGATGTTCCAGTAAGTGCGAGCGCCACCGCCTGCTGACGTTTGTCAAGTGTCACTAAATTCAAGGTTCCCAACTGGTCGTCAGGCCCCCATCGCCCCCAATTCGAAAGCTCTGTCATCCACTCTTCCACCATCTCGACCGTGACATCGCGCGGAGACTGAGCGTCGATAACCGCAGGTGTCCCACTAATCGCAGCGCATATCAAAAGCACCACTAGTGCTACCGACTGACAAACTAACCGCGTTGTAGTTACTCGCACCGATCGCATGAATTCACTCCTTCGTTAATCCCATACAAGTTGCACACACCTCGTGGTTAATAGTCCTACCACACTCTCTGGATCCCATTCGTCGAGCCATTTCAGTGAAACATCTCTACCAATCGTTGTACTCAAGACCTCGCCGTCGCATTCTACTAGTAGCAACTATGCTTTCGCAGAGTTGTCCCATTACTAGCTACAAGGTCATTGCAATGTCTGTTAACATACGCCGCCATCCAGACAGATGAGGAACTAACACTTGTCAGACCTCTGTTCCTGTTCAGCAGTCGAACTAGCCCGCATGCTTCGAGAACGAGAAGTCTCTGCTGCCGAGGTAATGAAGGCTCACCTCGCGAGAACAGCATCGCTAAATTCCCAAGTAAATGCCATCGTAACGTTAGTCGCAGATCGCGCGCTAGCGAAAGCGAACGAAGCAGATGCGGCTCTGATGCGCGGAGACCAAGTGGGCCCCTTGCACGGTCTTCCGATAGCGCACAAGGATCTCTTCTTAACAAAAGGTCTCCGCACGACATTCGGGTCCCCAATTTTTGAATCGTACATCCCCGATCAGAATTCGATAATCGTCGAGCGCCTGCAATCAGCAGGAGCTATTGCAATAGGAAAGACAAACACACCGGAGTTCGGAGCTGGATCTCAAACTTTTAACACTGTGTTTGGACCGACCCATAATCCGTGGAACCTCAACAAAACCTGTGGTGGTAGTAGTGGCGGCTCGGCCGTAGCTCTCGCGACGGGAATGGTCTGCCTGGCTGACGGCAGCGACATGGGAGGCTCAATTCGAAACCCAGCGAGTTTTTGTAACGTAGTTGGTCTCCGCCCTTCACCGGGTCAAGTTCCAGTGTGGCCAAATCGAACCGCGTGGTTTCCCAGTCCATCCGTTGCTGGTCCAATGGCACGTACAGTTGCCGACGTTACACTCATGTTCGAAGCCATAGTGGGTGCGGACCCTCGAGACCCTCTGTCATTTGATGACTCCACCGCAGTAACTTCCCCGCACCGAGACCTAACCGACATTCGGATTGCATGGAGTCAAAACTTAGGTGAATTACCTGTAGAACCTGCCGTGACAGCTGTCCTTGAGAAGCAACGCGCAACATTTGAACAACTCGGTTGCCTCGTCGAAGATACGACCCCAGACCTATCTAACGCTGATGACATTTTTCGAACTTGGCGAGCTTGGTATTACGAACTCGAGTACGGCGCGCTTCTTAAATCACATCGGTCACAGCTTAAAGACACTGTCATTTTGAACATTGAAGCCGGTCAACGCCTAAGTGGGGTTCAACTTGGCAACATGGCACGCCAACACGCGGAACTCCATCACAGAATGAACAGTTTCATGGAGACCTATGAATTTCTCGTGCTACCGGTGACCCAAGTAACGCCGTTTGATGTCAAGAAACCTTACATCACGGAAATCAATGGCACGAAGATGACCACCTATCTCGATTGGATGCGGTCGTGCTACTACATTTCCGTGACGGGACTACCAGCAATTTCAGTACCTTGTGGCTTTACCTCAGACGGTCTACCCGTCGGCATACAAATTGTTGGTCGGCATCGTCACGATATCGGGCTGCTGCAACTGGCTCATGCCTTCGAACAAGCCACTGGATTCTGCCGACAGCGTCCACCAATAGTTCAAGCCATAAGAGACAACGAAAGCTCTGGATGAATAACCATCATAGATGTCGCCAAACACCTTAATATCTGGACGACTTCTGGAACTGTCATACCCAGGCATGATAAAAGCATCGCCATGCACCCCATCTGTTGACCTACGAAGTTCTGGTAGTCAGCCTCTTCAACGGGGTTACCAATGGGCATGCGGAGCGGGGCGACCATAGAACCGGGAGATGACTAATGCAAGAATACAACCCATTCTTTTGTTCATTGCTTGCGGTTATTACACTTAGCGCTTGCCAACCGGGACCATCCCCGCCTGAAGCACTCCCTGAAATATCTGAGCTTGTCTTCCAAAACGCCCGTGTCATGGATCCGGAATCTGGACTCGACGCTGTACGCGACGTTGGCATCACTGATGGCACGATCGTCGCCATCTCAGAAACCCCAATCGAAGCACCAGAGGTTGTCGACGCAAGTGACTTGGTTCTAGCTCCCGGTTTTATCGACCTGCACGCACACGGGCAAGATGCAGTGAGCAACCGTCTTCAAGCGCTCGACGGCGTAACCACGGCTCTCGAACTCGAGCTCGGAGTCTATCCGGTCGCCGATTGGGTAGCGTCACGGGAAGGTGATGCAGTCATCCATTACGGTGCCTCGGTTGGCCATCTTGGCGCCCGAATGAAACTTTTCCACGATGCAGACCTCGGAAGTTGGGCGACGCTGAGTCCAGAGCGCACGGACTTACTGACATTTTCAGATTTTGAAGAAAAGGACACAACCGAAGAAGAGCGGAGTCGATTGAAAGAACTGATGGCTCTCGGACTCGATGAAGGTGGCCTCGGGTTCGGTCTGGGTATTACCTATACACCTGGCGCGTCACGATCTGAGATTCTTGAGCTATTTGAGTTGGCAGCTCAACGAGACGTCCCTCTTTTTGTGCATACGCGTGGGCGTAACTCTGGAGGTGCTCTCGGGTCTTTTCAGGAAGGAATTGCAAATGCCGCGGCCACCGGAGCGTCGCTGCACTTCGTACACCTAAACAGTAGTTCTGGCGAGTTGGCGCCCACCGTATTATCGCTCATTCGTGGCGCGCGCGACCTCGGTATCGATATCACAACCGAAGCCTATCCATATACGGCAGGATCGAGCCGGATCGAATCGGCTTTATACGATAGTTGGGTCGGCCGTGATGACGCCGCCTTCAACAGCCTGCTCTGGCCAGCCACCGGCGAACGTCTCACCGCAGAAAGCTTCAAGCGCTATCGGGAAGAAGGCGGCTGGGTCATCAGCGGCAATCGTAGCGAGGAAACGAACGCCTGGATCGTGGCACAACCCGACGTTATGGTCGCAAGCGACGGTATTCCTTTTTTGTACGGACCAGCACATCCTCGAGGATCTGGTACCTTCTCTCGAATCCTTGGTTACTACTCGCGCGACCAACAAACCATTAGCCTGATGGATGCTCTGAAAAAGATGACGTTGCTTCCCGCGCAACGACTGGAAAACATCGCGCCGGTGATGCGTAACAAGGGACGCATCCGGCTGGGCGCCGATGCCGATATTACGCTCTTCGACCCGGATACGGTATTGGACCGCTCTACCTACGAACAAGGTGACATTCCGTCACAAGGAATCGTGCATGTGCTAGTGTCAGGCACATTCGTCGTTCGTAACAGTGAACTCATAGAAGGGATCTTTCCAGGCAGAGCGATCCTGAGTGAATAGTTTTGTTAATCCGAGTTTACGCGCCAGGCTCAAGACCAATATTTGCCAACAACCTAAGCTGCTTTCGGTACGCCGGTGAACACCGTGTCAAAAAGTCACCATAGGCCCAAGACTTTCCACCAAACCATTCCAAAACTTAGCCAGATCGATAGATTCAGCGCTGACATCAAGCCACCCATCCTCCACCAGTCCCGAAGACTGACGTAACCCTCTACAAAAATCACTGGTGATGTTGTCGTGCCATAATGCGTCAATCCAGCCATGAGATTGTTTACGAATACCAGGCTATACACTGCGACTGCAGGAGGGACTCCCACACTCACTAGGAGAGTCACAAACGATGGAAACATTGCGAGTGCATGAGCAGTGGTACTAGCGAAGAAATAGTGCGCATAGAAATAAATCGCCAAAGTGGCGACGAGAACAAAGCCCCACGGTACGCTACCAAACAAGCTCCCAACCCAAATCGCGAAGACTTCCGTCACACCCGTTTCGTTGAGCACTCCACCCATCATCAACACGCCGCCATACCAGACAAATACATCCCAGGCAGAACGCTCGCCCAAGACGTTGTCCCACTCAAGCGCGCGGGTTATAAACAGGACACAGATACCCAGAAGAGCGACCACTGCGGGTGACAACCAATCGATCCAAGAAGAAGCAACCCATAACGTAACCACGCTGATGAACACCCAGAGAACTACTCCCTCGATGCCTCGAATTGGACCTAATTTGTTCAGTTCGTCCTCTGCGAAGGCGGGGGCCGCAGGAGTTAGCTTCAACTGTGGGGCAAGTAAGCGAAATACGGCATAGGGTACGACGACACTCGATACCACGCCTGGCAGTAACCCCGCCACGAACCAGCTGGTCCACGTAACCGTGACACCAGCATACTCACGAGCCAATTCTCCAAGTAGGACATTCGCTGCACTGCTGTAGAAAAACATAGCGGACGCCACGACGCTTGTCTGGTACATGCAGGTCATCAGGAAGGTGCCAAGTCTGGCCGCACTAGGTCCAGGATATGACTCATACAAACCGCTGATGCTACGGGCGATTGGGAAAACAATACTGGCAGAGCGCGCCGTAATAGAAGGAACACCCGTAGCGAGCGTCACATCAGTTAAATGTAGGGCGTACCCAAGTCCCAGTGACGTCATCCCAATAGCTCGAATAAACAGCAGTGCAATTCGACGAGCCAATCCAGAATCACGAAGAGCCCTGGACATAAGCATGGCAGCGAGCACCATCCACACCGACGCCGAACCATATCCACTCAGAGCCCGGCCAACTGACACGCCGCCAACGACTATCAACATGGTGACGCCAATCACCACGATCTGAGCTCCTGGCATTGGCTGAAGCATCAAGCCCGCAATCGTCGCAAAAAAGACCCCCGTCACACGCCATCCAGTCGGGTCAACGCCTTCTGGGCGGGGAACCAAATACACGACTATGAGATAGATTGCGAGCAGCGCTAATAGACGACCCGGTCGAAACGGAACAGCGTGTGGCCGAACGGAGGATTGGTCTGACAAGTTGTGACCCCCGATTATCTAATGTGGCTAGAACGTACGTTCAAACACAGCAGCCAAGCCTTGACCTACACCAATGCAAAGAGTAACAAGGGCGTATTGTCCCTTAACACGGTGAAGTTGCCGAATGGCCGTCAAGGCCAATCGAGCACCTGAAGCACCTAACGGATGTCCCAGAGCGATGGCACCACCGTTCGGGTTGAGTCTGGGATCTTCAGATGAAAGTTTCATCAATTTAAGACATCCCAACACCTGTGTCGCAAACGCCTCATTGATTTCAATCACGTCCATGTCGGACAAGCGTAAACCGGCACGCGCCAGCGCCTTCTTAGATGCGGGAACCGGACCAAGGCCCATGACTCTAGGCTCCACCCCGGCTACACCTGAGGCGACAATGCGTGCCAACGGCGTCACACCCACACGCTCCCCCGCCTGTCTGGATCCAATGATTAGGACCGCCGCACCATCATTGATACCAGAGGCATTCCCGGCTGTCACCACGCCTCCATCTAAAAGTGAATCCAATTCAGCTAGCTTCTCGATAGTCGTATCAGGTCGCGGATGCTCGTCCTCTGTGACCAAGGCTGACGACCCCTTCCTGGATACGACTTGGACAGAGTGAAGTTCATCCTCAAAGAAACCAGATGTCCTCGCCTTTTCGTATCGAAGCTGAGAGAAATGAGCAAACTGGTCGCTCTTCTCTCTGCTGATTTCAAGATCCTTGCCAACTTCGTTCGCCGTTTCAGCCATCGTATGGTCACCATAGAGCACCGACTGGCGCATATTGGGAAATCGAGAACCAAGAGTTGAATCGAACATCCGCGCGTTCCGTCCAAACGCACGGTCGGCCTTACTCATCACAAACGGTGCCCGACTCATACTCTCAACACCACCCGCAACAAATACCTCACCATGACCACATTCAACGGCGCGGCCAGCATCAACCACAGCCGCCAAACCACTCGCACAGAGCCGGTTAACAGTCAATCCAGCCACTTCGACGGGAAGTCCAGCAAGCAGAGCTGCGCGACGAGCGATATTACGGCTGTCCTCACCAGCTTGATTCGTGCAACCGATAATTACATCCTCACAGTCAGCACCAGAGAACGGAGACTGCCCAAGTGCTGCGCGAATAGCTGAAGCTAAAAGGTCGTCTGGGCGAACCGAAGCCAAAGCACCGGCATGACGCCCAAACGGTGTCCTAATACCTGAATAGATGTATGCCTCAGTTGTCACGGGACCTGTCCTTCCGTGCCACGACAAACCACTTCATGGAAGCAGTCTACAACCCAAGAATATTTCGCTGCAGTTTTGTCAAACCAGTCTCGTTAGCCCAAAGATCCAACTCCACCGAAGCTATTTCATCCACTACCGGTACCGCCAGTCCATCCTCGCGAAGGTCGATCGCCTTAAGGTAGCTCCTGCATGTTTGGCACTCTTCAACGCGAATGTGCGGCCACACGTCAGTCGAGTGATGAATCAACTTGTCGGTATCTGTCGACCAACAGGCTGGACATGTAGCACGCGGAAAAATCCACTCAGTCAAACAAAGCGCGCATAATAATTTCCTCTCACCCCTTGTTTCTTCACCATCTTGTAACACCGCGAGTTGGGGCGGCCATCCACACCGGGGGCATGCCGCCATATTCATTTCTTGAGACCCACTGGCTCGGTCAGACGTGGAGAATATGCGTGCAGCAGGAACCCGCCCCACCACTACTTCGGCCACTGGCTGTGCAAATGCCCTCGCAAAAAACTCAACTGAATCCTTGGAGCAGGCCAACTGCGCTGCCATTTCATCCACTGGACGTAACGCCAAAAAAGCCTCAAGAATGTCTTTGGCCACCGACTTTGACGCACAAAGGTTAATCGCAACAGAGGATAGAGTTTCGGTAGAATTAGCACCAACATCACTGACAAATTCATAAAACAACGGCAGGCACACATCGACAGGAACCTGGTCAAACGCCAGTTCTGGCCCCGTGGTGAGTTCGTTTAACCACACAGCCTGTTTAGCCGTCTTATAGACAACTGCTTGGCTTTCAAGTACCCGGTCATAAAATCTCAGTAGTTCTGCCGCCGGTTCATGACGGGCGATCAAGGCAACAGTGCGAAATTGGCGTCGGTCCCACCGAGAAGATGTCACGAACCAGACTGGTCTTCATACCAGCGTGGATGATGAAACGCGGCCCAGTTTCGAGTGACCTTCCCATCAATCATGCCACGGGCAGTACCTGGATAAGCCACCGTACCTAGATACACGTGAACGACTAGCAACAAACCACCAGCAAGGGCACTGGCGTAATGAAATAGACGAGACAAAGAAAGAACACCAGCACTGAACCAATCCGGAATCCACAGCAAAATTCCAGTCACTACGAATACAATCGCCATCGCTCCTTGGAGCCAAAAAAAAGCCTTCTGTCCCGCGTTATATTTTCCGGCCGGTGGAACCTTGTCATGTCGACGAGCAGCATAGTCTCGAACCGACCCCAACCACCGCCAGTCTTCACGGTCAAGAAACATGTCTCGAACCCAGAAAGCCAACATAAACACCATTCCAATACTAAAAACAACCCCGATCCACGGGTGAAGAAGTCTCGCTGCAGCACCCCCTCCAGCGAGGGTAGTGAGCCAGAATAATGACGGATACGAAAACGCAAAGCCCGTGAGCAACAGGATGACAAAGGAGACTCCCACGACCCAGTGAATAAGCCGCTCACCGTAGGTAAACCGATTAAGCAGTCGATCATTCATGAACGTACACTCGATTCCCTATCCTCGTCATCCGGACGCTCTTGCCCAAATGCCAATAAATGCGCCAACGTCCCCACAACACTAAAGCCAAACAAATAGGCTCCAAGACGCTTGAGGAACCCAAGACTTGTCATCGGCAGAGGACTCGCTGTGGGGTCAGATGGAAGTTGATAATCATCAAGTCGGTCACCGTGTGGTACGACATACATCATGTGCGTGCCACCAACACCCGCTGGGTTATACACGGAAGCCTTGTCGTATCCACGCGTCCGCAAGGTTTCAACCTTCGAGTCCGCAAGAGCCAGCATGTCCTCCTTCGTGCCCCACGCGATGGCATTTGTAGGACATGTCTTCACACAGGCTGGTTCAAGCCCCGCATCAACCCGGTCGATACACATATTGCATTTGGATACTGACCGAGTCGAAGTGTCATACCGCGGAATGTCGAATGGGCAACCAGTGACACAATATTGACACCCGATACAATTGTCCTGATTAAAGTCAACAATGCCATTCGTATACTGCACGATTGCACCAGGCGCTGGACATGCAAACAAACATCCGGGTTCCTCACAATGCAGACAGGCGTCTTTCTTGATTAACCATTGAAGATTACCGTCCACCTCGATTTCGTTGAACCGCATCAGAAGCCACGTATTAGAAGTTAAGTCTTGATGACTCTGATAGCTCCCAAAATTTTCTGTCGGTTCAACCTTGAGGTCGTTCCACTCTTTGCAGGCCACCTCACAACCTTTGCAACCGATACATCGAGAAATATCAACCAGTTTGGAGTACACCGGGGCATTGGAACGCAGTGAATCCAGTGGAATCAGCGTATTCGCGGTTGCCGACATTCGCTTGATCGCAAGGGTATCTGGCATCGTCTCGCTAGGCCTTTTCCAAGTTCACCAAGAAACTCTTAAATTCAGGGCACCGTGTGTTCGCGTCACCAATAAACGGAGTCAACTGATTAGCCATTGACCCTTCAGTCAAACCTACAAAACCCCAATGAACTGGAATGCCCACGGTCCAGACAGTTCGACCATTGACTTGAAGCGGCTTGATCCGTTTCGTAACAATCGCCGTCCCGGCGACTGAACCTCGTTTCGACCATACCCGCACACGACTCCCATTCGGAATCCCCTTCTCTTCAGCTAACCCTTCAGGAATTTCGACAAAAAAGTCAGGCATCGTCTCGACTAGGTAGGGCACATTGCTCGTGACGAAATGTTCACGCTCCACCACACGATAAACCGTGCAAGCATAAGGAAAATCATCACCGTTTTCGGCAGAAGCGAGTGTTTCACGAACACCGTCATACCAACGGATGACAGGATTCACAGAAACATTGTTATGGAGCACATTTTCGGTTGGACTCTCCACCGGTTCGTAATGCTCGGAGAGCGGCCCATCATTTAAATGATTGCTAAAAAGCCTGGCGACGCCCTCTTCGTTCATGATGAACGCACCGGCTGCCGTCGGCGGCGTAGTAAGTCCATAATCTGGAACATCACCGATCCACTCGCGTCCCGTCCACGAAATACCGGCGCGCTGATCATCCCAAGGGCGACCATCCGCGTCCGCAGAGGCTCGATTGTAGAGAACACGCCGATTAAGAGGCCAGCTGTACGCCCAATCGTGATGCATCCCCAGGTTCGAAGGATCTGCAGTGCCTCGACGTGCCATCTGGTTGCCCGCCTCCGTGAAACTACCAGAGTACAACCAGTTTCCAGAACTCGTCGTCCCATCGTCTCGAAGTTGACCAAACGAAGACAGCAACTGGCCGCTGTCAAGGTCGTAACCGTTGATCTCCTTAGCCAATTCGACCAAAGTTGGCTCTCTTGGGTTCAGATAGTTCCACGTGAGATGTTGAATCGGATTGTTGTAAACAGGATTTTCATCTGCTTGGTAGAGTTCTTTAACCCGCCAGAACAACTCGGAAAGAATCCAAGTATCTGATCTCACTCCAATCGGAGGATCGACCGCTTGCTCTTTCCACTGCGCCCAACGTCCGCTATTGGTGAACGAACCATCCCGTTCAATCCAATGGCTACTTGGAAGATAGAGCACTTCTGTCTGTATCGACTCAGGATCCTGCCCCGGGGCCTTCCAAAACTCCGCACTGTCAAGCATGAAGGGATCGATAACCACTTTCCACTTCAGTTTAGCCATCGCCTCAAACAGCCGAGGAACGTCAGGCCCAGCCAGCAGGGGATTGAACCCCAAAGCAACAAACCCTTCAAGACGACCTTGATACGCCTCATCCCATATCGTTAGCCAAGTCGCATCACCATCGGGTTTGGCCAGATAATCGTACGCAAAGCCATTCTCCGAGTCCGCATGCTCACCAAACCACGATTTCATCAGCGAAACGTAAAATTTTGAATAGTTTCCCCAATAGTTGACAGCATCCGGCACTAGGGGCTGTGGAGTCGAATCATTAAAATGTTCTTCTAGTGATTGCTGACTTGGCGTCGGCACTTTGAGATAACCAGGCAAAATGCCTGCCACAATTGCGTGATCAGTTGCACCTTGCACGTTAGCGTGCCCCCTAAGGGCGTTGATACCGCCACCCGGTCGACCAATGTTGCCTAGCAACAACTGCATAATTGCCGCCGTGCGAATGATCTGGCTCCCGACCGTATGCATTGTCCAACCGACCGCATACATGATCGTACCAACGCGGTCCGCACGGCCGGTCGAACAAATAATCTCAGCCATTGCGAGAAAATCGTCTTGTGAACAACCAGTGATTCCTGCAACGACATCTGGCGTGTAACGGTCGTAATGTCGCTTTAGTATTTGAAAAACGCACCGCGGGTGTTGCAGCGTCAGGTCACGCCTGACGTAACCGTCGTCACCACGTTCGTAATCCCATGCTGTCTTGTCATAACGGTTAGCCGCTTCATCAAACCCAACAAACAGTCCATCAGAAAATCCATAGTCCTCACTGATGATGAACGACGCATTTGTGTGGGTTTCCACGTAGTCGTCGTGCTGTAAATCGTTGGTAAGAATGTATCGGATGAACCCACCAAGAATCGCGATATCAGAACCCGGTCGGATTTGCAGGTGACGATCGGCGACGGCTGAGGTTCGCGTGAAACGAGGGTCAATAGTGACAAGTTTGGCCTCACGAGTGTCACGCGCCTCGATTGCCCATTTAAATCCACATGGATGATTTTCGGCCGGGTTGGCACCCATAACCAACACCACATCGGTGTTCTTGATGTCTTTCCAATGGTTGGTCATCGCCCCGCGACCAAACGTGGCGGCCAGACTGGCCACCGTTGGGCTATGTCATATGCGAGCCTGATGATCGATGTAACCGAGTCCCATCGCCCGCATGGTTTTCGTAATGAGATACGCGTCCTCATTGGCAACAGTCGCACTGCCAACCCACGCTATCCCATCACAGCGATTGACAACTCGACCCTCGTCATCTTGTTCGGTGAACGTCGCATCCCGAGATTCTTTAAAACGACGGGCGAACCACTCCATCGCAAAATCCCAAGAAACGTCTCGCCATTCAGTTCCACCTGCCTCTCTAAATTTTGGTGTCTTCTGCAGGCGGGGGCTCACTGCCAGTTGCATCTGGGAGGCACCTTTCGGACACAACGTGCCTCCATTGATCGGACTATCCGGATCACCTTCGACGTGGATTACCGTATTGGTCGTGTTAAGACCACCGCTGCCGTGCACATAAGCGATCGTGCCGCAACCTACCGCACAGTACGGGCACACCGTCCGGTATTCCTTCGCGTTACGAATCTTAAGTTGACGTACCGCTGCATAGGCTGGACGTAAATCAAAACCCAACGTGCTCAAGCCACCGGCACCAGTAACCGAAGCTTTAATAAAAGTTCGACGCGAAATGTCCATAGGAAACCTCGACTAAACCTGCCCAAGGATACAAGAGATACAGGCCGACTGATAAGATTGTTTTGTGGGTTCCAAATCTGACGTCCCTCTGGGCCTCCAGTCGGTTTCGGTCCGCCGTGAGGGGAACCGCCTGGATCATGATTTCGTCGTGATTGAAGAACCACTTGAGATTCGCGTCTCTGGTCAACCGCTGGTGGTCACGATGCGCACGCCCGGGCACGACGCTGACCTTGCGGCGGGATTTCTCTTCGGTGAAAACGTTATCAACCAAGGTAGCGATATTACCTCAGTCGATGCTCGAACAGGATCCTCTCAACAGAACACCCAGATTAAGGCAGCCAAGTTTGCTGGCGATTCTATTGACGTGTCGGTTCGTGAAAACCTAAAACAAGTGGACATCGAACATGTCCAGAGGGAATACCGCGCGACTGCAGCGTGTGGAGTCTGTGGCAAGACCGAAATCGCGGATTTAGATTTCAAGCTCCCAGAACTGACACGGACCGAGATTAACACCACACTTCTCGAGACACTCCCTGACATCCTGCGTCAATCCCAGACGCTATTTGAGGTGACGGGCGGTATCCACGCCGCCGGCATATTCGATCAGGCAGGGTCATTACTGTGCATTCGAGAGGACATAGGGCGCCACAATGCCGTGGACAAAGCGATCGGCCATTTTGTCCGCATGGAAGCGGTACCACTAACACAGAACATTCTTGTGGTCAGCGGTCGGGCAGGATTTGAACTCGTTCAGAAAGCGCTCAAAGCCTCTATTCCTGTTATGGTGTCGGTGGGTGCCGCGTCGAGTCTCGCCGTTCAAATGGCGACCGATGCTGGAATGGCACTCTATTCGTTCGCCGGACGCGGTCGTGGCAATCTCCACGTCAAGGACTGACAGCGCTCAGCAAGAAGACTCAAATCAATCATCTCAAGCGACGACCGGTGCAGCTCACCCCTACGAAAGCTCACAGGAAAAACTCCCCGCATCATTCGAATCACCTTCTCCGTCGTAAACCGCCACCTGCGGATATGGACAAACCGGGCGAGTCATCACGATATTCTGACCGTCGCCAACCTTGTGGGCCGTTAAGCGGTCGGGCACACGTCCCTCTTCAACCCACAAGCGAATGGCTTCGATCCAATCTACTTGTGAAGCTCCTGGACCACCCGTGCAGTGAAGTACACCGGGAAGCATGTACAGTCGAGCATAGTCGCGAACATTCGGGTCCTCAGCCTCAACGGCTTCGTAGTAATCGACCGTTCCGAGAGCCGTCACGGCTGGATCGGACCAACCAGTCCACATGATCAACTTTCCGCCACTTGTGTCGAAAGTGCTGAGGTCGGTGCTCACTGCGTCGACAACGCCTGAGACCGCACTGACGTCGTTCTTCCAAGTCGAAAAATCATATGACGTAAAGTCCCAATCCGCGTCGTTAAAGACAAAGTACTTATAAAACTGCGTGCCAAACGCGTAATGGCGTGCCGGACCTTCGCGACTATGGTTGGACCGCGCACCGGTGATCCAGCTGCCCCAGCCACCAGGGTCAGACTCTCCACCCAACGGAAAACCCGGGAAAATCCGATCGCCGTTGCTAGTCGGCCCATCGTAGATCGCCTCGATCGCCATAAGCTGCGCTGCAGTGATGCAGTCTGCTCCAGACTGGTCTCCCGCACAACGAGGGAGATCCTCGACCTTGAAGTCGCAGGATCGCGGATCATTGAGCACGTGATCCTCAACGCCATCCTGTGCATCGCAAGCGGTGTTAATGGCTTCAGCCAGCAGCGCCTGCGTATCACTAGAAATGATTGACTTTGAGATGTCACCATCGGGATGGAGCGCTCGCTGTGTCTGGAGCATGCCCGCTGTGAATGCAGTCCAGTGATATGCCGGTGCCCCAGCGACAATACCGTCAAAATCGTCAGGATATCGCTGTGATTCCATCATCCCCTGTCCGCCACCTCGCGAACAACCTACGAAATACGAATAAGCCGGGTGCCGGTCGTAATAGTGTCTGATAACCGATTTAGCGGCGTCAGACGTCAGGTGAATCGCCCGATGTCCAAAATTCTCCTGTCGTTCAACGTTATTCAGCGCCCAGCTTGCATCAATGCCAGACGACACATGACCAGTGTCGGTAGCAACTGTCGCATACCCTCGCGCTAAGGCGTCGGCGCCGAATCCAAAAGCCCAGCTCAGTAGCGCCTGGTTCACAATCGGCGTACGTACGAAACCACCCCCGCCCCCCATCATGAATCGACCGTTCCATTCATCCGGTAACAACAATTCAAAATTGATTTCTCTTTCAATGACACCACCGACACGACAATGCGACGGTCCAGCCTCACTGGCCAAAACCGTTTCGGCCTGAGTGATTTTCATGTCAATCAGATCGAGACCAAGCAGACCTTCACATCGACCCGCGGTTTCGGTTGGCATTCCAGTTCTCAACTCTGAATCCAAGCATGCAGCAACAAGAACAATGATTACGGAAAAAAGTGACAACTGCTTAATGCCATGCATAATTCCGCACTCCGAATAGGGGTACCGCACCTTAACAATACGAAGATCGGTACGCACATGAGACAGCCAAGAGCAGGATGCACTCCTGCTCCCTATAGCGGTCGAATCGGTCGTTTACTTATTCACTGCCAGGCAGGGGCGTTTCGAATTTGATGGTGACAATTTCCCCAACGTTGAGCATGCCAAGCCACACTGACGGTGGAGTCACGCCATAATCAGTCATATCCAGCTCCGCCTCGCCAACACCACGCATACCGTCAGCCGACTGCACCAACTGAATATCAAACGTAATCGGATTAGTGGTGCCGAGAATTGTCATAGTCCCAGTTGCTTCAGCGAGATCATCGGTCTTTAGTCGATATTCTTGAAGGCGATAGATAATCTCAGGGTATTCCTCAATCTGCATCGCTTCACGCAGGTGGTCAGTCATTTGCTCTTCGGGACAAGTAATCGCCTCGGTTTGAATAGTCAGCGCAACCGTCTCCACACCGTTCGGAAACCCAGGTATCGGTTCGCTTGTCCCTCCCGGCGTCACGTCCATTACACCTTCAACGGGACACGTCCAGCCCCGCACTGTCGACGTTCCAGAGATATCAAACTGTGCAGTCACCGTCTGCCCAGCGGCGGCAACTGGCCACAAGAAGAGTCCAAAGAGCGACCCAACCATCATCGTTATACGTCCAGACCAAGAAAACATGTACGCCTCCGTCTTGCCGCTATTATTCTAGAGTCGTTGTCCCGTACGCCGGTCGACGACGTAGCGGCCACGTCTCATTTCTCTAATCGACGTGGCACCCGTTTGTCGCATCACAAGCCTCAACTCGCTGTGCAAGATGTCTAGCACCTTCTCCGCGCCATCTTGACCGAAACCGGCTAATCCCCACACGTACGGCCGGCCAATCGCCACAGCATCAGCACCTAACGCGAGAGCCTTAAAGATGTCCGTGCCCCGCCGAATCCCACCATCAATCAGGACCGGAATCCGACCAGCTACTCCCTCAACGACCTCCGGCAAACATTCGATCGTTGATCGCAAGCTCTCGGATCCTCGTCCTCCATGATTCGACACAATCACACCGTCAGCGCCGTACTGCACTGCCAGTTCGGCATCTTCACGGGTCACAATTCCCTTCAACACCAGCTTCATGCTCGTCGCATCTTTTAGGCGTTTTACGTAGTCCCATGTGTAGATTGCACGTGGCGATCCCGGTGGGGTCGGTGCCAATCCCTGATGCATTGGCTTGATGCGGTCCTCATGACAATTCGCACAAAACGGTGCGCGGATACCCTCAAGACCCTGAGCTCGATTATTTGTCACAGTATTTCGACCACCCAACAAATCAATAGTGAAGACGAGCACTGGACAACCAGAATCTTCAACTCGCTTAACAAGCTGCCG
>CAYFER010000006.1:0-101293 GCA_964342185.1 uncultured Vicinamibacteraceae bacterium | reverse complement strand
AAATGTATGGAGTCCGTCCCCGCCTGTCCCACATGTGTCAAACAGGCCGTCAATCTGATTCGACAGGCCTACGCCTACCGATCGCATCGTACGGGCCAAGCCAACAATCTCGTCTAACTCTTCTCCTTTCATTGACAGAGCTACTAGGAATCCAGCGATCTGCGCTGGCGTAGCCCGCCCCTCCATAATCTCTGTCATCGCGACGCATGCCTCTTTCTCAGACAGAGTCTCGTGTTCACGAAGCTTTTCGATTAATCCAGCAAACACCTAACACTCCAAGAAGTTCTTGAGCACACCGTGGCCAATCTTCGTCAGCACACTCTCTGGATGAAACTGAACACCGAAGATCGGCCACTCTTTGTGGCGCAACGCCATAACCATGTCTCCGTTATTCGTTCGGGCCGTAATTTCGAGCACATCAGGAAAGTCTTCCTGCGCAACCACCAACGAGTGATATCTACCAACCTCACAAGGGTTTTCAATTCCTTGAAAGATCCCCTGACCATCATGAGACACTTGAGACGATTTCCCATGTAGCAAAGTCGGAGCGGGGACCACAGATGCGCCGAATGCGTAGCCTATCGCCTGATGTCCAAGACATACTCCAAGGATTGGGATCCGTGACCCATATGCTTGAATTAGTTCTACGGCAACTCCGGCCTCTTCCGGACGACCCGGTCCCGGTGAAATGACAATTCGATCAGGCTTAATGACTCGCACCTGATCCAAGCTGATCTCGTCATTTCTTCGCACCACAAGGTCAGCACCCAATTCACCAAGATATTGCACCAAGTTATAGGTAAACGAATCGTAATTATCGATGACCAGCACCATCTCAAATACCTGTCACTTGCTTACGTATCCGTCCTCGGACCTGCTTTCTGAGCGATCTCGAGAGCCCGAATTAGTGCCGATGCCTTGTCCAGGGTCTCTTGATATTCGGAAGTCGCTATCGAATCCGCCACGATCCCAGCCCCAGCCTGAACCGACGCTCTTCCGCGAGACATAGCTATCGTCCTGATCGTAATACAGCAATCTAGATGACCAGAGAAGTCAAGATAGCCTACTGCGCCAGCATAGATACCCCTTCTCTCTGGCTCCAGCTCCGCAATGATCTCCATCGCTCTAATCTTTGGCGCTCCCGATACTGTTCCCGCTGGAAAACAAGCCTCCAGCGCGTTTAACCGGTCTCTACCATCGGCCAGTTGGCCTTCGACGCGGGACACCAGATGCATTACATGACTGTAGCGTTCCAGCGTCATATACCGGGATACCTCTACACTGCCATACTCACTGACTCGTCCAATGTCATTCCGTCCCAAGTCCACCAACATCACATGTTCCGCGCATTCCTTCTCGCTTCCTCGAAGCTCTTCTGCCAAGCGGCGATCCTCGGCCTCATCACTTCCCCGAGAACGAGTTCCCGCTATCGGATGAGATTCGACACGTCTACCCTCCACTCGAACCAACATTTCTGGTGATGACCCTACGATAGAGAGTTCGCCGATCCGCATAAAATACATATACGGAGACGGATTTACATAGCGAAGTGTTCGATAGACAGTAAAAGGGTCTACGTCGGTTTCAGTATCAAACCGCTGAGACAGTACCACCTGATAAATGTCGCCAGCTCGAATGTATTCCTGAGCCCTTCGCACGGATGCCTCATAAGTCTCTTGTGTCGTATTCGTCGTCCACTCCAACCGTGAATCCGTTTCCATCGTCATCGATTGGCCAGATTCGCTGAGACTTAATTCTTCTTCAACCGCGTGAATTTTTGATTGAGCCCCTTCATATTGCTCCCGCAGATTGCACCCATCGAACACCCGCGTATTAGCGATTATCAAAATTCGATGTTTAACGTGATCAAATGCTAGAACGGTGTCAAAAACCATGAATGCCGCGTCATCCGGAACATCTTCGCTCTCGACGCCAAGCGTCCTCCAATGAGGTTCCAGAGAGGGTTCGAACCACGCGGCAGCTTCGTAGCCCAGAAACCCAACTGCACCACCAGAGAACCGAGGCAAGCCATCGACGTCTGGTGATTCGTACTGGGCCATTACTTCACGCAAAACCTCCAAAAAGCTCTCCTTACGTTCTTCGACACCTTCTGCTCTTTCGATGAGCACACGACCACCCTGCGATCGGATCACCATAAATGGCTCTTTGCCCAAAAAGGAATATCGCGCTAACTGCTCGCCTCCTTCCACACTCTCGAGCAAAAACGCGTGTTCTGCGTTCTTCGCAGTGCGTAAAAACGCCGAAACCGGAGTTAACAGATCCGCCATCACTTCCTTGAATACAGGCACAAAGTTCCCGTGCTCTGCCAGCTCGCAAAACCGTTCAAGGGACGTCTCAATGTTCATCGCTTTTCAGTTTGCACTTCATCCAGCCTGTCCGCCCGACTCATACTGTCTAGTCGCGCTTCCGCGGCACGCCGAAAACTATCTGGCGGAGCGGACTGGCCTGTCCACCACTGGAACTGGCGCTCAGCCTGAGAAACCAACATGGCTAGGCCGCCAATCGTCAAACACCCGACGGCTCTTGCGTCCGCAAGCAAACGTGTCACGAGAGGGTTGTACACCAAGTCATAGACCAATTTTCCCTTAATGTCATGTGGGTCCACGGGACTCTTATCGTTTTCTGGGTACGTACCAACTGGAGTCGTGTTTACTAAGAGATCCCAAGTTCCGGTCACGGGCGGTATCTCAGAGGCAGCTCCACCGCAAAGTTCAGCAACAGACCTGGCACGCTCAACAACTCTCGCACAAACGGTTACCTTCGCCCCCTCATCGGCCAACGCAGTAACTACACCCCGTGCGGCGCCACCTGCACCCAACACCGTCGCTCTGCAGTCCTCTAACTCCATCCGCCCGTGCAGAGGCTCCAAAAACCCTGGCACGTCTGTATTCCTCGCGTGCCATTCGCCGTCTTTCATCATGAGAGTATTCGCCGCGCCAACCCGCCGACTCAGTTCATCCACTTTGGCACTCTTTGCAAGCGCCGCTCTTTTATATGGAGCCGTCACACTCGCACCAACAACGTCGAATTCATTCGCAAAGTTTTCAAAATCTTCGAAATCAACCGCTTCAAATGGCAGATAGACGGCGTCGTGTTGTATCGCCTTAAAACCCGCGTTGTGCATCGCCGGCGACAGCGAATGTCTCAGCGGCTTCCCAAGCACACCGAAGAGTTCAGAATCTCTTCCAAGCGAGCGAATTCGATATTCATTGCACATTTCGCCAAGTGACAATTGTCCAGGGGCTACACCATCCCCGGCATATGTCCAGACCGAGTGAAATAGATCAGGTAGGACCCGTGACGTCACACCAGTCGCACCCATTCCAATAACTATCTGTCGACCATCGTCGGCATATCGCTTCGAAACATCTCGTAATTTCACAAGGTCGGTAAGGCAGTCAGTTGCAACAGCAATCTTCGTGACCTCGGCTCCGACTGACCTTATGACTCGAAACTGATCGTGAAGACCAGTCGGGCAACCGTCGAAATCATGAAGGGACAGCACAATTCTTCGCCCTCCCTCGGCTTCTATCAAATCCTTAAACCTCGCCCTCCACTCTACATCCACATACTCGGCACCAAGATCAAACGCCTGCGTCAATAACAGTCGACGCTCCTCTTCTGAACCGCTAAACACTCCGCCTTCCCACTTCGGACGACAGGTAACCACTACCGGAAGGCGGCGATCCGCTAACACGCCAGCTACGTCGATCTTCTTCGCGTAATCCAACCGTAGTTCAACCATATCGGCGCCATCGACAGCATCCCGCCGAGCTCTTAACTCCTCTGTACTTTCACCAACTACGGTTGCACATAATTTCGCATTCACAATTGACCCTCGAAACACAAAAAGCCTCTCCAACCAACCAGGCTGAAGAGGCTTGTCTGTCTCGTCTCTTTTCTCTTCTCTAGGTCAAACGACCGTGTCTTGTCCGAGATGACAGCCACCCTCAGCAACCGTTCTAAATGGATCGCAGTATCGCCACTGATATGGAGTGACCCGATACCTCTGAGACGCAGTCTTTTGGACAAGAGAGACAGTCATAAGCTTGAGGACTTACGCTAGCAGACGTTTCCATATAATGTCAATTTTCGCGGTTCCGCTTGACCATGTAGTATTTGGTCCGCTATAACCAATTAATACGTTGAATCCTCCAATGAGAGCCCTCGCGCCTCTCCTTCTCGTTTTTCTGCTCGTCAGCAGCCTTATACCACTACCGGCAGAAACCGCCCGTATGCCTCTTGACGAGATCAGAGCAGGCATGGTCGGTACAGGAATTACGGTTTTCCAAGGTTCGACAAGAGAACAATTCAACGCGGAGATTCTTGGCGTCCTCAACAATGTGATGGGCCCACAACGCAATCTGATTGTGGCGCGACTTACTGGTGGCCCCTTAGCCCAGACGGGTGTCATTCAAGGAATGAGCGGAAGCCCTATATATATTGATGAGCGCCTCATAGGCGCCGTGTCATATTCCCTAGGCTCCTTTTCCACCGAGGCAATCGCGGGAATCACACCAATCGAAGAGATGGTCGCAACCGATGAGCGCGCCGACTCAACGACCCGAAGCAGGCCCCAAATTTACCAACTACCCACTAGCCAGGATGAAATCACTACTCTCGTCAGACGAGTATTTAACTTAGTCGAACCCTTTGCTCAACGACCGACCGATGTGCGGGCTTTGAGCGGCCTGCCAGTGGCTGACGCGACCCGTTTGGGTCCGTTACTGCAACCCATCGGCACTCCCTTAATTCTTAGCGGGTTCACACCTGAACTACAACGCATCCTACTGTCTGCTTTTAATACGAACGGCTTAAAGGCTGCGATTGGCGGTATCGTGATCGGAGAAAATCAAAACGAGACGATCAGCGAACCGCTTCAGGCCGGAGATGCTATTGGCGCCAGTCTTATTCGAGGCGACTTAACAATGGCAGGCACTGGGACTGTCACGATGGTCGAAGGCGACAGAGTCTATGCTTTCGGACATCCTTTCTACAATCTCGGCCCCACCAGTTTTCCAATGACTCGCGCCCATGTCACGACCCTGCTTCCGAGTTTGGCCATTTCATCAAAATTGGCTTCCATTGGAGAAGTCCTTGGAACGATAGATCAGGATCGAGCGACTGGAATCTATGGAAGTTTTGGCCCAGGTCCAGCAATGTTGCCTGTAAGTATGAGCTTCGAATCACCGAACCGAGAGCTCCAGCGGACGTTCAACTTTGAGATCATAGAAGACAGTATCTTTACACCATTATTGACATTCACGACTGCCCTGAACACGTTTACAAGCTGGGCTCGCAGTGTTGGACCCAGCACTTTTGAGGTTAGCGCCATCGCACAGATCAAAGATCATGGAGACATACGATTCGATGACATTTACTCTGGAGAAGCAGCCGCGGTCTTAGCAGCCTCCGCGATTTCCAATCCGCTTGTAAGTCTTTTTCAGAGCACCCTCGGCAGCATTGAGATCGAACGAATCGATGTCACAGTATCCGCCAGCGAAGAGAGTCGAAGCGCCACTTTGGAACGAGCTTGGATCGATACAACCCGTCCGCGTGCCGGGTCAGAGACAGAACTCAAACTCGTAATCGCAAGCAACGACGGTGAGGAGTTATTGGAGACCGTCGCCGTACAGATTCCCAACCACGCCACGGGCACACTAACCATAGAAGTGTCGGATGCACCAACCCTGACGGCGCTCGAAAGTCAAAATGCCAATCGCCTAACCGACGCAGAAACTGTCGACCAACTCATCAGGAAACTTAATCGGACACGTCGGAATAACCGACTCTATGTGCGTTTGCTGCAATCCCAACCGGGCGTGTCTGACCGAGGAGAATCGCTACCAGCTCTACCGGCGTCCGTCTTAGCAGTCGTCGAAGGCAACCAACGCGGCGGGCGTGTTGGTCGACTCCAAGAAGTAATTCTGGGCGAATGGGAATTAACGGGAGGCTACTTCATGTCTGGAAACCGTCGCCTTGCTGTTAACCTCGACAGATGATTGCACCAACCGACATATCTGGCCGATCCGCACTGACCGCTCTAGTCGTCTCTTCGCTAGTTGCATTCGGAACGGCAGCGTCACCTTTGTTTTGGCATGTTTCAACCCAAGACGACTTTCTGAGGGGGGACGTTGACAATCTTTCGATCGATGCTACTGGCACGCTTCTTCTCGGACCATTCAACGAAGTCGTCTATGAAGCAACCACTCCCTTTCTTTGGTCTGTCTCAGAGGTCGACAACGTTTTCTGGCTCGGCAGTGGTAACGACGGCCGAGTGTTCCGAGTTGCAGATAACGACACGGCAGAAATGATATTTGATTCACGCCAGTTGAATGTACATGCGGTAACAGCTGTTGACGTGAATTCGGCCTTTGTTGGCACTTCTCCGGACGGTGCAGTTTTCAGGATATCCCAGAACGAGGAAGCTGCCATCGTATTCGATCCTGACGAAGAATATATCTGGGCGATCACGCCCCGCAATTCCTCCGGATATTTCTATGTTGCCACTGGTAATCCAGGTCGCATTTATCGAATAGGTCCGGATGGTAGCTTCTCTCTCTTTTATGACACCAACACAACCCACGTACTCTCTCTAGCGCTCGACGAAGACGAAAACCTTATCGCGGGAACGGGAGCGCCCGGGCGCGTGTTCCGCATCTCTTCTACAGGTGAAGGGTTTGTCTTGCTGGACAGTCCGTTTAATGAGATTCGATCAGTCCGCATCGCAACCGATGGCACTCTATATGCAGTAGCAGTCAGCCAGAGCAGTGGCGCCACCTCATCCTCCCCTGCGGTCTCGGCCGCACCAGCAACCGCAACGGTGACGGTATCCACCTCTGTAACGTCGTCCACTGTCAGCACGAGCGATTCAAGCTCAGCCACTTCCAGTTCCACAAGTTCAACTCAAACTTCTTCCGGCTCACAAAGCGGAGGAGTCTATCGAATCAAGAGAGACGGAGTCTGGGATCTCGTTTGGGACTCCACTACTGACCTGCCCTACGACGTTACGTTTCGGGCCCCCATTAACTCACCAGACTCTGCTAATTACGACCTCCTTATTGGCACCGGTCCCGATGGAAAGATTTTTCAGGTTTCGGAAAGTCCCGCGCGGGTAATCCTTCTCGCCCGCGTTCCCACCCAGCAGGTCATACAATTCGTAACGACAGCCGAAAACAACTACCACTACGTCACAGCTAATCCAGGCAGACTTTACCGACTGACGGCAGACAATTCATCAACCGGCGTCTATCTTTCATCAGTGCAGGACGCTTCCACGGTCGCAACTTGGGGCAGCCTCAGTTGGCAGGCAAGCCTCCCGCCTGGAACCTCCATAGAATTGTTTACCCGCAGTGGCAACACCGAAGAACCCAATGAAATCTGGAGCGGGTGGTCTGACGCCCACGTGAATTCCACGGGTTCTCAAATAACTAGTCCAAAGGCCCGCTATATACAGTGGAAGGCGGAGTTGCGTGGCGTGGATGCGATTCCCGCATTGCACTCCGTAACCACAGCATATCTCCCTCGCAACCTGCCGCCCGCGATCACAACAGTAACTGTTCACGACCCAGGCGTTGTATTTCAGCAGCCCTTCTCAGGAAGCGACCCACCCATTGCAGGATTAAACATCGCCGACGAACCACGTCAAGGCCTCTCAAGTGCCGAGGTGGGCACTCCAACCAATACGTTAGGACGGAGGGTATTTCGAAAAGGCCTGCAAACCTTCGAATGGACGGCAGAGGATGCCAATTCAGACGAACTGGCCTTTGACGTCTTCTATCGATCAGAATCTCAGTCTACGTGGAACACGCTGGCTCTCGGACTACATGAAAGGATCTTTACGTGGAACACCAGTTCTGTTCCAGATGGTGCATACGTGTTTCGAATCGTGGCGAGCGACGCTCTCTCGAATCCACCTTTACTTGCGCTGCAGGGCGAAGTTTCTAGCCCACCATTCAACGTAGACAACTCTCCACCAGAAATCATCATAGACGCGAGCCCATCAACTGGCACCAACCTTGAATTTCAATTTACGGTACGCGACAGTCACTCTCCGATCGAACGAGTGGAATTTTCTGTCGGAACCTTAGACTGGCAGGTACTCTATCCGGTCGACGGCATTCCAGACTCATCAGTCGAACGTTTCAGACTCACTCTGGACTCGCCCAATGATGGGTCCTTGGTTATCCGAGCGACCGATACCATGGGCAACACCGTGACGGAATCTGGGGGTTAGCGTGTCGCGCGACAAAGAGCGGACACTATCTCGAAACATACGATCGTTCGTTCCAGCACATAGCCGCTGTCACAAACAACACCATCAAACCAGTCGGGTGCAGCTGTAACCTCGATTTCAATCGATGCTAAACGGCCTATTCATCATCATCGCTCTCTCCTCGGTGCTCTTAGCCGCGTTCACGGGACAAATGCAGGCTGTTACCGATGCAATGCTCACTTCCGCAGGTGACGCAGTGAGCTTGGCTCTGGGGCTCGTTGGAGTAATGGCATTCTTCCTTGGACTCATGCGGATCGCTCAGGACGGTGGCCTAATGACCGTGCTGTCACGACTGGTCAGTCCCTTTATGCGCATCCTCTTTCCCTCAATCCCGGCCGGCAGTCCCGCGATGAGCGCTATGGTCCTCAATATTTCCGCCAACATGCTCGGCTTGGGAAATGCCGCAACGCCCTTCGGCATTAAGGCGATTGAGGAACTAGACAAATACAACGGACAAAAAGGCACCGCTACGAACGCGATGGCCCTCTTTCTCGCGATCAATACCGCCGGCCTCGCCCTGCTACCGTCTGGAATTATCGGCGTCCGTGCCGCGCTTGGCTCTGCTAACGCCGCTGGCATCTGGATACCAACATGGTTTGCCAGCGGCTGCGCGACAGTCATGGCCATTACAGCAGCGATTGCCTTGTCACATCTACCCAGGTATCGTGCCACAGAACCGGTGCACGTTAATCTACCACCGAGTTCACCTACTGCACCTGAACTTTCTGAATCAAACGCGACCGAAGCTCCTTCACCGGCCGCGTCACCGCCCCGCCGAATTCTCGCAGCACTCTTTTGGTTCGTCTTTTTGGTCTTAGCTGTGCGTGATTTCTACAGCCGCTTAGCGACTAACAGTTTCGACAATGTCGTCCGTGACACGCTCTCGTTCTGGATGTTGCCCGCTTTGGTAGCAGTATTTATTCTCTATGGCTGGGTCCGCCAAGTCCGTGTCTATGAGTCACTGGTGGAAGGCGCCAAAGAGGGCTTCCAGGTCGCCCTCCGTATCATTCCATTCCTCGTAGCTATTCTGGTCGTAATCGGTATGTTTCGAGCATCCGGTGGCCTCGCCTTAATCATCGGGCTTATTGCTCCAGCAACTCAGATTCTGGGTATGCCAGCCGAGGCACTGCCCATGGCGCTTCTCCGGCCACTGAGTGGTTCGGGTGCCCTGGCAGTGGCGAGCGAAACCATGAACACCCATGGCCCTGATTCACTCGTCGGCTATATGGTCAGCACTTATCAAGGTAGTACAGAAACGACCTTCTACACGCTTGCCGTCTATTTTGGCGCGATTGGGGTAAAAAACACTCGCCATACCGTCCCAGCATGTCTTCTCGCAGACATCACAGGAATTCTGGCAGCAACATTTATCATCAATCTACTTTTCGGATAATTCACTCATCTTACAGCTGTTCCTGAGTCTTCTAACTCCGTTCGTCGTCTCAACGTTTACCCATAACCTGGCCCATCGAGAATCCAATTAACCAGAAACAGCCAAACTGGACGAAACAGACTCGGAAACAATTGCCAGGCAACAAGAATCCCCACCCACGACAGCATCGGCTCTCCCCATATGAGCCGCTGATACCGACTCGTGTTCGCTGGGTTCAGAAACAGCGGTACAACACCACTTCCATCGAGAGGTGGTATCGGGATTAGATTGAATATGGCAAGCAGAAGGTTGAGAGAGAAGAAGACACTCACCACAAACGCCACACCCTCCCACATCCCTGCATTAGCCGCCACAACGATCTCACCAAAACTAACTGCGGTCGGATTGTCAAACACAGCCGTCCATATGCCGATGCGAATGGCCAACACCGCGACAAGAACCAACAGAATGTTCGATACTGGTCCAGCCAGTGCCATAATCGCTGCACGCTTGGGGTATTCGGCCGCCCAACCCGGCTGATACGGGGTACTCGCGTATCCGAACGGCCATCCGATTAGAACCACTGAAACTAGCGGGAGAACGACCATCCCGAATGGCTCTCGCCTAATATGTGGCCGCGGGTCGAGAGAGACCTGTCCGCCATGATAGGCAGTCGGGTCACCTCCTCGCAGAGCCGCCCAGGCATGGGCCGCCTCGTGAAGCGTCGTTGACAACAGAAACACGACATAGAAACCGAGCCCACTTCCAAGTTCAGGCAAGGCGAGATTATAGCGTCAACGCCGCCGCGTATAATGACCTTTAGTTTCGTACTTTAAGGACTCATATATGCGCTCCGTGTCATCTTGCCTATGTCTGCTTCTACTAACGACTTCGACCTTTGGACAAGAACTTCCTGAGGTAAACCCGGAGTCCGTTGGTCTCTCTTCCACGGCGTTAGATCAAGCCACTGAAGCGCTACAAGCACACATCGACAATGAAAGTATCGCAGGCGTCGTCGCGACAGTTATCCGCGACGGCCAGATCGCATATACAAAAAGCCTCGGCTATCGCGACCTCAGCCAGCGTGAACCGATGCCGACCGATGCACTCTTTCGGCTCTACTCGATGACCCGCCCCATCACAAGCCTCGCAGTGATGATCCTCTGGGAAGAAGGGAAGCTACGACTCGATGACGCGCTCTCAGAGTTTATTCCAGCCTTTTCCGCACAGCGGGTATTTTTGGATGCCGATAACCCAGTTATGGAAGAAACACGACCGCGTACGAACGAGGTCACAATCGAGCACCTTTTGACTCACACGTCTGGTCTCGGAAGTCGAAATTCTGACATATATCGAAGTGAAGGCGTCCGTTCGCGGTCTATCTCCCTCCAACAGATGGTCGACAACGCTGCGGGCGTCCCGTTATTCGAAGACCCTGGCACCCGATTTCGTTACGGCATTTCAACTACCGTGTTAGGTAGGGTCATTGAGATTGTCTCGGGACAATCGCTCGATCAGTTTCTTGCTGAACGAGTTTTTGCTCCTTTAGACATGAAAGATACGGTGTTCTGGGCATCTGGCGAGCGGACGAACCGTCTCGCCGCGCTTTATCGACCTTCCGCGACCGGAACACTCCAACCGCACACTATCGAACGAGTTCCCTTTACAGAACCACCAACGCTTCTCGAGGGTGGCGTCGGACTGCTCTCAACGGTCCGAGACTACTCACGATTCGCCCAAATGGTTTTAAATCAAGGGACCATCGGAGGCTACCAACTGCTCAAGCCGGAAACGATTGCCATGATGACCTCGAATCGAATTCCTGAGGCGTTGTTTCCGCTGTTCGGTCGAGAAAATGGATATGGATGGGGCCTCGGGTTCTGTATTGCTATGGACCCGACACTCTTTGATTACCCGATCGGAAAAGGGGTCTTCTGGTGGGATGGCTCCGCAGGCACACGCTTTTTTATCGATCCTCAGCAAAAAATGATTACGGTAATCATGGCACAAGTGTCCCCAGCCACTGGTGAGCGTTTCCGAGAGCAATTCGCGACGCTCATAGATGCGGCGGTCATTGACCGCCGTTAGAAGACAACCTAAACAACCAAAATGTCTCTTCTCCGGCCAGAAACATGCTCAGCCGGTATCATTCATATTGTCGCGTTGAAGAATCTTTTGAACTTTACGGTCGCGGTCGTTAACCAAGCGAGCCAAGTCCCGCTGATAGTTACTCTCTAGCTCCCGTCGCGCGTCCGGTTCTAACGTTGATGAGCTCGAGGCCTCATGAAGGATCCGACACTCTGCCGTACGGGCCTCGCAATCCCGTCGAGCCTCCGCAATAGCGTCTTTTTGATCTTCCGTCAGCGACCTAGATTCGATCCCTTCTGATTCGTCCTGCTTGGCCAACTTCTCCATCGCCAACTCTACGGCAGTCTTTGGTGCATCACTTGACACGGTTTCATCTCCCCCGAACTCTGAATCAATCAGCAGGCATTATAGCCGTGCCGGTTTTGATCGTCCTCTCAAACCTCGGAAAACTATGGACATCGCGAACCACACCACAATGAATTCACAGTGACAAGTCGATGCAGCCGCGGGTTGCCGCCTACCTCCTTAGGTCACATCCCTAGTTTTCACTGACAGCATAAAGCGCAGCGACCAGAGCAAGCTAAAGACTAGACCCAAGCTCAGACTTCCGGTAACGTCATCAATTAATCGTTGTGGTTACGCCGACAAAAGGAGACGAACCCATGATCAACCCGTGGCAGATCGACAATCATAGAACCTACGTGGTCGTCGCCCTCTTGGCCTGGATTTCGCTCGGGGCAGTAGTGTCTACACAAGACAACGAATCACAACGAACAGCAATGCTTGATAGAGCGCTAGCGGCGGAACTTAATACACCCTACGACCCCCCGCCAGGTGACCCGCTTTCCCATCACACATCAGGATTTGCGAAAACACTGTGTTCGGCAGTCTTTGTCACCGGCCTGGAAGCCGACTTCGCCGCTGAGAACGTTGGTTTCTTCAGTTCTCCTCACGAACATCGGCAGCACGTAGTGAAACGAGAGGTCGATCGCGATACTCGGCAGGTTCACTTAACCCTGCCAAATGGTGTTATTCGAACCGCTAAATTCAACGGTGATCATGGCTGCGTTACCCTACCCATCGGCGAGGACGACGTTTTCTTTGAACCGGTGGCCATCGAATCATCACTGCCTGACCCCTCAGCTCTGGCGTGGCCGATGGGCGATGTGTTGTCGGAAGACCCTCTGCCAGCAGAACTCAACCAAGAACTCATCGCCAAAGCGGTCGACGCAGCGTTTACCCCAGTCGAGGGCATGACCGCGGCATTCGTCGTTACACACAAGGGGCGCATAATCGGCGAGCGTTACGGTCCCGGCATCTCAATGCACACCCCATTGGAAAGTTGGTCAATGGGCAAGAGTTTGACAGCCACTTTGATGGCAGTGCTGATTCAACAAGGCGTTTATGACCTCTACCAGTCGGCACCCGTGCCTGAATGGCAGTCGTCTGATGACCCGCGACAGGCAATTCGCATTGCAGACATCCTTCGAATGTCGAGTGGCTTGCGCTTTCGCGCACCACAAGATCCAGATCTGGACCAGAGTCTCGGCTATCCTGATCATCTTTACGTCTATACGGGAACCGTAAACTCTTTTGAGTGGGCCGCAACACGACCGCAGCAATGGCCGCCTAACACTATTGGCCGCTACAGAAATTCTGATCCGGTTCTTATTAACTATCTTGTTCGGCTTGGTGTCGAAAACAGAAACGAAGAGTATCTGTCCTTTCCGCAACGTCACCTGTTCGACAAAATTGGCATACGCGGTATGGTTCTCGAAACTGATCCTTACGGTAACTACCTTCTTCAGGGTTACGAACTTGCTCCAGCCAGAGATTGGGCCCGCTTAGGTAACCTGTACTTACAGGACGGGGTCTGGATGGGCGAACGAATTCTTCCGGAAGGATGGAGTGACTTCGTCAGTTCACTGGCTCCGGCGTGGGAAAGTGATGGGCGACCAATTTACGGTGGTTTCTTTTGGATCAATGGAACAGAAACGTTTCCCGTACCCCGAGAAGCCTACTATATGTCAGGGGCGGGAGGTCAGACGACACTCATCATTCCTTCTCACGACATGGTGGTCGTCAGACAGGGGCATTATGCTGGGAGTCGTGCCGGAGGACGGGCACTGCGGAATGCATTAACTTTGCTTATGGAAGCAGTCCCCGCCAGTGTCCCTTAACCAAATCAAACAACTCGAAGCAGTGAAACGGAATAAACTCAATGACGCCTTTTACTAGCATCCGCACTCTCGTGTCCATGCTCATCTTTATGAGCCTCGGAACAACCATCGTTCAGGCTGGACAAGACACCGTCGACTGGCCATTGCACAATCTTGATCTTGCAGGCAGTCGGTTCTCTACACTAGATCAGATTACTCCCGCCAACGTGGAAACCTTGACTCCACGGTGGCTTTTTCAACACGGCGTCATTGATGGAGTGAGCAACCAGACAACACCGGTCATCGTGGATGGTGTGGTGTATGCAACAGATTCGCGCGGCAGCGTTTACGCCCTTGACGGTGGAAACGGTCATCTTCTGTGGTCATATGATGTCACCGAAAAACTCGGCGGTGCTCGCCGCGAAGGGTATATCTTTCGACATCGCGGCGTGACCTACGAAGATGGAATCGTCTACAGCGCGGCCGGATCATTTATTTTCGCTTTGGATGCTAAAACTGGTGAGCCACTGGAGGGATTCGGAGACGACGGCCAAGCTAGTGTCATCCTAGATGTATTAAGACTCCGATACCCCGACGTCGAAACTGCCATTTCGATGGGCTATTGGTTTACTTCAGCACCTCAGGTCTATGACGGCGTGCTCTATGTGGGCTCCACTCGGAGCGAAAGTCATATCCCAGGTGGGCATGTACTCGCAGTGGATGCTCACACTGGTGAAGTGCTATGGCATTTCAACACGATTCCCCAGGATGAGAACGACCAAGCGTGGGATATTGCCGGTCCCACTTGGGTTGGCGGCGAACGAAACGGCGGTGGAATCTGGGAAACGCCGTCAATCGACCCCGAACTCGGCCTGGTCTATGTCGCAGTGGGAAATCCATTCGGCGACAGCACGAAGCGGGCCGGAATCAATTTATTCACCGATTCGATTTTGGCCCTCTCACTTGAGACAGGACAGCTACGCTGGTACTACCAGCTTGTTCATCATGACGTCTGGGACTATGACAATGGTCTTCAGCCGATACTCTTCGAAATGGAAGTAGACGGTGAACCTGTCAGAGCCTTGGCGCAGGCAAACAAGAACGGCTGGTTGTATATTCTCAATCGAGAAACCGGTGAGCCCGTTCACTCAATCATCGAAACTCCAGTGTCGACGGAGACAGACACGCCAGGCGAACAACCCTGGCCAACCCAGCCAATACCACATAAAGCCAATGGTGACCGAATGGAACCAGTCGCCCCTGTCTACCCGACAAAAATCTCGGTAGAACGTATCAGAGAAGGCCGAGAACTCGTTCCTCAGTTCACACCACATGCCTCCAATCACATCGTCGCACCTGGCTATGGCGGAGGCGCTAATTACGCGCCCCTTTCCTACAGTCCCTTAACCGGATTGTTGTATGTAAACGCAATTGACCAACCCTACAACGGCGGACGCGGTCCAGAGGGCTATTTCTCGGCATACGACCCAACCACCGGCGAACTGGTATGGCGACAGATCTTTGAGGGATACGGGCAGGCTGGATCAGTTGTCACCGCAGGTGGCCTTGTCTTCGTGGGAACTGGTAGCAATATTGCTGGTTATTTCTTTGCCTTCGATGCCGAAACGGGAGAACTTCTCTGGAAGTTCAACACTGGTGCTGGTGTTTTTTCATCACCCTCAGTCTATATGGTGAACGGAGAACAATTTGTGACGGTTGCCTCGGGTGGTGGTGACCGCGGTCGCCGGGGTGGTGATTTAATTCTCAGTTTCGCATTGCCATCTAGGTAGCCCTTTAAGCTCTCTCACGGGCAGGACCTACCGACTTACCTTGAAACCTTTTCCAACTCCATCCCGAGATACGTCGCCACTGCGTGCATACCTCGCTTACCCGAAAGAGCCTCGGCTTCGCTGTTATAGTTCGTGTTGGTATTGATATCGTAGGTGTACGGGACGCCCTGACTATCAACGATAAACTCCACACCCGCTATCTCGATTCCATGGAGAGCCAAGAGCTCTCGGTATTGCCCGATCAATGGACGAGTGAAGTCGTCGCCGTGCTCATCACCGAAGCCGTCAATGATTTGAAACCTTGGACCATCGGACGTCCGCGACTCGCCGGCGTCGCCAGTCGGACAAAACATATCATCAACCTCACACGCGTCGGCCGGACACAATTCGAACCCCCGACTGGCATCAACCCGAACGGCATACAAAAGACGATCGCCAACAAATTCGACGCGGGTGATAAACGCATCCGGGGCTTCAATGTATTGCTGAACCAAGGTAATACCATCAACCGAGGGCTCGAAGTCGTCACCTTGAACGTAACCCTTGAGCGCCTCCCGGTCGCGGAATAATCGTACCCCCAGTCCTTTTCCTGCGCGATTATGTTTCGTAACAAATGGAGGGTCACAAATTTGGCTGGCTCGAAGAATTTGATCGCGACCAACAGCCGCCACCGTCCGAGGTGTTCGAACACCTACATCATTGAGGGCAGCATATTGCGCGACCTTACTAATTTCGAGACGTAACGCTTGACTGTTATTCACCACCCGTCGGCCATGGCGCTCCAGCCACGCCAAGACGGCGGCTGTATATTCCGGCCCCCATCTATGGTCTCGAGTGTGCGAGGAAGCACTCATCCGATTGTAAAACACTCCATCGGGCGGCTCAGCGCCTAGATCAATCGTTCCGCTATCTAGAAACCATTCTGTAAACGGTAGATCAAGCTCGTCAAAGGCCGTCCGCAGAGGCTCCACCCACGCATTATTCTCGTGAATCACATAAATCTGTTTCATTAAATTGCCTTCCCGGCGTTTCACTATTCTGCCACTGTCCGCTTCATCAAGAAAATTGACAGTCAGCTATTCCCAAAACCTCACGGGAACAGCATAATTAATAACTCATTCACGTTTCGTATCTTAGGAGGAAGCAGATGACTTTTAATCCGAGAGGCTCCCAAGCTCTTACATTAGCCTTGGTACTGGTTGGCCTCCTCGTACTGCCCAGCCTATCGACGGCCCAAGATCGCGGCACCCCCGATGGCGAATGGCGATATCAAAGTGGGGACGCATGGGGAACCCGGTACTCAGCGCTCGACCAAATCGACGGCGACAATTTTGAAGAACTGGAGGTCGCTTGGCTCTGGCGTGGGGACAACTACGGTCCTCATCCCAGCTACGTATCACGGTCAACACCTAGCTACATCAACGGAGTTCTTTACACTGTGACAGGGTATCGTCGAACAGTCGCAGCGATTGATCCCTCAACCGGTGAGACCCTGTGGACATACAGAGAACCCAACACCAAACGCTGGGAAGAATCAATGAGAGCCAGCTACGGAAAGGGCGTCGCACACGAAGTAGTTAATGGCCGCGATGTCATTTATTACATCAGCCCTGCTTTCTTTCTTCATGCTTTTGATGCGCTCACCGGCGAGCATCTTGAAGGTTTTGGCGGCCAGGTGCCAATCCCGGGATTCCCGAGAACTGGCGTCGTGGACCTCCTTGCAGACCTAGGCTATGACTACGACCCCTATAACGGAATACCGATGGAGGTGGGCTACATCACCAGCTCATCACCACCGATCGTTGTGAACGGAACCGTAGTAGTCGGCAACTCCCACGAACAAGGATACAGTCAGAGCCGCATTGAAAACGTTCCTGGCCACATCTTGGCGTACGATGCTGAAACCGGGGAGCACAAATGGAAATTCAATGTAATCCCACAATCGGAAAGTGAATTCGGCTTCGACACCTGGGAGAATGAAGCGTGGCAATGGACCGGTGACGTCTCCTCTTGGGCGCCGCTATCCGCCGACCTAGACCGCGGCATCGTTTATATCCCCACGAATGCTCCGACTATTGATTATTACGGTGGCTTCAGACCAGGCGATAATTTGTTTGGCACCAGCACCATTGCTCTCGACGTTGAAACGGGCCAACGGATCTGGCATTTTCAAACCGTTCACCATCCGATCTGGAATTACGATTTACCGAATGTCCCGATTCTTGCCGACGTGAATATTGATGGTCAAGAAGTCCCAATCGCGGTCCAAACCACAAAACAAGGGATGACGTTCGTCTTTAATCGTGAAACCGGTGACCCCGTCTGGCCCATTGAAGAACGCCCGGTGCCGCAATCAATTGTGCCAGGAGAGCAATTGGCACCGACCCAACCATTTACGACGCGCCCGGCGCCGCTAAATCCACTCGGACTATCCGAAGACCAGCTCATAGACTTCACGCCGGAATTGCGGCAAGAAGCCATTGAGATCATGAACCAATACCGTGTCGGCGGACCATACATGCCGCCGCTGCCCAACAATCACACCGAGTCCGTCAAGGGCTGGATTGGTTGCTCCGGTGGTCTAAATATTACGCACCCTGCAGTACTTGACCCGGAAACTGGATACCTGTATCAATCTTCCGGCCCGGGGTGCTCAGGCCGTACCGTGCAGCCGGGGGCCGATGTAGACAGCGACACCCACAACTGCACGGCTGATTCCGGCGAATGCACCACCACCGGCACCACCATTTCTGATTGGGTGCAAGGTGGCGGCGTCGGTTGGAGTGGCCCCCAAGGTCTTCCTATCCATAAACCGCCCTACAGCAAGATCACGGCCATCGATCTAAACACAGGCGACCACGCGTGGGAGACTGCTGTCGGCTCAGCACCAGAACGGATTACCCGACATCCCGCGTTACGGGATTTGGATTTGTCCGATGTTAGCGGGTTGGGGCGAGCGGTCATGATGGCAAGTAAAACTTTGTTATTCGCAACCGAAGGTTCTAACGGCCCTGCGGTTCTCAATGCGCATGATAAGACTACGGGAGCGAAACTGGGGTCGGTTGAACTGCCTGCGCCTGGCATGTACGGCATGATGACCTACTCCCATGAGGGCCGACAGTTTATCGTAGTGCAAATCGGTCGAGGGGGCAGTGTTCCTGGTTCCCTCGTAGCTCTCGCGCTACCCGATGGAAACTAATATTGGGTTTCTTTATTGAGAAAGATTTACTGCGCGCCCCGGGGGGTCTTCCCCCGGGGCGTTTTGTTTAGAAAGCCTCTTCTGCCCTGGAACCGGTCAGAATTCCAATCATTCCAAGATTTCCTTCATGGCAGGCATACTCGTAGATCGGTCCCTCAGTCTTCCGCCATGGAACCATCCCTGTCCACGACCGCGTCCACACCGTCGGATCTGTCACCGTGAACCTGTAACGAATCGTTCCGTCCGTCATGCGGGTTAAACGTTCCTCAACATGCCGATGTGAACTTGACCCAAGATATTCGGCATCCCGACGAAAATTCGTCGTCTCCACAACTAAAGTGTCGCCCTCCCAACGCCCACGTGAGACACCCAGCCACTGGTCTACTGACGAATCGAGCTGTGGCCTGCCATCCAGTGGAATGATTCGGACTTCGTGAATCTGTTCTTGAAGAATTGCGACATAGCCTGGCGACTGCGCGATCTGCACATTATTGTTGTAGCCACTCGACGTAATAGGCA
Organism: uncultured Vicinamibacteraceae bacterium; assembly: GCA_964342185.1. Classification (GTDB taxonomy): domain Bacteria; phylum Acidobacteriota; class Vicinamibacteria; order Vicinamibacterales; family UBA8438; genus CAUZIB01. The sequence continues at coordinate 81,870 of CAYFER010000006.1, read as the reverse complement.
CGGGCCGATAGACGAGGCAACGGTCCCCTAAATCCATATCTTCAGGACCCGGCGCAGGAAGACGCCCGCGGCGAATTCCCTGCCGACGTTCAGCCTCTGCGGACGTCGCCCGTCGCTCAGCCTCAGGAAGCCGGGGTGGTAAACGTCCGGTTGTGGGATCAGTGATCAATGAGGTTCGACCAATTGAAATGCCACGATCCCACCAGAACTGGTTATAGGCCAAGGCGACATCTTGCTCTGCCGTCAATCCCTCTCGCTGCTCTGCACGAGTATCCGAGGCGTGGTTCAACGCAGCCACTTCCTCCTCCGTCAGTAATTCACGATCGCCATATTCCTCCGGTCGCTCCAATGGTGTGATGGTGCCATGGGTCCACACGCCTTGTAGGTCAGGGTCTCCCCACGGAGTCTTCGCCTGACTCTCTCCTATTCTTGAGTCCAAACTCGACTGCCCAAGAACAACCACCGGGCCGAAAAGAATCCCGATTACGGTGAACTTCGCGACATTCTTACGCAGAATCCATACCCGCCGCCGAAATCTGTCGTTAGCCATCGTGTCCTCCTCCTGAATTCTGGCGCTCATTATAGAAGCGCGCGCGACACAACGACAGTGTAGAATCATTTCCGATGTGTGCCGACAGTCCAGTACGGACCCGCAATTCAAAGAGGGATCTAAGGAGACCGACGATGGGCCAGAACGATAATCACCAAGCCTGGAAACCATTCTTCTTCAAAGCCGTCCTTTCAGGATCGCTATTGTTACTAGCCCAAGGAAACCCAGTGCCAGTCGGCGCGCAATCAGACTCCACGGCGAACATTCCCGACCTGGTCGGAGTGTGGGATGGCGGCGGACGAGTTCGCCCGGTCAACGGCCCCAATATGCCGTGGACGCCTGACAACTTTCCTGTGCTGAACGAACGAGCCTTGGCATATCAGGAAGTCTTCGACGAAGCTCTGGCCCCAAAATATGACTGTGTCCCGTCGTCGTCACCGGCCCTGCAGTACGACCCATATTTCATGGAGGTTGTACAGTGGCCTGATCGGGTCCTATTTCGTTACGAAAAAGACGACCAGCTTCGTACTGTCTGGCTCGACGGCCGCACGCCCACTCCGCTGGATCACTCCATCCAAGGGTTTTCTGTCGGTCGCTACGACGAAGGTTCATTGTTAGTCGAAACTACCCACTTTCTCTTCGACGTTACAGGATTCGACGACTACAACGGCATTCCGTCTTCACAGCTCAAAAAAGTGACCGAGCGATACTGGCGAGAAGGCGAAGAGTTAAGGATGACGTTAACCCTTGAAGACCCCATGTTTCTCCGCGAACCCGCGTCCTACACGACTCGCTGGCTGCCGGGGCCAGAAGGATACAAGCTTCAAGGTTATGGCTGCGATCCAATTCAAGCTCGTCGCGCCGTGAAGTTCATGATCCCAAAATATCGCTAAGTTCAGCGCAACGCCTTAAGGAGGCAAACTGGTGAAACTTTTTCTTTCGATCTCGTCACTCTGCATTCTGCTCTTAGTGGTCCTGTTTACGACCGGTGTTCCGACAAACGCCCATCACGCAAGCACTCCTTTCTATGACGACACGAAGAGCGTCGAGGCTATAGGCGTCGTCAAGGAATTTGTATTCAGAAACCCTCACGCGTTCCTCTACGTCGATGAAGAGAATGCCGACGGAGAGATCACCTCGTGGGAAGTAGAAATGGGTGCAGCCGTCAGCATGGCAAATCGAGGCTGGACACCTGAAACCATTAAAGCCGGGGATCAAATCCGAGTTGTCGGTCCACCGTCGCGCGCTCCGGGAACCTTCGGAATCTGCTGTGCAGAACTAACTCGGCCAGACGGCAGCCCTATAAGACCTTAGGGCATTTCGTCAGTTCGACCGCCATAGCCCGGATACCAGTACGTCGCATGACAGTTCTCGCAGGCGAGATCGAGCCGGTCACCGGCGACCAATAGCCCGTCGACATCCTGTGTATCTACCGCATTGAGCACCTGTATTCCACTCTCGTGCAATTTGCCGACGAGTGTGGACCACGTAGTCCTATCCGCAGCAAGGAGAGCTTCGATTTCGTCGGGTTCAAGGTCGATGCCCGGCAGTTCGGACCGCGACTCAGGTGCCGCAACCGCGCGCCCGTCCATCAACAATAAATTGGAAGCTTCAATCAGCGTAATGGCGTGACGTCGCAAGGCCAGCCAGTCTTCCTGGGTTTCAGGCTGTGTGGTTTCGATCCCATTCTCGTTGGATACGATGACCACAGAGTCCCAAACCGCGTCTGCTGCTGGGTCGATAATCGAATGCATGACCTCTTCCACGGTAGCGGTCACTTGAAAACTTCCGTGGCCTTCCGAACCACTTTCAACGCGATCAGCACTAGGAGAACAGGACCAGCTCGAAAAACACATGCCTCCAACCGCTAAGCTCGTCACAAGCTTTCGTCCAGCGGCGATGACCACCGAATGATGTACCGGCCACACATACATTTTGACCTGATTTGCCCAAACCATGATTCTGTTCACCATCCGATGGAATCGCACCGATCCCTCAAATACATTTCATCACTACCCGCAGGCATCTCTAGCGACGCACTCCACCAAAAGGTGGCTTTTTTTGCCGCGAACCCTAATTAAACCTACCCCTATTTATTGACCCAAACCGTGACGATCGAGAAAGGCCTGAATCGTTTGGTAAATATCCAAGGTTTCTTCCCGATTGAAGCCACCATGGCCGCCACCCGGCACGGTGTGAAGCTCGTTTGGCACGCCAGCATCTTCAAGCCGCGCATGCAGTCTCGTAGCCTGTTGATACGGCACAATCGGGTCAGCATCTCCATGAATCGAAAGAATCGCTGGCAATCCCTGCCGCACATAGGTCAACGGTGACACGGCGTCTGCTACCTCTTGGCGATTCGACAAGCCGCCGAACCATTGAACTGCGTAACCTCTGGTATTTTGCCCTTCAAGTAAATCCGGCAGATCCGTTACGCCATACCAGTTTATGACCGCTGCCACGTCAACAGACGTAATTGCCGATGGTCCGCGAAACCCACCAGACACACATTCAAGCGCAAGCCCGGCTTCCTCAGGAACCATTCCTGAAGTCAGCGCCAGATGGCCACCGGCTGAAGTGCCTGTCGTCACGATGCGAGATAAATCGAAGTTATACTGCTCCGCATTTCTTGCGACCCACTGCATCGCGCAAAGACCATCCTCCACCGCTGCCGGCGCCCTGGATACTTGGACCAATCGATACGAAACATTTACCACTGCCCATCCCATCTCTAAATACGGCAATGCTCGAAGCGCCATCGAATGCCGATTACCGGCGACCCAGCCACCACCATGAAACATGACGAGGACGGGTGTCGCTCCAGTAGCGTTAGTCGGCATATACAGATCCAGAGCGTTTTCATGATTGTTAGCCTCGTGATAAACCACGTTCGGAACAATCCGATATTCATTGGAGACATGAGCCAAAAACGCCGTAGTGTCGCTCAGTTGTGCCTGAGCGCCCGCCGGCATCATAAAACCGACCGTGGCCATTACCACCACGCTCGCCAGACGGCACCATTTCTTGTTGGACATATTGCTTCCTCCTCGTAAGTATCAAGAGTGACCGGTAGTCAAATCGTCCTTTACGTCCTTGGAACCAAATACACCACCGCACTAGTATAGGACTATGGTGCCGCAGAAATGAGGGAATTACCTCTCCAAGATTCGTGAATTCGGCTGGTAGTTACTCTAACTGCTAGAAATAGTTAGGGACAACGAGGGTATCGTGATGATAGGAAAAACGGTTACGAAGGCGAATACGTGGATTCTTTCGACGCTAGCATTTTTAGCACGGTCGGTCGGTCTCATTCTACTAGCCCAACTGGTAGTTTCTGCCCAAGAACCACGCATGCCGTCTGTGCCATTCACAAAGTTTGTCCTAGACAACGGACTGACACTGATTGTCCACGAAGACCATAAGGCCCCGGTCGTTGCCGTTAACGTCTGGTACCACGTGGGTTCCAAGAACGAACAACCCGGAAAAACAGGTTTTGCTCACCTGTTCGAGCACTTAATGTTCAACGGCAGTGAGCATTTTAACGATGACTACTTCAAACCATTTGACCGTGTCGGCGCAACCGGAATGAACGGAACAACAAACGCTGACCGAACAAACTATTTTCAGGTCGTACCAACCTCGGCTGTTGACATGGCCTTATGGATGGAATCCGACCGTATGGGACACCTCTTAGGTGCTATAGACCAAGGCAAACTAGATGAACAACGGGGAGTTGTCCAAAACGAAAAACGCCAAGGTGAAAATCAACCATACGGTGTCACTCGCCAACTTATTACAGAGAACACTTACCCTCCTGGACATCCATATTCGTGGAGCACCATTGGATCAATGGAAGACCTGGATGCCGCATCACTTGCTGACGTCCAGGAATGGTTCCAGGCATACTACGGGGCGGCAAACGCCGTCTTAATCCTTGCAGGTGACATCACTCCGGAAGTCGCGCGTACTAAGGTTGAACGATATTTCGGACACATTCCCGCCGGACCACCCATCGAACGCGACACAGAATGGGTCGCCAAGCGAGTCGGCACGCACCGAGCCCGGGTTCACGACCGCGTGCCCCAGTCGCGCGTATATATGGTCTGGAACATCCCCAGTTGGAAAACCAGAGACGCGAAACACCTCGACCTTATCAGTGACCTATTTGCTGCTGGTAAAACGTCAAGGCTGTACAAGCGGTTGGTGTATGACGGTCAAATTGCTACTGATGCTAGGTCCTATGTGAATCTCCGTGAGATTGGAGGACTCTTCTACTTCGATGCCACTGTGGCCCCAGGTGGTGATGCCCATTTAGTGGAGTCGGCTTTACAAGAAGAACTAGATCGGTTTCTGGCAGACGGCTTGACCGCGGAGGAACTTCAACGTCTTAAGACCAATTACAGGAGCAACTTTGTTCGGTCGATAGAACGAGTTGGTGGCTTTGGTGGTAAGTCCGACCTATTAGCCCAGGGCGAAATCTATGGCGATGGACCAGGCCACTATCTCCAACACCTTGAATGGGTGGACTCCGCAAGTTCTGAGGACCTGCGGTCCACCGCACAAAGATGGCTCTCAGACGGCGTCTACATCTTGACTGTTCTGCCGCACGACGAAGGCGAAACCACGACCGCATCAGTAGACCGCTCAACAGGCGTACCAACAGTGGGAAATCCGCCAACAGCTGCGTTTCCAAGAATCCAAACAGCGACGTTGTCCAATGGACTAACCGTGCAACTGGCGCAACGTTCCGCAACCCCGATGGTAACCCTCAACCTTCAAGTTGACGCGGGTTATGCTGCTGATCCGCAGGACTCTCCTGGTACCGCCAACCTTGCACTAGACATGCTCGACGAGGGAACTCCTAGCTTCGACTCGTTACAAATTAGCGAGGAGCTCGAAAACTTGGGAGCGCGACTAAGCACTAGCTCTAATCTGGACATGAGTAGCGTCACGCTGTCTGCATTGACTGAGAATTTCACAGCCGCTCTCGACATCTACGCAGACGTAATCAAGAATCCCACGTTTCCTGATGTGGAATTTACACGACTTCAAAATCAACAGTTGGCCAGGATTCGTCGAGAGAAATCAAACCCGAATCAGACCGCATTGCGTGTATTTCCAAAACTCGTTTACGGATCAGGCCACGCCTATGGTGCTCCGCTTACTGGAAGTGGAACCGAAGAGGCCGTATCAAATTTAAGCCGCGCAGATCTTGAAAGATTTCACGAGCGTTGGATACGTCCCAATAATGCAACATTGATCGTGGTCGGCGATATCACGATGGACGATCTCCAGGTGCAACTTGAACGTGCCTTTTCCGATTGGACTGCCGCCACGGTACCGGCGAAGAATATCGATGCCGTCGACCACCAACAGACTAGCGACATTTATCTAATTGATCGACCAGGCGCACAGCAATCGCTCATTTTAGTGGGCCATGTAGCTCCGCCGAAAGACGATGACAGCGAACTTGCGATCCAAGCGATGAACACCATACTTGGCGGGTCTTTCAGTTCAAGAATGAACATGAATTTACGCGAAGACAAACATTGGTCGTACGGCGCACGTACTCAGTTGATCGAGGCCCGTGGACCGCGGTCTTTTCTCGTTAATGCTCCTGTCCAAACCGATAAGACTAAAGAATCGATGCAAGAAATCTACAAGGAATTGACCGGCATACGTTCTGACCGACCGATCACGCCTGACGAACTCGGCAAAGCCAAGGACCTTCGGACTCTCACGCTTCCTGGGCGATGGGAAACGAATAGTGCCATTATGCAGGACCTCGTCCAGATGTTGCGATTTGATTTGCCTGCCGATTATTACGAGGACTATGTAACCCGTGTCCGCTCCCTAGACGTTGCCGATGTTGTCTCAGCAGCGCAAACCGTCATAGAACCGCAGCGACTTATTTGGGTCGTGGTTGGCGATCGTGCCGTCATTGAAAGCGGCCTTCATGAACTCGCATTGGGCGACGTTCATTACCTAGATGTTGACGGCAACCTGATTCAGTAAGAAGTTCTCAACGCAATTTTGTTAAGACTCTATAATGCTAAAGCTTCCATCGCCTACACAGTGTCCGACCGTCGCACACGCATCCGAGCAATCACAGTTCTGACGAGTTAACGTCCTCTCAACGTCGGTAAATCTCGTGTCATATCTTCGGCGCGTAAGCGAGGAACAGTCGAGGGTTATCGTAAAACACGGTCGTCATTGTTTCGTCATCGACCCCTGCATCACGCATGAGTGGCGCAAAGACCGTAATCGCGTTCCCATAACCTGGACGTTCTGGTGAACGTCGGCCGATATAATCTGATGAAATCAACAGCTGTTTTGCGTAGCCTCCTTCGAGAAATGAAAGAATCGTTCTGACCTTTTGATCATCATCCACCTGCCCGCCGGTAACACGATCAAAGCCTACAAACGCACCCCTCGCCGCTATCTCTTGTAACACTCGCGCAGATGGATCATCTAGGCAACAGGCATGCCCTATGGCGACAGTCCGAGGGTCAACTCCGACCGACTCTAAAACATCCAGTTGCACCAGCCCTTGCTCCACCGTGACATGTTCGCCAGTGCCATACGAATTATGAGTAAAATAGGGATACCGGAGCGGACGTGCGCCTTTCCAACGGCCTGAAACACTTTGAGTTCCAACGGTGTCATGGTCGCCACATTTGATGTCTGGCCGATCTCGCCAAAGGCTCCTAATCGGTCGCGGGTCGCTTCCCGGACAAGATCATCGGCAATCTCGTCATCACTCTTTTCAACTAACCCAGGCGGATAAAACCGTTCCATGTAATAGCCGCCTGATGCGACCACATGCACATCGGTCTCCTCAGCCACTCGTCGACATGCATTCAAATCACGCCGCATATCAGGATGACCCCCATCAACGATGCATCCTAATCCCTCTGTAGACGCTGTCCGAACCTCATCGACGATCATGTCGATATCATCGGTTGCAGTCATACTGTCGGAAAGCTTGATTGACAGATGTTCATGAAACAGCGTGACACCATCAATCTCGTTCGGAGAAATATCGCCCAACAGGGTTCGAATAATTGGCAGTGCCGTATCCTCAACAGCTCCGTTGCCAACAGATAGGCTCTCAGTCGTTACGGTCGACACCGGTGACGAATCAGCTCCGCAACCAGTCACAAGTCCAGTAACTCCTGCGCCCATTAACTGAAGCGCCTCTCGTCGATTCCACCGAGATGTTAAAAACTCTTTCATCGTGCCTCCTCCAGATACGTCAGCATACTGATCCTCTGCAGCCTTTGAGTCAAGTCTGAAACAGCCGTCAATCGCGCGTTTAGATGACAAAGATACCGGGAAGCAAGCGGACATCTCCGAGCTGGTGTAGGATGCTTCTATATCGACGTTTTCACTTCGGAGCCTTCATGCCAAAACATTACGATGACACGTACGCTCGGTCGCTTGAGAACCCTACTCAATTCTGGGCTTCTGCAGCTGAATCAATTCACTGGGACCGACGATGGGATCTCGTCTGTGACGATACGAACCCACCGTTTTATCGTTGGTTTAGTGGTGCCCAGCTGAACACTTGCTACAACGCGTTGGACCTGCATGTGGAACGGGGACGGGGAAAACAGCTCGCTCTTGTTTACGACAGTGCAGTAACGAACGATTCAAAGAGCTTCACTTACGAACAACTACGCGATGAGGTCGCCCAATTGGCCGGCGCCTTACTCAACGAAGGTGTCACAAAAGGCGACCGTGTGATCATCTACATGCCCATGGTGCCAGAGGCCGCCATGGCCATGCTTGCATGCGCCAGAATCGGAGCTGTCCACTCCGTCGTATTTGGAGGCTTTGCGCCAAAGGAATTAAGCACCAGAATCGACGACGCCAAACCCAAGCTGATTTTGTCTGCGTCATGTGGCATCGAAGTAAATCGAGTGATCCCCTATAAACCACTCTTGGATGAAGCCATTGAATTAGCCAACCATAAACCTGATCGCTGCCTGATCCTGCAACGACCACAAGAGGAAGCACCGCTCGATCCAAACCGCGACCAAGATTGGCACACTGCACTCTCGAAAGCGAGTCCTGCCGACTGTGTCTCCCTTGATGCGACCGACCCCCTCTACATCCTCTATACCTCTGGAACCACAGGCATTCCAAAGGGCGTCGTTCGAGATAACGGTGGTCACGCTGTGGCTCTCAAGTGGAGCATGGAAAACGTTTATGGCGTCGGAGCAGGTGAGGTATATTGGGCCGCCTCAGACATCGGATGGGTGGTCGGTCATTCCTACATTGTCTACGGTCCTCTCCTTCGTGGCGCCACGACCATTCTCTACGAAGGAAAACCGGTCGGCACACCAGACGCTGGTGCCTTCTGGCGTGTCTGCGAAGAACACGGCGTCAATATGCTCTTTACGGCACCAACCGCTTTCCGAGCGATCAAAAAGGAAGATCCGAACGGCAGCCTGATCTCGAAATATGATCTGTCACGATTCCGCACACTCTTCTTGGCAGGTGAACGGTGTGATCCAGATACGTTAATCTGGGCACGTGAACAGCTGCACGTCCCGGTCATCGACCACTGGTGGCAAACCGAAACCGGATGGCCGGTTGCAGCAAATTCCGTAGGACTGGGAACCCATCCAGTCAAACCTGGGTCGGCCACTAAGCCCGTGCCGGGATATGACATTCGAGTATTGGGCGAAGACAACCGCGAAGTCAAAGCAGGACAAATTGGAACACTTGTCCTGAAGCTACCTCTTCCGCCTGGCTGCCTTCCCACGCTTTGGAACAATGACAAAGGTTATCAAGCTTCCTATCTGTCACAGCATCCTGGCTTTTATCTAACAGGTGATGCGGGCTACAAAGACGACGATGATTACGTATTCATCATGAGTCGCGTTGACGACATCATCAACGTAGCCGGGCATCGTCTCTCAACAGGAGGCATGGAAGAGGTTTTGGCCAGTCATCCAGACGTCGCCGAATCAACCGTCGTCGGAGTCGAGGACCCCATTAAGGGAGAAATACCCGTTGGTTTTGTTGTCACCAAGGCTGGCGTAGACAGACCTGCAGCCGATATCGTTACTGAACTCATTGAAATGGTACGAGAGGCTATCGGTCCGGTGGCCGCATTTAAGACAGCTACCCTCGTGGCAAGACTACCGAAGACACGGTCTGGAAAGATTCTCCGTGGCACAATCAAAAAGATTGCGGATGGCCGTGAGTACACTATGCCGGCGACAATTGACGATCCAGCCATTTTGGACGAGATGACAGAGGCGCTTCACTCGCTTGGCTACCCGCGGAAGGACACTCAATAAGCCACACCGCCGGAATGAGTTTTCACGAGAAGTGACACTCTTGCATCGCTGCCTGACTCTAGCGGTGTAAATCGACGAGTCGCTGTCGCTCATACAAGGTCAACGGCAAAAAGCCTGTCTCATCAGGGTCGGCGGTTAACGGCTGACATGGGCCACACATAAGCGTGTGTGCTCTTTCGTTATGAAGCAAACCTAGAGCATGGCCCAACTCGTGCGCCACCACATGCTTCGAAACCATCGCGTCACCACGATCAGACGACCGTGGTGAACGAATGACCACCAGATGCCGCGTCGGAGTAATTCGTGGTAAGGGCCACGCAAACGACATTATGGTCTGGCGCGAGAGTAACACCACAATATCTGCATCGAGCGCTTGCAATTCCTCGGGAGAATCAGGCTCCACAACTCCGGCGGGAAGCCGAGCCCACCGCTGGGATACCTGCCGTGCATAATTCTCCAATTGACGCTGGAGCGGAGCGTTGATCACGACGTCTCGTAGTTCAATCCTCGTTTCCAACTGCAGGTCCGTCAATATGACGTTCCAGAACTCAATTGCTTCTCGGGTCGCAGGCAAGCGATCATCCGTCGCTGTCGGCACGACGACAACGATAGTGTCAGCTGCGACCGGTGGACTCATCAAGACCCAGATTACAAAGACACCGGGAACAGAAAATAGTTTCATGACCTGACGCAGTTCAAATGAAGCTCGTTGTATCTTACTTGACCATATAGACAAAATTGTCCGGTCAAACCGAGAACCTAATCCTATGGAGACAAACATAGAAACCGGTGACACCACCCATGCCTTCTCTGCATGGGAGCGGCGCACCAGAATTTGGGCATTCGTTGTGGCACTCTTGTCTCTAGCACTCTGGGTGCCTGTCGGTTTCATCGTGGTTACGGCAGGTCGTCCTTTCGGTGTCACCGCAGGCCTCGTGATGACGGCGACCGTCGCCGTGTACTTCTGGAGAACTGGTCGAATCCGTCGCCGCCGGGCCATTCTACAGACCGCATTTCCCAACGAATGGGAAACCGTATTACAGCGTGATGTTGCGTTCTTTCGTGTACTGACACCTGTTCAGCAGCAAAATTTTCGCCGTCAACTACAGGTCTTCTTGGGGGAGAAACAGGTCACAGGAATCAAGCTCACACTCGACGACACTACTCGAGTCCTCGCCGCAGCCAGCGCGATTATCCCAATTTTTGGTTTCCCGGATTGGGAATGGAACGAGATTAACGAAATTCTGATTTATCCAACACGATTCGACCAGAACTTTACGTTTGGCAACTCCGACGGTCACAAGATTCTCGGAATGGTTGGCACGGGCAGTCTCAACCGACTCATGATTCTCTCGAAACCCGATCTCATCTCCGGATTTCGAAATCCCGGAGACAAACATAACGTCGGCGTTCACGAATTTGCTCACCTGGTCGACAAGAAAGATGGAGTCATTGACGGCGTGCCACGAATTGGGCTTGAGCGACAAGCGGTCGCTCCTTGGTTAAACCTCGTTCAACGAAAAATGGCCGAGATCGAGTCCGGACGTTCTGATATCAACCGATACGCCCTCACGAATGAAGCAGAGTTCTTTGCAGTGGCATCCGAATATTTCTTCGAGCGTCCAGGACTGATGCAACGTAAACACCCTGAACTCTACTCGGCCCTCGAGGAGGTTTTTAATCAAAACCTGCAAACCCAAGCAGTGAAACTGTCCCGTGAATTACTCCACGGCCAACCTAAATTCGGACGTAACTCGCCATGTCCATGTGGAAGTGGGAACAAATTCAAAAAATGCTGCCTTGACTAAACACGGTTACGATCTAACGGCCTGCTCGCTCCTCAACACGCGCACCCGCCAGTAGATTTGTCATCCCATAGTTGCCTTCGTGGCAAGCGAATTCGTACATGTCGCCGGCGAGCGGCTTAAGATCCAAGGCTGCGGTCCAGGCTCGCTCATATACCTCTGGATCTTCCAGCGTGTATTCATAGGTAAGTGTGTCAGCATCTTGTCGAGTAAAACGCTCGATGAGATATAGCGCCGCAGACGAACCCTGAAAACTCGCCTTACCATTGAAATTTCGCGTTTCAACAACCAAAGTATCACCGTTCCAGTGTCCGCGCGAACTCCCCATCCACTGCTCGATCTTCCCCGTCAGTTTCGCCCGGCCGTCCATCGGTATGATTCTTGCGTCATGGATCTGCTCTGTGTAGATCACAACGTAGTCCGACGTCTGCAGCAGTCTGAGATGATTGTTGTACCCGCCCGCAGACATCGGTGGACCAGCCTTCGTATGATGAACGCATCGTTCACCCGGACTACGATCCTCCGGGCCACGTGCAGGCCGATCACGCAGAGATCGTCTCAGGTCGATTCGGTCACGTCCCTCGACCGTAAACGGTATTCGGCCGTCTGCTGGATCTACGATAAGCGAGGTTCGACCATCGGACGTTCCACGGTCCCACCAAAACTGGTCATAAGCAAGATCGACGTCCCGTTGTGCCGACAACTCCTCTCGTCGACCTGACGACGCACGGGTAGCCGCATCCTCGTTAAGACTCGCAACCTCTTCGTCGGTCAGGAATTCTCGACCGGAATACTCTGATGGCCGTTCCAATGGTGTGATCGTGGCAAACGACCAAGCCCCTTGTAAATCAGGTCTACCATCAGCCGTCCGCTGCAAACCCGCCGCCCCGGTCGTCTGACCAAAACCACTCTGTGGTACAACTAGCATCACGACGAAAACGATAACGAACACTTGATTACGCATCGATACCTCCTCATCAGAGACTTTGTCCGCAACACACGATGACCCACCACACAGCACCATGAACAGACGTCATTCTATGTCAGTTATACCGAGCGTTGAGCTTGACACCAGGTGCTCCGGCACAATGGTCACGCCGAGGGCGTCACATCGGTCGTGTAGAACGGCTCTAAGCGGTCAAGTGCTTCGACCGGTTCGCTGTTGACGTCCCATTTAAACAACTGGACTTCCATATGGTCTGAAAAGAAATCGACCAGTGTAAAACCATGTTGTTCTACGGGAGCGGCCAGCTCTTCCAAATCGATATGTTCAGAAGGAGTCGCACCGATTCCACGACTGCCAGACGGCCATGACCGCGGTGCTGTGCCAACTGGCCCACTAAGAACCGTGGTCATGGGATTCGCAGACATATCAACTCCACCCGATCGCTGCATTCGTCCCAGTCCGATCGCATGTAAATCACCACTGATCACTAGTGGCGCTCGCTCACGCTGCTCCGCCAACACCGCCGCCAAACGGTCATGCTGGCGTAGCCATCCCTCTTGCCAATACGGCTTGGCGACCGCGGTTGTTAGCCCGGTTCTCTCCGCGTTGAGTACGTCCGGATACCATTCGCCCCATTTGCCCGCAGTCCAACCGAGGGGATTCGAAGGAGCATGAACGACATGAGTCACATCGGAAGACCGCGTCCGGTCCAGTAGCCATCGCTCGACCTGGGCGTCAACAAACACCGCCGTCGGTCCTGCCAAACTCAATGTACGCCTGACATCATAGAGCAGTACTTCCGCCAACCGCCCGTACCGTAAAGTACCAAAACTTTCCGATAGATCACCTCGGACCGTTGAAGTCGACCACGGTAGCCCCATCGGCCGCTGGGAATCCGACAGAAATTCCGGATAGTAGAGCTGCTGTGTCGTTCGAGCCAACTGCAGCTGGAACCATGGAATCGGGAAATTCACGATCTTGTCGCTTGCAGCATCATTCTCCCAGTGGTCATGATCATCCTGAATAAAAAAGACAGGCGTTGAGCGAAAATCCACTCCATAAACAGGAACAATCTGAGGACCCGCCGCTGCCTTAAGCGCCGTTTCATTGTTAGTGCCGAGAACTAGAGACGAGAAATCAAAATTTGACAACTCTCCATTCCGACTCAGCGTACCATCGTCATCACCGCGCCATTGATGCAAATCCCAATACATATGGTCGCCGTTTGCCACGGCCGCATTAGGTCGAAACGAGAGCGCCCGGCGCAAGAGCCGATTGCGGATATTCGCCGGCAAGAATCCCTGTCTAACCCCGATCCCATCGTAGGAACCACTCACACCTCCAGCACACGTAAAGAAAAGAATTCTGAGTCGCTCAGGTTGAGACGTAATCGACGGGAAGGTCCGTAAGTCCCATGGCTCACAAAGCGACCGGCCCTCACTTGAGACAAGAGCCAGGCGATAGCTTCGGTCGGGTTCCAACTCCGTTACATAGAACTGCCAATGCTCTCCGGCAGTGTCATTCATATGGCCATCGAGAGTAGTCGACCCTACCCGCAATCGTGGCGTACTCGAAACCGCTTCCTCGAACGACACCTTAAGAAGCATCGTTGAGTCGCTTACGCTAGGCAATAAATGTCTTACCGAACCTCGATCCCAATCGTCGGTCACCGGAGTTGTCGCCTGACCCGCAGTCGCCTCAAGCGGCAACCGCCCAAACAGGCTGGCTCCAACGGCGCCACTTGTCTGAGACAGAAATGTTCGTCGATCAACTATCCACGGGCTGGGCATGGTTCCCTCCTAATGTCTATGGTAACGTCGGAGTGCAAAAGGGGGCATCATGTTCTTTAGGATCTGTGCAATCATCGGTAGCATCCCAGTTTTGGGAGCTGTTCTGGTGGCTCAAAGTTTTCCTCCCGGATATCTCAATCCGGAACCGATCATTCGCGCGGCTGAGAATGCAATCGGCACGGAAAACCTCGACTGCGTCACTCTCTCCGGAACCGCCTACACTGGCATGGTTGGACAACAGCGACTTAATGGTTATGACATCGACTGGCCACGCGGAGAACGACTCACCGAGTACAGCCGGATTATCAACTGGCGCGATGGCACTATGTTAGAAACGTTCACGCGTGTGCCAGGGTACAATCCAGCCAGCTGGAAGCATGGTCTCGGATGGCGCGGAGGCACCCCAATCCAATCGAATTCACGGCAAACCTTTGCAGTCAACGGCCTATACGCATGGCATCAAGACGGCGAAGAGAGCAGCCCTATTGCGGCTCATCCAGACGATGCCGAGCGGTGGCAGCTCGACCTCTGGCTCAATCCGCACGGTTTTCTCAAAGCCGCGCGACTTCCTGGAGCAAACCCGCGTGCAACCTGGCGGTGGGAGCTCGGAGAGATGGGCCGCGACGGAGCCACCGTCACGCCTGAGAAAGTTCGAATCGTGTCGATCACTGTATTAGATAAATACAGGGTAGACGCGACGATCAACTCAGAGAACCTTCTACAACGCATTCACACTTGGGTCCCTGATCCCGTGCTTGGTGACATGAATTACGAACACGAATTTTCAAACGAGAGCTACGTAGATATTGGTAGCGGCATTCGATTCCCAACCGGCTGGCATCACCACGAAGGATGGGACGATAACTATCAGGCACAAAGCGTGAACGCCGGACATAACGCCTTTGGCGGGAATCTCGATCAGATTCAAGCTAATGCCTGCCCGAACCCCATCTCCGTCCCTAGTTCGGTCGCATCCGCCACCTTTGACGTCACCGTGGATGTGTCTGAACTTGCACCAGGAGTCTGGCTTCTTGGAGGCACATCGCACAACAGTGTGGCGATTGAGTTTGACACCTACACCGCGATCGTCGAAGCCCCGTTAAACGAAGAACGTAGTCTCGCCGTAATCGACGCCGTGACCACACTTGTTCCCGAGAAACCCATTCGCTTTCTCGTGAACACCCATCAACATCATGACCACATTGGTGGCCTTCGGACGTATATGCATATCGGTGCAACGATCATTACCCATTGGAAAAATTACGACTTTTATGTCCAGGACGTATTGAACTACGCCCCACGATCACTCAACCCTGACATGGTCGCTCTGTGGCCACCGACGGAATTGGCTGAAGGCTACCAATACGAAACAGTTCGCGAGAACTACTGGCTTCGGGACAATTCGAGAAGTATGCATGTCTCGTATGTGCATCCTCTCGCCCATGTTGAAGGCATGCTCATTGCGTACTTGCCAGAAACCGGTCTCTTGATTGAAGCTGACCTCTTCGATTCATTTTCAGCCGAACCTACACAGGCAACAGATGCGAATCGGAGTCTCTACCGTCACGTACAGCGACTTGGACTCGATGTCAAAACAATCGTTCCCATTCACGGCCAACCAGTTCCATGGAGCGAATTTCTTGAACTGATCGAAAGGACGAACTAGTACTGCCCGGAATCGACACGATCTCTAATCGACTGGCGCTTCTGGCAGCGGTGTGGGCGGAATCCCTCGTGCATCGAAGGTCCCGCCGTCATCATCTTGCGACAACCCAGTCACACCCACAGCTGTCGTCAGGATGACTCCGACAAGCAGAATTGTAATCCTTCGCATGAACGCCTCTTTCTCGAACAGTCTCCTCAATATTTTGCTATATCTAGCCGGAGATCACGGCAACCTGAACGCCACCAATTCCCCTTGTGTCACGCCGCCGCCAATCGCGAGAACAATGTACTGTCGTCCATCAAACATATATGTCATCGGAGAACCAGTCTGAGCCGCCGGAATATAGACCGCCCCCTTCTCCTCACCAGTCGCCTTATCGTACGCACGAAGCATTGCACCTCGATCTCCCGTTGGAGTCGTAACCACACCACCCTCACCGCTAATTACAAGAGTCTTCGTCGTGAGTGTGCCAATCCCCCCTGAACTACCTCCTGCCCCGCCGGGCCGACCTGTTCTCGGAATTTCAAGACCTTGGAGCGCCGGATGATTACTCACAAAATCGGGTGTCTCGCCATGAGCGATCTGCCACACAATCTCACCTGCATTAAGATCGATAGCAGTAATCCGTCCCCATGGCGGCTTCATCAACGGAAGGCCGCGGACCGTCAAGCGTGGTCCCCGGCCATTCACGTAATCCATGTCTGACCGCTCTGGATCATTGACCAAGCCAATTGCACGCGACAAGGTGTGGGAATACAAGTACATAATCCCGGTTTCCGGATCGTAGGACCCACCCGGCCAATTCGCACCATTGGGCACAAACAACGTTCCTAGCAGTCCATCGTCACCTCTCGCAATCGGCGGCGTAAAGATCGGGCCTGTCTTGAACTGGGAAACAAACTCCAAGGCCTCGGCGTGCAACTCTGGAGTGAAGTCAATGAGTTCCTCCAACATAAATCCTTGCCGCTCAAATGGCGGGGGCTTTGTCGGAAACGGTTGCGTTGGTGAATACCATTCGCCTGGCACATTTCCAGACGGAACCGGTCGTTCTTCAATCGGCCAAACGGGTTCACCGGTAAGGCGATCAAAAACATACACCCAGCCCTGTTTTGTCGGTTGGGCCACCGCCTTGATCTCTCGTCCATCCACAGTAATGTCGACAAGAATTGGCGGGCACGGAACGTCATAATCCCAGATGGGATGATGAACAAACTGAAAATGCCACAACCGGCGCCCTGTCTCGAGATCGACCGCGACCAAGCTTTCACCAAACAGGTTATCTCCTGGACGATGTCCTCCGTAATAATCCCCAGTAGGAATCTCGATCGGTAAATAGGCTATTCCCAGTTCTTCATCCACGGTCAGATTCGTCCACACTCCGGTATTCCCTGTGTAAACCGCAGAGTCGTTCAACCACGTGTCTCGTCCAAACTCACTACTTTGCGGAATCGTATGAAAGATCCACTTACGACTGCCTGTACGAACATCAAAACCGCGAATATAACCTTTAATGTTCTCTCGACTGGGCGGTGCACTTCCTCCCCGATGGGCGGCGCCAACAACAACCACATCTCGCGCGACGATCGGGGCACCATTCCACCCGATCTCTCCAGAGAGAGGATCAATATACTGATCATTATTCTCCTTTAGGTCGACAATTCCATCTGTGCCAAATCCCGTAATCGGCCGTCCCGTCGAGGCATCTAGTCCCACCAATTGATAGCCAATGGTGACAACGAAAATTCGCTCATCACCTTGTCCGTCCGTCCAATACGCAACACCTCGCCCCGACATCCTTCGAATCGCATTCGCACCACGTTCACCCTCATCCAGACGATAAACCCACAGTAGTTCTCCAGTTCCGGCATCAAGAGCCACCACGTCACGGCGACTTCCGGCTGTCGCATACAAAATGCCGTTTACCATGAGCGGCGTGGCCTGATAGTTGAAATCAGGATTCGGTCCAAAGTTAGCGGTGTTAAAACGCCAAACCATCTCCAATTCGTCAAAATTCTCCTCAGTAATTTGATCTAGCGGCGCATAGCGCGTACTGCCGAGATCCCCTCCATAGGTGTGCCATTCTCCATTCACCGAACCCGTTTGCGCCTCAACCGCGTCTACAGTAATCGACAGAATACAAACGACCCTCAACACCCGCCAGACCCTTCTCAACACTGATTTCATCAGGATTCTCCTAACGTTAAATCTACGTGGTCCTGCCCAGCAACTCAAGACGTATTCGTGGTAGCACCGCCTGACTCACCATCTTTCGTTAGATGCACGACACCGGCCTTTTCACTTATTTGTACGAGGCGCGTTGAATCTTTGAGGCTATCGAGGTGGCTGTAAAAAGGGTTACAAGCGAGACGCCTAGTATCAGTATAGTATCGAGAGAATCATGACGAATCAGGAAGGCACGATGCGACAAGGGCACCTGATCGGACTCGCGGCAATCGTAGCAGGCGGCATGCTTGGGGTCGTGTCCACAGAGGCGCAGCGCTTGACGGTTGGCGAAACCATTTCTAAGGCACGGGCTGAAGACGGTAGTTACATTAGCTGGCGCGAGCACATTATTGACGAACCGGCGACCGCGGGCTTTAACCTGAGCGGCGGTGACGGACTCGTGATGGCTGACCTCGACGGTGATGGTTTCGAAGACATTGTTTCGGTTCATGAGTCTGATAGCGAGTACGACTCAAGTACGGTCGACCCCGACTTTGAAGTGGGTACCGACGGCCATGTTCGTATAGCATTCGGCTCGCCAGATCCAGATAGTTGGACGAACGTGACGCTAGCGGAGGGGGCCGACGTCTCGGCAGCGGAGGACGCTGCGATTGCTGATATGAACGGGGACGGTTATCTTGACGTCGTCGTTGCGGCAGAACTAGCACACATCATTTATCTGCAAAATCCTGGCAATACTATGCGTACCCAACCATGGCCACGTTTAATTCTCCCGATTACTCAGGGCCGTGGCTCGTATATTCGGGTCTTCTTGGCTGACTTTGACGGCGATGGTAAGCCAGAGGTAAGTGCAGCGAACAAGGGAGCACAGCGCATAGGACCGAAAGAGTACGCGCGCTCAACACCAGTTGTTCTATATCAGGTGAATGGCGACCCACTCAAAGGAGAAAGTTGGACTGAGGTCGAACTTGGCCGCTACAGCGTACCGCAGAACGCGGAACCGGTTGACTTGGACGGAGACGGAGACCTCGACATCATTGTTGGTACTCGGGGCGAGAACCGGTTAGTGTTTTTTGAGAATACTGGCGGCGACCTTCGCTTTCGGGAGCATGCTATTGGTATCAACGGTGCACAGGCCGCAGGCTTCAACCTTGAATACGCTGACGTAAACGGTGACGGGCGACTCGACATTATTGGTGCAGCAACTGGTGGTTTGGTCTGGATTGAGCAGCCGGAACACATTGACGATGCTTGGAATGCTCACCATATTGGCACGTTCGCTCCGGATAGTATGACCGGTTTGGAGATGGCCGACGTCAACGGAGACGGATATCTGGACGTCATGGCCGGTAGTTACAGCAGAGGTCCGCGTGAGGGCGACGGTGATGTCACGGTTGACGATGCATTGGGACGGATTGGCTGGTTTGAGCATCCCGGTGTGGATGGAACCGATGAATGGGTCCGGCATGATGTCTCTCGGAGGAAACGAGGGATGTACGATAAATTCATCGCTCGGGATGCCGACGGCGATGGGGATATCGACTTTTTTGGCACTCGCGGTAACAGCGCGCCGTATGACGGAGTCTTCTGGTTGGAGCAGGTCCGGTCAGATGATCCCCGCCCGGCGTTTGAGTGGGCCAGAGACCAGGATAGCCCAGAGATGCCGCTTCCTTAGGCCGTTCCAGAGGCTCGTTATTCCGGCGGAGCAAGAGGTAGAGTGCATTTCTACCTGCCGAAAGGGAAACCTCAGGACTGAGGTGGACGGTAAGGCTTCGCAAGACGACCTGTTGTAAGACTGGGACGGCAATACGCTGTCGGCCGCCACCCTAATAGGTGCCTGAAATCTATTTCAGATTCTCGAACGTGAAAGGTATGCTAACCGCGTTTCAAGACCTGGCACTCAGCAATCAGATGGTGTTAAACGAACGACTGGCTGACCTATTTACGGATTCCAGCGCC
Organism: uncultured Vicinamibacteraceae bacterium; assembly: GCA_964342185.1. GTDB lineage: Bacteria > Acidobacteriota > Vicinamibacteria > Vicinamibacterales > UBA8438 > CAUZIB01. The sequence goes on along the minus strand of CAYFER010000006.1, from coordinate 61,659 downwards.
CAAGAACTGGCACTATATCTTTTGGGTAACATTCCAGGGCTACCCCCAGTTGCCCAAACATTACATATCTTAGGCATCTGTATCGTTATGGCATCAATCATCATGGTCAACCTCAAGTTCTTGGGGCTAGCCCTACCAAGCCAGAATCTGAGTGAAATGATCTCGCGGCTTTACCCCTGGACGTGGTGGGCCTTACCCGTGAATGCAATCACCGGCCTCCTCTTCGTGATCGCGAGACCAAACCGATACTTTTACAATCCGGTATTTGGTATCAAATTTTCACTCTTGGTCCCAGCCATTCTTCTTGCGTTCCTCGTATATCGAATGAATCAAAGAGAACGAGGGTACTGGGACAGCACCTCCGGTCGGAGAATCTCCGGTCAGGCTGTGGCCGGGCTGTCTCTCGTCCTCTGGATTGGGGTGCTAATGGCCGGACGGTGGATTGCTTACTCTGATTATCTCTTTTTTTTGGAATAGAGGACTCGTTGTGAATTTTCCTGAATTGTGGGAATGGGTACAGGCACATCCAACATCTCAGTACATTGGTTTTACTTGGTGGTTTCCATTTCTGGAGTCAATTCACGTTATAGCGATTACCTTGGTCGTCGGCTCCATCCTGGTTGTCGACCTGCGCCTACTCGGCATCTCTGGTCTCCAGTACAGTGCGAGTCGCATCACTCGTGAGTTGATTCCATGGACCTGGGGAGCCTTCGTCGTCGCAACGTTGACCGGCTTCGGTATGTTTGTGACCCGCGCCACCGCCTATGTGGAAAACCCGGCATTTCAAATTAAGTTCCTCCTCCTCATCGTTGCATGTCTCAATATGGCGGTTTTTCATTTTCGTACATTCAGAGTCGCCCACGATTGGGACACCGATACAATACCGCCAGCCGCGGCCCGCGCGGCCGGCGCCGCTTCCCTAGTGTTGTGGATTGGAATTGTCCTCGCAGGTCGCTGGACCGGGCATATTATTTAGACCCAGCGCACAGGCTATTCCGGCATACTTCGGTCAGCGTACAACTGAACAGTCGCTCCCCGCCGACTAACGCCGGCCTGAACAATCGCGCCCGGTTCGCCGGGGCACTCGAATTCAAGTTGATAGCGATCGGCAACGTTCTCGTAGTGCTCATTCATTCGTAATGCCAACTCAGTTAACGCTCCGGAAAGTGCAGTCGGGGCGCTCAGTGGTCGGTAAACTCCATTTGTGTTCTGGGTCAGGTTAATCGCGAAGTTCGTCACCATACTCCCACCACGGGTAGACAACAGAACCACATGGACAGTAGCGTCACCTTCCACCAATTCCGATACAAATTCGTTGTAATAATCTTCGTCTCTCGCGATCATGGAATCGCTGGCTTCCGGTCCATCAGTCGTAATCACGACGAACACCGGCCATTCATCCCCATCGCTATAGCGCCGTTCCCACGTCTCCTTAATTGCATCAAGCATGATCGGCGCAGCCCCACGGTCCGCAAAAATCCGGCCGGCCGCTCGCCTGACCTCGCTGCGATCAGAAGTAAAATCCACCCGCCATTGGATGTTACCGCCAATCGTATATAGAGCAACCTCATGTTGTGACTGGATAGTAGACAAGAAGAGATCCAGTCCATCGCGAAGGGACAGTAGGGCGCCAGCCTTGTCAATCTGATCACTGTTGTCAACCAATAGTGCGATTCGCATCGTCTGCGTGCTGCGTTCCGCAGAGAGAATGCCACAGTAGATATCGTTCTCCTTGACGACGAACTCATCTTCCGACAGGTTGGTTATCGTTTCACCAGCACGCCCCGTTACATGAACAAACACTCGTGTCGACTCTTGGGCCGTAAGTCCCACCCACAGGCGCAAAAGCATCCAAGCCGTAAATATTGAAATACACACCAGACGACGCGGCCGAACACGTCCCATTAACGAGTTCCGGGTTCGATCAGTCACCACGTCCTCTATAGGAAGGACTCAAAACCTAAACAATCGGTTCAACTTGACAATCAACGCGCGATTATCGAGTCCTGTGAACCGGTTCGGAAACAGCGTATCACGCTGTTCGTTATATACGATAAAGAGTTCACTCCCAGGCTGGTACTCCCAGCGCAGCCTGATATTCGTGCTCAGCGAGTTTAGACTTGAGTTGTATTGCATCAACGCACTTACAAACATGAACGGTGTCATCGTATACGTAGCCCGGGTCGTCGCCAAAGTGGTGGTAAAACGGCCTTCAGGCACTTCGACCCAATTCAATGACACCCCGGGTTCGAGTGACAATTTTGGACTAAGGTAAACCCGACCGCCACATGCAAAGCACCGCCCGCCGCCGCCAATCGCCAGTGTTGTCTTCGTGCCGCCGTAAAAAGTTCCACGTTCAAGCATCAAGTTGCCGGACACGGGACGCTGAGATCCGAAGGCATAGCTGACCCCTGTGTTGGAGAAATCATAGCTGCCCATTGGAATAGTGACATCATGTTCGATTCTAAACGGCTCCTTCAGAAAATCGTAGGTCCGCGTGTGCACTAGATTGAACTGATCGCTATTCTCGAACTCAATATTGAAACGCGCCTCTGGTTCACGAGTCTCCACAATCCCATCAGCATCAGTGATGTAGTTATATGACCCCTCCCACGTAAACTTACGCACCGATGTCAGTCCACGGGGCCTCGGACTAAACCGAAACGAACCAAAGCTCTTACGCATGTCGTCACGGCGCACAAAACCGGCCTCAGGAGAAAATTGCTTGTCAATAAAGAGGTGTTCGGCTGCTACCCCATAGCGGTCGCCGTTGTATCGAAGGTCAGCGCTATAACTTGTATCTTCTCCATCAACGCCGGTGGTGTCTGTCTTCGCCCAATACCCATTAATCCCAAGGTTGTCGTAAAAGGCCAATGCTGTATCAAGTCCAACCACCAAATTCGATCCTGGTACGGGCGACATTGTCGATACCGAGCGATGAGTTAAGATCGCACCAATACTGCTACGCCGAAGAAAATCCCGTCTCACGCGCATCACCGAAAAATTTGTCGACCGAGCTCCAGCCGCGGGTTCTTCGCCGGTCTGGATATTTAACATCCCAATTGTGTACGCTCCTGCGCGTCCCGTTAATCTTCCACCGGCTCTCAACGGAACCTCCAAGCCCTGACTTAAACCAATTCGTCGACTGTAGAACAGAATCGGCGCGTCTGGAGAACCGCCGGATCGGCTCCGCCGGCCACCGCTGCCGAATGTGAAGGCTCCTTGGTTCTCGATAAAGAAATCGCGTTTCTCAGGGAAAAAAAGACTAAAACGTGTCAGATTGACCTGCTGTTCATCGGCTTCAACCTGAGCAAAATCCGTATTAAATGTAAAATCGGCCGTCAGATTCTCTGTCAGACCGTACTTGACCACATCGAGACCAACCGTACCACCTGTCTGATTTGAAGCCATTTGCGACAGAGAAAAGTCAGAATTGACGTCACCGATTACATATGGCTTGATCTCAAGCAGATTACCGGCCTCTGGAGCCTCCAACCCAACCATGGCCGGCCATGCTGATGCCTGAAGGAGTCCCCCGCGGCTAAGCCCAGGGTCGAGTGGAATGAGATACGACATCTCGTTCTTCCACATGACGTCTCGGCGCATCACAAACCCCCACACTTGCGTCGAACCCTGACGGTACCGTAGCGACTTAAACGGGATTCTCGCCTCAAACGACCACCCGCCATCGAATCGGCCGGTTCTAAAATCCCAAATAGGGTTCCACTCTCTGCTGTACGACCCGTCATTGTTTACTTGGCCGTCCATCCGCCCTCCGATGGGCGTCACATCAAACACCACCGAACTGCGTCGGTCGAAAAAGGTATCGAATGAGAATCCGATCCCGTCATTCTGTAAGACATAGGAACTGTCGCGGCGCATCTCATTTAGAAGCCAGTTCGATTCTGGAGTCGAATCCCATGCGCGCGCAGCAACGTAGACATTTTCTTCGTCAAAAAACACCCACGCCTCAGTCTCCTCCGTCGCTGGCTCCCCAGGATTTGGCTCCATCTGCACAAAGCCACTCATCGACGGAACAGTCTCATAGATAGGATCCGTGAGATCGCCATCTAAACCAAACTCACCGACCAGGCGCACCGCGCGAACCGTGGCTTGTCCACTCTCATTTCGAGTAATAACCTCCGGAGCTACTGGCGCTGGTGGGGCTCCCGGTGGAAGTGCAAAAACACCACCTGCGCTCAACTGCCCAACTGTTGCCGTGTGCGACATCTCGAGACTCGAATCAACCGACGAGTCACCTTGAACTGGTGCCGTACCTTCGCGACGACTCCCGCTCAAAGCCAGAACCACCCGATCCTGTAAATCAAAAAACTCGTCGGCCATTCCATCGACCGTAGCACTCCTCACGATCACCCCTTCCTCTAGCGAAACAACTCGAGCCATCACACGCAATCGGTCACCGAGACGTTGGTAGCTTCCAGTAACCATAAAGTCAGTGCCGAGCTCTCGCCAGACATCGATGGCCATTTCAGTGGCGCTAATATCAATACCCGCTCGCTCGAACGTAACACGAACACGACCAAGCTCTAAGACGCGAAGGTTTTGAGAACGAGACAGGCCTCCAGCGACGGATTCAGCGAGTCCAACACCCATCCACTGATCTTCCGCAGCACCGGAAGTATTTACAAAGGGAACAATCGCTATCGTCCAAGGGGTTCCGTCATCATCACCTAACTCGAATTGGGCCAACGTCACCGACGTACCTAGAAAAGCAAATCCGACGCCGAGAAGCAGGTATCGTCCTACTGCTGCTATTGATGCGGCCAATACTTCTGTCGCTAATGCTATACGCCAAAACGAGTGCATCATAGGCCGTATTGGACAGACAACAACTCGCTTCAGCACCGGCTAGAACTCACGAGAGGTTGTTTCGAATCTCTGACGATCGTCGAAACAATCTAGATGATCAAAAAGTGAGGTCGTCTCGGGTTGCTCCCGTCAAAGGCCAACTCCTCGAAACACCTCGTGTAATTTTACTCGTAGCTTTTCTACGAACGAACCAACAGCCGTTCGACTCTCTTTCGTGTTGACCTCTATTGCTCTGCCTGGGCTCTCTCTTGAGACCTATGCCCCGCCAGTATGCCTTCCATCGCAATGTTGCCCTCATGGCAGGCAAATTCAAACACCGCGTCTTCGCTCTTCTTGAGTGAAATCAGTACGGTCCAAGGTCGTGTCCAGTGAGTTGGATCAGTAAACGTCAATTGCCAATTAAGTGTCTCTGGACCGACACGAGTAAAACGTTCCACCAGTTGAAAATTCTCAGACGACCCCATGAAGTCGCTCTTCTCAGAATAGTTAGTCGTTTCGACCACCAGTGTGTCGCCTTCCCAATGAGCCCTGGAGTCGCCCATCCACTGACGCAAGCTATCCTCTAGGTGCGGTCGACCGTCCAACGGAATAATTCGGACGTCATGAATCAACTCCTTCACGATGGCAACGTGATCCGCAGTCTGCACGAACTGAAAATAACTGTTGTATCCCGCGCGAATACGCGGCACACCGTAGGTGATACAACGGTCAGAATTGTTTCGATCAGTGGTCCAATCGGCTGGATGATCTTCCCGATGAGACCGTCGCTCAGCGGTGCGAGCAGACCCGTCTGGGGTCAAGGCGGGCACCCGTCCATCGGGCGGGTCCACCACGAGCGCGGTGCGATTTTCAAATTCTCGATCAACCAGCCAGAACTGATTGTAGTTACCAGTGCCCGTGTCAGACGAGGTGTAACCCTGCTGGTTTGCCAGTGCTGCCTCAAACACACTGTCGCCAAAAGCCGCGTCGGTCTCACCGTTAAACAGCTCTCTGGCTCGCAACGCCAAATCGGCCACTTCCTCTTCCGTCAACTCTGCTCTATCCGACAAAGTATCCGGACGCTCCAATGGCGTGGCGCTGTTATTAGCCCAGACACCCTGCAGATCAGGATGGCCATCCGGCGTCCGTGGAACAGTCCAGCCCTGCGACTCAGTGGTTCCGGTCTGCCCCGTAACCGGGACAAACATAACCACCCCAATTATTAATGCCATCATGCCCACAAAAAGCCCTCGATAATTCATATCGACTCCCTTGCAGAGTTCTTGGTTACCTATAGTCCGTACGTTCACCGTTTGTCGGCCAGTCCGGTGCACGTGACACTGCCATATTACCTCAGTTACAAGCCGTCCGCGCATCGAAAGCCGTTTCCCGACTGACCTTCTTGACTTGATGCCTCCAGAAGACCTATACAGACAGTTAATTATTGGTTTATCAGCCCATTCTGGAGAACGTGATGGCTAGCGGGCGCCCCAATCGACGAACGTGAACCAACAGAAACTTCGCCGCGGTGAACTCAATCGTTACTGCAGCCCATCCTGACTCGAGGTCTCTGACGGCATCAGGTGATACGTTGACTCCGCAACAGAGTCCACCTTGTCTCTCGAATAGAAAATCGGGAAATAGCGATCGCCAGCCCATAGCCCGAATAAATCTCGGTAATGCGGATTCGCGGGGTCACCCGATTGTCCTGGACTGTTGAGTCCTACTGAATTGTCCCAGTTCTCTGTATCGGTGATGATCATAAAAGACGCGCCGGAAGTTTGATTGTCTCCCGAACCCGTGTTGTGCACGGTGCCCGCATAGCCACCACGCGGCAGTGGTCCCACATCAAGCTGCCGCCGTATCTCTGGACTAACTGCCGCGCTCATGGGATGCCGGATAAGCGCATGCTTAAACTTCTCACTACCGTACTGCCATCCGCTCATATCATCGGTTTCGAACCGTTCCTCGAGACTCCTCATCGCTTGCGTCAGACTTGTTCGAAGGACCTGGTCTCGACCGTCAATCGGATCATCTCCAAACCGCCCATCCGGCGCGACCAACCAATCAATCATTCGCTTGGTATTCACGCCACGAAAAAGTTCGGATGCTTCCGCAGGGATGACCACCGCCTGCAGGTTCTCTCTCAACTGTCGCTCCCAACTTACATAGATCGCGGCTTCGACCGAATTCTTATCAAGCACATAGTCCCAGTTCAATAACTTCGTGCGCGCCACCGCCGCCTGGCCCTCAAGTCCGGGAAGACTCCGCAACAACGGGACGATGTTCCGCGCGGCCACTGACAATTCGTCCATCATCAGGTCCATCATGTCGACCATAGTGAAGTGGCGTCCTGACTCCAACACTTCGGTCACGCGAGCCGCACGCATCTGGTCACCCCAGGTGTAGTGCAACGCTTCCCAGTGCGGATAGTTATCCGGCACCGTGTAATTATTCGCCGTTGCATAAAATCCTTGGTCAGGATTCACCACATGCGGAAGCGCTTTAATTGGCAGATACCCGTCCCACTCATACCGGCCATCTCCAGGCACAGGCACCAACCCACTATGGTGCGGGCGAATTGGTGACACACCGACCGCCTGATATCCGATGTTACCGCGTTTGTCGGCCCACACCATATTCTCTGAGGGAATTCGACTAAAACTACAGGCTTCACGAAATTCCTCCCACGTGGTCGCCTGATTCATGCGTAAACTCGCAAGATACGGGGCCGAGCCATAATCAAGCCACGCTGCGGCTATCGCATATGCCTTGTTGTTAGCCTGGTCTTCATACAACACAGGCCCATGTCGTGTGTACTTCAGGTTGACGGCAATCTCTCCTTGGCCTTTCACCGAAATCGTATCCTCAATAACGGTCATGTCTTCCCACCGACCCAGGTACCGATATTGATTCGACTCGTCCGGGTTGATGTCGTAGACCAACAAATCTTCATTGTCCTGCCCGAACACGGTCAAGCCCCAAGCACCGTCCTCATTGTGTCCAATTGAAACGCCGGGAAGGACTGGTTCTCCCCCGCCGATGACATTCCAACCAGGAGCCACGAGATGGACCCAGTAGCGGAGCGATGGAGCGGCTTGGCCACGGTGCGGATCGTTGGCCATAATTGGAAACCCCGTCAACGTTTTGCTTCCAGCCACGACCCAGTTATTGCTTCCGATCGCATCGTAATCCTCAGCCTGTAAATCAATTTCACTCGGCAAGGCAGACGCCAATCGGTCATACGCATTCAGGTCAGCCCGATGATCCGCGACGATATCGTCAGGTTCAAACTGTATGCGCCGGCGATGCGCACGATATAAACGGAGAATGTCATCGTCTAATAGAGAGACATCAATTGCGGGGTCGATACTGAGGTCCGGATCGCCAAAGTAGTAATTAATCTCCTTCACTCGTTCGGCACCGAGCAATGCAACCGCCTTCGCATTGTTGATCTCCTGCGTGATATTGGCTACTAACCCGTTATGCCGGGACACCACGACTTCCGGCGTCCACAGTCCCGGGGTGAGGCCGAGCAGTTGAAATTCAATTGGTAGTAGGTCTGGATGTTCATGGGTTCGCTTGATGTAGGCATTGATCCCATCGACGAACGCCGGAATGATCGTGTCGCCCCTCGAGTGATAATGGCGCATCTCAGTCGTTATATCACCGCGAAATTGATGCAGCCGTGCGCCAATGTCCCGGTCCAGTGCACGCTCACCAAGAATCTCCGCAACCGTTCCTGTCGCCTGACGACGCCAGAGTTCGAACTGAAAGAGGCGATCTCGAGCAGCACTATAACCCTGAGCAAAAAACAGGTCGTGCTCGTTCTCCGCATAGATATGCGCGATACCCCACCGGTCGGTAACCACCTCCACGGGCGCTATTAGTCCGTCCACATGCAGTCTCTCGCTCTGCGCGCGAAGAACCGCCTGCGAGGCGCCGACCGCCGCCACCACCAACAAAACAGCGAATAGTCGTCTCAGTGTCAAAAGATCAGCTCCCCTACATCCCTGCCTGTTCACGGACATATCGTGCCACCTCTTCGTGCGTCGCAAACCACACATCACCCGTTGATTGAATATGCGTAATCAACTCTTCTAAGATGACGATGCGCGACCGATGTCCAATAATATGGGGATGTGTGGTCAGAAGAAACATCGTGCCTTCCTCGTAGGCCTTATCGAACTCGTCAATATAAACCTGAAGTAAGTCTCTGGGAGCCGTGTAACTATTCCCTCGCGGATTCAGCAGCGGGGCGTCATCCAAAATCCATTCGACCGGCAACTCGACGATTCCTGTAGGTTCTCCGTTCTGCATCAGCTCATAGGGTCGATCATCCGCCATCAATGAACTGTCGTAAAGAAATCCCTGCGCCCGGACAATATCTAATGTGTTCGGACTGAAGTTCCAAGAGGGCGCCCGATAACCCACAGGCCGTCGTCCGGTCACTTGCTCAAGGTAATCCGTTGCCCGGATCACCAACTCCCGTTCCGTCTCAGCGGGCAACGAAGTATTCAGTTCATGAATCCAACCATGAACACCGAACTCATGGTGCCCTGCCGCTTGAATCACCTCAACCATCTGGGGTTGCAGAATAAGACTGACCGCAGGAATAAAAAACGTGGCCGGAATGTTGAATTGGTCTAGGAGGTTGACAACCCTTTCCAGGCCTACTCGCCCACCGTATTCACCTTGTGACATCGCTCCAATCGACGGCACCTCGTTGCGAGCGATGTTAATCGTGTCATTATCGACATCAAGCGAAATTAACACCGCAACTCTGGCACCGTCCGGCCATGTCGTAGGCTGCAAACTCCTCCCCGCACGGACACGATTTGCAATCGCCTCAATTTCACTGACGGTCAGGGAGACACCTGGCTGGTTACCCTGTCCCAAGGACGTCGTCGCGCACAACAGTGCGACAGCAACAACGACTAGTCCGCTTGTCGCGACTCGAAGCATCTCGATCAGTATGTTACGGACCTCCGTAAGAAACCGCAATGCCGTCGCCTGGGGTCTCGACATTCACTGTGTCGTCGAACGCGCGACTCAGAATGTTGGTCGTCCCGCCCGAGACAGCAAAAGGGCCGACGTCACCAAAATACCGGTCATGACCAATTCGACCACTACAAACATCGTCGCAAACGGTGCGCCATGCGCAAGAAATGCAAAAACTCTCATCCCAGCTGCACTGCCGAGCAATAAGGCCGGCGCCAACAACCAGGCGGGTTGGGCCGTCCACGCACCAATAAATGCCATGCCTGCTCCACTCAAAAAGAACGCGCCAAAATCACCAATTTGAGTACTGCGCCCGATGCCATCCAACAGCGGCATACCGAGACCCTCAGCCGCTGTGGTTGGGTCAGTCAACCAGCCCACACCGCTCACGGCGAGTAACACCCCAGGTAAAACCGCTGTGATTCGTACGACAGTAGTACTCATAATTCCCCTGTTCCGACCTTAACCAACCCGTAAGAAGTCATGCCTCTATCCGGGAGAGGTTGGATTGTAAAAGGGACGCGTCCCCTGAACAGACACTCGGTAACCATGACGAACCTCGGAATAATAGTCCCAAATAGCCAAATGTTGGGTGCAGCGATTATCCCAGAACGTAACCGAGTTCTCTTTCCACTGAAATCTGCACTGGTACGCGGGTTCCGCACAATGCTTAAAGAGAAACGCTAAAAGTGCGGCGCCCTCTGGTAGAGGTAGCTCCTTAATTCGAGTCGTAAACCCCTCGTTCACGTAGAGAGCTTGTCGCCCCGTGACCGGGTGAGTGCGAACTACGGGATGTTCAGCTGTCGGACGTACCGCATCGCGCAAGTGGCCACTTCCGTATGTACCCCGATAATACTGCTCTCCCTCGTGTATTGCCGTTAGGCCAGATACCAATCGCTGCACCTGCTCCGAAAGACCATCGAACGCGGCATACATACTGGCAAACAAAGTGTCGCCACCAAAAGACGGGACTTGAACAACCCGTAGGATGCTGTCCATCGGCGGTTCACATCACACGACACATCGGAGTGCCACATACGCCCGGCTACAAATTTAACTTTAGCGTCTCCATGCACGACGAGAATTTCAAGATGTTCTTCATCCTTGGGCCCCGCCGGATGGACATGCATGTTCCCAAATCGCTTCCCTATTGCTTTATGTTGCTCATCGGTCAGTTTTTGGTTTCGAAAGAAAAGCACCAAGTGTTCAGACAGCGCATCCCGAAGCAAACCCAGAGTGCAGTCATCCATCGCCACAGAGAGATCAAGACCCGACACCTCCGCACCTATCACCGGTGACATTCGAGTAACCCGGAATAGATCTGCCATCCTTCAGCTCCCACTCCTGTGCAGAGCCATTCATGGCCGCAGAATATGGCAACTTGTTAAGTAATAAATTTGAAAACGTACTGCGCCGCGGCAAGAAAACATTTACATCAGTCGCAAGCGACGAGGCACTATACACCCACCCGCCGCTCACGTGTCATCTATCCACCAACGCCTTTAATGCCCCTCAATAAACATTGCGACCTTGGCCATACCTGGGTCGTGGTCCTCACCCATCTTTGAATTCACACTCCCGTGGGTTCGATCCATGATTTGCTCAAGAGCAACCTCGTTCCCGTGCTCAAGCAGTTGCGCTTGAAGTCGGTCGTTCTGTTCTCGTCGCCACGGATCATCTCCATCGGCGTAGATTAACAACATCGGTGGCTTTTGTGGTCCTACATATGACGACACCGACGCCTTCTTCCAAATGGCTTCATCCGTGCCCCAGACCGATTTATCACGACTGGGTGCAACATCCCTCTCCTCTACATAAAGGAATGGACTGATAGGAATAGTTCCACGAATATCGGACAACTTCATCCCATGAGCGCCAAGATATGTGGAATCAAGAGACATCAGCGCAGCAAGATAAGCACCGGCCGAATGGCCGGAAACAAAGACCCGATTCGGGTCGCCACCATACATTTGAATATTCTTCTTCGTCCAAACAAACGCAGCTGTCGCATCCTCCATATGTGCCGGATGCATGAAAGCAGGAGACAAACGATAATTCGCACTGACGACACCAATGCCACGCGCCGTCAATTGTTTCGCCAAACCGGTTCCGATCGCTTTAGTTCCCCGCTGAAGGGCTCCGCCATGAAAATAAACGACGACTGGAACATTGACCGCGTCCTTTGGCATAAAGACGTCAAGCGTATCCTTCGCATCCGCGTGGTTAACGCCAGCAAGATAATCAATGTCACGATGAGCCACACCGTTCTTCATTGACCCCTGTGCGGCAGCAAAAGCAGTGACTCCGACGACGAGAATCATCAGGCTGGCACACATCCGAACCAACGACCTCGAATTTTCGATCTTCAACATGACTTCCTCCTAACCATGTCCCACATGGGATCTAGCTGTCCGCTCGAACTTCAAGTGGCTTCGGCATCGTTGCAGCGCCACACTCTTGAATTATACGTCCCATCCATCCTTCAACAAACAACGTGTCCCTGGGTCGCACAAGTCGAGCAACCAATCCAGGAACCGTGTTCTCGTAAACGACAACCCAATCACAACACACCTGCTCGACGCATAACCGCTTCACTCTTTCGTCGAATCTCTGTGGCCACCTGGAACGGATCTCCTTGCACCCACTCAGGTCGAAACAACTCGACCGACAATGTTCCAACGTAACCCTTTTCGGCCAGCTTCCGAATAATTGCAACCAATGGAGCAATGCCATCGCCAGGGATCAACCGTGCATTGTTATCAATCAGTTCGCGCGGCGTATCAAGCAAATCTTGAAAATGTGCATGGCCCAGTTCGCCGTGATTCAAGAGGTCTAGATCTTGAAGCTTGCTCAAACCAGACCAAAAATGAAAAAAGTCAATCATCGGTTCGATGTTTGGATGCGCAGCATCACGAATCACCTTTAAAGCCGATGTTAACGTTGCCAAGTGAGTTGACGCACGGAGAAATTCGATCATCGCGATCAAGTTGTACTCTGCCGAAATCTCTGCTACTTCTCGAACGCAGTCAGACGTCGCCGCGAAATCGTCGGCTGTGACTGGCCGCCTGGTAACAGACGGCGAATAGATACGGCGAAGCCCAATAGACGAGAACTGATCGCAGCGCTTCCTCCACACTTCAAGCGAAGCATTTCTCTCTGGTCCAGGCAACCAGAGGTCGGGCAATGCCGCTGCTGCCGACACGGGTGTCAAGCCAAGATCGGTCAACACTCTTCCCGCTGTCTGCAGCGATTCATTTTGAAGAAAATCATCCAACAGGCGGTCGTTTAGTTCAACGCAACGAATACCAGCTTGCGCCCAGCCCTCAAGAGACCCCTGGTACCCAGATCCTCTCGACGTATTCTGATGCAAGCCGAGCAGCATCCTGCCTTCGCTTGCTGACTGGGCCCTGCCCATGGTCGACATGGGTAACGCCAGAGCGCCCAAGAACAATCCGCGACGAGTAAGCATTGTTGGTAGTCTATCGTTAACAAAGATCAGATGTTTCTCAAAAACACCCTAATCCACGCCACACGGTCTCTCTCGAGCTGTGACCAATTCAATTCCTTCAAGTAAACCGTAAAAAGGCAATAAAATTCAGTTATGGTACATCCCATCACCAAATACGGCGCCGCTGTTCTCCAGACCCGTGCGTCGGAAATCACTAACATCACAAGTAACACACAAGAACTGATTGACGACATGGTTGAGGCAATGTACGCCTCATCTGGTATTGGCCTAGCAGCCCCTCAGATCGGCTTATCGATTCGACTTTTTATCGCAGATCCGTCATTCGGGCGAGATAGTGATGACCTCGTAGTTATGATCAATCCTGAGATTGTCGAACGTGATGGAATTCAATTGGAAGTCGAAGGTTGTCTGAGTCTACCTGGGTTCGAAGCCCGGATAGCCAGACCGACCCGATCCCTAGTTCGAGGTCTCGACCGACATGGAGAGCCGCAACAACTGGAAGCGACCGGACTCTTGGCACGCATTTTTCAGCATGAGATTGATCATCTTGATGGCTCACTTTTTCTTGACCATCTGCGAGGCCTCAAGCGAGACCTGATTATACGAAAGATAAAAAAGCTCAGACGATTGGGGAAATGGTGAACATAGTCTTCTTTGGAACACCATCATTCGCCGTTCCCGCACTTGAGGCACTCCTCAATTCCGAGCACTCTGTTGTAGTCGTCGTGACACAGCCAGACAGGCAAAGAGGCCGAGGACAACGGCTCTCTGCCTCTCCGATCAAACAGGTCGCCCTAGATTCACAATTACCCGTACTTCAACCGACGAAACTGAACGACGTCGAATTCCTCGACGAACTAGCCAAACTGCGTCCAGACTTGGCCGTCGTGGTGGCATATGGCCAATTTCTCCCTAATCGCGTCCTGCAACTCCCTCGACTCGGCACGATCAACATCCACGCCTCGTTGCTCCCAAAATATCGAGGAGCCGCACCAATTCAACGAGCTCTCATGGCCGGCGAAACAGAAACGGGCATTACGATCATCAAACTGATTCAAAAAATGGACGCTGGGCCGATGCTGCAACACCGAGTTATTCCGGTAACCGAAGATGACACCACGGAGACCATTGAACCACGACTAGCGAAACTAGGTGCGGGCCTCTTGGTTTCCTGTGTCAATGACATTGCGCAAGGAAATATCACCCAAGAGAATCAAGACGAATCAAAAGCTACATTCGCACCGAGAATCACAAAGGAGGACGGACAGATTCAGTGGACGAACTCGGCCGAGCAAATTCACAACCAAATACGAAGCCTGCATCCGTGGCCGCATGCTTATAGTTACCTAAATGGCACTCGATTTCTTATTTTGCAGAGTAAAGTGATGAATCTCTCGTCGCCTGATAACAACACGGCAAGACCTGGACAAATCATCACAGTCTTGAAGGACCGCATCATCGTCGCCACCGGTGGCGCAGACGTCCTCGGAATACTCAAGATTCAATTGCCTGGACGTGCGCCGCTTGCCACAGGTGCGTTTCTAGCAGGGCACCCTATCGCAGTTGGGTCACTTTTTCAGTCTCAATCACCATGAGGTCAACGGTTCGGCACGCCGCACTAGAAATTCTTAGGAAGGTCCAGGCTCAACGACTAGATCTCGCGAATGCCCAGGCTCAGATCCGCCCAAAACTGATCGATGAGCGCGACCGAACCTTGGTTCACGAGATCGTCGTCGGAACACTTCGATGGAGAGCCAAGCTAGACTTCATCATCCAAAAAGCATCTTCGCGGTCGCTGAACCGTATTGACGTTGACCTTCTTGATCTGCTGCGACTTTCTGCATATCAATTACTTTACCTAGACCGCGTCCCTGCATACGCGGTCGTCTATGAAGCCGTTA
Source organism: uncultured Vicinamibacteraceae bacterium (assembly GCA_964342185.1). Taxonomy (GTDB): domain Bacteria; phylum Acidobacteriota; class Vicinamibacteria; order Vicinamibacterales; family UBA8438; genus CAUZIB01. The sequence continues at coordinate 46,479 of CAYFER010000006.1, read as the reverse complement.
GTCTGGCGCCTGAACTGGGCAAGAAGAGCGCTGCACCTTTCATTAATGCCGTCCTTAGAACAATCGCACGAGAAACGGCGTCTCAGCAACTACCCGCTCGGCCTATTAATGCTCAACAAACCGACCGAAGCGACGTCTTGGACTACTTGAGCATCACCCAATCTCATCCGAGGTGGCTCATGGAACGCTGGTGCGACCGATACGGGGCGGATGCGACAATCAAGTGGACAGTCTTTAACAACGCGGTGGCGCCAATTTCATTGCGCATCAACACTCTGAAATGCTCTACGTCTCGCCTCACCGAAGAACTGCTTGCCTGCGCCGTCGAGACTCGTCCATCAACGTGGAGTCCTCATACACTAGTCGTAACCCGAGGAAACCCCCAAGATACGCCGCTCGCGGCGCAAGGTTTGTTTTGGTTACAAGATGAGGCTTCGCAAATAATTGGTGAGCTGGTGACGGCGCAACCAGGCAGCCAAATACTTGACGTCTGTGCTGCACCCGGCGGAAAAGCGCTCATAGCAGCCATGCATATGAAGGACCGAGGCCTAGTGGTTGCCGCGGACGTTCGCCCCGCTCGGACGAAACTCCTCGCGAGCAAATTCAAAGAATATCGAACCCAATCGACGAAAGTCGTTCGTTTGGACGGCCGCACTTTGCCCTTTCCGCCTGTGATGCAGTGGGTCGTTGTAGATGCACCATGTTCAGGTCTTGGAACATTGCGACGTGATCCTGACATTCGCTGGAAACGTAACGTGAAGGACCTCGCTCAGTTCGCGACACTGCAAACCCAGCTTCTTCAGGAAGCAACCCGAGTGATCGAACCCGGCGGGCGGATTCTGTATTCAACTTGTTCTAGCGAACCGGAGGAAAACGAACACGTCGTCCGCCAGTTCCTCGAAAGGAACCCACGATTCGTCATCGAACGACCAATGAACCCCCAGATCGATCCTTTGATTGACGAAGACGGTTTCGTTCGGACACTTCCCCATCGAGACGGATTAGAGGCGTTTTTCGCAGCCACGCTGAAGAACGAAACAGCCTGAACCTTGTGTGGAATAAGCACTTCCTCTACAATTTTATGGTTAATGGCGGCAGAGTCGCCCCTTAAGAAGTGGGCCCTTGGAGTCGGTAAAGCTGTGGTGCTCCTCGGGGCACTTAGTGCCACCTTCGGGCTATTCGCACTTCTCACCCTCCAAATGGCCCTAAAAACTCGTGAAGTTGACGTTCCAAACCTAAGAGGTTTGACGCCAGAAGAAGCACAAGTTGTTCTAAATGACGTTGGGTTGAACCTGCGGACAGAACAAAGTCGCCGGGTACACGAAACGATCACTATGGGGCGAATTGCAGAACAGGATCCGACGCCTGGTGTAGCCACTCGGAGTCAACGGAGCGTCACAACCTGGCTCAGTTCCGGTTCTACGCCCGATTCCCTGCCAGGGTTGATAGGCGCCTCCGAGCAAGCTGCCAGACGTAGCCTTCAGGACAATGCATTTTCACTAAATGGACTGGCAGAAATTAGGTCGAGCCGTTATCCGGTTGATGCGGTGGTTGCACAAGACGGACTATCTGGCAACGCCGGACAACGCGTTTCACTCCTAGTAAACCGGGGTGAACGAGGGCAAACATACGTCATGCCTGACCTAATTGGTATTGCGAATGAAACAGCATCGTCCGTTTTACGATCACGAGGATTCAGAATTACAGTCGTTGACGACCATCCCTATCCGGGTGTTCCGACGGGAATCGTTCTCCGTCAATTTCCCGAAGCGGGATTTCAAATTGCTCCCGGTGAGTCAATCTCTCTGGAGGTCAGTCAATGACGCTTCAGATAGCGCCTTCGATTCTCTCAGCTGACTTTGGCAATCTCGCCCAAGCCGTAGTAGACGTTGAACGAGGCGGAGCGGACCTCATTCACATTGATGTAATGGACGGTCGTTTCGTTCCGAATATAACTATTGGGGTCCCGATAGTAACCGCTCTCAAAAAGGCGACCGAACTTCCGCTTGATGTTCATCTCATGATTATCGAACCCGACCGTCACATTAAAACGTTTGCTGAAGCGGGCGCGTCAATGATGTCGGTCCATATCGAAGTATGCCCACACCTTCATCGAACCTTAGAGATGATCAAATCCCTTGGCTTGAAGGCAGGGGTGGCGCTCAATCCAGCAACCCAGGAAAAGACGCTCGAACCAGTTGCTCATCTCGTTGACTTCGTGGTTGTAATGTCCGTCAATCCGGGTTTCTCTGGCCAAGCTTTCATCCCCGAGAGCATTGAGAAGATTCGAGCCGTTCGCCAACTGCTTAATGCTGCAGGCAACGGAGCGCCGATCGAAATTGACGGAGGTGTTCAATCTGAAAATGCGCCCGAAATAGTCAAGGCAGGTGCTGAGATTCTCGTAGCCGCATCCGCAATCTACGGAGCGGATGACTCAACACAGGCGACACAAAGGCTGCGCAAAGCGGCCGCTTCTATGGAAGAGCCTGAAACGCTCTCCAATCAATCCATTTAGACTAGTGAAAACGAACTCTTGCGAGATTAGGGTCCGGTACGCAGAAACCGACCAGATGAGCGTTGCGTATCATGCGAATTACTTTGTGTGGTTTGAAGTCGGACGATCGGAACTTCTTCGTTCGCTCGGTCAAACCTATCGGTCTCTCGAGACGGCCGGACGTTATCTGCCAGTGATCGAAGCCCATTGTGAATTCCACGAGCCCGCAAAATACGACGACTTATTAAGCATTGTGACCGTGGGATCGTTAGTGTCTCAAGTTCGCATACAGTTCCACTACGACGTTTTTAGACAAGGCGACGAACTTCATCTGGCAACCGGTCAAACCGTTCATGCATCTATTGACACCTCGGGAAAACCATCCAGGCTGCCACAAGAGATCCAGGCGGTGTTGAGATGAACGCGCTAATAACCGGCGTCGCTGGCTTCATCGGATCAAACCTCGCTGAGCGACTACTCACAGCCGGCCATTCAGTACTCGGGCTAGATTGTTTTACGGACTACTATCCCCGAAAGAGTAAAGAGCGCAACCTAGCCAGCTTGCATAAGCATACGCGGTTTAATTTTCTGGAGGCTGAGATAACTACAGCCGACTGGAAAGAGCTGCTGGTAGACGTGAACCAGGTGTTTCATTTGGCCGCGCAGGCCGGTGTTCGCCGAAGTTGGGGAACAGATTTTTCGATTTATACCTTCCGTAACATTGATGCAACACAAGTATTACTTGAGGCGTGCGTCAATAGACCTATCGACCGATTTGTTTACGCCTCAAGTTCTTCGGTCTACGGCGATGAAGCCCCGATACCAATGTCTGAGAATGTTCGCGTGAAGCCCGTGTCGCCCTATGGGGTTACAAAGCTTGCCGCGGAACATCTAGCCTCGCTATATTGGATCAATCACCAAGTGCCCACAGTATCGCTGCGTTACTTCACCGTCTACGGCCCCCGCCAAAGACCCGACATGGCGTTTCACCGCTTCCTTCGAGCGATCCAAAGAGAGCAACCAATCACACTTTACGGTGACGGGGAACAGACCAGGGATTTTACGTTTATCGATGACATCGTATCCGCAACTATTAACGCGGCCAGTCAAGGTCATCCTGGAAACGTATACAACATTGGCGGCGGATCCCGCGTATCCGTAAACCAAGTGATCCAACTTATGGCCGCTCAGATTGGAAACATTCCAATTATTAATTCCGAAGCGCCTCAAAAAGGTGACATGCGCGACACGTATGCTGATACCACACTGGCGCAATCCGAGCTAAACTTTGTTCCGTCTGTTGAATTGGAGGACGGCATCCGCGCTGAGTACGAGTGGCTCAAGACGGAACCGGAACTAGGATCGTGAACAACCTGAATGCTCACTTCTTGTCAGGTATTTATTCGCAGCGAGCCGCACGAACTCTATTGCTCGCTCTCATTTGCCTGAGCTCAGCCTGTGGCGGAGAAGACCCGCCTGATATCACTCCAGCGACGATTGGCGGAGACGTCATATTGTTCGAACGGGGAGAAGCAGCTCTGGCTGAAGAAAATTGGGGTGACGCCAGAGGTTTCTTTGTCCAAGTTCGAGACAACTACCCGCAAAGCGACTTTCGAGCAGATGCCAGGCTCGGCGTCGCGGACAGTTATGAAGGACAAGGCGGCGCAGCCCAATACACCTCTGCTCTCGCTGAATATGAAGACTTCCTTCGGCTCTATCCGACACATCCTCGTGCTGCCTACGCCCAGTTCAAACTCGCTATCGTCCATCACCACCAGATGCGACAACCTGAACGAGACCAGTCCTGGACTCTGTCAACAATCGACCAGTTCGAATTGTTCTTTGACCGGTTCCCTAATAGTGAATTCGCTCCAGAAGCAACCAGATACCTCAGAGAAGCTAAGGACCGCTTGTCAGACTCTGAATATCTAGTCGGAGAGTATTACTATCGTAACGAATGGTGGCCAGGAGCCATCGATCGGTTCGAAACAATTGCGGATTCCGACCCACAATATAGTCACCGTGAACGCGTATACTTCTATTTGGCTGACGCCTACTTAAACAACGGAGATTTGCAAGACGCTCTTCCGTTGTTCCAACAATTACTGGAGGAGTTTCCTCAAAGTGTGTTTCTGGCCGACACCCAAATGGCCATAGCCGACATTGAAAACAGACTGGCCTCCCAGACAGAAGGCAACTCAGAGTCAGGCGCTAACTCAATTCAGGTGGAATCTCAAAGCCCTAGGTAAGACTAGGGCCCTGTTGCGCGGTTCCTTTTTGAAAACCGCCTTCAAATTAACGATTCATCTGCAGCCTAGGCCATTTCATCAGGAATAAAGGCCGTCGAGCACGCCTCCGATTCAACCCGCCACTCCCGAGAGATGTGATCTTTCAAGACCGATTAACCAGCTCGCCTCGACGACTGGTCTGCCCGTCTACGGGCGACTTCAAAATCAGTGATCTTAGGATCGGAAAGTAAACGATCGTAACGACGATAATAATCAATGCCAGAGATGACAGCCACGATCAAGACAGTCCAAAGCGCCACAGTGCCCAGCATGTAAAACCACTGAACCTGATTGCTCAACATGAGCAGCAAGATCGCAAGAATCTCCATGCCCATCTTGACTTTGCCCAACACCGACGCCGGGATACTAATACCTCTCCCGTGAGCAATACTCCGGAGAACCGTCACCGCCAATTCTCTTCCCAGTATCACCCAGACCATCCACGCCGCAGCTAGTTCCATCCAGACTAACGACACCAATGCAGCAGTGACTAAGAGCTTGTCTGCCAATGGATCCATCATCTGACCAAGTGCCGTCACCTGTCCGCGCCGCCGAGCCAGATAGCCATCAAGCCAATCTGTCAGAGCACCGAGTCCAAAAATGGCGGCGCCGATCATTTCTTTAGGCAAACCAAAGATTAGTACAGCCTCGAATCTCGTCAATAAGACGACGACAAGAAACGGCACAAGGAAGATCCGCACCAGCGTTAGAGAGTTTGGAAGATTCATAAATCAACTAATCTTTACTAACTGCTGTCATTGTAACCCGTCAGAGAAATACGCTTGTAGCACAGACCGTCACTCGCTGCTAAGTTATGATCTCTACTTATGAAGGCTGTCTTACTCGCTGGAGGTTTCGGAACCCGCCTCCGCCCACTCACACTCCACACACCCAAACCTATCGTCCCAATCTTTGACCGGCCGCTATTGCGATATCAGATTGAACAACTAAAGCAGTTTCCTGAAATAGACGAGATTATCTTGAGCCTAAACTATCAACCGAACGCGATTGAAGAGGTCTTCGGTAATGGCTCAGAAATAGGCGTCCGAATTCGCTATATGGTGGAACCATTGCCACTTGGAACGGGAGGGGCGATCAAATTTGCAGCCGGGAACATTGAGGACACTATTCTTGTATTTAACGGCGATGTCCTGACAAACACGGACCTGAGAAAGGTTGTCGACCTTCACCGCTCTCGTGCCGCAAAGGCAACCATCGTTCTCACACCGGTTGATAATCCATCCGCCTATGGATTAGTCGAAACCGACAAAGTCGGAAACGTCCGTCAATTCCTAGAAAAGCCCTCGGGCGATCAAATCATCTGCAACACCATCAACGCTGGAATCTATGTCTTGGAACCAACTACGTTCGACCGAATTCCAGAAAACACAAACTGGTCAGTCGAGAGAAAATACTTTCCGTCATTAGTCGAAAACCGAGAGACCTTCGTCGCCTACATTGACCGTGGCTACTGGATCGATATCGGGACACCGGAAAAGTACCTGCAAGTACATCGCGACATCATGACCGGAACGTGTCGATCCTATCCATTCCCTGATGGCTCCACTGGTGGTTCCAATATCGCAACAACTGCCACGGTAAGCTCCGATGCAGAACTGGAAGGTGTTTGCTTCATCGCTGACCAAGTCCAAATAGACCCGGGCGCCGCCATACGCTCATACAGTGTTGTTGGAACAGGTGCACGAGTCGGATCTGGTGCTGTAATTGATGGAGCCATCCTGTGGCCAGGAGCAACCGTCGGTGTAAATGCCACGGTCACCGGTTCGATTCTAGGTTGCCAAGTAACCGTCGGCGACCACGCTGTGATAGGCCCACGAGCAGTAATCGGGGACAATTCCGTAATCAGTCCGTATAGTCGTATCGAGTAGCAATCCTGGAAACGCATTCAACATACCCATGCAAACAATCGATCAAACCGTCTTTAAAGCCTACGACGTCCGCGGTCTCTATCCCAGTCAAATCAACGAAGACTTAGCACACCAAATTGGTCGAGCCTTCGTGGCATTTCTTGAGGCCAAGAGAATTGCGGTCTCTCGAGATATGCGCGTGTCCTCACCAACACTGTCAGCGGCATTTATCGATGGGGCGCAGACCCAAGGCGCTGACGTTGTCGACTTTGGAATGTTAGCAACCGACATGCTCTATTACGCGGTCGCGCGTGACCATTTTGATGGCGGCGCCCAGATTACCGCTTCTCACAACCCAAAGGAATATAACGGCGTTAAAATGGTTCGCCAACAGGCATTTCCGTTGAGTGGCGACGCTGGCATTTCTGACATTCGAGAGATGATCTTGGCGGACCAAATTCCTACTCCCACTGCTTATGGCAGCTTACGTGAAGAACAGCTTTTGGACGACTATCTCGAACACATCCTTTCATTCGTTGATCTCGGCGCACTTCGTCCTTTTCAACTCGCCCTTGACGCGGGTAGTGGAATGGGTGGTCTCGTAGCACCGGCCCTGTTTGATCGGCTACCGTTTCAAACTACCACGCTCTGTTTTGACATCGACGGCACTTTTCCGCAACACGAAGCGAATCCTCTAATCGCGCAGAACCGCAGAGACCTTGTCCGCCAAGTCAAGAGAGATGACGCGGATGTGGGCATTGCGTGGGACGGCGACGCAGATCGATGTTTTTTTGTTGATGGTGATGGTGAATTCGTTTCTGGGGATTTCATCACAGCACTACTCGCAGAAGGGTTTCTCCGAAAAGAGGCGGGTGCAAACATCATTTACGACGTCAGAGCCAGCCATGCTGTCAAAGATATAGTCACTGCATTCGGCGGTTCTCCCCTAATGAATCGAGTAGGTCACGCTTTCTTCAAGAGACGAATGCGGGAGGAAGACGCCGCGTTTGGTGGAGAGGTTACCGGTCACTACTACTTCCGGAACAACTTCTTTGCCGACAATGGGTTTATTCCAGCGCTTCTTTTGCTTGAACTGATGTCGGTCAAAAACATGACGCTCAAACAGCTTCTGGCACCACTGCGGAAGAAATATTTTATTTCGGGCGAGATCAATACGGAAATGCCTGATATGGACGCTGTCAAATCAACGATTGAACGTATCAAGAACGCCTACAAAGACGGCAGAACGTATGAGATGGATGGAGTGTCAGTTGAATATTCTACGTGGCATTTTAATGTCCGGCCCTCAAACACTGAGCCACTCATTCGCCTCAATCTCGAATCTAATAGCCAGGCCAGCATGGAAACACGACGTGACGAGGTTCTGGCGCTTATTCGAGCCTAATGACAACTGACCAAATCCGCGTCCATCACTTGGTGTTTACAGGAACAGCTACAGATATCTTCAGCGAAGACTTTTTAAAATCGCTTGGTTGGGCCGCCACAATCATCGGACTTCCCGTCGCAATTCTTATTTGGTGCCAGTGGTGAATCAAACACATTACGTTGACAGATGGCACCACGTTTAAATTCTGTGGAACAATCAAGAAATCGTTTCTGCTGACTGTCCTCTCGATTCTAGCGGCACTACCGCAGGAAATGGCACACGCAATCGGCATCTCAGGGTTGCTTGACAGATCACTGGGGTCGGGTCTGCTCGTGGCATTACCCACCCTTATCAGTCTTTACCTACTCGGAGTCTTTATCTTGCCGGCACTCGTTTAACGAGAATTCTTTGAGTGGTAGTGCGATGACACCAAGCCGAGTCAAGGATCTGGCGTCACATTTATTGGGCGCGCTTGGCCTTATATTGTATGGAATGTGGCACATGTCCTGTCGATCTTTACGATTATTGGTTGGCCATGGGTTTTCCGTACCTACGCTCAATGGGTCTGCAGCAACATCACAAGTACCGGACGCAGGTTTCACTTCGAAGGCAGCGGCATAGAGATATTATGGCGAGGTTCCGTAACATTCATAGCATGTAGTGGAATTGTGACCCTACCGTGGGCACTCGTCTGGTTTACTCGCTGGTTCTTTGAGAACATTACGGTCAAATTATCAAAAAATGGCGGTTAATCCCACCGCAAGCGTGCCAATCAATTCGTCAGCAAATCAAGTTTATATCACTGAGGATTCCGGGACGTACGTTCATGCAGCGAACGACAAGTATCGCAACACACTTTCGGATGCCACATGGACCGATCTCGCGACACGATACGACACCCACAGCTGCTAAGCATCGTCGCGACAGTATCGCGCTACCGAAATCGCTCAATGACCCTTAACAGTGTACACCTTTGCTGGGCGACGAACGGTTTCCAGTGCTAGAGGGTTACTAGAAACGGTAGAGCCGTCTCCCGAATGCGACTAGCTATTGACTAGTTTACGAAGCACTGTACCTTTCAAGAGTTTCTTCGCCAACAGAACTACATGACCTTACCGAAACTGCTCCGTCTTAAGCCGGAACCCGTCCGCCAGATGAGGTTCTTGGTCATCAGCGACCACCCGGTGAGCAATATACTCACCCAGAACAGGCCCAAATTTGAAACCCTCGGCCGATCCCCCACCGACCAACCACACGTTATCTAGCTCAGGATGGGTGTCAATGAAGAAATTCCGATCAACGCTGGCCTCGTAGTGGCACGCTCGTGTCTCGTTAATTGAAGCCCCGGCAAGATCTGGAAAGTATCGCTTTAATATCTCGCGTGGACGATCGTGATACTCAGGCGCCACCCATCGATCCGACGTATCAGGATCTTCAGGAGGACGCCCGCCGGTGCGCACGCGAAACCCCCGGTGGTCAAGGGGCAACACAGGCCACCCAGTACAGCCGGGAACACCGTAACTCGGCATATTGGGGTAGACAAAGCGGTTATCACCTGGTGGCACAGCGAAATAGAACACATGCCCCATCGAAATCCTTAATCGCTTACTCATCAACTCTGGAAACACCTTGGGAAACCAGGGGCCACACGCAAAGACGAAACTGCCAGCTGACAATCGCCCACCCGAACTCACGTCCAAAGTCTCAAGTCGTGCCTGCCGGCGCTGACCAAATGAGGCGCGCCCTATTTCAATATGCCCACCGCCGTCTACAAATACTTGCCCGACCGATTCAATGGCGCGGCGAGCCCGAACAACACCAGCCCCAGGCTCATAAAGCGCGATCCCAAGACCTTCATAGTGAATCCACGGCCAACGGCGGGCGATGTCATTCTCGGTAAGGACTTCATACGGGACACCTAAGGCATCCCAGTGAGAGCGTGTATCAGTAATATATTGACTAGTTTCGTCACGAAGGATAAGGTCGCCGGTCTGAAAGAACACCTTTGGGAGGAGCCGTTCAGAATTTTCGCCGTCCCAGCTCTTCCAACGTTGGATCGCTCTCCGAGCCCAAACAACCCATTGTCGCCCATGTGGACGGTCGCCGTAGGACGTCCGCACACCTCTGGTCTCACCTCCAGAGGTCTGCCGTGAGTTAGCTATCCCATAGGCATCAACCACCCTTACTCGTGCACCCAAACCTTGTAAATGAAGAGCGGTCCATATTCCAAATGCTCCCGCACCCACAACGACAACATCCGGAGACCGTTCTACCTGCACTGCCGCCGCCTGCCCCATCTTCGCCTTGCTTGCTATCAGCCCGGCCCCTACGGCTTGAAAAAAGGTGCGTCGATTGACCGAACCTCGGCCCCGTGAGGATTCAACAGTCTTACGACGCAAACTCTCAACTGGCACCATCAATCGTAATTCCTATCCTTTCGTCGGGAACTCCACCTTGAACCGGTAGTGTGCCACTTTTTTGTTGTGGGGAGAATTGAATAGTTTTCCACGTTGAACCATATGGCCGAGAAACGCTACGCTCTACCTCTCGTATGTCTACAAACCTGACGTCTCGGCACTTAATCTTTAGTTCTCTCTTTCTCGTAATCACGGGTTGTGTTGGTGAGTTACGGCAACCCATCCAAAATGCGATTGAGCTCAACACGGGTATGTCAATGAACGAAGTATCACGTGTCATGGGTGAACCAGCCCTCCGGGAGACGACCGAGCAAGTAACCGAATGGCATTATTGCAGCACCGGCACCCAGACCGACCGCATGGTCGCACTCTTCTTTGTAGATGGCCGCCTGCGCGAAACACTCTATTATTCGGTCTCTCTCAGTCAGGCTGGCGGGATCACTGGCTCCTGTGACAACTTTTTCAAGATGGGTGGTTACGTTGAACCTGACTATGTGCTCGAGTCAGCGAAATAGTTACACTAGATTTTACCGGTTTACCTCAACGTCTTAAAATAGTTGCAGAAAGGGGCCCAACAACCTATCGTGTTAATTGAAATGCTTTGCGGCTGCTACTCGTGCATAAAAGGCAGGAGGATTAGATGACAAACCGAAACGTTAGCTCAATAGTTGCAGTTCTAGCGATCGTGTTAATACTGCCTTTGACCGCGGCCGGTCAAGGCACAACTAGCCCCAGCGGGTGGACAGCGCCACGAACAGCTGACGGCCAACCCGATCTACAGGGCGTCTGGGCGAGTGATTCGGCGACCCCCCTGGAGCGTCCCGATGAACTCACCGGTCGACCAACATTGACCGAAGAAGAGGTAGCCACACTGGCTGCGCGAGCGGCCGAGCTCTTCAATGGCGAGACCGATGCGGCATTCGGCGAAAGTATCTTTCGAGCGGCTCTGGCAGACCAGCAAGACTTCCAGTCGCGCGATGGCGTGACTGAAGAAACTCCACAGGGAACCGGAAATTACAACCAGTTCTGGCTCATTGATCGGTGGTTCGACAATCGTACGTCCTTAATCATCGACCCACCGAACGGGCGCATTCCCCCACTGACCGAAGAGGCAAAAGAGCGCAGGGAAGCGCGGGCGACTGTTGGGCGACCACGTTTCGCCCAAGAGCTGGACGATCTCGGTACAGGACTTCGGTGTAGCGGTGGCCGCGTGCCGATGACTGGCAGGGGTTACAACAGTAATTACCAAATCGTGCAGACTGGGGACCACGTCGCCATTCTGATGGAGATGATGCACGATACCCGAATCATTTCGCTCGACGAGAATTCGTATTTGCCATCAGGCCTTCACACCGACCTCGGACACTCCCGTGGCCGATGGGAGGGAGACACTCTTGTGGTTGAGACCACAAATCTGGCGCGCGCTCCCCGTGGCGCTTCACGCGACCTACGTCTCACCGAACGTTTCACTCGTGTTGGACCAGAAACGCTTCAATACGAATACACAATGAACGACCCGTCAACTTGGACTCAACCATGGACGGCACGGGTCTACATGCGTCCCTCCCCCGGCACGGGCGTAATCTATGAGTTTGCTTGCCACGAGGGCAATTACGCTATAGAAGGCACGCTCCGAGGAGCCCGACTCCAAGAAGCCGAGGCAACCGCCAATGCCGGGTCCCGATAAAGACAAAGATCAGTCGGCGCGTAGTTAAACAATTGAGACAAACGGAATCGGAGACTCGATGACCATCGTACGCCAAGCCGTGAACCCACCCTTCGTGAAGTTGGTATTTCTGATCATGTTGGTCATCGTCCCTTCGGGCACACTCTCAGCTCAGTCTCACCAGCCACCGTCGGAACCTCCCGCCGACTGGGGAGCCATCTCGATCAACATGGAGGAGATAGAGTATCCCCACCCGGTCGCTTTCATGAATTTCAAGGTTTACGGCCAGAGCGTACGCATCGCCTACATGGACGTCGCACCAGTCGGCCCCGCGAACGGCCAGACCGTCGTGTTCCACCACGGGGGCAGCTACTATGGTTGGTATTGGGAGAATCAGATTGAGGCCCTCACCGGAGAAGGTTATCGTGTCATCGTCAAAGACCGACTAGGCTGGGGCAAATCTTCCAAACCGATCCTTCCGTACAGTATGAGCCTGCATGCCTCCAATACAGCCCGGCTGATGGACCACCTCGACGTCGCGGAAGCCGCCATCATCGGACACTCAATTGGTGGACAAATGGCGACGCGGTTCGCCTTTCTCTACCCCGAGATGACCACCCACCTAGTGACGATCAATCAAATCGGCCTGACCGATAATCGGGCAGGACGAGGCTTCGAGCCGTTCGACGGTGAAGTCGATGCAAACCCAGACTTACAGCGTGCCTATGAAGCCGACTTACGAACCGAGGGGCGACGCTACGTCGAGTGGAGACCTGAATTTGTAAAGCATCTTCGCATTCGGCACGGGCAACGATTGAGCGGAGACTGGCCACGTTTGGCAAACGTACGCCGCCTCGGCGGCAACCTTCGGTCAATCGATACGGTGGTCAATGATTGGCCTCATATCCACGCAAAGACGTTAATCCTCGGAGGCGAGATAGACGGACCAGATTTCCCAAAGAACGCACGGCGGGCAGGCAATATCATTCCTGACGCCGAAGTCTTTTTGATTCCAAACGTAGGTCACAACCCGCACGAGGAAGTTCCCGATATCGTCAACGCCGAGCTGATCCGCTTTCTCGGCCAGTAAAACTAGCGAATGAACACTCACCCGGTCGCATAAAGCTCGTTGAACCACCTGCCACACTAAGGTAGCCTAAGGGAGCTGGCGAATGTGTCACACCATTATGTGACCGTTGTAGACAAACTCTTATTTCCCAAGGATTGTCGTGCACGACGGCACGATTCATAGCGTTTGAGGAAGAGTTAAATGAGAAGGCTACTGGTTGCACTCGTGTCGGCAGCACTACTCCTTACGGTTTCCCTTTTCGGACAACAGTCAGAGACGTACGACTATTGGCAACATCAACGGCAAATGGTACGTCAGGGGCAACAAGCGATATTTATGTGCAATGGACTGTTCACTTCGAATCGCTCCCTAGAACAAATTTTTGAACAAGAATTGACGTTTCTACCCGAACTGATTGGGACCGCACACGGTGGAGACTACGAAGTTGATTACGACCGCAAAGGGATAATCGTCGGTTCCGGACGTGATGCACCAAAGATGCGTGCGGCGTTTCGCGAAGGAATTGGCTGCGTGATTCTTTCGCCAGATCAAACCCTAGCGAATGTTGATCAATTGCCACTTTTAGAGTTGCCGTACCCCGATGACGATCCTGCAAACACACCGTGGCCACAGGGCGACCTCGTCACTTCGACGACACTACCATCCTATGTTGATGCCAGTGCTTTAGAGGCCGCTTCGGATTGGGCGTTCGACAGGGAGTCACCAGAGCAGGTGACGCTCAGCCTACTGGTATTGCATCGTGGCAACATTATCCATGAACGGTATGCACCGGGCTTTGACATGGGAACGCGAACGCGTACTTGGTCGACGGCGAAAAGCATCGCGTCGACCCTGATCGGCATGCTGGTTGATCAAGGTAAATTGTCACTAGACGAACCACTGGGTTTTCCGTTCTTGCCAGAGTCGGCGGATGGCGATGACCCACGGGCCAAGATTACGCTGCGACATGTCTTGAACATGTCTAGCGGACTGGAGACGGTTGACAATCGAGGGCTCGAGTACGCGATTGGGTCTGGTCTCTCTTATTGGGCGGGCACCAGTTCGTCCGTTGCCGCGCGTAGTCGTGCGTTGATTCGAGAGCCAGGCACTAATTGGGATTATGAAAACTACGATACATTGCTCGCCATCTATGCCATGAAGCAGGCTCTCAGCGAAGAGGAATATCGCACCTTTCCACGGACAGCCTTACTCGACAAGATTGGAATGCAAAACACACTAGTTAGTACTGACCGCTTTGGAGACTTCGTGTTGAGCAGCCAGGTCTACACAAATGCTAGAGACCTCGGTCGTTTTGGCCTGCTCTATTTGCAGAATGGTGTATGGAACGATGAACGATTAGTGTCTCAAGAATGGATCGATTTCGTTCGAACCCCCGCACCGGCAACCAACGAACTTGGAAGTTTTTATGGAGGGCAGTTCTGGTTAGTACCTGACGATCGAGATGATGTACCTCGTGACGCCTACTCGACGTCAGGTAATCGTGGGCAGTACACCATAATAGTTCCGTCTCATGATCTCGTCATCGTGCGGCGGGGCCTCGATTACGGTCGTCAAGGTTTCGACCGGTGGAGTCTTGTTCGTGAGGTTTTAAAGGCAGTAGATCCGGTTCCCCTCTGAATAGGCAGATCGTCAGGCCGCCCGTTCAAGTTCGACATCACATTTAACCTCGAGTTGTCATGACACAACGTTCGACGTATCTGTTCGGGATGGTTCTCTTGATAATAACGCTCTGTGCTCCACTCGCCGCCCAGCAGGAACCTATCGAAAAGCTTCGTACAAGTGCAGAACAAGGTGACGCCGATTCGAGCTTTGAACTTGGATTACGGTATTACGTCGGTAACGGCGTGACACTGGATTACTCTGAGGCACTGCATTGGCTCACATTAGCGCTTGACCGCGGAGATAGCAGAGCACAGAGTTACCTTGAAACACTTTACGATTACAATCAAGGGAACCAACAGGATGACATCACGTCAGTACGTTCGGCGGCTGAACGCGGACATATCGTCTCCCAATTCAATCTCGGGGTGATGTATGCCAACGGCAGAAACGTGAATCAGGATTACTCAGAGGCGGAGAGTGGTACGGGTTAGCAGCCGACGGTGGACATCTCGGGGGCCAATACAAACTCGGCGTAATGCATCACAATGGCACCGGTACCCCACGAAATTACAGAGCTGCTGTACTCCTGTGGCACTCGGCTGGACACGGACCCATCGGGGCTCAATACAACCTTGGGGTGATCTACGCGGACAGCAAAGGCGTTGCCAAGGATAATGTCGTGGCTTACATGTAGTTCAACATCGTCGCTCGTCGATCGGCTGGCGACCTGAGAAATCTTGCCATTGAAAACCAAGATTTGGCCGCCTCTCAAATCACGTCAGAACAACTTATCGAAGCGCAGCGCCTCTCCCGAGAATGGGACCAAGCGCACTCACGCGACCAGCTTCTCCCCACCCGGTTATTTCCGAGCGGCCGTGTTGCGCATATTTACTGCTAATTCCCTCCGAGTTCAGTAAAGCGATAGAGTCGCGACTGCGTTCGAATGAAGAGACTTCCACGCGCAATAGCAGGCGTCGCAAGTGACATTTCATTCAGTGAATTCGTGTGCAAAATTTCAAAGGAACGTCCAGCCTTGATGACATAGGTGTCACCATCCTCACTGAGCACGAATACTTTGCCGTTATACCCCCACGGAGAAGCCGTGAATCCATGTCCTGGAGCTATTCGCTGTCGCCCATAGATCTCCTCTCCGCTTTGAGCGTCGTGATTCAGCAAAAAGCCACGGTCTAGAAGTGTGTAGTAGTAATCGCGATACACAAGTGCCGACGTGCTGTAGGTTCCAAGCAGCGGCTGATACCAAGCGATAAATCGACTCCGCGTTTGATTCTCCCCCAATGAGATATTCCCTGTTGCTCCAGGCCGAACCGCATAGACTGGCCTAGGGTATCCTCCAGGGTATCCAGAGCTCAGATAAAGCAAACCGTTCACCGCAAACGGCGTCGGAACGACATTTACTGTCATCCCACCGAGCTCCCACAACTCGTTACCGTTAACGTCATAGGAGCGAATCTTTCTTCGACCAGTTGTCACAATTTCCGTACGAACTTCGTTCTCCCACACAAACGGTGTCGACCAATTTTCAGTCTCGTCACGCGAGACTCGCCAGATCTCCTCACCAGTCTCTGCATCGAAAGCCACTAAAAATGAACCGTCGGTATTGTCGTTGACGATATACAAACGACCCTCGTGTAAAGCCGGCGACGCTGCTGTTCCAAACTCCTGGCCACCGTTAAACGCACCGATATTTGATGTCCACACGATTTCACCAGACATATTGAGAGCTGCGACGAGACCCGTGCTGCCAAAGTACACATATACCCGGCGACCATCCGTGACCGGCGTTTCTGATGCAAAACTGTTTTTAATGTGTTTAAGCTCAGGAGGTAACACTGACTCCAATTCACGAGCCCATCGAATTGCGCCCGTTTCGAAATCAATATCGTAGATCATCCATTGGTGCCCAGACTCGGACCGAGTTTTTCCGAACGACTCACCTGGGTCATAAAGTCCAGGCACCGGGGCACGTTCCTCGCCAGTGCTAATCGCTGTCGTAACAAACACGTGGTCGCCAGAAACAATCGGAGAGCTCCAACCAAGTCCAGGAACGTCCACCGCCCACACGACATTCTCTGTTTCACTCCAGCGCTCCGGTAGCGCTGGATCATTGGCCACCGCTCCAGCGGTCAACCCACGAAACTGTGGCCACTCAGCACCTTGCCGCTGTGCTGGCAATCCAACCACCGCGCAAATACAAACTCCTAACGCCAATACACTGACACAAGGATTTCGGAAGCTCATGAGACCATTACGTTACCCATTAGTTACGCAACCTCTCCATCGTTTCGATCCAATTCACATACGCGAGGCTTTCCCAATCAAAATGGAGCGGGAGACGGGGGTCGAACCCGCGGCCTTCAGCTTGGGAAGCTGACACTCTACCACTGAGTTACTCCCGCTCAACAACCAGTATAGCAACGATAGCGTGCCGCTTTCGATCGACAGGCCGTCGTCCGGTAGAGAATCACATCCCAGCTTTTGACCTTCTTTTCCTTCTGCAACCTTTACCTTCTGTGCCGTTCAGCTATTATGGAGTCTGCTCATATAACGAAGGAAGAGAAACTTGGCCACACCCGTAGACAATCAAACACCCCTGCGAAACCTTGATGTTCCAGAAGATATGACTTCGATAGGTCGAACAATCTTGGTCAAAGGTGAAGTTCGCTCTGATGAACACTTGATTATCGAAGGTCGTGTTGAGGGTCGCGTTATGGTTCCGGAACATGGTCTTGCAATTGGCAAACACGGAAACGTTAGCTCAGAAATCATGGCACGTACCATTACCGTACTCGGTACCGTCCGGGGAAAAATCACCGCTACCGATCGCGTTGAACTCTTACCGACTGGACGGGCGGAAGGACGGATCGTAACCGGAAGTCTGATAATCGATGAAGGCGCTTATTTCAAAGGACTGGTTGATCCAACATTGAAGGAGACCGTTTTAGCGGTGAGTCGACACCGACTCAAGCAAGACACCGACGACAACTAGTCGACCAACAGGGGAACAATGCTGCTTCGATTGTCACACCGGCCCCTCAGATTTGCAGTCGCCGCATTTTTTGGGCTGACCTTAACGAATTGCGCCCAAACAGACTCTCCGTATAACCGCGCCAGAAGTAAGACAGGCCTACTTGAGTGGCAGGGAGTTCATCAACTACTCCGAACAGACTTTCCAAATGTACCTACCCTCACCACCGAACAAGTCGCCGAAGCACTGACCACCGAACGGCCAGTGGTTTTGCTTGATGTTCGTGATCCTTCTGAGTTTTTAGTAAGTCACCTCCCGGACGCACGTCTTGTTCGCTCGACGGATGACCTCGTCGCTTCACTTGAAAATATCTCCCAGGAATCTCTGATAGTGGCCTACTGCTCTGTCGGATATCGTTCGGCGCAACTAATAATGGAACTGCAGCAACGAGGAATCACAACCGCCTTCAACCTGGAGGGGTCTATATTCGCATGGGCTAATGCTGGGCTTCCTGTCTACCGTGGAAAGAGTCAAGTTCAACAGGTGCACCCGTTCAACGACTCGTGGGGACAGCTCCTTAAGCCTGAACTCTGGTCATTCACACCTACGACAGAACCATAGAGGTTTCAATTATCCGACATACACTTTCATAACGGTAACCGAACCAATCACCAATTGAAGCATCTCGTGCCGAAAGCACAGATCAGGAGGCCATCACTATGCCAACACATCACCGCTTACTCGACAGGCGACAGGTCCTCACGGCTCTTGGTGTCGCTGGTGCGACAACTCTCGGAATGCCAAGTGCACTCCACGCATCTGCCAAACTAACCCAAACAGAAACCGCCAATGTCGAGCTCGTGAATGCAATGTGTTCCACCTGGGTCGCACCCATGAACTTTTCAAAACTAGGAGAACTGTTATCCGATGACTGTATCTATCGCGCCACCGAGACAGCACCCCCAGTTACTGGTCGAGATGCCATCATCAAACGACTTCAGGGATTCGGCCAGGCCACCTTCATCGAGTTTGAAGTCATTGAAACGTTCGCACGCGGGTCAATTGTCGTCAATGATCGTATTGACCGTTTCGACCTTCCGAATCGGCAAATCGAATGGCATGGAGTCGGAGTCTTCTATGTTAAAGATGGCAAAATCAATGAATGGAGTGACTTTACGATTTTGTAGCGCCGTTACCGTATCACCTCCAACGCGTTACGGTTCATCAAGTGTGGTTACTAGCGCCATATGCCTAGACGATTAATCTCAAAGGAGGTAGGACTATCCTCATGTCCAAAATTGATCGTCTCCATCGTTCTCTTCAGCTTATGGAAGTGGAGATACATAACCTCCTCGCCCTCTGCGTTAAAGGTCTTTCCGTCTCGCCACTGCAACGCGGAGTCTCCAAGCCTACGTTGGTACGCCGCATTCACCGTTAACTCAGCTGGCCAGCGAATACGAATCACATCGTGTGATGGAGAGGAGGTTAAATGTTCCTTTAAGCGTTGAGTTATTTCGTGTTCATCAAGACATAGGTATCTTTGCACCGCCATCTTCTCTTCGACGTTAGGAATTAGTTTGAACAATTGATTTGTTCGAGAAGTGTTCCGGACCAGTGTGAAATGACCAGACAGTTTCTTCGCTCGAGACGATATGATGTCGTTGTTGGCTAAGACTGATTCGGTTATAAACCGTCGAATATCGCCCCACACCACGTCAAGATCCGAGTATGCCCAGAAATCAAACGCCTTTAAATCATCAACAAACATCAAGCCGTAGAGCGGTTTGAAATCGCAGATTTGGCGAAGGTCAACGACTTCAATCTCTTTGCCCACAATATCTGACGCTCTTTTGGCGAGTTCCTGAACGGTCATATGCTTCAGCACCACATTCTCCGGCGTTTCCGCGTCAATCTTAAGATCGCCGTAAATAATCCATGTCACATCAGGATTCTTACGGCACGACAAGAAAAATGCTGGCAGCCAAAACGGCGCTTCCCCAAAATAGGTCACTACAATCGCGATTTGCTGGGAGGGATTCTTTGTCACCGTTTCAAGGCCCCAGGAAATTTTATTAAGCAGAGTCGATACTTCTCGTAATTGCAGCGAATTCGCCTTCACCCGATCTTCAAGGTTCTTAATTCGCTCTCTCTGAATCTCGATCGACCGCTTCAACCTGCCTAGGTGGCGCCTTTGCTTTTCGACGATATCCTTCTCGCCTCGATGACTCTCATTCTGTTTAAGCCTAGTACGAATGCGAGCGTCTATCACAGTCGAGAGGCCAATTCGACATGCAATCGCTCGGAGTAATCGAAGAGACACCTTATCCATTACGCTGACGTTTCACTGGTTGGATGCACCGAAAATACTCTCAATGCATATCAGGATTGCCGTGAGATGCGGCCTTCTTGTCCTTCTTTATTCCAACAAAAAAGTGATAGGTATACCGCTTTAATGTCGAGGGCTCCACATCAGATGGAATATCTGCTCCGTGAATACCGAAACGGCTCGCAAACACCAGCATAGAGTTCCTTCGACACGGAACAGACTTCGCCAAGGTGCACGCAGCCCCCTCCCGAAGTGGATAGTAAATACCGCTATATTTCGCCGGAAGATCTCGATCTGAGGTAAAAAGTTTCGTTCCATATTCGTCACTGCCACTTGATGTACCCATGTACATCAAGACAGTAAGCATCGACCGCCTGGGGTCCACGTGTGGCTCGAGAGAGTAGCCCGGACGTCTGAGCATTAGGCGTCCGTCATACATTTTGCAGTCGACTTTTACAGTACTAGACCCCTCGCCGAGTTCGCCAGGTTTAGTCGAGGGCCAGTACTGATCAAATTTCTCCACAAGCGCCGGCATGACTACCCTTGACGCCACCACGTCGTTCATAAAACTCCAAGCAGCCTCTGCTCTAACAGGAGCGTTGTCTTCTCCGACCGTCCAATTGTCGCGGCCTGATTGACCCCGACGCCAAAACTCCAGTGGCGGTAGTTCACTGCTAATCGACTCATACATCTCAGTCGGAAGAATGTCGTTGATCACAACATGGGGACACGGGTCAATCAGTAGGTGCGCCCCAGAGACCGCGCGATTAACGTGTGCAGCTACGTCTGATATTGGGTACCTGGCCTCAAAACCTTCAATCTCTCCTGACAACTGGTCGTAGTGTCGAACACGACTGATGAGTTGCACTCGTCTATCGAGACTCTCGAAAAACTTAGCTGATGATTTCTGAAGCTTTGCAAGCTCCTTGAGACTCTCGCTACTCGTCGCCAGCCGACGCTCTATTTGTCGTAGGCGTTTATCTTGATCCGACGCCAATGTCTTCAGTTGTTCAAAATATTTCTGAGATCTTACTTCCTCTTTCTTTTGATACTTCCCCTGCTCGCGACGCTGAACTGCCAGCCGCTTCTCTACACGGCTGGCAACAAGGTCATCAAGCCCCAACTGGTTCGTAATTATTTGAGCAACTTTCGCTTTCAAAGAACCCATAAAGAGAAATCCTAGCAGAACCACCTCTCTTCCGTGACCATGTCGTTTATATGCAGCATTCTCCATCGGAACTCGTTCACCGCCTCCCGGGGATCCTAGAAAGCGCCCTTAAGAGTAGTTCGTCGCCTGCCAGCCAAAGCCAATAACAAGACCAGTCGTGCTGGATCACTGACTCTATTACGTCATGATCTCAATTCGAATGCTAGGCAGCGGATCACGAAGAAGAGCGAGAATGACCTTTTTATTTATTACGCTCTTCATTGACATCTTAGGAATCGGAATGATTGTTCCAATCCTCCCGCAACTGATCAAAATTCTTCTTGGTGGAGATGTTACGCAGGCTGGCTACTACTACGGTGTAATCATCACGGCCTATGCCCTTATGCAGTTTCTTGGCGCCTGATTGCAGGGATCATGGGCGCGAGTCTGACTGCTGCGAATGCCTACATTGCAGATGTGTCAACAACTGAGACACCCGCGAGAAACTACGGCTTGGCTGGAGTGGCATTCGGTCTCGGGTTCATCTTTGGCCCAGCACTGGGCGGTCTCCTCGGAGGAATCAACCTTCGACTACCCTTCATCGTGGCGGCTCTTCTAGCATTCATCAATTTAATGTACGGCTTCTTTGTTCTCCCGGGATCACTGCCAGTCAAACGTCGTTCACTTGTTTCTTGGCGAAAACTGAATCCACTCAGCAGTATCCTCCGATTGAGAAACTATCCACTCGTGGCGCGACTCTCTATAACCGTAATCTTCACATCACTCGCGCAACGAGGATTAGAGAGCGTCTGGGTTCTCTATACCGGCTATCGTTATGGATGGAATAAGCAAACAAATGGACTGACTCTCGCCCTTGTGGGTCTCATGGCCACCATCGTGCAGGGCCTAATTCTCAAGCCGGTCATTGCAAGTTTAGGTGAACGCCGCACAATCGTCTTAGGGTTAACAGTTTCGATGCTGGCACTACTCGGTTATGGCATGGCTTCTGAGGGCTGGATCGTTCTAACAATCATCATCTTAGGGTCGCTATCCGGCGTCGCCTTGCCGACGATTCAAAGCCTTGTGGCCGGCTCAGTGAAACAATCGGAGCAAGGTATAATTCAAGGAGCCTTAACCTCTCTGGTCAGCCTTACCAGTGTGCTTGCTCCACCAATCTTCACCGCCGGTCTCTTTACCTTTTTTACTTCAGACCTGACTCCGTTCGTATTACCTGGCGCCCCCTTCTACCGTGGCTCGTTGCTAATGCTGATCTCACTCATTTTGCTCAGGCGAACCTTTCGCACCCTACCGGACCGATTCTTTCAGTAAAACGTTGAACCAGCTAGGCGTCGAAACACTGCCTCAGGAAAGTCCCAGCTTCATCGACGGCTTGACGACCCTTCGGAACAACACCAAACATCAACCACGGATCGTGCACCACGCCTGAATATTCTGTGTACGTCACTGCCACTCCACTTTCGCGGAGGCGATCCGCATATGCTCGACCTTCGTCCAGCAACGGGTCAAACTCTGCCGTTTGAACCAAGGCCGGCGGCAATTCAGTAAGATTCTCTGCCCGCAAAGGAGACGCCATGTCGTCACTACCGTCATTTTCTTCGCCGAGGTAATGAGCCCAAAACCAACGCATCGCCTCCTGAGTCAAGAGATAACCGTCGCTGTTTTCTCTATAACTCCTCGTCTCAAATGAATAGTCCGTCACCGGACAGTGGAGAACTTGGCCAACCAAACGCGGACCACCACGGCGCTTACTCAAAAGTGCCAACACAGCCGAGAGGTTCCCACCCGCACTATCGCCACCGACGGCGATCCTGGATGAATCAACACCGAGACTGTCAGCTTCTTGTGCAATCCACTTCAGAACAGCAAAACAGTCATCGACTGCAGCAGGAAATCTAGACTCTGGCGCCAGCCGATAGTCGACTGCCACCACCGTACACGCCGCAGCATTAGAGAGTGCTCGGCAAACAGGGTCGTGGCTATCAAGATCCATCAGCACCCATCCACCTCCGTGAATAAAACAGAGGACAGGCATAGGTGCTACCGTGCCTGCAGGTCGATAGACACGGACGGTGACCGGACCGGCTGGTCCTTGGACCTCACGTTCCTCTGCACTCGCAACGGCTTCCGGTTCCCCCTGGAGCGGCAAAAGCCCTTCGAACGCCTCTCGTGCCACTTCAGGCGTCATTTCAGATATCGCAGCCCCCCCAGCCTCCTCCATTCCTTTTAGGATTGCTTCTACTTCCGGTTCAAGTGGCATTCGTAATAACGTCCTTTCACAATGTCACAAATAACAGTGATGCGGAACCGCTGGTCTTAACCTACTAGATGATTTCTGAAAAACCCAATCGTTTGATTCCACGCCAAGGCAGCACCGGCTTCGTTATACCGAGGCGTCGAATTATTATGAAACCCGTGCAACGTGCCCTCAAACAGCCGCATCTCGTAATCGACGCGATTCGCCTCAAGAGCCGCCTCGTATTCTGGCCACATCGCGTTAATCCGCGGATCGGTTCCCGCATAGATAATTAGAAGAGAAGCCTCAATTCTCGGCACGTCGGCGGTTGCTGCGGATGCACCGTAAAACGGAACGCCGGCAGCCAAATCACTTCCAAGCGCAACGGCAAGACGATTTGTCATGCCGCCCCCCCAACAAAATCCCGTAGCCCCGAGTTGTCCGGTAGACAGTTCATGAGCTTTGAGAAACCGCGCGCTGTTAATCATGTCTTGGTCTAATTCTTCAGGATTCAGCCCTCTTTGCAACGTCCGCCCATCGTCGTCGTTTCCCGGATATCCACCAACTGGAGACAATCCGTCCGGTGCTAAGGCCAGAAACCCAGCCACGGCCGCCCGGCGAGCAACATCCTCAATATGAGGATTGAGACCCCGATTTTCGTGGATCACGAGGACGCTCGGAAAAGGCCCTTCGCCCGTTGGGCGAACCAGGTATCCTCGCATCGTTCCCGAAGTACCACCCGGCGATGGATAATCTACGTATGTACCGGTCATACGTGAATCAGTAAACGAAATGGTCTGCGCTTCGGCATATCGGGGCATCAAGGCCTGGGCCATCCAGAGCGCCGAGACTCCACCAACTGTCAGGACTGCTGCACGACTGAGGAATTCCCGGCGGCTAATATACCCGTGGCAATATTCGTCGTACAGATCAAACACTCTCGGATCAATCTCTTGTTCTCGCGATTCTTTCATTTATTCCCCTCTTTCAGCGAATGCAATTACCTATACACCCGCCGGAAACCTCGGACAATGACCTCAGTCATCACCGTTCCCGTAGCTTCGCAAGTAGGCGAAGTATTTCGAGATAAAGCCACACTAATGTCACAAGTAAACCAAAGGCACCGTACCACTCCATGTACTTTGGAGCCCGACGTTCGGCCCCCTGTTCAATAAAATCGAAGTCCAAGACCAGATTCAGAGCCGCCACTACGACGACAAACACACTAAACAGGATTCCAAACGTACCGCTTGAATGAATCAACGGCACATTGATCCCGAAAAATCCTAAAACGAAGCTAAGCAGGTAGACGAGGCCAATTCCTCCAGTCGCGGCCACAACTCCCAACTTAAAGTTCTCGGTTGCTCGAATCATGCCGGACCGATAGGCCATCAACAAGGCGCCCAGCGTTCCAAACGTGAGAAACACGGCCTGGCTCACAATGCCCGGATATGCCGCTTCGAACCCAACAGAAATTCCGCCGAGCGCCAGTCCTTCAAGGCCCGCGTACAGCGGTGTTGTGAGCGGTGCCCATGTCTGTTTAAAGGCCGTTGCGATCGCGACGACCAAACCGCCAAAAACGCCAACCATGGTAAAAATCGTGAAATACGGGTCTGACGGGCCACGGCCCCACACGTAACTTGCGGTAATCAGGAGAATGAGAAGCGACAGGATCGTCTTATTGACTGTCCCAGTGATCGTCATCACCTGGTCATCAGCCACCGCCGGAAACCCTGAGAAGGTCTCCGCCGTTAGAGCCGGATTTCCAGAACGCATCGCTAAATGAGGACTCATCGTGTTCTCCTTAAATGCCCAATAACCCAATCTAGACACAAATACAGAAACATAGAAAGTAAATAAACGACCTCAGCAGCCTTCAAACTCAACTTACTCAGTACCGAAATAAATACGAGAACTTTGTGAAGAACGCGCGATTAGTTCGCTGCAACCGATTTGCTACGAGAAATCGTTCCGCCAATGTTTCACCGAAATCGATAAAGTCCCCTTGCTGATAGTGATCATCGTAGCCCACGAACAACACTGTCCCAGAATTCAGCCGATAGGTGAACAGAATATTAGTATCTAGCTTCCTGTTAAAGGAGTTGTACTCCGTGATATTCCGCAATAAGAAACGCTCGGTGAATTGATACGTCGTAAATGCCCGAAAAATCTTTACATCGAACACTTCTGCACCGGTCACGGGATTGTCGAGATGACTGAAATCAAGGCTTAGGTCTGCCTGTAATCTCGAAAACGGACGAATGCTGGAAAGGACTCGTCCGTTTCGTGACCGACCCAAAAATGGACTCGCTGAGAAGAAAATCCCGTCTCCCCAAACAAAGTCCCCTTCGACTGAAATCAGTCGACTGGTATTTACTGAGAGCGACGTGGAATAGTTCGATTTCCAGAAATTGATGCCACCAAATCGTTCCATAGCACGGTCCAGTCCAACGCCAGCAACAATACTCTTGGCAAAAGACAGGTCTACGCCCGCACCAATCGCCTCATCCTGGAGGGTTCCAGAAAAATCAAAGTTTCTCAGGTAACTCAACCTTGGCCCCCAATTAACTAACCAGTTCTCAGGCCACCATCGATACGACACATTATTTCGAAAAATCTTCTCGTTCACCCTCCGCACAAAACCCGACTGATTTCTGAACTCAGGAGACGTCACCCAATTAAAACTGGTAAAACTAAGGTTTCGCCCGTTATGTCTCCACATTACTCCACCGGTTGGGCCAACCAGTTCTTCACCGTCTTCCTCTAGGCTCTGGGACCGTCCCAGCACAAAATTAAACCGGTCCGTCGATCCAACTCGAAATTGGCCATCCACCTCCATCACACGGTTGTAGCCATTCATGAATTCTCGATCCGTCACTAGTGCACCGACATACGATGACCCATAGAGATCGTAGCGATAACGACCGATCACGGATTGAGCTGTCTTTCCGAAGGCAGGGTCAGCTTCGTCATCGCGCTTACCTGGTGCTTCGTCATCAGCCGCTAGAACCGCAAAGGTGCTTTGCCCAAGCTTTCCCGTAATCTTGGCCCCAACACGAGGATCCACGATCGTCCTAGTGTGCACGAAACTAATCGGAGCCACGACATTAAAAATCTCTTGCCCTTCTAGAAAAAATGGTCGCAACTCAGAAAAGAACAAGGGAAATCGTTGATTGACTTCGATTTGAGGTTGGTCTGACTCAATCTGTGAAAAATCAGGGTTAACCGTAAAATCCATCGTCACGTTTGACGTGATACCGTATTTCACATTAAGACCCGCTTCCGGTGAAAACTCTTGCTCTCGAAATGCCCCGGTCGTTCGGTTAAGTGAACCGGCTTTGAACCCGGTCACCGTTGGTAAGAACTCAAGATTTCGACTGGCTGACAGATTGGTCATACCCTCTAAAGTGCCCATCTGGGTGAGAAACCCGACAACACCTCGCGACACCGGTGACCAAACGGCCCGCTCGTCCTTGCTCTCGATGTTCCGAACAATCTGAAACCCCCAGCGATGAGACGAGGCCGCACTGCGGGCCGGATATCGTAAACTCTTAAAAGGAATCGCGATTTCCGCCGTCCAGCCATCCGCCCCTAAAGTGCCTGCAGACGCAAACAACGTGTCCCATGATGTGTCTCCCGTAGGCACGACACCAGGTTGATTGGAATTGGGGCCCCGGTTCTGCTGTCGACGGCCTCCACGACTCATCCCACTGGAATCCATTGTTGCGTCACCTTGGACGCCGTAACCATTGACAGAAAAGATATACGCACGTTGTTGATCCAAAAAGGGATCAAAAAAGATCGTTACCTTGTCGTCTCGGATGGTTTGGTCGCGCTCGACTCGATTCGCCCGAATCAACGACAAATCCGAATAACGCGCATGAATTCCTACGTAGAAATTCTCGCTATCATAGGCGAGATACACGTCCGTCGCTTCACTGGCCGGGGCACCTTCAAGAGGATTCATCTGCACAAAATCAGAAATAGGAACAACGTCATTCCATACCGGGTCGTCAAGCTGTCCATCAATCTCTGGCGCTTCATTCAGCCGGAAGGGCATGGAGCTCGGCCCTGAACCTGTCGTGGCCGGCGCGATTGGGACGACTGGCCGCGGCGACCTCTCGACAGCGTCACTGTCACGTTCGGCAATCTCTATCACACCAATTACGCTAGACGCTGTCTCTTCCGTCATCGCCGGTCGCGATGAGCGGGGCGCAGACGTGTCGACTAAACCAGACCGCGCTTGCGCTGGAATCGTTCTGCTCAATTCATCAACAATTCTGTCCTGAATACCAAACAGTCCACTGACTGCACCATCCAGTTTGATCGTATGAACTACCTCACCTGAGGAACTTTCAATTAACCGCGCCGTAATGCGCATCGAATCACCAACTCGCTGATATCCTCCCGTCACGACCCAGTTCACCTGCTGATCACGTCCAAACGCGACCAATTCCGTAACCGTGGCCAATGGATCAAGTTGCGCACGCGCAACACCTTCGGCGTCAATTCGTATCACCCTCATTCCATAGGCATTTCTCAGGTCCACACTCACGGTGTCGGCAATACCATCACCTATCCATTCGTCATCTGGACCACCGCTGATATTGCCAAATGGCAAAACTGCAACTGTCCCAGACAATCGCTCACTCGATAGCCCCTGCGTCTCTTGTATCGTTTCACCTGTGCCCTGTGGTTCGGCGAGAACCAAAGCCATCGTCAAAAAAGGAATTATTAACGAAAGAAAGACAATTCGTTGAACTGCTAAACGACGACTCTTAAACCTCATTCGGCCAATAACCCCCGCGTCATAACGAACTAAGTGACAAAGGCAGGATCAAAATCCGACTAGAGCGAAAACAGCACCTGTCTTATATTCTGGAAGGTGAACCCGGCAATCTCTCTGACTACTCATATTACTCACGATATCGTCTCACACCTCGACAAACTCCAGCTGCTGCCTCTCAATAAGACAACAGACATCGATCCTCTTATGGTCAACTAGCAAATACATCATATTTATCGATCAATGAGCGATGGTCCTCCAGTGGCAACAAGCCCGGAATGTCTCGCCATTTCTCGTTCTGTTTCTGATTCGCAAGAACTCGCATTACGCGGCCTAATTTGCCTTGGTTAACATCATTAACCATTTAAATAACCGAACACCTAAAGAAAAACCACCCGAGTTTCGACGTTCTAACTACATGCGATAGTCAACTTCACTCAATTTGCATCTTACCGCTCGCATCTGGTGCCTTCTATGTGAACGATCGCAAATCAAGAAAGTAGGGATCAAAATCGAAATAATCGGTTAATTTTTATGACTATTGCGCGATTCTCAAGCACCGGAAACTGTGGCGCGAGAGTATCACGCTGATCGGTATAGACGATAAACACTTCACTGCCAGGCTGATACTCCCAACGGAGTCGAATGTTGGTACTCAGTGCATTGCTAACAGAATTAAATTGCGACAAGGCCGCTACGAACATGCGTGGCGTAATGGTGTATGTCGCACGCGCAGAGACTAGTTCAGTTGTAAAGCCACCTTGTGGAAGCGTCACTCGATTAAACGACAAGCTCGGTTCGATGGACAATTGTGAAGTCACACTAATGCGACCCATGAGATAGCCCACAGTGGTCTTCTCCCCGCCAAAGAAGCCACCCCGCTCAAACATGAAGGTCCCAGACATCGTGCGTTGTCCGCCTAATGAATAAGCCAGCCCAGAACTTAAGAACGAGTAACCACCGACAGGAATCGATATGTCACGGGTAATCACAAATGGCTGTTTCAGGAATTCGTAGTTATTCGTACCTCCTGCAAAAAACGAGTCGCCGTTTTCAAATTCAATCCCGAAGACGCTCATCTGTATGCGGCTCTCAGGTTGCCCAGTTCCATCCGTAATGTAGTCAATGCTACTCTCCGCAGAAAATTTTCTAACTGCAGCGATCGACTGAGGTCTAGGACTAAAACGAATCGACGCAAAGTTTCGTCGAAAGTCAGTACGTCTTACGAACCCCACCTCCGGATTAAAGTTTGCACCGACTCCCAGTCGATCGATCTTGACACCCCATCGATCACCATTGTAATCAAGCTGCGCCTGATAGCTGACGTCGTCTCCCCGAAGCTCTGGTGTCTCAGTCCGCGCAATATAAGTATTGACGTTCAAGTGGTCGTAGAATGAAAACACACCGTCAACACCATACGCCTGATTACTACCAGCTCCATTCGTCGCCACTGACCGATTTGTAAAGATTCCCCCTATCGCGCTCCGCCTGAGTACGTTTCTCTTGACTCGCACAGTGGAGAAATTCGTCGGAGCGGTTCTCTCGCCTGGAGCCTCACCAGTCTGAACATTGAGCAGGCCAATGCTATACGGACCAGCCGTGCCAGTGAGGCGTCCACCCCCTAAAATTGGTACTTCTGAACCGTCATCCAGGCCGATGCGGCGGCTAAAAAACAGTATTGGTGCCGAGGTTGCAAATGTTGAACCGGACGAGAAAAAATTAGTCCCCTCCCCACCGAACTCAAAAATACCTTGGCCTTCTAGAAAAAACTCACGCTTCTCTGGATAAAACAAACTAAAGCGCGTCAGATTAACCTGTTGCTCGTCTACCTCGACCTGGGCAAAGTCAGTGTTGTAAGTAAAATCCGCCGTTAATCCTTCCGTTAGACCGTACTTGACGTCCAGTCCAGCATCTCCACCAAGTTGATTCGTAAGCGCTGGCATTGAGGTAAAGTCGGTCGTTAAATCAGAAATCGCATACGGCTTTACTTCAAGTCGAATATCCGACGGCGGCGCGTCCAGTCCAACTAAAGTCGCTGCAGACGACAGCATAAAGGAACCCGCAGACGCAGGAATGGGCGTCAGAAAGGACACTTCGTTCTTCCATGCCACCCGTCGCTCGAAATTGATCCCCCAGATCTGAAATGGTCCTGGCCGATAGCGTAACGACTTAAAAGGAATAGCAAACTCAACGGTCCAGCCGTCCTCAAATCGACCAGTCGAAACATCCCACAGAGTGTTCCAGTCCAAATTGAATGTACGCTCGTCGGTGATCGCTCCATCAAACAGAGCGCCGAGCAGATTCGTATCAAAACTAAATCCATTTCGGCGATCATAAAACGTGTCAAAGACTACCCCGAAGGTATCGTTCCCAAACACACCGAAGCTGTCACGTTTCATTTCATTAGCAACGATACGGTCAGGTTCAGAAACCCAACATCGAGCCGACACATAGATCATCTCGCTGTCGAACAATACCCATACTTCGGTCTGTTCGGTCGCCAACTCACCCTCATTTGGATTCTGCTGAATAAAACCGCTCACCGGTGGAACAGTTTCATAAATAGACTCGTTGAGTTCACCGTCGAGTGCAATCGGCCCGTCGAGAGGAATGGCACGCATCGTCACCCGCCCCAATTCGTCCCGCGAGAATACCGCTGGTGGCACGGGAGGAGCTGGACCAGCTATGTTGTTGCCGTTAATGGTGACCCCTTGCGTCAAGCCGGTATCAACAGCGGCGGTCAAGATGACCACGAGACATAGAAAAACGAGACGACCAGACAATGACAAAATAGCTCTAAAAGCTCTTACGTATGCACTATTTTAAAATGCCCGCCCCACATTGATCAGGCGGACTATAGAAATCACTCCACCATCCAGCACTCACGCTGGGCCGCCGCCAATGCTGAGGCTCAAATGTCGACGATCACCAAGAAGTCACGCATGGCCTAGTTCGAGGCCAATACCGAGAGACTGGAACCCTTCTCCATACATTCCACTCTCTCCTTGTAATCTCCAGTCCTATTGCCACACCCAAAACGATCCGATTCGCGATGCCAAATAGAAACCTCTGAAGGACCATACAGCGAGCAATGACCATTATCCTTTCCAACGTCGTTCTAAAACGAAACGGTTAACCCTTACTCTGACTGTCTCAAGTTTAGGTCGAACCTCTCGCCACGCGCGTGCAATTGTGGGCCTGAAATGGTCATCGACCGTCCGTGAGGCGTCTACCGTTCGCTTCCTAATCTCGGCACGCACAGCGGGATTTTCCGCCAACCTTCTTGCTGCTACAATGATCAAGCGCAGAAGAAATCGTTTAAGCATAGCTAAATTCGAAAGTCTGCGGCCTTGACGCCCACCACTTCCCATACTTTACACACAACTTCGCTGTGTCCGTTCTCAAATCAGTCCGTCCGGGAGATCAATTTCATTCTATCGCCCAACGCCTGTGGTGATAGAACACCTACCAATTATTCAAAATCCACAGACGTCTCGGCGGGTCGTTGAACTTGTTGAATATACAGCCTCACAAAAACTACAGATATGCTTCGCGAGAAATACTATGCCGCGAATTACTACCATCCCAAGCAAGCCTAAGCAGAATCGTTTCGGTCGCGTCGTCGACCTTCTTGCCGAGCAGCCTGCTTGAGTAGATCTAGTGGGGGACCAATATAGAACTGGTAGGCGTAACGCTCCAGGTTTGCAGGACGAGCGTCTTCCGGAATATCAACACCATGAGCTCCTGAATCAGAATTAACAAAAAACAGCGCCGAATTAGCTTTGAAGAGGGCGGTCGTCACCGGTTCACACTCCAAGCCTTCCTTTTCGGGATAGGAGGTCCGCCCCAAGTAAATACGGTTACTTTTCTCACCGCCGGTCGGGTGAGAAGAAGTTCCCACTACCCGAAAGAGTTGAGTGCCCCATTCCTCGCTGTCACCAGGTTTCGCAAAATAGATCAAGCACGTCAAAAACGCTCGTTTCACATCTTGATGAGGATCAATGTGATAGCCACGTCCCCGCACCAACAATCGGTCGCCGGAACCTTCCTGTGGCATATCGACCACCTCCGCAGCGGCTGTCACACCATATAACTCACGATAAAAAGGTTCTATGTGAGACGAAAACTTCTCGACTAAGGCCGGGGTCAAGATCCGTCGAGCCAGTTCTCGCTCCATAAAGCGCCACGCTTTCCCGAGAAGTTCGGGTTTTAGATTCAGTTTATTCGTGGTGTCTCCAAACAACTCAGACGACGGCAATGTGTCAATCAATAGTTCGTAAAGGTCTGCTGGAAGTAGGTTCTCGACAATCATATGAGGCATCGGTTCCGTCTCAACTGGCGTCGTCGCCAATATCCGCATAATATGAGCGTGCGTTACGTCGCGGTCTAATAACGCCGTCAGTTGTTCCGCGCGATCATGATCTTCTGCGTTCGCGCGAGACAGTAATCCGATGGCCAGTTCGAGCGACTCAGTCCGCCGCGCTGTCACCAGTTCAAATTTATCGATTCGCCTAGTCAGCGCCATCAGTCCCTGCCTCACTGTCTTCAACTCTGCATGTAAGCGACCTTCACGCTCTCGAATCTTGGCCTGTTCCGCATTAAGATCACGTCGCCACTGCTCTTTTGCCTCTGAAGTAAACCGAGAGAACACGCCCAACCGAAAGAGCACACTAACAATCAGTCGCTTAATCATGATCGCCCATATCTACTGCGGACACTGACCGCAAACACCGATCCAATCCCCTGGGCGACCTCGCAAGAACGAAAGGGCGGTCACCACACTGTCCTCTCGCTAGCTGCAGTTTCATCCCAACGATACTCATCACTTTGATCAAACAATTTAACTGACAACCTTGGCTACTTCCACTCCCAGCATTTGTTGGTGGCTGTGCCATCCGCCGCAACTTCGTATTCTCCAACTAACCCGATACTATTCAGGTCGGCATTCTCATTCGTCGCACCGTGGGGATGGAGCATCGTGCAGAACCAGACCGTTCCACCTGGATTTGCTTGTGCGGAACCCACCCCTATTAGGTGAATAACATAACCATTAACGGTCATCAACACACCGTTGCCTTGACCATACATCGAACCATCGGCGCGCGCCACGTATCTGAGCCATATTAAGAATCAATAGAGATATTTTCACTCGAGTTAGAGTTACGTCAGTGTAAGATCGCAGTTGTTATGCGCGCCGCCGTCGTTGAACATTACGGAAAACCTCTGAGCATCCGTGATATACCAACGCCCGATATCAGCGACGACGACGTCTTGGTTCATGTCGAAGCCGCCGGTGTATGTGCTACCGATTTAAAGGTCATCGACGGCGAATTAGGCGCGGACCCCAGTCGACTGCCCCTCATTCCTGGACATGAAATTGCCGGCACTGTTGAAGCCGTGGGTCGCAACATCACCGATATTGCCCGTGGCGACCGCATCGCCGTGCATGCGTTGTTCTCATGCGGCGGCTGCGAGTTTTGCCAAGCAGGTGAAGAAGAAGCGTGTCCCGAGGGCTTACCGAACCTCGCGGGAGTCAGCCTGCCAGGTGGCTACGCCGAATTCGTGCGGGCGCCAGCCGACCATGTATTGGTGGCGCCACCGCCATTAACATCGATCGATATCGCACCGCTGCTCTGCGCTGGATTGACGGTCTATTCCGGTTTAAAAAATGCATCCCTACAACCTGGTCAACGCGTCGCGGTTCTCGGTATCGGAGGCCTCGGACATCTGGCCATTAGCATTGCCTCCGCAATGGGCGCCGAGGTAGTCGCGATCACTACAAGTACTGATAAGGCGGAAACCGCGACGAAAATGGGAGCCTCAGTCGTCACTGGTGGAACAGACACAGCGGAGACCCTACAGCGACTCGGTGGTGTCCATGTCGTCCTTAATACCGTGGATGCACCCGAGCCTATTCTGCAGACCCTCGGCGGCATGCGTCCCCAGGCTACATTGGTAATGCTGACTACGTCGGTGGGCGAACTGCTACCGATAGCCACGCGACTGATGATGGGGCTACAAATGCGAATCGTCGCTAGCTTCTTCGGCTCTCGGCAGGATCTCCATGAACTACTCAATATGGCAGTACAACACAACATTCGACCGCTCGTCGAATCTCACTCTCTTACCGACGTTAATATTGCGCATGACCGCCTTCGCAATAACCAAGTACGGTTCCGAGCGGTGCTGATTCCTTAATGCACCACATCCTTACCAGTTCGCAGCAGATAAGCTCCTAGCATTCCACTCAACCGGCTAGGGTTGATCCGAGGGGGATGGACAGAAATCCGGCTCTTATCAGTTAACCCTTTACCACTCGGCTAGGTCCCCGACAAAAATTCACCGTCGATCATCCGCCCCCAGCTTCCGTCGATGACGGGTCCGGCATCGGTTCGTCCTGCGCAAATCGCCTGAGTACGTTCTCCGTAATCCGAGACACGTTGTTATCGTAGTCGTTAAATGACAGACTCCCGCTCCATGCAATCGAACTCGTCGAAAACACCGCTCCACCGTTCGGATATTCCAGATAGGCCATATCTGCCTTAACCAATTGGTTGACTGTGCCACCTTGATTTGAATCGCTCATATTTATCTCCTCGACCACATGCTGGTACGCATCAGAATGGCCAAATGACGTCGCCAAGATAAGCGTGTGCGGCGGTGAGCCGAGAGCGTAATCAACCCGGTCCAATTCCGATCCCGCACCTCCAAAATCCAGTACCAGCGAAGGGTGGTTCCCAATCAGTTCATTCTCGCCAATCCCCTCAAAGATAAATCCGACACGTGGGTCAAAACTGCCAGGCATACGCTGAAACGGTGAATTCCGGTCGAAGCCTTGTGCCGAAAAGCCCACACCTACCAGTGTTTGTGGCGCCAACCCGCGAAACCGCCAGAGCCCCCCTGGTTCACCCGTAAGACTGTGCCGATGCTCCCCTGGTGCACCATGCCACGCATTCGTTCCATCACGACGCCTGAGCTCAATGTAGGTACCGGTTGGATCAGGCGGGGTGATCCAATAAAACCCATTCCCTCCCATATACATCAACCGACCGCCTCCCTCAAGGTAACTCCGCATACCTTGCAGCATCTCCCATGAGTAGTACTCCGGATGGGTGCCGGTCAGAACCACGTTGTAACGTTCAAGTAACGCAGAACCCTCGGCATGTAAGTCCCCGTCGGTAATAATATCGACGTTGAAGCCTTTGACCTCAAGCCAATCAACGAGATGCGTATCGGCCATAAATTGCCACGGGTTGTTCGTACTGATCTTCGGCCTCATGTTGGTGATCGGTCGAAGCCGCGATGAGTAGGTCACACCACTGCCGTCGGTGTGGGTTGAATATGTGCTCATCATCCCGGTATTTTGATTTCCGGATGTACTGCCGTAGGCGAGATAGCTAAACGTAGGAATCAAGAAAGCAATGTCCGCCGTTGCCGTCCCCTGAGTCGGTCGCACAAAGAACGGAACATAGTCTTCACTTGTCGTTGTGCGAAGCCGCGCGGCATAGATCCCACTGGGAAAATCGTCAGGAACCTGAAATTCAAAATCGGTATCCCAAGCGGCATCCAACAGGTCGTCATCATGAAAATAAATCGCGCCATATTGATCGCGTGCATTCGTGTAATCCATCACCGTTCCGTCCCACAGATGCCCGGTCACAGCCCTCGTCGGCAGGTTCACTGTTCGCCCGTCTAGCTCCCGCGAACCGCTGTCTCGAATTCGGTCCGATTCAATGTCGGCCGAGAAATCCCAAGACGCCAGCACATCAGCCGGATCATTACCCGCTTTGACTTCTTCGATTTCGTTCTGATTTAAAGCGCGGTCGTACAGCCGTGGGGCATCAATCTTCCCGCTATAGTGCCCCCCCACCTCGCCATCAGCACCCCAGTAGGCAGCCATTAACAGCGACACATGTGTCGCAGCCGGGCCGGCGACCTGGATGGCCTGTTCCCGTACGACCCGCGTTGGGTCACTCGGATGGCCATCCACCGGGTCCTGATAAACCGCAAGCGTTCCAGTCGACGCTTCGAAGGACGCCGCCACAAAATACCAAGATGTCGGTACACCTTGAGCCCGGGGATTTGACCCGAAACCGTCGCCGGTTGGTGGCGGCCCTGTTAGCACAGGCTGCCAGGAACGCAACGCTGGTTGAGCTGCAAGTGATGCGACCTCACCACCTCCAGCACCTACCCGCACTTCTAACTCACCGTCAGCATTGAGAAAAAGACCGTATCCTTGACTGTCCGAGTCGGACCACTTCGTCACAATCCCTTGCGCGGCCTGCTCATTGTCCCAGCCGACTTGACCGGGCCGAGTTGCCGCAATCCACGCTGTAATTGTGAAACTGCCGTCCAGGCGGAGGGCAGGAGCATCCGGCACCGTCACATATGACCCGACGACCAACTCCTGGTGCCGGCCGGTGTAGTCACGATTCACCGAGCTCTCAATAACCTCTTCCTTGATACCTGGCCCCCTCGGGTTCGGGTCACCATGAATCAACCGGACGATCGCAGCTTGATATCGCGGCAGCTGGCTGCTCACCATGAACTCAATCGTCTCACCTGGCTGCACGCTCAGTCGGTCGGCATAGCCGGCGATCCCCATTGACACCAGGCTCTCCTGGGGCGAGGAAACCTCTTGGGCGTTTCCTTGAAACCCGATCAGCACAGCGAGACTAAACAGTGTCCACAAACAGACTTTCTTCACGAACATGATGTCCCCCCAGACGTGATTCCACGACATGCCATCGCCGTTACCCTAGCATCCGCGTTTTCCCACCTACGTAACCCAACTTAATCTCGACCAGAGCTTCACGCTCAGGCAAGGCCATTCTACTCACAGTCGGAGATCCTTTGGTCCAAAAGCTACTGCGCTTAGGAACCACTATCTTGCTGAAGCGAAACCCAACGATCAACAGAGACATCCGCCCATGTCTCCTCTCGACCGTCGGGCCAGAGAACCCGAACGCTAACGGCTTCCGATGAGGTTCCGAGCCCGAAAAGGACACGAGGATCATGCGCCGACGCATAGCTACCATCCGTATGCACCCGGCGCCACAGTGTTGGTCCATCAACTTGATTAATCTCAACTCGCGCACCCAACATATGACGTCCGCCAACACTCGCAGCCCCGACCAAACTGAGTCCCAACCAGTGATTGCGGTTTCGGATGTCATTAATGAAGAGACGGACCGGACCACTCGTGTTCGTTACGACCACATCAATATCGCCGTCGTTATCGACGTCTCCGACGGCCGCGCCACGACTCACTTCAGGCAGTCCAAACGTCTCCCCGGCCCGGTTGGTCACATCCTCGAACTGAACGTCGCCAACGTTTCGAAACAACTGATTCGGCTGTCCATACGGGTAAACCTCGTTGCGCTCCTCCACCCCCTCCACCAAGGGACGGGTTTCTGGAGGCAACCAGTTTCGAGTCACTCCCACAGCGCCATTAACCACCAAGTTGTCTAACCAGCCGTCGTTATCAATATCGATCCACGCTGTACCAAATCCGGTGGACATCAAAGTCGGCGGACCGAGTCCGCTAGAGGCACTTCGGTCCACAAACAATCCTGTTCCATCGTTCAGGTAAACGGTGTTGGTTTCAGTGCTGAGATGAGTGACAAATAGGTCTTCATCGCCGTCTCCATCCAGGTCACCTGCATCGACCCCCATCCCAGCCTCACGCTGGCCTTCGGCATTTACCGACGTACCTGAGAGTACCCCGTCATTACGAAAACGACCGTCGCGTTGATTGACCCAGAGTTGATTCTCTTCACCATCATTCGCTACGTAAATATCGAGCCACCCATCACCATTGAAATCGGCCGACGTCACTCCCAGCCCTGGTCCGAACTCACCTCCCACGAGCGCAGTCGCCGTGACATCGAGAAAAGTCCCATCGCCAAGGTTGCGGTACAAGCGATCGGGTTGCGACGGATAGACCTGAGGCGAACAGTAATCTGGAGCACCAGAAACGGTCGTACATGTCCTGCTGGTATCCACGTTGTACGACACATAGTTCGCTACAAACAGGTCCAGCCATCCATCGCGATCGTAGTCAACAAATGCCGCTGACACACTCCACTGTGGATCATCCGTGCCACTCTGTTGAGAAATATTCGTGAATGTTCCGTCTCCGTTATTTAGAAATAATTGATTCGGCCCAAAATGGGTTAGATAAAGATCAACCCAACCATCGTTGTTAATATCCCCGGCTGCAACGCCCATCCCATATCCATCGACTTTGAGCCCGCTCTCCCCGGTGACTTCGGTAAAGCGCAACAGCCGTGAACCATCTGTTTGAATAGATAGATCGTTTCGATACAAGCTACCACTAAGTGGTAGTGGCCCGGGCGGTGGAAACAGCGCCTCGCCAGTCCCCGAAGATCCGCCCAACATTTGAGCCTGCACAAAATAGGCATCAAGGTCGCCGTCATTGTCGTAGTCGAGCAACCCGACGCCGCCCGTCATAATCTCTGGAAAATACACCTGCCCTGCGGCTCCGTTAAAGTGGACAAAGTCAAGTCCACTCTCGACAGCTCTCTCAGAAAACCATTCCGGTTCGTCGTTGATGAACGTGGAGGCTGAATCTGAACAAACCTGACTCTCCTCGGCGTTTCGGCTCACGCTCGACGACTGATCCATTCCACACGCGGCCTCAAGGATCATGGCAGACGCGCCACATGCGACGTAAATAATCGTACGACCGATTCTGCTGTTCATAACCATCCGATTGCAGTGCAAAATCTGATAGTAACAAGGAGCGTTCGACGGGCTCAACCATTTTTCCCCCGTCTCTTTACAACACAAGACCCCCGCAATACCATTTGAGTGGAACGATTACTGACAATGAAAATACCTTCCGTGCTGACCATTCTTAGCGTGCTAACTGCAATCGGCGTTGTCGTGACGGCCGGGTGCACGTCTTCGGATGACAGTGCAACGATTGCTCGCGACGAGCAGGCCGCTCCATCAGTGGCACCTCCTGCTGCCCTATCTACTCCGCTCCCAGATCTCCAAGACACCGACGAGTTCGTAAGTGCGCAAATTCGCGCCCAGCACGCGTCTATGCTCACAGTTCTTGAAACGGCTCAAACAACTGCCACTACCCGCGCCGAAGCATACGGAGAACTAGGTAAACTTCTAATGGCAGCTGCGCTTCTCGATGCTGCCGAACCCTACTTTCTCCAGGCGCAGACTCAACTTCCGAACGATACAAGATGGCCATACTATCTCGGCCACCTCTACACCACGCAAGGAGAACTTGAAAAGTCAGTGGCTGCCTTTGAAGAAGTTCTCAGGCTCACACCAGATGACGCGGTAACGATGATCTCCTTGGGAGACGTGCACCTCCTGCGAGGCCAGCCCGAGGCCGCGGAGGTGTTATTCAGAAGAC
The DNA here is from genome assembly GCA_964342185.1 of uncultured Vicinamibacteraceae bacterium. Classification (GTDB taxonomy): domain Bacteria; phylum Acidobacteriota; class Vicinamibacteria; order Vicinamibacterales; family UBA8438; genus CAUZIB01. Next base: position 6,770 of record CAYFER010000006.1, on the reverse strand, counting down.
AACTTACGCTCCAGCCGAACTCTATAGTTGCCAACGTCGGCCTCGGACGGGCAGCGCTGGCCAAGAACGACTACGACGGCGCAGTGAGGCATCTCGAAGAAGGTCTGAGACTCAGTAACCAGACAGCCGTGGGCGTCCACTATCCGCTAGCCCTCGCCTACCGCGGACTTGGCCAACAGGAGAAAGCCGAGCAACATTTACGCCAGCGGGTAGATTCTAGAGTCCTCCCGTCTGACCCTCTGATCGAAGAGCTTGGCGACCTATTGGAGAGCCCGGGAGCCTACGAAGGTCGAGGAAACCGAGCACTCAGCGACCGCCAATGGGACATCGCAGCTGGCCACTTCAGGAGAGGGCTCGCTCTCGAACCAGACAACCCAATTATGCGGCACCGCCTCGGCACGGCGCTATTTCAATCTGGAGATCCAGGTGGTGCCGCTGCACAATGGGAGCAAGTGGTACAAACAACTCCTGACTTTACCTTAGCGCATTACAGCCTTGCCATCCTTCTCGAAGGTGCCGGCCTCAGAGAAGAGGCTATCCAGCATTTCGAAACAGCGGTGCTACATGAACCCAGCTACGTTGAAGCCAGACTCGGCCTCGCCGCGCTCCTGCGACGAAACGGACGCCTCGAGGAGTCACTTTTTCATTACGAAGAAGTCACCGAACAGGCGATACGGGGCGACCCGCAGTTTGAAGAGGCTCCCTTTGGCGCGGCCGTCACCCTCGTGAAATTAGGACGATACACCGAGGCGCGCGACCGACTTCTGAGCGGCATGGCCGAATATCCGGGGACTCCGTTCTTTGCACACGCACTGGCACGCCTATTGAGTGGGTCACCGGACTCCGCCGTGCGGGACGGTCAAGAAGCGCTCTCGCTACTCCAGAACCTTCCAGCTGAGTTGCAACGACTTGACGGCGGGGAAACATTGGCAATGACCCTAGCGGAGCTAGGGCAGTTCTCGGAAGCTGTCGCCATTCAGCGCCAGGCAGTCACAATGGCCACGAAAGGGCAACGGAGCGATCTACTGCCCAGTATGCAGGCAAAACTGAGACGCTATGAGAGTGGACGGCCGTGGAGAAGTGCCGATCCTGTCGAATTTGATCCCTTCCTCGAGCGATCAGCGTCAGCCGGGAGTTAACAGCCGGAACTACACGGCGGTATCTCCCTCTAACGTGCATCCCCTTGCCCTTGCGTCAAAGTAATGTAGCGATCAATCTCGACATCACTCCACACCTCGACTTGTCCATTCGGCCACACCACCCGAACTTGAAGTGACTCGGTCGACTCGGCTAGCCCGAAAACCACGCGGGGGTCACTAGCCGACGCATAGCTCCCATCCGTGTGAACCCGACGCCATTGTGTCGGCATACCAGTTCGGATGACGGCCACGCGAGCACCTACCATGTCTCGTCTCTGGACAGACGCAACATTCCCAATGGCTCCGACAAGTCTTAGTCCCAACCAGTGATGGCGATTCCCCACAGCGTTAATGAGCAGACGGATCGGACCCGTATTATTTCCGACCAAGACATCCACATCACCATCATTGTCGACATCCCCAAAAGCCGCGCCACGACCGACCTCAGAAAGCGTAAAGACAGAACCGGCGCGATCAGTCACGTCCTCAAATCGTCCAGTTCCCAAATTCCGAAATAAACTTTTTCGCTGATCGTAGGGAAATGAATTTCCTGCCCGCCCCTCACCCGCAATGACCGCACCATTGATTGCGAGGAGATCCAGCCAACCGTCGTTATCAAAGTCGAATAATTCTGTGCCCCAACCGGTATACGGCAGACTCGCCGGCCCCAGTCCTGACGGCGCGCTGCCATCTTGAAAAACTCCTGCCCCATTGTTCACATAGAGATTATTCCCCTCTGTCATGAGGTGGGTCATAAACAGATCTTCGTCGCCGTCATTGTCATAGTCTCCCGCCGCGACACCCATACTTGCTTCCGGTGTGCCGAGTGCGCTCAGTGCTGCACCCGACAGTAGGGCGGCATTTCTGAATGTACCATCCTGCTGATTCAACCAAAGGATATTCTCCGATCCATCGTTGGCTACGTAAATGTCGGGCCAAGTATCACCGTTGTAATCAGCCGCCACCACGCCAAGAGCTGGGCCAAACTGTCCACTCGTCGAGCGCGAAATACCGAGATCAACGTCATGTAGAAGCGCAGTCGCGCTCACGTCGTCGAACGTGCCATCGCCTCGATTACGATAGAGGCGGTCAGGCAATCCGCCATATATCTGCGGAGAACAATAGTCGCGATTGCCTGCTGGATTGGGACATTCAGTACGATTGCTCAGGTCGTAATCAACATTATTGCCAACATACAAATCAAGCCAGTCATCTCGGTCGTAGTCGACGAACGATGCTGAAACCCCGAACAAGTTTCGCTCCTCGATACCTGTACGAGACGAAACATCAGTGAACGTCCCATCACCATTGTTGTGAAACAACTGGTCAGGGCCAAAATTCGTGACGAACAGGTCAATCCACCCGTCGTTATCAACATCGCCGGTCGCGACGCCCAAACCATATCCATCCGCCACAAGGCCACTCGATTCGGTGACGTCCACGAACCGTAATGACGAAGCACCTTCCGCGAGGTCATTCCGATAAAGACGACCTGTAACGGGGCTTGCAGCAGAACGTTCCATCAGCGCGTCAGCAATAGTCTTCCCCTCGCCAAGCATGTGCCCCTGCACAATGAATGCATCAAGATCACCGTCATTGTCGTAGTCAAACAGACCGACGCCGGGCGGGAGGATCTCTGGATACAGAAAGTCACCCGACGCCCCATTAAAGTGGACGAACGTCAGACCAACATCGACAGCACGGTCGACGAACCACTCACTTTCGTCATTGACCGCCACGGATAAAGAGTCTGCTTCAACCTCGACTCTACCCTGTTCTACTTCGGCCGATTCGTCTGAAGTGCACGCCACCGAAACTACGAGATAGACGGTGACACAAAAGATTCCCGTTCGCATAAAGAGGAACAACCGAATGCCATGCTAGCACGGCCACTACTATTTCTTCTACGGTCGGTCTGTCCTATGCACGGTTCGCTCAGTCAGGATCCACGACCTGGACAACTAGCACTCGACAAGCACTTGACCAGAGCATCGACGGGAGCGATGACCGTCATACTTCCTTCATGAACACATCAGGTGTGGGGCAATTAGTGCACGAAAAAGAGATCGGGTGGGCCCCGAAGGTCCCACCCGAGATACTGAAGTCTTTCTAGAAGTCGACCTGGCCACCGAACTGCAGCAGCCGCGGGTCGATGATCGTGTTCGGGTAGCCCCACCGCGAGCCGTAGGCGCCAGAGATGGACCGAACGTCACTGGTGTTCATCAGGTTGTAGGCATCGAAGTTCAACTGGAACCGGAGCCGACCAGTGGTGAAGACCTTGCTGGCACGAACATCGAGTCGGCTGATCCGACCACCGTAGAGCACATCATCCCCTACCATCGGCACGACGACTCCGCCGCCGCCACTGGCCAGTGCAGTCCGGCCGTTTTTGAACCTGAGAGTGCTGGTGGGGAAGTAGCGGTTCGCTCCGTAGTTCGGCCCGGACAGGTTCTGATAGGCGAAGCCCACCAGGAATTCGGCCGGAAGCGGGATCGATCCGAACAGTTTGAACTGTGTCTGTGCGCTGAAAGGCTCGGACGTCCTACAGTGCAGCAGCTCCTGTGGCGAGTCAACCACGAAACACTTGTCCTGGATAGTCTTTCCAGTGTCAAAGCCGCCACCGAGCGAGACGCCGTTCTGCAGCCGTCCATCAATGGTGACGTTGAAGAAGTGGTTGCGGTAAATGGACTCCCCGAAGAGTGACGTCTTCGTGTGAATCAACTCGACCTGACCGTATTTCTCGGGCTTGATGTCATACAGGCCACACATCTCCTGGCCGCTGTTCGGGAGGCCGTTATCGGTCGGTATCGTGACGCAGTACTCGTCGTAGTCATTCGCACCCACCAACTTGTTGTCGAGGGAGCGCAACTTGCTGTTATTCTCCGAGTTATACCCGGCGGTGTTCCAGTAGTAGCCGACGGTCACCGACAGGCCGTCCATCAGCTCCTGCTGCACCTCGGTTGACAGATCCCAATTGCTGTCACGCAGGCCGTTCAGGACATCCGGATCCCACTGGATGGCGTTCGGGTTGTTCTTCCCGAAATTCGTGTTGCTGATTGCCCCGCACTCCCCGTTCGCGCCAAAGTTCCCGAGGTCGCAGTCGGGCACGTAGTTCCCGTTGGCATCGTTCCAGGCGCGGTTCGTAGTCGTGATCGACCGAACGAACGGGTTGTTTGCCTGGGTGATCTCATTGTCAATCTGAGCTACGAAGTGCCCTAACGACATCTTGACCGCGGTCCGGCCGGTACCGAATAGGTCGTAGGCAAAGCCGACGCGAGGACTGATGTTCAGCCAGTCTGGCGCTAGGCCAGTCTTCGCAAAGGTCCTGATGCCGGTCCATTCGTTGATCCGCAGCGCACCCGGCCAGGCGTCCGCTCTATTCGGTTCTGAGGGAGCGATCTGCTCTGGAGAGTAGCCCCAGTGCTTCTCCATCCGAATACCGAGATTGAGCGTTAGTCGGTCGAGCGTCCACTGGTCCTGCGCGTAGATCCCGAGATCACCCGCGCGGTCCTGCCGGAGGGATGGGTCCGCATACATCGTGATCCGGTTCGGTATGCCGTTGTTGAATCGATACGCAGTGTTCTGGTTCTCAAACTGGTAGACGTTGTCGACCAACTGTTCGATTTGGGTTCCGATCTTGAAGTTGTGTGAACCGGTCACGTAGTTTAATGAGAACCGCTGGCTGTGACGGTCAGTGTTGTTCGGGTCACCCCTTTGGAACCCGAACGTGCCATATTGTAGGCCCCGCCCGGTGTCAGTGACTCGAACGTGTGTCGGTTCCACACCCGGCATCCAGAAGCTGTTCCACTGGGAAATAGCCGCCGCGCCGCCCGCCTCGAGGAGCAACCGACTGGTCACTGTCGAGGTCCAGGTGTATTGAATCAAGCGGTTCGGGTCGAAACGATACCCTGGTTGAGATTCCATCGCCCGCCCTGCCGTAGTCGTGCCGCAGTTACAGGCCCGTTGTTCGTCATAGGTGATATTGAATTTGTTGTTCTGCGAAGCCTGAAAGGTCCCGCGGAACAGGGCCGAGTCGTACCATTCGAGCCGCCCGCTGTAGCGGTCATCCGGACGGTCCACCCAGGGAACATAATTCACAACCTGCCTAAGTGGTTGTGTCGCAGTGTCCCGACCCACCCAATCTGCGTCGGCCGGTGACAAGTACCGCGGTTGTCCGGTCGGAGGCGCCCCTGGCGCCGTGCTCTGGTTCCAGAAAGTGCCGGCCGCAGCACGCGCGAAGCCCCAGCTTCTGATGGCCGTGAAATACCATAGCCTGTCCTGGATAATTGGGCCACCCAGGCTCATACCTTTGTCGAACATGCTGATCGTCTTGTTCGACTCCGTCGCCCCTTGGGCCTCGAGCGCCGGGGTCAGATTGGAACTTTCGAAGCTGTCGTTTGTGAAGAAGCCGTTAAAAACGCCGCTGAAAGTGTTTCCACCTTCCTTCGGGATCGTGTTAATGACGGCGCCGTCGGCGTTCGTGTCGGCCTGAATGCCGCTGGTCTGTGCCACAAACTCCTCAACCGAGAGCGAGTTGATCTGGTAGCTGCTGTTGCCAGAGCTGTTTTCGACCCCCATGCCGTCGAAGGCAACCTTTGTCCCGGCTTTACCATGGAAGTCCCCTGGCTGAGAGTAGCCGCCTCCGACATCCGCCAGGCCGCTAAAGCCTGGCGTGACGGTAATAAGGTTATTCACGTGCTTCATGCCGATGGGCAGCTGCGCCAGCGCTTCGGCATCGATCGAGGACTGCCGCCGGACATTCTGAATGTCGACCACCGGCGTGGCGCCGGTTACTGTGATTGTCTCCTCGATTCCCCCGACACCCAACTCTGCGTTCACGTTGGCTGTAAAGCCCGCAGCGAGTTCGATTCCTTCCCTGAGGATCTGGTTGAAGCCGGGAAGGCTGAACGTGACGTCATAGGAGCCGGGCAATAAACCCGGAATGGCGTATCGCCCTTCCCCGTCGGTGATAGCTATTCGCTGTCCCTCAATGAGAACCGAACTCGCGGCCGTCACCGTGACACCAGGCAGTACCCCGCCCGTGTCATCAGAGACCACACCTCCAATTCCAGCGTCTTGGGCTGAGGCAGCCTGCGTCAGGAAAAGAATTCCTGCCAGAATGAATACAACACGAAAACAGTTTGCGCGATCACTACACATTGATCTCTCCCCTATTAACGAGATTAAACACGCTGGCAACTGGTTATTCCTTCAAAAAACAGCCCGCCAGTGCGATATGAGCAGCACGAACAAAAGTGGACATATGTTGGTAACACTTTATAACCATATGAGTCAATAGATAACTGATTATTGGATGTAGTAACTGGACAAAGTTGTGACTAGAAAATGCTTCCCTTGGCAATTCCATGGGTTCGACTCCCGCCCTCGGTACCATACTTGATCGTGAATAGAACAACTTCGTCCTAGTACGTCGACAGATTCTCATTGTTGAGAGGTGAGAATCGCTCTTTCGGAATTTGGACAACCGGACTTGACCCTCCCGTCATACTGGTTCCGCCACCCATCGGTTGCCACGACGCGATCGACCAACCGAAGTTGCCACTCTCGAGAAGCTAATTTTCACAACAGCATGACTGACATCGTCACGCCGACGGTACGAAGCCGCATGAT
>CAYFER010000005.1:0-103230 GCA_964342185.1 uncultured Vicinamibacteraceae bacterium | reverse complement strand
TCGGTGAATACCAACCGAAGTATGAAGAGCGTTTTCCTGGCGTTAGTCCAGTTGAGTTTGAGCGATTCCGACTTGGTCTCGACGACTTTCTTGAAGTCGAGACGGCTGAAGAGGGGTTAGGGCCAGCTTATAACGGCACGAGCTGCTCTGAATGTCACAGTATTCCAGCGGTCGGTGGGATTGCCACGGTAACCACCGTTCGAGCAGGAAGGCGGTTGTTCAATGGTCAGTTTGAGGACTTCGATCCACCCCGGGGTTCGCTGTTCCAGTTGTTCTCAATTCCGACTCACGGGTGCCAATCGGTGATTCCTCGCGAGGCAAATGTGATCGCTCGTCGAGTCCCCATACCCCTCTTTGGTGCTGGTTTGGTTGAAGCAATACCCGACGAAACGATACTGGCTCTTCAGGATCCGGAAGATCGAGATCGTGATGGAATTAGTGGACGCGCGGCCGTGGTGATGGATCGTGGGTCTGGTGAATCGAGGATTGGCCGATTTGGTTGGAAGGCCCAGATGGCAACGCTCCTTGAGTTTGGCGCTGATGCGTACCGTAACGAGATGGGGATTACAAACGATCTCTTTATGGAAGAACTCACACACAACCTTTCTGAGGCTCAGTTACTCGCCTGCGATCCGATTCCTGAACCTGAGGATGTTCCAGAGTTAGAGACCGGTCTTAGGGGAATCGATAATTTTGAAGCATTCATGAAATTCTTGGCGCCATTACCGAGAGGACCAATTACTGCGGAGGTGCTTGCGGGCCGAGAGGTGTTTGATGCAGTGGGTTGTAGTGTCTGTCATGTGCCTACGTTGATGACTGGCTCAAATTCCAATCCTCTCTTTGACCGAAAACCGGTTCAATTGTTTTCAGATCTCCTACTGCACGATATTGGTACCGGTGACGGAATTCAGCAAGCTGCTGGCCGACCCGAGGAAATTCGAACTCCGGCCCTCTGGGGATTGCGATTCAGGAGGCCATTACTTCATGATGGCAGTGCCGCGACCATCGCCGATGCCTTGTTAAGGCACGAGGGAGAGGCACAATCAACGATTCAGCGTGTTAGAAATGTATCTTCAAGAGCAAAGAGCGATCTTCTGGCGTTTCTTGAGTCTCTTTAGCAAGGTTCTGACGAACTAAACTCTCACGAAACCTTCTTGGCTGGGATGACCTGAAGTTTTTCAGCCGCACGCAGACCAATAACGACCTGCCGGTTACGTTTTCCCCGAACAAGTACATGATCGGCGGCGGTGTCGCGGGCTTCAAGACAAATCGTCTGACCTGGTGTCAGTTCGCTGTTTTCCAGGAATCTCAAGAACTCAGGGTCTTGATCGGTTACGCGTGTCAACACAACAGTTTCGTTCAAGGGACAGTTGAGGAGTGTCTTATACTGCGGAGTGATCACGGTGCCCTCTGAGTCGGGAATCGGGTCTCCGTGAGGGTCAGTCGACGGGCGTCCGAGCATTTCATCAATCCGATCAATCAATTGGTCGGAAGCCGCATGTTCAAGTCGCTCGGCTTCATCGTGGACTTCAGTCCAGCTCATACCTAGCACCTTGACCAAGAACAGTTCCATGAGGCGATGGCGCCGTAATACTAATGCTGCAAGCTTTTTTCCCGCGGCCGTCAGTCGAACACCGGCGTAGGGTTCGTAATCGACTAGTCCCGAGTCCGCTAATGCCTTGACCATGGTCGTGGCGGTACCAGGTACGACACCAAGAGAGCCTGCCAGCTGTCCCATTGGGACGAGGCGTTTCGACTCATCTTGAGCGGCTTGGGTTTTATAGATAGCCTTCAAGTAATTTTCAACAGTGCTTGAAGGAATCAAGTGGATAACCTTTCACTGAAAGATGGCTTGTTTAAATCATACATAATGACATATATTTATTTTGAGCTATCAAAATTTAATTTGTCAAAAATCAAATACATATCTTTCATCGCGAATGGTAGACAAGTTGGTCGTGGGACTTATTAACAGGCTGTGACGCTAGACCGATGCCAGAACCAAGGTTTGCTCTTGTTTTGTTTGTTACGGTCGTGGTGCTCTTAGCACTTCTGTTGTGGCCGAAAACTGGTCTGGTACCTCGTCTCTACCGGTTGTCTCGTTTCGGTCAACGTGTTCGTCTGGAGGATGCACTTAAGCATGTGTTTATGTGCCAGCAGAGCGGCCAGACAAGTTCATTACAGAGCCTTGCTGGCCAATTAGAGGTGTCAACGGGACAGGCCGCGTCGTTTCTGTCGCGATTGACGGAGATGGGATTGGTGCAGATGGAGGGAGATGGTCCCAAACTGACTCAAGAGGGTGCGCAAACTGCTGTCCGCATAGTACGCACACATCGGCTCTGGGAACGATACTTGGCTGATCGTACTGGCGTTCCTCCTGTTGAATGGCACGACGAAGCGGAACGAATGGAACATTCGCTGTCTGCCGAACAGACGGACCAACTAGAAGCGAGACTGGGGCATCCTGCCTGGGACCCGCATGGGGATCCAATTCCTTCCTCTGCAGGCGAAATTCCACCAGTTCCCGGTATCGAGATACTTGCTGTGAAACCTGGTCGAACTGTGGAGATTGTTCATCTTGAAGATGAACCTAGAGAGATTTACGATGCGCTTCTGGCTGATGGACTTGTGCTTGGCGTGCGGGTTGAAGTGGTCGGACGGAGAGGTCGTGCTGTTTATGTACGTGCAGGAAGTCGAGAGTGGACTTTGGACCCTGTGACCGCACGAAACATCAGTGTTCGCCAATTGCCGATTGGTGAATTGCCGGACTTAGATCGGCCGACGCTCCTTGAGGTCAGACAAGGTGAAACTGTTCGTGTTGTTGAGATCTCGCGGGCGTGTCAGGGGCCGCAGCGTCGACGATTGTTGGATCTGGGAGTGGTGATTGGGACCGAGATCACACCCGAGTTGATGAGTGTTGCCAAGGACCCAGTGGCTTATCGGATACGCGGCGCGCTTATCGCTCTACGGAAGCAGCAGGCGGCGTGGATTAGCGTCCAACGGCTTAATGGTCGCGATATGGTAGAGGTGGCATGATGTCTGATTTGTCGTCAGGTTCATGTGGTGGTTGCTCCCAACATCGGACAGAGAGCTTGGTTCGACTTGGCTTGAACCCAGACAAATGGGACATCCTGATTGCTCTTGCCGGAAATCCTAATGTTGGCAAGAGCACGGTATTCAATGCTCTTACCGGTCTGCGCCAACATACTGGGAACTGGCCGGGTAAAACGATTGTTCGTGCAGAGGGGGCGTTCGCCCATCAAGAAAAACGGGTAAAGCTGGTTGACTTGCCAGGAACATACTCTCTTCAAGCTGGAAGTATGGATGAGGAAGTGGCTCGAGACTTCATACTTTTCGGCCGGCCGGATGTAACTATTGTGGTGGTTGACGCAACACGTCTCGAACGAAACCTCAATTTGACACTCCAAATTCTGGACATCAGCGACCAGGTTGTGGTCTATCTGAACCTGATCGACGAAGCTCGTCGGAAAGGTATCGCTATAGACGCGAACCAATTGGAGCGGGAATTGGGAGTACCTGTGGTCAGCGGAGTTGCCAGAGATAATGTGGGGGTCGAAGAACTTCTCGATAGGGCTCACGGCCTAGCTGTCGGGAAAACATCAACGACACCTTACCGGTTACAAGGTTATTCCGATGACGTTGAGAAAACAGTGGCTTCTCTGGCACAGTCGGTGAAAAGTATCTTCCCGAATGTTCCAAATACGCGATGGGTCGCCCTCCGTTTGTTGAATGCCGACGAAGCAGTGGTCGAGAGCGTCCGGACAGGCGATTTAGGTCAATTGGGTGAGGAGTCTGACCGTCCGGCGGTTCTCACGAATCAGCGGACACAGCTGGTCGATTCGGCTCGCAGGATGCGGTGGGATCTTCCGACAGATTTTCACGACCGTATTAGTGAGCGTCTTTACGACGCGGCCCAGAAGATCGCCGATAAAGTTCAGATGCGAGGACTTAGTAAGGCCCGTTTCGATTTCGACCGGGCCCTCGATGGCGTTCTTACCAGCCGGCTATTTGGGTTTCCGTTGATGTTGGCGATACTTGCAGTTGTTTTCTGGATCACCATTGAAGGAGCGAACGGACCGTCCGGTTTTCTTGCAACTCTTCTCATCGATAATGCCCATCCATGGCTGAGGAATCTTGCCGACACGGTAGGATTACCTTGGTGGCTGAGTGGGTTTGCTCTCGATGGAGTCTATTTGGCTACCGCTTGGGTGGTGGCCGTCATGCTACCACCCATGGCCATCTTTTTTCCGATATTTACTTTGCTTGAAGATTTTGGATATCTCCCGCGTGTTGCTTTTAATCTTGACGCTCTCTTTCGGGCGGCGGGTTCACATGGGAAGCAAGCACTCACCATGTGTATGGGGTTTGGATGCAACGCGGCTGGCGTGGTGGCAACCCGAGTTATTGACAGTCCGCGAGAACGTCTTATCGCCATCATTACCAACAATTTTTCTCTTTGTAATGGTCGGTGGCCGACTCAAATCTTGATCGCAACAATTTTTATTGGGGCGGTAGTGCCGGCACACCTTTCAGGGATTGTATCGGCCGGCGCGGTTGTTGGGATTGCTGTTTTGGGTATCGTGGTGATGTTTGGCACTTCGTGGCTGCTTTCACGGACCCTGCTCCGGGGCGAAGCGACCAGTTTCAGTCTTGAGTTGCCACCGTATCGTCCACCACGCATTCTTCAGACTTTGTATACGTCCGTGATTGACCGGACGTTGATTGTGCTCTGGCGCGCGGTCATATTTGCCGTGCCGGCGGGTGCGGTGATCTGGTTGGCTTCTAATCTCAATATTGGGGACGCGAGTTTCGCTGAGCATATGGTGTCTTGGCTAAATCCATTTGGGGTTTTGATTGGGCTTAATGGTGTCATCTTGTTGGCTTATGTACTAGCGATTCCGGCTAACGAGATTGTCATTCCTACGGTCCTGATGTTGACAGTCTTAACAGCTGATGTATCCAGTGTTGGTTCTGGAGCTGGCATTATGTTTGAACTTGATAACAACGATGCTACTGGAGAGTTACTCCGCTCTGGCGGTTGGACTCTCCTCACAGCGGTCAATTTGATGTTGTTCAGTCTCTTGCATAACCCTTGCTCGACAACGATTTATACGATCTACAAGGAGACGCAGAGTGCGAAGTGGACGACTGTGGCGACCCTTCTTCCCGTCGTCCTTGGCGTCGCGATTTGCTTTATTGTGACTCAAGTCTGGAGGTTGGCAGTTTGAGTGCCGACAAATAGTCGGAGGCATGAGGTCACAGATTACGGATTTGAGTAAGAGACAGTTTTAAGATAGGGACTGTGCATCCACAGACCCTTTTCTGTCTCGTGTACTCTTTATTGCTATGGCTCCTCATCTCAATCGAGACCAGTGGTCTGGAGAAGGTGACTTGACTCAGGCATTGGTCGACTGGTTCTTAGAGTGCGACATGATCACTTTTGTGCGTGTTGAGGATTCAGCGTCAACTCGGACGGATGTTGACTACAACCTACTTAGCAATGAGATCTTTGTAGAGTTTCGAACGCGTGACCGTGTAGAGCGAGAATTATTATGGGGTGTTATTCCCCGCAAGCGAGTCGTGACTGAGAAATTAATGACCCTTGATCAGCTTGATGCCGCACTAGATGAAGACGAGAACATCGGCACTTCTGATTATGCTGACGAAGGAATGATTCAGTTCTTGAAAACCGAGCGCGTAATTCCGCCATATCAAACAAAGGGCTACAAGCTCATAGAGCTGGTTCGGATTTACGAAGTGGGAACATCGCGCCAGACAGAAATGGATCACTAGTCCATGCTTGAAAACTCAGAAATCAGAAGACAAGTTCGCCTCATGATTGCGGAGTCTAAACGGGGGGCCGAGGAACGTCGTGCGCGTGCGGAATCCGAGGTTCGTGTTGGTAAGAGGTTGTTAAGGACTGTAGTTGTGCCGATGTTTAAGACGGTTGCCGAGGCCCTAAAAGTGGAAGGTTACGCTTTTAGGATCTCAACGCCAGTTGATTCTGTTCGGATCTCAGTAGAGGGTTCTGGTGAAAACTTTATCGAAATGATCTTCGATTCTGCCCATGATCAACTAGCGCTTCGAGGTCGAGTGAGTCGCCTGAGAGGTCGACAGGTACTGGTTGATGAAAGGATCATCAGCGCGGGTTCAGAATTGTCGTTGCTAGAAGATGAACAGGTGTTGGAATTCTTGCTTGCTGAACTTCAACCTTTTGTCGATTAAAGATTGCTAGACCACGCCTTTTTCTTTAAGTTGAACGATCTCTTTCGCGCTGAGGCCGAGGTCATCACCAAGAATCGTCTCAGTATGTTGGCCCAATGTCGGTGGCGGCGTACGTACATTTCCAGGTGTATCGTCTAATTTTACCGGAACGCCCAATGTTCGGATTGCGCCTGCGATGGGGTGGTCAAGTGCTACTACCATGGCTCGCTCAATAATCTGCGAGTCCGAAAAAACTGCTTCAAGATCCCGAACGGCACCACAGGGGATTCCGCCGTCAGTCAGCCGTTCAATCCAATCTGTGGCAGGTCTGGATTTCAGGTATTCGACGAGAATGGGTCTCAGTGCCTCACGTCTTTCGACGCGGTCTTTATTTGTTGCAAATCGTACGTCGGTAGCCAAGTCGTCGGCTCCGAGCAATCGGCAGAACGAATGCCAAAGTTGGTCATTTCCGACGGCAACTACTAGTTCGCCATCGCCTGTTTCTAGAGTTTCGTATGGCACAATTGTTGGGTGTCGGTTACCCAGCCGTGTCGGCGCTTGGTTGGTTGCGAAGTAGATTCCTGCTTGATATGTGAGTAGTGCAGCAACAGAATCCAGCATTCCAACATCAACGAATTGACCCCGACTGGTGTGATGTCGTGCCAGCAGTGCCATGGCTACACCATAGGCAGCAAACATGCCTGACGTTATGTCAGCGATGGCGACTCCGAGGCGATAACCAGGTCTGTCTGGGTCTCCGGTTATACTCATCAGCCCGCCCTCGGCTTGCAGCACCGCGTCGTATCCTGGTTGAGTTCGACGCGGTCCCGTGTGGCCAAAACCCGACACCGAGCAGTAAATCAGGCGAGGCCAGCGGGCTGCTAGGTCGGCATATCCTAATTGCATACGTGCTAGCGTGCCTGGCCTGAAATTTTCCACAAGCACATCGGTCTCATCTAGCAGACTATTCAGTACTGTGCGGCCCTCGGGGTGTTTTAGATTGAGGGTTAGGCTTTCTTTGTTTCGGTTGACACTCATGAAGTAGGAGCTCTCTCCCTTTTCAAACGGTGGCCCCCATCCACGAGTATCGTCGCCACGACCTGGTTGTTCAACTTTGATTACACGTGCGCCCATATCGGCAAGCATCATCGTGCAGTAAGGTCCAGACAGGACACGTGTTAAGTCCAGAACATTGGTGCCGCTTAACGGGCCGCTCGTTTGATTAGGCATACTTAGTCCAAGACCCGGCAACTGGCGCCTTTGCAGGGCAAGCTACCGAGTGTTCAATAGATATTATTCTTTGTCGGACACACGTAGTTGATGTATGTGTCGATTAATTTCCAATAAATCGGTCATCAACGCGTACGCTGTATGGTTCACACCTGACTGTGATTTTCCAAGTTGAATCCGTCCAAGCACGTCGGTCTCGAACTCGATAGTTTTGGCCGTCCCGTTACAGTTCATCAAAGAGTCGTGCCTCGCTAGAGTGACCGGTGCCACCTTTGCCTCGATCTCATTGTTTTGAAATTGGGCTGACGCAATAAGTTTTACTTGCTGTCCTTCTTTTCTTGCACTGACGAGTTGGTTAACGCTGAGGGACTGAATTCCAGTGCAGTCGACGTCGTAGGGCGTTATAGCGCCACCCATTAACGAGTTGACCAAAATAGCAGTTTTAGCTGCTGCATCCCACCCGTTTACATCATTGGATGAGTCTGTTTCGCTGATTCCTTCAGCTTGAATATGGCTTAACGCTTCTTCCATTGTCCGGCCACCTTCCATCGCGGACAGAATATGGTTTGTTGTGGTGTTAACAATTCCACGAAAAGATTTCACACGTACGGTTGGTAACAGGTGGCGAAAAAAACTGAACACCGGAAAGCCATCGAGAACCGAGCCTTCGTACAGGAACTTGCGCTTTGACCTCTTGGCGAGATCTACCAGCTCGCGGTGGGCGAATGCGGCTGGTCCCTTGTTTGCAGTGATCACGTGGGCTCCTAACGTTAAGGCAGTCCGTACGTGATCTACGCCAGGCTGACCATCCCGAGGTCCCAGCGGGGTGTTCTCCACTACAACTAACCGAGTTGAGTATTCACGTAAATCTAAAGCGTTTATTGCAGTTTCAAGAAAACTGAATGTATCAGGCACACTCGGACGAACATTCCGTGAATGTAAGTCAGGCAATGCATTGTTGCGAGCAGCTTGGAGGGCTTGGTCAGGATTAATTCCATCCGGATCCACGGCCAAACCATGGTGCGCTGTAGTAATACCAGCAATTATCCAACTAGGGTTGCCTTTGGGATCGAGCAGAAACTCCTGTTTGAGAAGTAGCTGAATGAAGCGTTGCGCGACTAGCCCAAACCCCACGAGTATGAGTTTCAGTGGTTTTCCTCTTCGCGTTTTGTCTTAGTTGTAGGGGAGTTGATGGTAGAGACATTACCCACACGGTCGATTAATCGAAGCATTTCAGCTCAGAATAAGCGAACAGAGTCACTCTTACAACCTATGCGGATCGCGTTCCACAGAGAGCTGAATGAATGCTACGATCAACTGGTGCCAGTGGCTTACGAGGCACGACAAAAGTTAAGCCTAACATTGTTACGGAGGAACGGCCTTTTCCGTCTCGGTGACTAGGTTTTTGGTGGCCTGCCATACTTGGACTGTAGGTCGCTGGAGCTACATCAGACTGCGAGTGTCGACAGAGCAATATGAGACAGAACACACTTTTGGGTTTGGCAAGGACCAAATAGGCAATGGATGATCATGTTCTGCGGGTTTACGATTCTATTCTTGGGCTTCTTTCCGGTGCCGAAAATCCGACACCGCTAGTACGTCTGAATCGAGTGTCTCCATTCAAGCACACGAAAGTCTACGGAAAGCTTGAGTGGTATAACCCATTTGGTGCGGTGAAGGATCGTGTGGCCGCGAACCTAATTGCGGATGGTGAGGCTCGGTGCACCATTCACGATGAGCAAAAATTAGTAGAGCCAACTTCTGGCAATACAGGTATGGCGCTCGCGATGATAGCGAACGCCAGAGGTTATTCGCTTACGACACCGCTATCGAGCGAAGTTCCGCTTGAGAAACGCACCATGCTGCGCTTTTTTGGTGCGGACGTGATGGAGCTTGAGGACACTCTTTGTCCGGCCCCCGGGGCACCAGAAGGAGCTATCGCAAAGGCGAGTGAAATCGCTGATCGGCCAGATTTCCACATGCTGAATCAGTACGCCAACGAAGCAAATCCTGAGGCTCATTATAAAACTACAGGACCTGAAATATGGCGCCAGACGGATGGTAAGGTGACGCATTTTGTATGCGGTCTAGGGACGTGCGGAACAATCACGGGAACTGGTCGATTCCTGAAAGAGCAGGACGATTCCGTCAAGGTCCTCGGCGTACATCCACAAGAAGGACACGACATTCCCGGTGTTCGAAGCATTCGGCAACTGCAGCAAACTAAATTGTTCTTTCCTGACGAGTACGATGGACTGATTGAGGTTACAAATCAGGAAGCGTTTGATCTCTGCCTCCGTTTAAATAGAGAGGAGAGCATTATTGCTGGTCCGAGTTCTGCTATGGCTCTTTCGGGAGCCTTCAAATTGATCGCTGACGAGCCTGGCAATACTGTGGTTGTGATCTTCTGCGACAGTGCGTTTAAGTACGCGTCTTCGGTTGTGAAACATTTGCCAGGTTTGTCAAGTGGACAGGTTAAAAGCAGTGGTCAAAAAGATCCGCTACTCGACAAGATGGTGGCAAACGTCCGCGGGAACGAAACTCTAAATATCGACGTCGATACTGCTCATGCCCAATGGCAGGATGGCAGGTCGTGTGTAATAGACGTTCGACCAAACGACCAGTACCGCGAGGGTCACATTCCAGGTGCTTATAACATGCCGCTTCGAGAACTCGGTGAGGACCGCACGGTTCTTCCCGAGGACTTTGACACTCCGATTCTCAGCGTGTGCCAGCGTGGGAATGCTTCGTTATCAGGTGTGTTGGTCTTGAAGTCGCTAGGCTATCGAGATGTAAAGAGCATAGCCGGAGGGACTCTTGCTTGGCGTGAGAAGGGTTTTGATACCGAATCTGACTAGAAGCGGTTGTAAAACAGAAGAACCCTTTGGGTTGGTGGAAACAGTAGCGATGTCGAAGGATCGGGAGCGACCATTGATTGTCAGTGATGTTGTCGCGGCGCATATTCAGAACCACGGCCGCGAAACCTATCCAAACGAGTGTTGCGGGGCCTTGATTGGGACGGATAACGTTGTCCAAGAATGTTTTTCTCTGTCCAATCGGACAGAAGAAGGGCCACGTCGGCGGTTTTTGGTCACGCCCCAGGACTATCGAGTGGCTGAAAGGTACGCAACGAACTCTGGCAACGAGTTGATAGGTTTCTATCACTCACATCCTGACCATCCCGCTCGTCCGTCCCAGTATGATCTTGATCACGCATGGCCTGTGTTTGCCTATGTGATCATTTCTGTTGAAAAAGGTGAACCCCGTGCGATGACCTCGTGGCGACTTCGCGAAGACCGTTCGGCATTCGACGAAACATGTATTAAACGACGAAACGAATAGGAAAATCAGATGGCCAATGATGTGCTAATACCGACGCCGCTCCGGGTGTATGCGGATAAGCAGGAGGTTGTACAAGCTGAAGGAAATACGGTCGGTGAACTCTTAGAGGATCTGACGGTCCAGTACTCGGACTTGAAGAAACATCTATACAACGAAGATGGTCGACTGCGTAGTTTCGTTAACATCTACCTTAACGACGACGACATACGCTACTTGGACAGGGAAGCAACGATCGTGCAGGACGGTGACACAATCAGCATTGTGCCGTCTGTGGCGGGCGGTGGAGATGAATGAAACTAAACCGGAGCTGAACAACGACGAGGTCGCGCGCTATAGTCGTCATCTCATCATGCCGGAAGTTGGCATGGATGGCCAGCTCAAGCTAAAGTCAGCCAGTGTCCTTTGTATCGGAGCCGGAGGTCTAGGTTCCCCTGTAGCGATGTATCTCGGCGCCGCCGGAGTTGGCCGCATTGGAATAGTTGACTTTGACGTAGTTGATTACAGCAATCTTCAGCGTCAAGTGATTCATGGCACCCCGGATGTTGGTCGGTCCAAACTTGATTCGGCACGCGACCGACTCAACGCGATTAATCCGGAGGTTACAGTCGAGACGCACGATGTCGCGCTGTCGTCTGAGAACGCGCTTGAGTTGCTCGCCAACTATGACGTTATCGTTGACGGTACTGACAATTTCCCAACCCGATACCTTGTTAATGATGCTTGCGTTATCTTACGAAAACCTAACGTGTACGGTAGCATCTTTCGTTTTGAAGGGCAGGCATCTGTTTTTGCCACCAAAGATGGTCCTTGTTATCGATGTTTGTATCCTGAACCGCCACCACCCGGCTTAGTACCAAGTTGTGCAGAGGGTGGCGTCTTGGGAATTTTGCCTGGTGTCGTCGGAACAATTCAGGCTACAGAGGCAGTTAAACTAATCATTGGTGTAGGTGAACCATTGATCAACAGGTTCATGATTTACGATGCACTTCGAATGAAATTTCGCGAGCTGAAACTTCGAAAAGATCCCGACTGTCCGGTTTGTGGTGAAATGCCAACCGTTACTGAGTTGATCGACTATGAACAATTCTGCGGCGTTATAGGCGCCGTGACAGAGGATGTTTCGTCAGAGGCGGTCGACACCTCCGTCAAGGATTTGAAAACCCGTATTGATGGAAAAGATGAGGTGTTGGTTTTGGATGTTCGTGAACCACAGGAATTTCAAATCTGCCGGATTCCGGGTTCGACCTTGATCCCATTGAATGACTTGCCACAGCGTCTGGCTGAGCTTGAGGGATACAAAGATATGGTCGTACATTGTAAGTCAGGGGTTCGAAGTGCGAAGGCAGTGAAACTGCTTCATGAGGCGGGTTTCTCAGACGCTAAGAATTTGCGGGGTGGGATACTTGCTTGGATTGACGAAATCGACCCATCACTTCCAAAATACTAGGAAGATATACTCGGTTTGGGTCACACTAATGAGATACCCTGTTGCGCGTGAACCGATTTCCGAAAGCGTTTGGTTATTGTCAATTAACGCAATTTAGGTAACTGAGTGGTATAACCATCGACTGGTTCCACTCTCGGCGCTATACTGACGTTAGACCATGTTACGTTTGTCTAAGAAAACCGACTACGCATTGATAGCCTTGAAGGACCTAGCCTCCGGTTCTGCGGCGACGTCGTGCAGTGCCCGTGAGATAGCCGCGCGATACGACATTCCCTTAGAGTTAATGGCTAAAGTGTTGCAGCGGTTGGCGCGGCGGGGACTATTGGAGTCTCATCAAGGTACACGTGGAGGCTACAAACTATCTCGTCCGGCCGACCGCATTTCAGTTGCGGATGTTATTCAAGCGATTGATGGACCTGTGCTGGTAACAGCCTGTTCGGACGAAGACGAGACGTGTGAACAGTATTCAAAGTGCAACGTCCGTGATCCATTGTGGCGTCTCAAAGACCGGATTGTTCAGGCGCTTGTTTCATTTACATTGCAGGAACTTGCCGAAGCCGATGATGCCCGGTCGACCTTCCCCGTTTTGATGGCGTCAAGTGAGACAACCTCGGCGTTGACTTCAGAACATTCTGCTGACTAGCCAACCGTGCGGCTTCGAGCTTGACCCATGGTTTCGTTGCCTATCTATATGGACCACCATGCGACGACGCCGACTGACCCTAGGGTCGTTGACTCGATGCAGCCGTTTTTCAGCACGAAGTTTGGCAATCCAGCTAGTCGACACCATGCCTTCGGGTGGGAAGCAAGGGACGCCGTGGATGGAGCCCGAGTGCAAGTGTCTCACCTCGTCGGATGCGATCCGCGAGAAATAGTCTTCACAAGCGGAGCCACCGAATCTAACAATCTGGCGATCAAAGGTTGTCTCAAGTCCGTGAGTCGACCAGCTCGGATAGTGACGGTAACCACCGAGCATCGCGCGGTACTCGATCCATGTCGGCAATTGGAGAACGAAGGAGTGTGTGTGACCTATGTTCACCCAAGAGAAGATGGCCTTGTTGACGTCAAAGAAATTGAGAAGGCGCTCACTCCCGAGACCGCTTTACTGAGTGTGATGGCGGCGAACAATGAGATTGGCGTGCTTCAACCGATAGCTGAGTTGAGCGCTCTGGCGCGTAGCCATTCGGTGTTGTTTCATACAGATGCTACGCAAGCGGTCGGGAAGATTCCCTTTAGTGCCAGAGCTCTTGACGTGGATTTTGTATCTCTAAGCTCACACAAGATATATGGGCCCAAGGGGGTGGGCGCACTCTGTATTCGCCGGCGCAAACCCAGGATTCCGATCAAGGCGATGCTTGACGGTGGTGGGCACGAAAACGGCCTGCGGCCAGGCACTTTGAATGTTCCGGCGATCGTTGGGTTTGGGCGAGCAGCCGAACTTTGTATGACTGAAATGGCCGAGGAGACAGCGCGCATTCAAACGCTGAGGGACGATCTATGGCGGCGGCTTTCAACGGGTTTGAGCGGGTTGAAAATCAATGGTTCAATGGAACGAAGGCTACCTCAGAATCTGAACTTTAGCGTTGCCGGTGTAGATGGCGAAGCATTGCTTCTTGGCTTGGATGATGTGGCGTTGTCGTCAGGAGCCGCCTGCACGTCCGCGCAGCCGGAACCATCCCATGTCTTGTTGTCATTGGGTCTTTCCGAAAGACTGGCTGTGGCTTCGATTCGATTTAGCTTGGGTCGCTGGAACACGGCAGAAGAGGTTGACTACGTAGTTGAGAAGGTCAAGCGGTTAGTTCGTCACTTACGCGAGATGTCCGCGGACTAAGGGACTGAGTCCCATGTCTTACACAGAATCGGCTACACTGGTGGTGAGAACAGATGATTGAGATCACAGAAGCAGCCGCAAAGCGAATCCGACAAGCGATGAGCAGTGAGGGTATGACTGATGGCGGGTTGCGCGTTGGTGTTAAGGCCGGTGGTTGTAACGGTATGAGTTATGTATTTCGGTGGGAATCCTCACCAAAGCCAGATGATGAAATCTTCGAAACTCAAGAAGGTACACCTATCTTCGTTGACAAGAAAAGCTACACATATTTGAAGGGAACTGTGCTGGACTGTGATTCAGAGATGCTGGGTCAGTCGCTGATATTTCGAAACCCCAACGCGAAAAGCGAATGCGGCTGCGGATTGTCGTTCAATGTGTAGTTAATAGCTCTGACGGTTCGGTCTTGATGGCATTCGTCTTGACGGTTTGGCGACGAGGCGTAGACGCTATCGACTCTTGACCGGTGACTCCTATACACTCCCAGCCATGTCGGGATGGACAGGCCTGCACAGCGCACTTCAACACAGTATGCGAGCGTACTATCTTCCGCTCATTAGTGGCGTGGCCCTTGCTGCTAGCGCGTTCATGCCATGGATGAAGATGGATGATCAGGGATTTGGTGGATTTCCGAGCGTAGCCGGATTATGGGTATTAGGGCTTGGTCTATTGGCGGTCGTTTTGGCTTTATTGAGTGTTGTGACACGTCGCAATTCTAGACACCCACTGTTACTTGTGGGCCTTGCGGCTTTCGGTATTCTTTGGCTTGGGGAGCGTTTCTTGGAGAAGTCGGCTGCGGATCAACTTTGGGCTCGCTCCCAAGCCCAGGCTATCGTGCAGGGTACTCAGGCGGTAGATATAATTCCGCCTGTCATGGCGATAGGTGCCTATGTGGGTTTGGCAGCATCGCTAGTGATCACACTATTCGGACTGACGATAGTAATTCGCCAGGCTACACAGCCTTACGCTGAAGTTGAAGATGATGATGAATGAGACGCCGAAAAAAATAACCGTTGCACACAGTCCAGATTCTGACGATGCTTTTATGTTTTATGGATTAGCGTCTGGCGCAGTTGACATAAGTGGCTTTGATGTTGGTCAGGTGCTCGCCGACATCGAGACGTTGAACCGCGAAGCGTTCCAAGGTCGCTACGAGGTAACGGCTGTTTCATTTCATGCTTACGCTCACCTCGTTGAGCGGTACGCGCTTTTGCCTCACGGTGCCAGTATGGGTGATAGGTATGGTCCAGTGCTTGTGACACGCGAAGACGGACCATCACAACTGGATGGGGTGACGGTGGCGATTCCTGGAACGCTGACAACTGCGTATCTTGCGTTACAGCTGTATTTTCCAAGTGTAGCGTACGAGGTCATGCCGTTCGACGAAATCCAGCCAGCGGTGCAAGAAGGGAAAGTGGAGGCTGGCTTACTTATCCATGAAGGCCAGTTGACTTATGCGGAGGACGGACTACGTGCGATTGTCGACTTGGGTGTTTGGTGGGCCGAGAGAACCGGTGGTCTTCCTCTGCCGCTCGGGTGTAACGTCATCCGACGAGATCTTGGCACCGACACGATGCGGCGGGTGTCTCGGTTGCTTCACGACAGTATTGCGTACGCACTTAATCACCGGTCAGAAGCGATTGACTACGCCCAAGAATATGGTCGAGGTCTAGACGAAGATAAGACGGATCAGTTTGTAGGAATGTATGTCAATGAGCTGACTCTCGATTACGGTGAAAGGGGGCGATTGGCCGTCAAACGGTTGTTCGACGAAGCGTATGAGAAACGGCTTATACCTAATCCTGTTCCGGTTGAGTTCGTTAATTAGAATGACGGCACGTCGCTATCATGCGTAACTGATTCTAGAACGCATCGGGGTGAATCATTCTTGCTAACTCTTCGGTCGCTTGGGCCACTCTGGGTCCTGGCACGACAAAACGATTCCCGGTGACGAAATAAATTCGATTGTTTCGTACTGCAGGCAGTGTTGAGAGTTGGGTCCAGACGGCTCGTTCGTCTTCAACAATGTTGCGTGGAAGGTTTTCTCCGTATCTGATTTCAATAATAATTTCAGGTGCCGCTGACAAGATTGACTCCGAACTCACTTGTGAAACGTTTTCGCTGTCGATTTCGCTGAAGACATTATTTCCACCTGCAACTTCGAGCATATCCTGCAAAAAACCGATGCCGCCGCTGGCGTAGACGTTACGTAACGTCAGTGGTTCACGTCCGAATACAAGCAGTGTTCGGGGTTTAGGGCGACCTGCCACCCGCCGCTGGATGGCAACGAGGCTGGCTTCAAGCTCTGTGGCGATTGTTTCGGCCTCGGTGGAATGACCCGTCCGAATACCCAAAAGTCGAATCATGTCGGAGATTTCGGCAAGTCCTTCATGCGTGTAGGTCAGAATTGGGATGCTGGCTTTCTCTAATTGGCTGCGTAGATCAGTCTGAGTGTCATAAAGAATAACGAGGTCAGGGCGAAGCGTGAAGATCCGTTCTACGTTGGGGTCGAGAAGTCCACCAACCCGAGTAACGGAACTGTCTTGGTTCGGTCCGATAGGTATTTGGTCGAAGCTTCCTATCCCTACCAACTCGGAACCTGCACCGATTGAAACCAGAATCTCCGTAACGGCAGGGACCAACGAGACAATTCTTTGTGGTAATGGACTCTGTGTGATCGCGGTCCCGATTGTGATAAAAATCAGAATTGGGACGAGTCGATGTCGTGCCGGTCTTAGCGGTTTCGTATTAGTAACCACAAGAAGAATGGTCCTCCGAGCATGGCGGTGATGACGCCAACCGGTAGTTCAAGTGGTGCCATTATCGTCCGGGCACCTGCATCGCAGGTGACTAAGAATGCTGCACCAAGGAACGTAGCGGATGGTAGGACTACTCGGTGGTCGGATCCGACCAGTAATCGGACTATGTGTGGCACGATGATACCGATGAAGCCGATAGGGCCGCCTAGGGATACAGCTGCACCGGTCGCTAGGGACGCAGAGAGGAACGCGAGGCGTTGGGTTTTTAGAACGTCTACACCTCGGGTAGCCGCATATTCAGTACCTAATGTAAGGAGATTAAGTGAGCGTGGAAGATAGGTAAAACCAACTAGGGCAGCCATCAGCAGAGGAAGGGCCCATAGAATAGGTTCGTAGCCGCTTACATCAAGATTACCCATCAGCCACCGGACTGCCTGAAAGTTCTGTGAGAAGTCTGCGAGATACTGAACAAACATGATAATGGCTGAAAAAAGAGAGTTGAGTGTTACTCCAGCCAGTAGCAGCACGGTGGTAGATAGTCCTTGGCGGCGAAGTCGAGCTAGGAAATAAACAATTCCAACCGCAACCAGCGAACCTATGAAACTGGCCAGAGTTACGGCGGGTAGTCCAGCTAAGGCGAAGGGTATTCCCAAAACTATGACGACCATCGCACCTAGGGATGCACCTGCAGAAACTCCAAGCGTGAAGGGGGTCGCCAAAGGATTTCTTAGAAGCGCTTGTAGTACAACACCGGCGGCAGCCAGTGAGCCGCCCACGAGAGCTCCAGCAAGCACCCGTGGCAGTCGAGCAATGAAGAAGATCTGAGCATCCACGTTGTCAGCGAAGGAGACTGAATTGTCAAAGACGCGGCTTAGTTTGATCGGCGTGGGCCCGACAAGTGGCGCCAGTAGGCAAACTAAGATTGCTAGGCTACCCAATACCCAAGGCGTCGCCAGAAACTTCAATTGAAGTTGTCGAAACAGAAGAGTGTTCATCGGCGTGACATGAGTTTTCTCAGTCATACGGTTCGCGGCGGTGTTGTCGCATGGGCACCACAAGCAGATGACCTGCGGCGCTGTTATGTGCAATGTGAACATTGACACCATACAAGTGTCGAACGGTCTCCTCGGTCAAGACATCCTCTGTCTTGCCGCACGCGACTACTTTCCCATCGCGTAGGACTATCAAGTCACGACAGACACTCGCTGCCAGATTAAGATCGTGGGTCGAAACCACCATGGTGATTCCTGTCTCGTTTAAATTCTGCAGTAGCGAGCCAATCTCTAGTTGATAGTTAAGATCAAGTGATGTCGTCGGTTCATCTAGAAGAAGGATATTCGACTCGATGACGGTCGGATTTGTTGAAGAGAGTTGGGCCAAAGCGCCGGCTATTACTACGCGTTGTTTTTCCCCACCACTGAGTGTCGAAAAGGCACGGGATGCAAGATCAGAAGTGCCGGTTGCTGCTAATGCCTGTGTAGCAAGTTCAAGATCTAATGGACCTTCGATGCCGAAGTTCTCTAAATGTGGGTATCTACCCATTAGAACTATTTCCAGTACTGTGTAATCAAAGGTTGTTTCAGTCTGCTGTTGAATGGCAGCCAACCGCCGTGCCAGTGTCTTACGGGAATAGTTCGCAAGATCTTGACCCTCAAGGGTGACTTGGCCGGTCGTGGGAGGATACACACCACTAAGGAGTCTTAGCAGACTTGTTTTGCCGGAGCCATTTGGTCCAATAATTCCCGTCAAACTACCACGATGAATACAAACGGAAATGTCATGCAGGACTTCTTTCGTGTCGTATCCAAACGAAACGGTATTGGTTCGTAGCACGGTGCTAGTCAAAATTCCAACGTGGTTCCTACACGGACATTGATACCCGGAGAAGGGAAGAAAGCTCGTTCAACGGGAAATCCACCAAGCACACCGTAATCGGCATATTCATGGTCCGTTAGATTTCTTACCTCGATGAAGGTGTTAACCCGGTCCTGTTCATGTCTGAGTTTCAGGTTGATGACAACATAGCGATCTTGGTTCCCGAAGGCATTCTGGTAATCACTTTCAAATAGTCGTGTCCCCACGTAAGTTCCGTTCATAATTACGCCGATTGCCTGTGTTGGTTGGAAGGCAAATTCGATGGTGGAGCGATGACGGGGAACATTTGGGATGGTTCGACCAACGAACACACCTTCTAAGATCTTGGCATTAGTGTAGGTGTAATGTCCGCTAACGCTAAGTGTCTCTGACCGCCCAGCGGCGGACAACTCAACGCCCTGACGTTTCGATGTTCCGTCAAGGTTTTCGTTTGCGCCAAACCCGAATACCCCGCCAGTCGGATTGAAAAACAGTTCGTTGTGGCTATGTACGTGAAAATAATTAAATTCTCCAGAAACTGTGCCAGTGGATGCACGCAAACCTGTTTCGTAACTATTGGACCGCTGTGGACGGAGGGTAGTATCGATGGTATTGGAAAAGAAGTTAAACAGCTCGTCTAGCAAAGGGTAACGAAAACTTTTTGCGGCGGACGCATAAAAATGGCTTGCACCGGCTATGTTGAAGTTGACACCGACAGTAGCGAGATGTTGGTCAAAATCGGTGCCGGCGGGCGAACTTGGTTGGAAGTGGTAATTAACGTCGTCGTAGCGATAGCCTCCTGAAATCCCTAGGCGCGAGTGAGGAAAAATTTCGTCATGCAGATAGAATGCCGAATTCTGTTTCTTGAGTGTGAACATCCCGACGGTTTCTGTTCCGTCGAAGATCGTCGTGTTGAGAATGGTTTCAGTCGATTGACTCGCGTCAACACCCAATACCAAAGTGTTACTTAACTGAACAATAGGACCAGAAACGTTGATTTGAGGAGAAATGGCAATAGTGTCGATTGTGGTGTTGCCATTAAACGTTCCACCGGCAAAAGAACTGAAGAACTCAGAATCACGCTGCCGAAAAGAAAAGTCGACTTGTGCCAAAGCAGAATCACCGAGTATGACGCTCGGTCTCGCTATTACGTAAAGATCATCGACTTCAGCAAACTCGCCTAGTTTCAATGTGCTGCGCCGAAGAGCTCCAGTTATCAAGTCGCTTTCTTTGAGTTCTCCGGGAAGGCCGGTGACGTCGCTGTGGAACCCAGCACTGGTGAAGATATTCAAGCGCTGATTTGGAGTTACAGTGAAGCTCGTTCCGAGGTCGCCCCCGTTTGTATCGCCGTTATCTCTATAACCGTCCGACGTGTTGTAACTTCCATCAATCGCGTACGATATCCCGGAAGTTGACCCACTCAGATTGGTAGCTACATTGAAGCTCGAATAGCTTCCGGCTTGCAGCGAGACAGACCGGTCCGTGTCAGTACGGTCCTTGGTAATTATGTTGATAGTGCCAGCCGTCGCGTTGTCTCCGTAGAGAACACTCCCTCTACCTCCTCGGGTGACCTCGATGCGATCGACACGACTCAACGGAATCTGGAGCCAATCAGTTCCACTTAAGTCGGGCAGGGTGGCACGACGTCCATCGATTAAAACGAGAGTGTTCGAAGATGCTGTTTCTCCAAAACCTCGCAAGTCAATGCGATAGTTCCGTCGATTACCTGTGATGTCGGCCACGTGTACGCCTGCGTAGGATCGGAGTAATTCAGGGATGTCCCGCGCAGTGGATCGTTTGATTTCGTCAAGTGTGACAGCTGTAATTGGTGCGGAAACCTTCGCGATCGATTCTTCCCGTCGTGAAGGGGTGACGACAATTCCTTGAGTGAATCGAAGTGAATGCTCAATTGTTTCGGAGTCAGGATCGCGATCTTGGGCAGTACTGATAGCCGAGAAACAATTTAGTATCAGGATGACAATCGGGACAAGTACGATGTTACTGGGGCGAACTTTCATCAAACCTCCTACGGCGTGACCACGCGCCGAGACTACGACTCTAAGAGCCGCCAGTGAAGAGGACGCCTGATGACAGGTCTCCTGACTTGCGGATCGTGATGAGACGGTCTTACCTTCCCAGGCTCTCTGTCCCGTTACATTAGGCCCAGTGGCTGATGCGCGCTGCACCGATACCGTCCCACTCCCCGCTTACAGTGGCGGGACCGTGTGGGATTTGCACCCACTTCCCATGCTCACCAGGAAGCGTCGAACAGGACATAGTATAACTGAGACCCCATTTAGCAAACGTTCCTGCAGTTGATGAACGAAGTTTTTATCGCATAACATAGTTATTCGACATTAGAAACGAGATCAGTTCCGGTCTCGTTTAAGCCTTCAGGTACTCATGCTGGATCGGCTCGCCGCGAGTGGGCTTCAAGAGATTAAATTAAAGCTTGACGACGGGATCCGCCTGAGTCTGGCGGACGGAGTCCGCCTCTTTGAATGTCCGGACTTACTGGCTGTTGGCTGGTTAGCGAACCGTGAACGTGAGCGGCGGTATGGCGCCCAGACTTTTTTCAATCATAACCTTCGTCTCGAAGCTACTAATGTCTGTGTAGCGAGTTGTCTGTTCTGTTCTTTTGCTCGTCTGCAACCAGGTGATTCTGGAGCCTACACAATGTCGCTCGAGCAGGCATGGCAGAAGCTTCGAGATCGCGGTGACCAGGCCTTGACGGAAGTACATGTTGTCAATGGTTTACACCCGGACCTACCTTTTGACTACTACACCAAATTGCTCAAAGGCTTTAAGGACATTCGGCCTGATATCCATCTGAAATGTTTTACAGCAGTTGAAATTGCGTTCTTTGCCGATCTCTATGGTAAGACTGACGAACAGGTATTACTTGAGTTGATAGATGCGGGGCTTGATTCATTGCCCGGTGGTGGCGCGGAGGTTTTTTCTGAACGAGTTCGCCAAAAGATCTGCCACGACAAATGTGGGACGACGCGGTGGCTTGGAATCCATGCGACGGCTCACCGTCTTGGCATGAAATCAAACGTCACGATGCTCTATGGGCACATTGAGACGATTGAAGAGCGTGTGGATCATATGCTGCGGGCTCGCGCATTGCAGGATGAGACTGGTGGGTTTCAGGCATTTATTCCTTTGGCGTTTCACCCTGAGAATAATCAAATGAAGAAGTTGCCGGCGCCAACGGCAATTGATTCATTACGTGTCCATGCGGTCGCCAGATTGATGCTTGACAATATTCCCCACGTAAAAGCTTTTTGGATTGCTACGGGTTTAGAAGTTGCACAAACGTCTCTCTGGTTCGGTGTTGATGATCTAGATGGGACTGTCCAAGAGGAACGGATATACCACATGGCAGGTGCGTCAACGCCAGAAGCAATGACGCCGGAACAAATCGGTGTTCTGATCTGTGATGCCGGGCGTCAACCCATCGAACGGGACACCCTATATAACGTGGTGTCCTGACCGTTTGAAACAGCGCGGAATCGTTTCTAAGCGTGGTAGACTAGCTCTAGGTCAGGTCGCTCCCGGCCTTGTTCAAGAAGCCGGGTGAGATTTGACCTTTTTAGCGTCCACTGCTTGAGAAAAGTTTCACAATATTTGCCATGACTGTTAACTTGTTGACTGATTACGAGAAGCTGCACATTGAGGAGCGGCAATCATTGCCCGATTCCTACCTAGGGTTGCCGGATGACGAAATGCGCAGCAGAATCGCCGAGGCTCGTAAGGTACTTGGACAACGATTATTGATTCTCGGTCATCACTATCAGCGTGACGAAGTGATTGAATTTGCCGACCACACCGGAGATTCGTTCAAATTGTCCAGACAGGCTGCGGCTCAGCGGGACGCCGAGTATATTGTTTTTTGCGGTGTTCACTTTATGGCTGAGAGTGCAGATGTGCTCAGCGGTCAAGACCAGCAGGTTATTCTTCCCGATTTAGCCGCTGGATGTTCCATGGCCGACATGGCGGCGTCGGACCAGTTGGAGGTTTGCTGGTCTGAATTGGAGACAATGGGCGCCCATCGGGTGATACCTGTTACCTATATCAATTCAGCTGCGTCGATTAAGGCGTTCTGTGGAGAGCGAGATGGTGTTGTTTGCACCTCAAGTAACGCAGATGCGACGCTGCAATGGGCTTGGGAACGTGGCGACCAGATTCTTTTTCTACCTGACCAGCATCTGGGTAGAAACACCGCCTATGCCATGGGTGTTCCGTTAGACCAGATGGTCGTTTGGGATCCAGATATCCCATTTGGTGGAGTGGACCCTGAAGCATTGAGGCGAGCGAGAATGATTCTTTGGAAGGGTCACTGCTCGGTTCACACGAAATTTAACGTACAGCAAGTGAACTCCGTGAGGCAACGTCATCCAAATGTTCGGGTTATTGTTCACCCCGAATGTACTTGGGACGTCGTACAGGCGGCGGATGATTCTGGGTCGACCGAATACATCATCCGACAGATCCACGACAGCCCGGAAGGCTCTGTCTGGGCGGTGGGCACAGAAGTTCATCTGGTGAGTCGGTTAGCAGAGACTCTGGCTCCTGATCGGACGGTGCTGACGTTGGATCCAATTGGCTGCCTATGTTCGACGATGTTCCGGGTGTCGCCCAATCATCTTCTGTGGGTGCTTGAAGGTCTGCTCGAAGGTGAGGTGCGTAATCAGATCACTGTGTCCGACCGTGAGAAGCGATGGACTCGTGTCGCGCTCGACCGAATGCTTAGCATCCACTAAACTGTCGTCTTTCTAGCGTGGTTCTAGACCGATGGGATTTAGACTGTAGCGTTAGAGATTAAGTTCCGTTGTCCTCGAAAGGAGAAATCATCCATGGCCTATGAATTGCCGCTGTTGCCCTATGATTACAATGCTCTTGAACCGCACATTGATGAACAGACGATGCGGATTCATCATGACAAACACCATGCGACGTACATCGCGAAACTTAACGCGGCGCTCGATGGCCATGATGACCTAGCGGCTAAGAATATCGATCAATTGGTTTCTGATCTTGGAAGTGTTCCCGAAGCGATTCGAGGTGCTGTGCGGAACAATGGTGGTGGACACGCAAACCACGCTATGTTCTGGCAGTTGATGGCGCCGTCTGGTGGCGGGTCCCCAACCGGAAAGGTGGCTGAAGTAATCACCAGTGTATTTGGATCGTATGAGGCCTTCACAGAACAGTTTGCTACCGCCGCGGCTACCAGGTTCGGAAGTGGCTGGGCGTGGCTAGTCGACGGGGGTGATACTTTGAGTGTTGAAAGTACCCCAAATCAGGATACGCCCTTAATGGAAGGGAAGAAACCAATTCTAGGGATTGACGTATGGGAGCATGCCTACTATCTGAACTATCAGAACCGGCGTCCTGACTACGTGAAAGCTTGGCTCAACGTAATCAATTGGGATGAGGTAAATCGACGTCTGGGCTAAAGTTATCGGTAGCTGAGAAGTCGGAAATCTCGCAAGACAATGTCCTCTGTCCTCTTTCTCTTCTTGGCACATCTTGGGATTGGTATTGCTGCAACCCTTCTGATTGTTGCGAGTACAGCTGGCACGCAGTTCTTTCGGTTTAACGCCGGACTTGCTGCGGTGCTACTGTTGGTCGCGTTGGCCTTTCGACCCACCCCGGTGTCGGTTAATCTTCTAGAGTCGGCTGGGTTTACTGCTCTTATAGTGGCCACGGGTTCCCTGCTCGTCTACTGGGCGTCTTTTGGTCGAGGATTGGCTAATTTAAGGCCGTGGCTCCTGTGGACGACAGTGGTTGTCGGTGGTCTGGCACTGGTGTTTCAGGGGATGGGTTTGTCCTCGGGACAGGTGCCGTCATTTGCGGCACTGACCGTGGTCAGTTTCCTTTCTTCCGCGGCGCTTTTGGGTGGCGCTTGCACCGCCATGATTCTCGGGCACTGGTATTTGGTCTTGCCGTCCATGAATGTCTCGCTGTTACAGTCGATGGTCAAATTTCACATTGGATCGACTGTTGTCCGAACGGTAGTTGTGGTGGCCGTGGTCGCGGTCGCGTTGTCTAGTTGGCAAGCACCGTCTGGGGCCGGGTACGGTCAGTATGCAGTTTCACTTGATGGCGTGTTTCTCTGGCAGCGTTTACTGTTTGGATTAGCTTCTCCCGCGGTATTGTCGTATTTGGTCTGGCAAACGGCCAAGATCCAGTCGACGCAGTCGGCCACCGGTATTTTGTATGTAGATTTCTTTACGGTTGTGGTTGGAGAAGTCTTAGCGAAATATCTGCTTTTGTCGACACAGGTTCCCGTATGAGCGGGATTAGGATTGTATGCGAGTCATTCTGAAATGTCCGGATTGCTCGGGCAAACTTCCATTCGACGCGGTTAATGCTCCCGATGCGGCAACTTGTGGGCGCTGCGGCCTTACGATTCCATTGGCTGTTTCTGAGAATATTCGAGGTGATCAGGCCGTCGATGTGTGTCCGGTATGCACAGGGTCTGATTTCTATGTACGTCGGGATTTTGATCCCAACCGTGGCCTGTCGGTGATTATCATCATGATCTTGACTAGTATGGGGTTTTACTGGTTTGGACTTGATCTAATTGCTTACGCGGTTCTCGGTGTATTTGCTCTTCTTGATTTGCTTGTTTATCGTCGGCTGAAGGACGTCACGGTTTGCTATCGTTGTCACACGGTGTTTCGCGGTGCTTACAAGCCAAGTGCGCCAGTATTCGATCTTGCCACGGCGGACGAACTTGAACTCGAATGGGCAAGAACGCTGGAAAAGCGGGCCAAGAATTCCGACAATCAAAATACAGAAATTGGCAAGCAGATTCGGGCTTGACGTCCCGTCGTTTCTGGAATGCTTACTAGTGTTACGGACGTGGTTCCAGCTACTTCTATCTAGTAATTACTAAAACAATTTCACCTCTACTGTTTCACCTTGTTCCACGATGTCGGTTTGCGCGCCAATCTCGATAAATCCGTCTGCCTGCGACATGCTCGTGATGTCCCCAGATGCCTTGAAGGCGGCGACTGCTTTACCGTTTTCGATTCGTACCGTGAAAAATTGATGGCGGCCTGTTGTGGAGACAAACCGCTGGGCAGTACGAACCTCAATAATTCGCATCTGATTCGCAGGGAGGTTCGCCATTTTCCGAAGCATTGGAATTAACAACATGTACGCGTTGGAAAGGCATGAAGTGGGATAGCCAGGCATGCCAAGTACCGGTGTGCCATCAATGTGTCCAAAGATAGTTGGTTTACCGGGCTTGACGGCGATGCCGTGAAACACCACGGTGCCTTTCTGTTCAAGTACGTCAAGAGTAAGATCGCGCTCGCCAACCGAACTTCCACCAGAAAAAACGAGGATGTCACTGTCGAGACACGCGTCAACCGCTGCTGCTAAGGAAGGAAGTGTGTCGACCACCGTTGGGTAATTCATGGCTACACCACCGTGTTCACGAATGACGGCTCCGAGCGTAAAACGATTAATGTCATAAATTTGACCTGGGCCAAGTGGTTGACCGGGTTGAACGATTTCATTCCCGGTTGAAAGAATGGCCACATTGGGCCGATCAAATACGTCAACATTGGCGAGTCCGAGTGCTGCGATTGAGCCCAATCGACTTGGTATCAAGATGTCTCCCGTATTCAGGATGACTTCACCATGTGAGATGTCAGCACCTCGTTGGCCAACATGCTGGTTTGGATACACCGGAGTAAATACTTGGATGTCGCCGTCTGAAGTTCGAGCCGTTTCTTCGACCATGACGACAGCATTGGACCCATCCGGCATTGGAGCGCCGGTCGCAATCTCCGCACATTCGCGTTGAGATAAAATTTTTGTCGGGACGTTTCCAGTATGCACGGCTTCTACGCAACGTAAAAGTTGTGGCTTCTGTCGACTAGCACCAAAAGTATCTTCGGCTATCACTGCAAAACCGTCCATTGCAGCGCGATTGAAAGGAGGAACATCCTGCTTTGCCGTGATGTTTGATGACAATACACGTCGGTGAGCATCTGTCAGATCGACGTGTGATGTTCTCGTGACTGGCAGCACGGAACTCAGAATCAGTTCTAGAGCTTCGGCGATTGGGATAGTGTCCCGAATTGGTCGCATTTTCGTATCGGAATGCTGTTTCGAATCCGTCATCGTTATTTAGCGTGAGACCTCTCTGACAAGATGTCCAAGTTCAGGAAGTACTAGTTTCGTCATTGCGAGACGGACCGCGTTCTCCGATCCCGGAATACTGATGATGATCTTTCGACAGGCAGTCCCTGCTAACGCCCGAGTTAACATGGCGGCGGTACCGACTTCCGCGTAACTCAAAGCTCGAAACAACTCTCCAAAACCGTCAATGCGCTTCTCGAGAATACTGCTAATGGCTTCATAAGTCTGATCTCGCGAACTAATACCCGTGCCACCCGTGGTCAGAATAGCTTGGACGACGTCATCAGCTAATTGTGCTTGGACTGCCTCTCGGACTCGTTCCGGGTCATCGGGAATAATTGTCTTTCCCACTACGTCATGTCCCTTATCAGTCAAAAGATCCACGATAGTTTGCCCACCTGAGTCTGTGTCATTCGTGCGTGTGTCGCTTATCGTTAAAACGTAGCAGTGAACAGTTTTTGGTGCTGCCTGCCGATGCGCTAGGTGACTCATAGACCGATTATAGCCACTCTATAGGCTAAGGCCTCGTTTGAGATGGGTGGTTGACTTGCGCCTATTGCGGTGAGCCCCTACTATCGAAGTGTGCCGAGGAGCTTGCGGAACTATCTGACGGCGGCGGCGTGGGTAATGGCGCTTCTGGTCGCATCGGTTGGCCTACGTTCTAATGCTGTCTCTGTGGCTCTTGACGAAGAGGCACGAGGCTGGGTTGATGACACGATCAGTGGAATGAGCCTAGACGAAAAAGTTGGGCAGCTAATTGTGCCCTCATTTTTCTCAGAATTTGTCAGCAGCGATAGTGACACCTACGACGAACTTGTCAAACTAGTGCATGAATATCACGTGGGAGGCATGCTGGTTTTTGGCACGCCTCAGGCGCAGCCGGATGTACTTCTAAATCAAGCCTACACGCGAAACACACGCGGCCAACCGTTAAATGCTGCCTCGTTAATAAATCGTCTTCAATCTATCTCCGCTGTACCGTTATTAGTGGCGGCCGATTTCGAAACTGGGATTGGCTTTCGTCTGAATGGCGGCACGACCTTCCCGAGGGCGATGGCATTTGGAGCCACAGGTGACCCTCAACTCGCCTACGAAGCGGGTCGGATCACTGCCAGTGAGGCCCGGGCAATTGGCATTCATCTCAACTTGGCACCGGTGGTCGACGTCAACAACAATCCAATGAATCCTGTTATCAACACACGGTCATTTGGAGAGGGTCCTCTCAAGGTTGCTGAACTCGCGAACGCCTATGTGTCTGGACTTAGAGATGGTGGCATGCTGGCGACACTCAAGCATTTTCCAGGGCATGGCGATACAGATGTTGATTCACATTATGGTTTGCCGCTCATTACTCACCCGCGTGAACGGTTAAATCAAATCGAGCTGAGACCTTTTCGTGAGGGAATCTCGTCAGGCGTTGACGCAGTGATGACTGCGCATATTGCTTTACCGAGTCTTGAGTCTGCTACGTCGACGCCAGCGACATTCAGTTCTCGAATCGTTCGGCAACTGTTGCGGGAGGAATTAGGGTTCGATGGCTTGATTGTGACGGATTCTTTACGAATGCGGGCGGTGACTGAACTGGCGACGCCCAGCGACGCCGGTCTTCGCGCGGTTCACGCCGGCCATGACCTAGTGTTGCATTCGCCGGATGAAGCTGGGGTATTTGAGAGTGTCAAGGAAGCTGTTCTGGTCGGTACGATCGAAGAAAGTCAACTTAACGAGTCAGTGAAACGTATCCTCAGTGCAAAAGCGCGCTTAGGGTTACATCGGTCCCGCGCGGTTAGTCTCGACACACTACCTTTGATTGTTGGGACCCGCAAAGCTTTGACCATAGCCGAAAAGATCAGTCAAGAATCCCTGACACTTATCAAAGATGACGAGCAAGATGTTCCACTACGAATTCCACGGTCTGGTGACCTTTTGTATTTATCGATCGTTGATCGTCTGGCCGGTTGGGGCGGCACGACCCCAAGCGCGGCATTCATCCCAGCACTTCGGCAGCGGTGGCCTAATGTGACGGCAGTGGCGCTCTCTAATCGAACTCCAGTGTCTGAAATAGAGCTCATTAGAGAAACTGCAGCACACTTTGATGGCGTTATTGTAGGAATGTTTGCGCGCGCGTCGGCGCTCAACGGTCGTGGATACCTCTCTGATCAGTTGACCGATATGCTGAAAAGTATTGCACATAAGGCGAGAGAGCTCGAACAGCCATTCGTTACGGCGATGTTTGGAAATCCGTATGCGGTACTGACCCTCCGCGAACTTCCGTCAATTCTGTTGACGTATGATGTTGCTGACCTAGCCCAGGAATCAGTAGTACGGGCGATTTCTGGAGAACGTTCCATCAGGGGACGGTTGCCTGTTGCCTTAAGCGCGGAGTTTCAACTTGGTCACGGTCTGATACGGGAAGCTCCCTGATATAATTCTGTTCTCCCTACTCGCCGTGAAGTAACGGTGACCGTGCGCCCTTAGCTCAGCTGGATAGAGCGTCTGGCTACGAACCAGGAGGCCGCAGGTTCGAGTCCTGCAGGGCGCGCCATTCTTTTTAATCAATTACGGGAATAGCCTGTTTAGCTCTGAACAAGGTGTCTCTAATGTTGTTCAGAGGCGTCTTTCCTGTTGCTGTCATGATTTTATCCAGTATTGTGACTGCGGATGCTCGTTTCTAGTCCACGGTTACTCAAGGAGTGACGGTGACTACAATAACCGAGTCGACGTTCAAAGCGCTGTCGGACGCGAGGGCCCGTAGGACGTAGGTTCCGGGCTCGTGAAAGATAGCGTTTACCCGCCATGTGTCGTCCTCTAGCAACGGGGGCGTTTCCCAGAAATTGGCCCACGGCGAATTGGCGTGTGCTCGACTGTCCTCCCAGACTTTGGTCTGGAGTGGATCGAACGTCACTTTCCCTGCCCCGCGGTAGACATACCAAGAGAATCTCAACCCCCGGGCGCTACCAGGTGTTGTTTGCGATGGTCTTCGCCAGAGCGGGTTGTCAGACTCCAGGCCATCTCATCGTCGAGTCCATAACCCTCCGGTACTGGAACTCGAAACACGAATCGATTGAGTCTCGGCAGGAACCGGGTCGGCTGTCCTTGGTCAGCCGTCTCCTGGTCGAACGTGCCAACCTCTTGACCGGCTTGGACGGCCATTACGAAATTATCTGGGCCGACCGGGACATTAGTTTCTTCCTCCCAATTTTCGTTCATATAGCCGAATACGAAGTAACGGGAACCATCTTCGTCTATTTCCCATCCTTAGTACGCGGTATAAACCGGCTGGCCCGACCTATATGACCCCTGTGCTACCAATCCCGGCGGCGTCATCACAATCGCGAGCAA
The DNA here is from genome assembly GCA_964342185.1 of uncultured Vicinamibacteraceae bacterium. Classification (GTDB taxonomy): domain Bacteria; phylum Acidobacteriota; class Vicinamibacteria; order Vicinamibacterales; family UBA8438; genus CAUZIB01. The sequence continues at coordinate 73,046 of CAYFER010000005.1, read as the reverse complement.
TGCCACGACCATTCCAAGTCGCCGTGTTATCCGGCAAAACGTAAGGCTCTTCAAAAGCATCCTGCCACCCATCCAAACAAAGAGGTTGAAAGTGGTGTTGTGTCCCACACGGTGTCTAGGTCGTTACGGAGGACACACTATCCTCTGCCGTACACTTTCATGAAAATAAGAATAAATCAGCCTCCGGTCCACTACTGAGTTGTCGCTCCGCCATTGTAAGATTGTGTCCGTATGCGAAATTTACAAGTTTTAACCATTCTAGCGTTCATAGTTTTGTCGATCGACTGGCTTTCAAGTCAAGACTTGGGACCAATCGGGCCGAGTCCGTATGATGTCGTCGCCGATTGGCACAAGCCCTTTGCCGAAGAGGGTTTTGCATTTGGCGGAAATTCTGGTGTGTTTGCGGAGTCTCCCGACCGGATATTTATCTCACAACGCGGAGAGACAAGACTGCCGAACCCAATTCCACCCGAGTTTGCCGGATATGCGGGGTCGATTGGTATTAACGTGTTGAGTGATACTGAATTTCGAACATGGCAGAACTGCCTGATGGTGGTTGACGGAGATGGCAATGTGCTTGAGGTGTGGGATCAGTGGGACCACTTGTGTGACAGCGGGGAGGGGGGACCCGGTCCTCACAGGGTTCGAATTAGTCCCTACGATCCAGACCGGCGAGTATGGGTTGTCAATGAAACAAGGCATCAAATTTTTGTGTTCTCTAATGACGGCAGTCAGCTGCTCATGACGTTAGGTGAGAAAAATGTAGGTGGCAGTGACCAGACTCATTTTGGTCGTCCGCAGGACGTGGCGTTTCTGCCTGACGGTAGAGTGTTGGTCGCGGATGGTCTTGATAATCACCGTGTGGTGATTTTGGATGGTCAAGGTAACTATCTGTCAGAATTCGGTGAATTCGGAGAAGGACCAGGGCAGTTTAATGGCATACATGCGTTAGCCATCGGTCCTGACGGCCTAATTTTTGCTTTGGATCGGGCAAATGGTCGTGTTCAAGTGTTCAGACTGATGAGTGAAGCATCCGGAGAGTACCACCCGGAAATCGATCATATTGATGTTTGGTCTGGATTTGGTCTTCCGCTTGACATCATTGTGAACGACGAGCATGTTTGGGTGTCTGATCTGGGTCCCCTCAAGTTAGTAAAACTTGATTTTTCAGGAAATCGTTTGTACACCTGGAATGTGTCGACCGAAGGGCCGACTGGATACTTAGAGGTGCACACCATATCGGTAGATTCTGAGGGGAACTTATATGGTGGGGACAACCAGCATGGCCGCACACAAAAATTCGTGCCCAAGATGGGTGCGGACCCGGCGCTCATAATCGGCCCGCCATTTGTTGACCGATGAGTCACAGCAAGCAATCGGCCATCGCGAATTAAATCGACGAATGACGGTCAGGCCAGTTGAGAGCCTACCGGTGGTTCACTAAAAGAAAACCACGATTATTCTTCTTGAATTGCCGATTCAGTTCGTTCGGTCAGTGTGCCCGTAAGAACTAACGGCTCGCGTTGCTTCAGTTAATTTAGTCGCTCAAGTTCTTCAACAATAACTTGAATGTTTCGTCTGATGCTGCCCGCATTTGAAGAGTCGTAGTCGGCGTACCGACTTGGCTTGACCCAACTACTAGCGATTTCATCGACTGTCTTTCCCGTAGTTCGCCCTACCCGTACCATTTCTAAGAAGTCGCGATTAAAAGCCGCCCACTCGTTAAGATCTTCCCACGTCGCTTGGGTGCTGTGGCCGGTGATGATGGTGTCGACGTTTTCGATTGTGTCGTGCGCTTTTTGTAGCGTGTCAGGGATATCCACTCCGCTGCCACCGTTAGCCGCATCGAGAAACGGTACGCGTTTACCCAAGAAGGCGTCGCCGGCATGCAGCGTCCGGAGGGCCGGAAAGACCACCCAGGTATCACCCCCTGTGTGGGCACGTCCAAAGTAATATAAGTCAATTTGGTCGCGACCGGCACCGAGTGACATTCGATCGGTGAAAGTTCGAGTAGGAAGTCCTTGGTCGTTCGTCTCTTCAAACACATTCACGGGTGGTTCAGTGCGACCCGTATACGGTCTCATTGCTTCCATATTGGCTTTTGTGACTTCATGCGCTACAAATTCGACCGTGTTTGAAAACGCAGCGTTCCCACTGACGTGATCAGCGTGACTGTGGGTATTGATGACGGTCGTGACTGGGTTGGGCGTCAATGTTTTGATTTCGTCAAGAATGGGTTGGCCCCAGCCAGGATTTTTTGAATCGACAACGACTACCCCGCCTGTTGTGACGAAAACGGCAACGTTTCCCCCACCGCCCTCTCCTCTGAACACGAACAAGTTCTCTCTCAGTTGTTCAACTTCGATGACTTTGGCCGATTCTTGTGCTCCGACGACCGACAGGCACAGTGTGCCCACACCTAGTAACAAGGCAAGAACGATGCGCCGTTTCATATGGTGCCTCCTGTGTTTTTCTTTCAACCGTCTGACTCGAACCATTTGGAGAATATCTATGGCCATCAGTCTACTCCTTCTAAATGTCTAATTTGACTTGATTAGGCTGATTTAGCTCCATAGACTGAGTTATTGATAACACCTTCATTCGTGAGAAAAACTACAGGCACTCGGCAATCTCGGCTAGAATCAAGTGTTGAGAGTACGAGGAAAAGTGGTGCTGTCGTCGACTGGCCTAGGACAGGGGTAGTAGATAAATACCGCGGGAATAAACGTTTTAGTGAAGGCCATTTTTGTGGATTCTAGAGTGTTGTCTTCGTCAAACATTTCTCAAACTCATGATTTTGGACACATCGCACCTCCGCTGACCACGGATACGGTGTCAAATCAGCGGCGGTTTAGATGGCGCGGTATCGTCGCAGCCTTGGTGTTGCTACCGTCCTTGGTAGTGATGCTATTCTCAACGCCCTTTGTATCAGAAGGGTCATGGCTTGCTGGAGTAATTGAGGTAATGGCGTGGGTGACGTTTGTTGCCGGTACTATATTTCGGTTCTGGGCAACTCTGTATATCGGCGGTAGGAAAGAAAAGATTCTGGTCACGGATGGCCCCTACTCCATCTGCCGCAACCCGCTTTACTTAGGATCTTTTTTGTTAGCGTTGGCTGCAGCTCTGTTTTTGCAGAGCTTGCTGTGCGTCATGGCTGTACTGATTGTGACGTTCATTTACATGCTCACCACTGTGCCCGCAGAAGAAGAATTTCTCAGGGTAAGGCATGGAGACGAATACCAAGTCTATCTCGATACCGTGCCCCGCTATTGGCCGTCGGCCCAGCGTTTTGAGACGCCTGCTAACCTTACGATAGACATTCATCGCCTTAGACTTGAGTGTGCACGTGCATCGAGATGGGTATGGCTTCCCTTACTCGGCGTGTTACTGCCCTACCTTCGGGCTCAGCCGTGGTGGCCAATTTTGTTTCAAGTGTTTTAGTAGGTTTGAGGCTTAGCGGTTTTTCAATTCGAGTTCTCGTGCTCGATTGAGGGCTTCCTGCGCTTCCGTCTGTTTTCCCTGTTCGGCTAGAGCCTGACCAAGACCCTCGAACGCGTCGCCAAAGTCTGGCCTTAGCTCGAGAGTTTTTCTGAATTCCAACTCGGCATCCGAAAATTGTCGACGAGCTAAGAAGATATTTCCTAGATTGAAATGGGCACCACTGTGGTCAGGGTCTAGATCGAGAGTGCGGCGATAATATCGGCTGGCTTCATCAAGGTTTCCAGCTAAGTGAAACAGGCTGCCTAAATTGTTGTTGGCCTCAACGAAATTTGGGTCTAGGTTGAGGGCGCGTTGGTAGTAGTACATCGCTTCATTTTGTTTGTCTTGCAGCGCTAAAGCAGTTCCCAATCGGTAATATACGGTCGGTCTAGCCGGATCCAGGCGAGCAGCTTCTTCCAGATGTCTGACCGCGTCGTCGATTCGTCCCACCGCTGCGAGACTAGTTGCGAAGCTTTCGTGGTTTTCGCTGCTGGGATTATCAGTCAGCTTCTTTTGTGCTCCCGCTAGTATGATCTCAGAGACCTTTCGCCAGACGTCTTGGACCAGCATGGTTCGGTCCGTAGACCTCACCGGAACTACCTGTAATGTCAGTTCGGCCATTTCGTCAGTAGACCGGGGACCAAAACGCACGCGTTTTGGAGGATTGTGCGGGTTTCTGCGATTGTTCGTGGAGTTGTCAAAAACATATCGCATACGAATCGTCGTTCCTGCTGGTAAGCGGATGTTTTCGGTGTATCGGTATTCGTCTTGCCAATTAAAATCCCAGTCGTCGATTCGAATTAGTTGGAGAACAGTGCCATTGGGTAATCGTGCTGATGCTCGGATTTGCTTGGCTAGAAAATGAGCGTGCGGGTAAATAGCAAGCAAGTCGACGTCAACAGGTAATTGATAGGTGTCTTCGACCACGTGAGTGGGGTCTCCAGCTGGAACATCAATTGTTTGTGATCCAAGTTGGACGATGGCGGGCGTGACGGTTGGTGGTTTGTCAGTGAAGAAGAGACCGACAGACAGTTGGAGGTTTACCGGTGTGTTACGCGACACAAGGTGTGTCTTAACTACTAAGTCGGTGCCGGGCTCGAGTAGCCAGGCCAACTCCTCTGGAGCATTGCCCGCTAGTGTGCCTGGCGCCCAACCTAGAAAGTGGCCGTCTGGGAACTCTGTGCCGTCGGTGGACGGTTCGTCATATCCGACTAAGTCGTCGGCATTGTCTTGCCGTCGCGCGCTGCCGGTTGAGTCGATCATTAATCGGGCGTGATGGATTCCTTGGGTTGTAGAAGGTTTTAGTTCGATTGCGGCAACGAAACGTCGTTCTTCAACTGGAATCGGAATCACAAAGTTTCGATAGATCTCACTGTCTGGCGCCAGAGTATACGACGCTGGCATCGTTACAACGAGGTCGGGGATTCCCGAGTGCCACCCTTCAGGCCACATCGGTGATGCTGGAGTTATCTGTCGGTTACCTTCCGGCGCACCAGCATCAACCCACCGGCGAATCAGTTCAACGTCGTTTTCTTGTAGGCGGCGTTCTCCTCGGAAGCGTTCACCGACTGATTCAGGTTTCCACGGGGGCATGTTGCCACTCTCTACAACTTGGGCAATCTGCTCGGCGCGATCTTTAACGGCGTCGAACGTTGTGAGGCTGAACGGAGCGATGGCGCTGGGTCGGTGACAAACCACGCAGTGGGTGTTCAGAATCGAGGCAATTTGTCCGGCGTAGGTGACTGTGCCTGACGATAGGTCTTGAGCAAGACCCCAATTAGCCCACAGACAGATGGCGAGAATGCCGGCGGTTGTCGCCAACGGTTTTCTGGAGGCAACTGCTCGGTCTAATTGCTTTGCCACGGTTTTCCCTCTGGCCGTTAAGGAAGTGTCACCAACACTAGCATAGGCCATGATGTTGCAATGAAACCGAATTCGGTGCAAGCCTCCAGCGAGAATCCTCGAGCCAATCCCCGTTCGGTGCATTGTCTAGTCTCGTGGTACCATCCGCCAGACGGTTAAGTCTCCAGTTGGCGGTCGTCCAGAGTGGAGTATGTATGGTCGTATGAGTAACCAGACAGTTATGCGTCTATGTTCAAACACACTGGCTATAGCCATGTCCTGTCTGGGGTGTGCAGGGGAGTCTGTTCAAGAGTTGTCTGGCGAGTCGGCGATCACCGGTGGTCCGGTTCTTACTGATGTTCCTCCTGGGGACGACACACCCGGCTGGTTTACGGAAAAGGCCGAGGCAACTGGCTTACGGTTTACCCACCTCAACGGCATGTCTGGTGAGTTCTTTTTTCCAGAGATGATTCCTGGCGGTGTCGGGGTGCTTGACTACGACAATGATGGTGACCTCGATGTGTATTTGGTTCAGGGACGTATGCTTGGGGACCAGGTTGGCTTGGACCGGTCACTCGTTGAGCTGGATTCTGCTTTTGAACTTGGCGGGCGATTGTTTCGCAACGACTTAGACCCGACGACTGGTGACCCAGCTTCACTCCGGTTTACTGACGTTACTGAGGAGAGTGGAATTGAAACGTTTGAGTACGGAATGGGGGTCGCTGCCGGTGATGTCGACAATGATGGTTGTATAGATATCTACTTGACGAATTTTGGACCGAACCAGTTACTACGGAATAACTGTGACGGTACGTTTATTGATATTTCAGCCGAAAGTGGCACTAACGATCCTGGTTGGGCTGTTTCGGCGTCGTTTGTTGATTACGACCGTGACGGTTGGTTGGATCTATATGTTGGTAATTATCTGCAATACCAAATTGAAGCAGACCAACCCTGTACTGGTTTGACCGGTCGTCGTGACTACTGCACGCCCGATCTCTACACACCACAAGCGGATCGTTTGTATCAAAACCAGAGAAACGGTCAGTTCGTTGATGTTACGTCTGTGGCTTTGTTTGGGACTGATCATGGCCCGGCGTTAGGGGTATCGACGGCGGATTTTGATTCCGACGGGTGGGTTGATATTTATGTGGCGAATGATGGTGGTGACAATCTTCTCTGGATGAATCAAGGTGATGGCACGTTGTCGCACTTGGGTTTGCTCTCGGGTGTTGCGCTAAGTGGTGACGGCACTGCAGAGGGCAGCATGGGTGTGGATGCTGCTGATTTCGACAATGATGGCGATCCAGACCTGTTTATGACCCACTTACCGGCTGAGGGCAATAACTTGTATCTCAATAACGGGTCAGGTGTATTCGCAGACGTGAGTGGCCGAGTGGGCCTTGGGCCTTTGAGCCTCGGGCGGACTGGTTTTGGTACGGCGTGGCTAGATGTCGATAACGACGGGTGGCTTGACCTTGTAGCTGTGAACGGTGCCATAGAGGCAATTGAGGGGCGTGTGGGCGAAGCTTTTCCTTACGACGAGCAAAACTCGCTTTTCCTAAACCTTCGAAACGGCCGGTTCGACGACGTGACGAATCAGACTGGTGCGGCCTTTAGTCTGTCTGAAGTTAGTCGCGGCGCGGCAGTAGGCGACCTCGACAATGATGGTGATACTGACATTGTTGTGAGTAACAATAGTGGTCCCGTTCGACTGTTCATAAATGAAGTTGGTCAGCGTGCGCACTGGCTCGGATTAGACCTCCGCCAAGAAGTTTCGCGATATGCCATAGGTGCACGAGTTGAGGTGATTCGATCAACAGAGTCGCCGGTCTGGCGGCGAGTACGGTCCGATGGCAGTTACGCCTCGGCAAGCGATTCCAGGGTGTTGGTTGGGTTGGGTCAGTCGTCTGAACTTCCGGCAGTTCAGGTGTTTTGGCCGAGTGGCCGAGTAGAACTGTGGCCTGATGTTGAGATTGACCGTTACGTGACGCTCACCGAAGGGCAGGGACTGGAACAATGAGGATTGGTGGCAGCGCAACAGAATCCTTGAATCGCGCTTCCTTTTCTCTCGAATTCGGTCGCGCCCGATAGTGTCCTGACTTGGATCGTCGTATTCCCCAAAAAACAGGTATCGCACCAGTGAGTCGCCTGTAAAGGAAGTATCTGTCTGATCGCTTTGCATTACACAGAGAGACATCAGACCGTGTTAGCATCGACGAGAAGTCTTTTTGGTGTCGTATGCGAATCCGAATCTGGTGCCAAACTAGTTGGGTGGCCTGCGCTTTGCTGAGTAGCGGGTGTGCCGGTTCTGACCCGGACCCGGCGGAGCAGAATGTTTTGGCGGTGCCCGGTGATACTTCAAGAGTTGAACCTCCAACGGGTCGGAATCTGCAACCCGTTGTACTGCCGGACTTTTCTGTCATGGCTGAATCGGTTCGCGAGCAGATGCACGTCCAACTTGCTCTAGTGAGGTCTGCCATTGAAGATGGGAGTCAAAGTGCTGCAGCTCTCGGGGGTGCCTACGGGGATATGGGCAACCTGTTGCTGGCAGCGTCCTTTTTTGAGGCTGCCGGGACATGCTACGGCAATGCCCAGACACTTCTTCCTGATGACCGACGATGGCCCTATTATCTGGGTCATGTCTATCGGAACACTGGTCCCATCGACGCCGCTGCGACTGCCTTTGAGCGTGCGCTAGAACTTGCACCGAACGATGTGGCAACACTCGTTTGGCTCGGTGACATTTATCTTGATCAGGGCCTGGTTGAAGCTGCTGAACCGTTATTCAGTCAAGCATTGGCCATACGACCGACGTCAGCCGCGGCTAGGTTTGGAGCAGGTCGTGTGGCGCTAGCGAACGGTGATTCTACCCAAGCAGTTCAGGACTTTGAGGCGGCGCTCGCATTTCGGCCCCAGGCGTCGACCATCCATGTTCCGCTGGCCATGGCTTATCGGAACTTGGGAGACCTCGACCGCGCGGAGAGACATCTTGACCAGCGGGGAGACGTGGAAGTCAGTCCCAGAGATCCACTGATGCAAGAAGTTGGTTCATTGCTTGAAAGTGCCGAAGCCTACAACGTCAGGGGGGGGCAAGCCATGGACGTTGGCAACTGGGCTGATGCCGCCACTTGGTTTCGTAGAGGATTGGAACTCGCGCCGACGGATCCGTCATTGCATCACCGCCTCGGGACTGCACTTTATCAACTGGCAGACGAGGCTGGCGCGGAAGCCGCATTCGAAGCGGCGATTCGTGCGGATTCTGGCTATGTTGCCGCGCGCTACAGCCTGGGCATACTTCGCGCGGCAGCGGGTCGGCATCAAGAGGCCATTGACAATTTTTCAATAGCGTTGGAGCACGATCCGGTCAACATTCAAGCACGGACGCAACTTGCCGGTGTCCTGGGGCGCAGTGGGCAACCCCGTGAGGCGCTGGCGGAATACGAACGCGTGCTTGAAATGGATCCGGCACATCAGGACGCAGCGTTTGGCTACGCAATGACCCTCGTGCGATTAGAGCGTTACGCCGACGCGCGAACCAGACTGTCCGCCGATAGCGAACGGTATCCTGATCATCCATTGTTTACGCATGCGTTAGCGCGCTTGTTGTCAGCGGCTCCGGATGACCAGGTGCGAGACGCTAGTTTGGCGCAACAGTTGATTGAACGACTTCTTGAGCAGCAACAGACCATTGAACTTGGCGAAACGACCGCGATGATGTTGGCCGAACTTGGTGAATACGCTCAGGCTGCAGCCGTGCAACGCGATCTATTGATTGCTGCCCAACAAGCTGGTCTTGTGGAAGTAACTGCGAGACTCGAAGTGAACCTCGCTCGGTATGAACGTGGTGAACCCTGCCGTATCCCGTGGACGCAGGAAGAACTTCCTTAGGGCCGTTTGCTCAAAACATCCGTACAAAAAAAACGCGCTGAGGTGGCTCCGAAGAGCCGCCCCAGCGCGGAAGATGTAATCAGACCTCTCGATTAGAAGTCGATCTGTCCACCGAACTCAAGAATCCGTGGGTCGATAATTGAATTCGGGTATCCCCAGCGTGATCCGTAGGTGCTGTTGACTGTTCGGATGGAGCTGGAATTCATCAGGTTATACGCATCAAAGTTAATCTGGAACCTGAAGCGGTTGTAGTTGATGATCTTGCTCGCTCGGAAATCAAGCCTCGTGATTCTGTCTTCAAACAATGTTGACGGAGCCACGATCGGCACTGAGCGATAGCCACCACTTGAGAGCGGCCGACCCAATGACGGTTCGATTTGTGCACTCGAGTAGAGCAAGTTGGCCGCATACTCAGGACCGGAAAGGTTCTGATACGCGAAACTCACCAGGAAGTCACCCGGTAACGGCACTGACCCGAACGCCTTCATTTGAGTCTGCGCACTAAACGGCGTTACATCGTTGCAGTAGAGCAACTCCTGCGGAGTGTCAACCACGAAGCACCGGTTGTTTGTTGACTGCCCGGTGTCCACACCGCCACCGAACTGAATCCCGTTGGGAAGCCGTCCGTCGAACGTGACGTTGAAGAAGTGGTTGCGCATAATCACATCCCCAAAGAGCTGGCTCTGGGTAATGTAGCTGTCGACATTTCCAAAACTAGACGGTTTGATGTCATACAGGCCACACAGCTGTTGGCCGCTGTTCGGGAGGCGACTATCGGTCGGTATCGTGACGCAATACTCGTCGTAATCGGCAGTGCCAACGGCAGTATTGTCGGTCACGCGGTTCTTGCTGTTGTTCTGCTGGTTGTAGCCACCATTGTTGAAGTAGTAGCCAACCGTCATTGACAGACCGTCAGTGAGTTCTTGCTGGAGCTCAGCTGACATATCCCAGTTGCTGTCACGAAGCCCATTCAGCACAGCGTCGTCCCAACGGACTGCGTTTGGATTTCCCGCACCGAAGTTCTTGTTCGAGATAGCTCCGCACTCGCCGTTGGCACTGAAGTTACCCAAATCGCAGGTCGGGATGTAGTCGCCGTTCGCGTCGTTCCACGAGCGGTTGACTGAGTTAATTGACCGAACGATGGGGTTGTTTGCATTGGTGATTTCCGTCCCGATCTTGGCAACGTATCGGCCAAGCGACCATTTGAGAGCTGTACGGCCGTCGCCAAATACGTCGTAGGCGAGACCGACACGCGGATTGATATCTTTCCAATTCGGTGTGCCTTCACGCCGGGCATAGGAACGTTCACCAAGCCACTCATTGACGCGTTCGAATCCGCCCCAGGGGTTAGGTTCATCAGGTGCGCCCGGCAGATCCTGTGCCGGCGTGTAGCCGTAGAGCGTATCCAGTCGGACACCCATGTTAATGGTCAACCGGTCGATAACCCATTGGTCCTGCGCGTAGATACCAAGGTCGCGCGCACGGTCCCTCTGGAGATACGGTGTCGAATATTGCGTGATGCGGTTCGGGACAGCATTTCTGAAGCGGTACTGAACCTCACCAGACCTGAGGAGGTAGACATTGTCGACCAACTGCTCAGAGGCCATGCCCGCCTTGAAGTTATGCGAACCCGTGACGTAGGAAACCGAGAACCGCTGACTGTAACGGTCAGTGTGGTTCGGGTCACCACGCAACCAGGCATAGTTCCCGTAGGTCAAACCAAGACCTTGGTCGGCAATCGTGACGTCACTTGCGTCAACACCTGGCATCAGGAACGTGTTCCACTGCGAGATGGCAAATGTCGCACCCGCTTCGATCAGAAGACGGCTGGTCTGAGTCGACGTCCACGACAGCTGTGTCAGCCTGTTGGGGTCGAATCGATAGCCAGGTGACGTTTCCTGCAATCTCGAACCGTTCGTCGAACCGCAGTTGCAAGCACGCTGTTCGTCGTAAGTGACATTAAATTTGTTCTTCTGGCTGGCCTGCCATGTGAGACGGCTCAGGTAAGAGTCGTACCACTCAAGTCGGCCACTGTAGCGGTCCTTCGGACGGTCGGTGTAATTTTCGAGCCGTACCACCTGCCGCTTTGTTCCTTCGGACGCACCCATGTACCGTCCGTCAGCACACGATTGGCCGGGATGCGTGCACCTGTTCCAGAAGACGTTAGCACCCTCTCGAGTGAAGCCCCAGCTGCGACCGGCGAAGAAGAACCACAACTTATCTCGCTTGATTGGGCCGCCCAAGCTGATCGACTCGTCCCACATTTTGGTCGTCGAGTTTGGCTTGGAAATACCCTTGGATTTTAGATTCGCGTTGACGTTGTTGGACTCCATGCTGTCATTGGCAAAAAAGCCAGCGAGGATACCGCTAAAGGTGTTTCCACCTTCTTTCGGGATGACGTTGACGACTGCGCCGTCGGCGTTGGTGTCAGCAGAAATACCCGTGGTCTGCAAGACCATTTCCTGAACGGCCGCAGCATTGATCTGATAACTGCTGTTACCAAAGCTATTCTCGACGCCCATTCCATCCATGGAGACTTTGGTTCCGGCTTTACCGTGATATTCGCCACCCACCTGTGAGCTGTAGCGACCGCCAACGTCAGCTAGGCCGGTAAATCCAGGCGTCAGCGTGACAAGATTGTTGACGTGCTTGGTGCTCATCGGGAGCGTTGAAAGCACTTCAGCCGTGGCCAGTGTTTGCCGACGCACGTTCTGAATATCGACCACGGGACTTGCGCCCGTGACCGTAATGGTTTCTTCAATACCACCCACACCAAGTTCAACGCTGATGTTGGCGGTGAAACCAGATGTTAACTCGACGCCTTCTCGGCGAATCTGGTTAAACCCGGGCAGGGAAAATTCGACTGAATAAGTCCCTACTGTGAGCCCGGCGAACGCGAATCGACCCTCACCGTCGGTGATAGCTATTCGCTGTTGCTCGATTAGGGCTGGACTTGCTGCGGTGACCGTGACACCAGGCAACACACCGCCGGTATCATCCGACACGACTCCAGCGATACCGGCATCCTGAGCCGATGCCACTGCAGGCACTAGCAGCAAAGAGCAAAGAACCAGCGCGGCCTTTCCCACTCCTAGCTTACGCATCCTCATGTTTGTCTCCTTCATTCATTTTCGGAGGCACCGGCCCCCGGAAACACTGTGAATGACCCCATCTAAAATTAACTAAAAAACAATTTTACGATGGCGAAAGACGCAGTAACGCACTATATAGCCTGTGTAAGCACACGATGTCAAATAGTAACTCACCACTCAAGCTCTTTAGAATCCGCTTGGCGGTTGGTTCGCCCACACCAGCAGACACGATAACATGCAAAAAGCGGGCCAGCTTGGTTTTTTATGGAAAATTAAGGAATATACGGAACATTCTAGACAGATAAAGACAAAATAAATTGGCACAAAAACGATTATTTGGTTTTTGTATGAGTCACAAACATATAAGTTGTTGATAAGTAAGATACTTATGTATATCCAAAAATTTGGTTATTTTATAATGATGATTTTTGAAGTCAGAATGTCTCTTTAAAGAATAATGACAGATTCTTCTGCCCAAGAGCCTGTAACTATTCGCGGTTGTTCAAACTACGGGCCAATTTAGTGGGTCATGCCGTACAACATGTAATTAATTCCAAGCCTGAACCCGATGTTTTCGGATTCGATTGGGAAGAACCCCGTTCCGGCCATCTGCCAATATTCAGCAAGGTTGGTATTGTAATTGACGATCGCCATCAGGCGTTTGTCGGAATTGTTATCTTCAAATAATCCAATATATTCAGGCTTGTATCCGAACAGGTGGTGGTTAATCGGGTGTGGAGTGTCAATTTGATCGATACGAAAGAATGAATTAAATATGGGGTGATTCTCCTCCAGGGCAATCCAATCAGCGTTTGGAATGACTCGGTCCATTTGGGCGGCGAAATTGTCCCACTGCTCACGCTCGAAGTCATCAAAAATGACCAATCCTCCCTTCAATATGTATTCGCGAAGGCGTCCAGCTTCGTGGTCCGTCATCGTCCAAAAACCGGGTTCCCACATCATGACAATTGGGTATTTGAAGAGGTCGGGGTCATCAAGTGTGAGGATGAGGCTCCCGTTTGTTCGGGTGTTGACGAGGGTGAGATCGCCGAGTACGGCCATCAGGTTTTGCTCGGCACGGGGAAATTCATGCAGCCAGAAATTGAAACCTTGGCCGGCCACCGGAGCACCGTAAGTTCCGGAGGTCCATCGAAGGCGGACGAACGTGAATCGACCATCGTACGGAAGAGCTGGCTGCCCCCAACCACTGGACCGCGGTTGCGCGAGCACCGCTAAATTGGCGCAGACTACAGGCACAAGGACCAACAGGATTCGCCGAAACGTGAGCGTCACATTAGTGCCATATCTATAAAATATATGAAGGCCGCGTGCTTTTGTCGGCCACCACTCACACGCGGGTCAGTTGGTTGAGATATTAGGTGAGACAGCGTGACTACTAAGAACACAATGATTCAGTTCAGCGCCATTCGGTAACAGTCCTCATTAATTTAGTCTCTCGCTGTCGCTTTTTCACGTTGTCGTTCACCGCTCAGAATGTTTGACATTGCGTAGTTGCCTTCGTGACACGAGTACTCGTAAATCCGATAGTCTGGGATTCTCGGCATCGGTCGAACAGCAGTCCATGCGCTTGTATAGACTGACGGATCTTCCACCGTAAATTGATAGTCGATTAGATCGGCATTGATTCGCGTGAAACGTTCCACCGCAGTTGTCTCTGGTGACGACGGAAAACGCAGGCGCGTTTGAGTACTATAGTTTGTGGTTTTAACAACCAGTGTGTCACCTTCCCAATGACCTCGGGAATCACCGTTCCACTGTCGAATTGAAGACTCCAGCTGTGGTTGTCCGTCAAGAGGAATGATCCGAACATCGTGAATGTTCTCCACCAAAATGGCAACGTATCCGGGTGACTGCACGATGTGATAGGTATTGTTGTAGCCGGTTGAGACCGGAGGTACACCGTGATACGTGATGCATCGATCCCACGGGCTGCGGTCCAGCCACGAATCGGCTGGATGACTATCTCGGTATTCCCGCTCGGAAGCGATCCGTGCTTGTGTTTCCTGGGTCAGAGGTAGTCGACCGTTCGGGGGGTCGATAATAAGCGACGTTCGCAGACTGGGGTCGATTGTCCCACGATCGAACCATAATGCATTGTAGTTTCCAACACTGCCGGGTTGGGGAGGTCGATCTACGCTTGTCGCGGCGTTGCGACTTGCAGCCTCCTCAGGCGTGAAGAATTCACGATTGCTCAAGTCAGCTGGTCTTTGAAGGGGTGTCAAGCTCGCATACGACCAGATCCCTTCGAGATCAGGGTCTCCCCAAGGGGTCCGTGGTGCGTTGGCGGACTGAGCAACGGTTGGCGATGGCACCAGTAAAACGACGAGGGTCAAAACGACAAGCAGCCCGGCCACGCGAGTGCGCATTTACTACCTCCTGCAATGATTTCTTGATCTGGTACTCGCCACGATAGATCTCTTTCAAATGTTCCGCAAGCATGTCCCATCTCTGTGGGGCAGACAGACCCTTAACCTGTTGTCGAGTGATAGGTGACGTGCGATGATGAGGTCGGCAGTACTAACCTGTGGGACCGTCCACTTTTTGAAGAAGTCACGCGACTTTTGAATTAATTGAAAATTGGGCGTGACAGAGGGTCTGGTTACTTCGGCACGATGGGTGCAAGATTACCGTCAATTCGTCGAAAAGCTGAACGTTTCCTTGCTCTCTAAACTCGACCGGACCTGTTTACAGTCAGCCAGTATATCGTCATGGCTATCAGCGGCGGCGGCTTCCCTGGTGCACTCATCGCATATCGGTTGCCAGAATAGAGTCATTGGGTTTCGCGCCGATCTTTTCCTCGGTCGACTGATTCGTTAGGGTTGATTAAAAAACTGGCAGCAGCCCTGTCGTTTTTGCGTTAGGATTGCTGGGTTCTGGCAAGCGTGGCTAGGGAGGTAGGGTAATGAAAAGAACGGTGATTTTTGGAGTGTTGTTAGTCGTTTGTTCGCTATCACTAGCGGTTGGCACGGCACAGCAGGGTGAACAGGTAGTTGAGGTCGACCAGCTGAGGGATAACCTCTACGTTCTTCGGGGCGGCGGCGGGAACTCGGCAGCCTTCGTGACCAGTGACGGTGTGGTGCTCGTTGATACCAAGCTGGCTGGTTGGGGTCAGCCGCTTCTCGACAAGATCGGTGAACTAACCTCTAACCCGGTAACGACGATTATCAATACTCATACGCACTTCGACCATGTGAGTGGCAACGTTGATTTTCCGACGACTGTCAGTGTAGTGACTCACGAAAACACCGAACAGTTGATGGGTGAATGGAACCCGGTTACTGGCTTGGGTCGAGAGCCTCCAAATGTGTTTGACACAAGTGGTGGACAGGGAATGCCGACCCAGACGTTTACCGATAGCTTGACCCTAGGGAGCGGTGCCGACCAGGTTGATCTTCATTACTTTGGTCGCGCGCATACGGGCGGCGACGCGTGGGTGGTTTTTCCTTCGCTGCGTGTCATGCACGCCGGCGATGTATTCCCAGGTAAGCAAGTTCCAATCATGGATGCGAACAACGGTGGGAGTGGTGTTGATTACCCGGTCACTCTTTGGAATGCGTACGCGGGTGTTCCTGAAATCGATACAATCATCACGGGCCACAGTACCCCGATGATGCGAGACGATCTTCGCGAATATGCGACTTTTGTAGGAGCATTTGTTAGTGCGGCCCGATCGGCCAAAAGGGATGGTTTTTCAGCAGAAGAATTTGCACGCGTCTGGCAAGTTCCGCCGAGGTTCATGGGGTATCGCAAGCCACCGGCCGAACGGCTTCAGGCCTACGTGCAGGTTGTTTTTGACGAAATCGAAGAGTAGCGTGAGGCGTGCATGACTGCACGCTGGATTTTTGGAATTCGTCTTACGCTACTGGCGCTAATCAGTAGTCTAGCTGCCGCAGGGATCGCTCAAGCACATCCGATCCCTTTCAGCTACCTTGATCTTCGCCTTGGAGAGACTGGCGGCGGCGAGGCTACCTTGGTCGTGCATATTATCGATCTAGCGCATGACCTCGAGATTGATCCACCAGAGCAATTACTCGACCAAGCATTTGTTGTGGAACAAGCCGACGCAATGGCTGATTTGGTGGAGGGACGCCTGCGTCTGTCGACTGGAGACCGAGTATTTAAACCTAACTGGCTTACTCCTGAAGTGCTGCCCGATCGTCAATCGGTGCGACTTCGATTTCACTATGTTTTTAATCAGACGCCCGGCGTAATTGGGATTGATGCTCTCCTGTTTCCGTACGACCCACGGCACCAGACGTTTCTCAATGTTTACGAAGCAGGTGAACTAAGAAATCAGGCCATCCTTGATTTGAATCATCCAAGGACGGAGTATTTCTTGGGAACCTGGCAGGGTACACGCGCCGTGGTGCAGCGGTTTTTACCACTGGGCGTAGAACACATTTTGACGGGAGCCGATCATCTGCTGTTTCTGGTTGGGCTGTTGTTGCTGGGTGGTAGTGTTCGGCAGTTACTGATTGTCGTGACCGCTTTCACGCTGGCCCACAGTGTCACCCTTTCTTTATCAGTACTAAATGTTTTCAGCCCGCCCTCGAATATTGTTGAGCCGGCGATCGCGCTCAGTATCGTCTGGGTCGGTGCCGATAATCTATTGGTTGGTGGTGGCCGAGACATGCGTGCGTGGATCGCTTTTATCTTCGGATTGATCCATGGGTTTGGGTTTGCTGGAATTCTTCGAGCGATGGATTTACCGAATCGGGACGTAGCTTGGTCACTCGTCTCTTTCAATGTGGGTGTTGAAATTGGCCAACTAGCGGTTGTCCTCGCCGCAGCGGCGGCGTTGGTGGCATTACGGGCGCGTAGCGAATTGGCTGGCCAACGTCTGGCAACGGTTGGTTCGGTCATCGTCATCGTGGTCGGCGGGATTTGGTTTGTGCAACGTGTTTTCTTCCCTTGGGGGCTGTCGTGAGACACCGTATCTTTCTCGTCATTATCATTCTGGCTTTAACGCCGGTTAATCAGAAGCTTCCTGCTCAGGAACGGTCGCGGGCTGTGCTGTTCGATTCCTACGGGACGCTTGTTTCTTGGGAGGGCGTCGAGCTAGCGGTTTCCAGAGTGTTTAGCCGAAAAGGTATCGTGGCTAACCCAACGACTTTTAACGAGCTCTGGCGGTCCAAACAGTTGGTCTACATCATGTACAACACACTGGTCGATAAAGGGTTTGAACCGTTTTCATTTGTTACTCGTCGAGCACTTCGAACAGCCGCTAGTTTTCACAAGGTTGAACTGACCAAGGGTGATGAAGACGAACTTATGCAGGCGTGGCACGAACTCGACCCCTATCCTGATGTCATTGAGGGGCTCAAGAGAATTCGGGCCGTAGGTTATCCGATTATGGGTCCCTTGTCGAACGGTGACAGTGAGATGGTTCGAGTTGGCAATGTTGATCGTTTTGCCGATATGGGGTTTGATTTTGATGTTTATCTCACCGCAGATCTATGGGGCAAGAACAAAGTGCATCCCGAATCTATCTCAAGTCAATTGCCAAACTAGGCCTTAACGTGAGTGAGGTTATATTCGTTTGTCGCGGGCAGTTTGATATTGTGGGTGCCAAGGTGGCCGGGCTAAAGGTTATTTGGGTTAATCGCGCGGATGAGCCGTTAGAACATCATGGCTACGCTCCAGACTGGGAGGTCCAGGATTTTTTTGAAGTGGCGGCACTTTTGGAGCGCGAGCAACTGTAGTTGTTGAACTAGCCAGAGAGGCATATGTATGTCTTATCCGGCATGCAGGAGGAGTGTAATGATAGATCGACGCATAGCAGTTTTGCTGATGATACTTGTGATTGGTGCGACGGTGCCGTTCTCGGCGTTGGGACAGGAAAGCGATTGGGCGGTCCCCCGCACAGCGGATGGACAGCCTGACCTTCAGGGTATCTGGGCTAACAACAGTGCAACGCCTCTGCAGCGTCCAGAGCAACTGGCGGGTAAGACGGTGTTGTCAGACGAAGAACTTGCTGAATTGACCCAGAAGGTGAATGAATTTCGCAACAACGAACAAGCTGGAGATTTGTTGGGAGACCGTCTTATTCAGCAGGCGCTGGGCAATTCAGAGTATAACGATTTCGATGTCGTCACCGGAAACTACAACGCTTTCTGGCTAGTCGAACGCAACCTTGATAACCGCACGTCTCTCATTGTCGATCCACCGGATGGTCGAATTCCGGCATTAACCACTGCCGCCGAAGCACTCGCTTCCTCTAGGCGTGAATATTCCCGGGAGCATCCCTCGGATGGGCCTGAAGATAGAAGTCTTGGCGACCGGTGTCTCCACTTTGAGGCGCCCCGTTTGAGCGCTGGTTACAACAGCTACTTTCAGATTCTTCAAACACCAGACCACGTAGCTATCCTTCAGGAGATGGGGCACATCTCCCGTGTCATTCCGCTTGATGGGCGCCCCCATGTTGATGATGGCGTGCGATTGTGGACAGGTGATTCGCGTGGCCATTGGGACGGCGACACTCTGGTTGTTGAGACGACAAATTATTCGGGTGAGACACGCTATAGTGGTGCTTCTGCGGGATTGCGTCTCGTTGAGCGTTTTACCCGCGTGGCACCCGATACCATCCAGCATGAGATAACGCTCGATGATTCGGATACTTGGACTAAGCCTTGGACTGTGATGCTGGTCTTAAAGAGCACAGAAGATCCAATTTTTGAGTATGCATGCCACGAAGGGAATTATTCGATGCCTGGTATTTTGGGTGGAGCACGCCTTGATGAACAGATCGCTGAGGCACGGTAGTTGTCAATTTGAAACGGTCGCCGATTAGCGAGCCACCGACGTTACTTTCGATCGACGATTTCGCCGAGGACGTTTGGTCCCGGTGTGTTTTGGATGCGGATTACTGTGAAGAGCAACCGCATTAAGGGCATGTTCAGTTGCCTGGATCGCAGCCGCTAATTGGTCTGTATCGATACCTCGGGTGATTAGACCGCCTTCCCACTGAATCGTAGTTTCGACAATAGCATCGGTCTTGCCGCCAGGTGGGATTCTCACTTCATAATCGAGGAGTTTTGGAACTACGAAACCGAGTTTTGATTCGACACTCCGTAGGGCTTGCATGAACGCGTCATAGCCACCGTCGCCCGATGCTGTGGCCTGAACCTCAGTGCCACGGTATCGGACTAGGATGCTGGCGGATGGACGGAGACCTTTGTTAGTGGCGATTGAGTAGTCTCTGACTTCGAACACCCGTAGTTCGGGTGTTTGTAATAGCTCAGAAATCAAGAATGGAAGGTCGGCGGTTGTAACGTGTCGCTTCTGATCACCAAGTTCAACGATCCGCTGCAAGAGCTGATCTTTTTGTTCGCTGGTTAGTGAGATATTTAATCTTTGAAGATTAAACTCTAGACTCGCTTTTCCCATGAGTTTGCCCATGGCATAACTGCGTCGTAACCCAAACCGAACGGGGTGAAGCTTGCTTGCGTAGAGTTCCCCCTTCATGTCGCCATCGGCGTGCACGCCAGCTGCTTGCGTAAAGACGTTTTCTCCCACGATTGGTTTGTTGACTGCAATTCGCCGGCCTGAAAACACTTCGACAAGTTGACTTACTCCGGCGAGAGAACGTTCCTTGACGTGGGTGCGAAGTTCGCCATGGTCACGAAGGGAAACGACGACTTCGTCAAGCGCGGTGTTTCCAGCGCGTTCACCCATTCCATTGACGGTGACATGAACTCCTTGAGCTCCGGCAATTGCGGCCTCTAGAGTATTAGCTGTTGCCAACCCGTAGTCGTTGTGTCCGTGATAATCGAAGCGTGTTTCCGGAAACGCCGCCGTGATTTCACTCATATAGCGGCGAGTCAACATCGGATTCAGAATTCCGAGGGTGTCGCAGAGCATGATCCGCGTTGGTGAAAGTTCCACCAATGCTTGTATGTGGTCCGTCACATACTGCGGTGAGTCGCGCATGCCGCCAGACCAGTCTTCTAAGTAGACGTTGAACTTCACACCGTGCTTGGTGCCGTATTCAATAGTTTTTCGGATGTCATCGCGGTGTTGTTGAGGTGTGCGCCGCAATTGTTCTTGGCAGTGAAGCAGGGAGCCTTTCGTCAACAGATTAATGACCTGAACACCTACCGCCCGCGCCCAGTCAATCGAGGCCTTTGAATCAACAAATCCAAGGATTTCAATCCGGCCAGTAAAGTGTTCTGTCTCGGCCCAACGAATGATTTCTTCGACGGCTAAACGTTCACCTTCACTGGTACGAGCTGACGCCACCTCGATCCGGTCGACCTTGACGTCTTTAAGGAGTCTATTCGCGATCGTCAATTTCTCGGCATGGCCGAGGGAAACGCCCTCTGCCTGTTCTCCGTCGCGGAGCGTAGTATCGAGAACTTCGATAAAGCGCGTCTTTTGGCGACTCTTACGGGTTGGCCGTCTGGCCACGGCGGAGTTCGACATCCTAGCCTTCTTATCGGTAATACTCGCCATTACTTAAACGTTTCTGACAAAACTTCATTATCGCTTCTGGCTAAGCTATAGCCAAGGGGTAGGGAGAAACCGGATAACATACCGTATCAATGTCATTCCCAGATTTGCGGCATTTCATGGAACAGTTACGGCAAGACAAGGATCTAGTCGAGGTCCATGTGCCGGTAGATGCAAATCAAGAGGCCGCAGAAATTCATCGCCGGGTTGTGGCAGCCGGTGGTCCGGCGCTTCTGTTTACCAATGTCATTGGGGCTAAATTTCCGCTAATTACTAATTTATTTGGTACTCAACGGCGCGCACAGTTGGCGTTTGGTGCGCGTCCTCAGCGTCTGATTCATCGGCTGGTGGACCTGGTCGAAAACATTCTTCCACCGACGCCGGCGAAACTCTGGGGAGCCCGAGACCTCGGCTTTGAATTACTTAAGGTCGGGGTCAGGAAAGGTCGAAGCGGTCCGGTTATGGAGGTCGTGACTGATGACGTTCGACTGGACACTCTGCCGGCAATGACCACTTGGCCGGATGACGGAGGTCCCTTCATCACACTTCCACTCGTCTATACCGAACATCCTGACGGTCGGGGACACAATCTAGGAATGTATCGTCTGCAGATTCACGATGGCCGTTCTACTGGCATGCACTGGCAGATTGGAAAGGGGGGAGGGTTTCATTATCAGGTCGCCGAGGGCCGTGGTGAACCGTTGCCGGTCACCGTTTTTTTGGGCGGTCCTCCCGCCTTGATTCTGTCGGCGATAGCTCCTTTGCCAGAGAATATTCCAGAGCTAATGCTCGCATCTCTGATTGCTGGCGAACGACTGAAGCTCTCTACGGGACCCTCTGGGCACCCTCTAGTGTCTAACGCTGAGTTTGCATTTGTTGGAGAGGTTCACCCAAAGGTGAGACGGCCGGAGGGACCGTTTGGTGATCACTATGGGTACTACTCCTTGAAACACGATTATCCGGTGTTCGAGGTTCAAACGGTTGCCCATCGAACCGATGCTATCTATCCGGCAACGGTCGTCGGTAAACCCAGACAGGAAGACTTTTTCATCGGCGACCTATTGCAGGAACTTCTGTCGCCGCTGTTCCCTCTGGTAATGCCAGCTGTCGAGCGGTTGTGGTCGTACGGGGAGACTGGTTACCATTCACTGTCTGCGGCCGTCGTCAAGCAGCGATATGCGCGGGAAGCTATGGCAAGCGCGTTTCGAATTCTGGGTGAGGGTCAGCTCTCTCTTACGAAGTTCCTTTTAGTAACTGACCAGCTAGTTGACTTAAAAGACTTTCCAAGAACTTTGGAACACATACTCGAACGGACCCACCCCGAGACTGACCTATATGTTTTATCAAACCTGTCTATGGATACTCTCGATTACACAGGGCCCGAGGTTAATAAGGGTTCCAAGGGTGTTTGGTTGGGATTGGGTGACCCCATTCGCCACTTGCCGCAGGAGTTCTCGGCAACAGACTTGCCGAGCGGCTTGAGCGACATTCTGGTGTTCTGTGGGGGGTGTTTAGTTGTGGGTGCTTCCGCGTACGCTGACGATGTAAACGTTCCAGATCGAATTGCAAAGCATCCAGCATTTTCTGAGTGGCCATTGATTGTAGTGACTGATGAGCCGGTCCGGGCTGCGAAAAGTTCGATGAATTTCCTCTGGACGACGTTCACGCGATTCGAACCAGCCGCAGATATATACGCGGCGTCGACCAAAGTCGTACGAAATCATCTGGCATACAGTGCGCCTATTGTGATTGATGCTCGACTAAAACCTTCGTTTCCCGAGGAACTTCGATGTCAACCAGATGTTGCGACTCGAGTTTCGAGCCGCTGGAGGGAATATTTCCCGCAGGCTGGGGTTGAAATGGGGGACGCTGAGCGAGGACATTTGGATTGAGGGCCTCAGAAGAGCCAATTGGTGGTGAAAATCTTTAAGCTGTCCGACCGGAAGTCCCATGGAAACGTCCATTAGGGTCGGCGCCCTTCGATCATTCGATCAAGACTAATAGGACCTGACTCTCTGGTCGCGAGATAGAGGAAGACAAAACAGTATAAGACTGCTCTTTCACCATCGTTTTCAATTGGCCATCCCCCACGAGGGTGGTGGGCAAGAAAGTAGGCAAATGCCATCTGCCCGCTTGCAACGAAGGCAGCCCATGGCGTGTACAGTCCTACGAAGATCAACCCCCCTGCCGCGAGTTCAATGACACCGGCGGCGCCAATCAGCGAAAATAATTCAGCCGGCTCGTCTCGAGACATCACACCAAAAATCTTCTCGATGCCATGCAGAGAGAACAAAAACCCGATGACAATGCGCGTGATGGAGTAAATCATTTCCGATAAAGCCTTGAATCTTGTCATTTTGAATTCCTAGAGTTCGAACACATGTGGTGTGATTCTACAGTCGCCTTTCGAAGTTCCAAACTCTGGGAATTAATGGTTTTAGAAGATGGGTTTCGCAAGCATCAGGTAGGATAGCGTTTGGTTATGGGCGACACTTCGAAGTTGAAGCATGAGACCTGGATGCGTGTAGCGTACGAACAGGCGTTGCGTGCTCAAGATGTTGGTGAGGTCCCGGTTGGTGCCGCAGTTATCGCCAACGGCCAGATAATGGGTGTTGGCTTTAATCAAACTATTGGTGCAATCGACCCAACGGCCCACGCCGAGGTTGTTGCGTTACGTGATGCTTCGCGACGGATGGGCAACTACAGACTTACCGGCACTGCGTTGTATGTGACCGTTGAGCCCTGTCTGATGTGTGCGGGAGCACTCGTTCACGCCCGAGTAGGAACGCTTGTGTATGGGACCAGCGAGCCTAAAACAGGAGCTGTAAGGTCAGTCGCGCGGATACTTGACCATTGGGCGTTGAATCATCAAATAGAGGTTGTTCATGGCGTGTTAGCAGATGAATGCCGCGAGTTAATACAGTCGTTCTTTCAGTCACGCCGGAACAACGCCGATCTCACGGTATCCTAATGAATTGTTCCGCGGCTCTGGAAGGCTGAGACTAGAAGGAAATTTGGGGCTACCTGCAACTTGCGGCGAAGAAGTCTTATTGGAGAGGTACCGAAGTGGTCGTAACGGGGGCGCCTCGAAAGCGTCTTGTCGGGTAACCGGCACGTGGGTTCGAATCCCACCCTCTCCGCCAACCTTTTGCCTTGCTAGCCTTAATTTAGCTAGAGTTTCAGCTTTTTGAGCTGGAGTGTGTTGGCTGGTCACTCGATTGAACGGCGGAGGACTGACGGTGCCGATCGTGACGAAAATTACATAACTATTACATTCTGATTCTTCTCCGTAGGTGTTCTGCCTGTTAGGCTGTTCCGGCAATATTGGTCCAGCAGAATGAGGGTTCATTGAGCGTCAGCCACGTTGATTTCGGCGACAAGACAAAAGTTAACCGAGTTACGTTGACCGCGATGGTGTGTTTTCACATTCTGGCGGTGGCGGCCGTTTTTTATACGACTTGGCAGGCGGTGATGGTAGCCGTTGTCTTGCACTGGGTCTGTATCTGTTGGGGAATTGGAATGGGGTATCACCGTCTCCATACCCATCGATCATATGAAACGCCGAAGATCGTTGAGTATTTTTTGGCCGTCTGCGCGACAATGACACTTCAAGGAGGTCCGATTTTTTGGACAGCCTGCCACCGCATTCATCATCAACACTCTGATCGTGATGGGGACCCACATACTCCAAGGGATGGTCGTTGGTGGTCGCATATGCTCTGGACGATGTTCGGTGATCCAATGAATGCCGACACGGTTGTTATGGGGAAGTACGCGCCAGACCTCATGAAAGACCGTTTCTACCGAGTGCTCTCGAAGTGGCACTGGGTTCCGCTCGTCTTGTTAGGCCTGTCACTATTAGCGCTTGGTGGATTGCCATGGCTACTGTGGGGTGTTTTCTTGAGGGTGGTCTTTGGATTGCACTGCACTTGGCTAGTCAATTCAGCGACGCACCTGTGGGGCACCCGCAGGTTCGACACGTCCGATGACTCAAAGAATTCGTGGTGGGTGGCTCTACTTACTTTTGGTGAAGGTTGGCACAACAATCATCATGCCCATCCCACTTCTGCACGCCACGGACTTGGACGATTTGAGCTCGATCTCACTTGGCTTCAGATCAGGTTGCTTGAGAAAGTCGGTCTCGCTTGGGACGTTCGGGTTCCAACGGCGACTCAGATCGCACGTAAGACGCCCGCTGACGTGGCTGTTTAGTCGGTACTCTGGTATAAAGCATTTTTCCTGAATAAAGCATTCCTGTTGAATAGCGCGAAGGCGTTATCCTATTAGGTCATGGTACTGAGCGAGATGCGGCGAAGGAAAGTCTTGTTTGTCGGTCTGCTTGGTGCGCTGCTTATCGCGGTTGCTCTAGCGCTCAACATAGGTTGGATCGTAGTGAATTGGCGGACTGGCCTCTGGTTGCTGATTGGGATTATCAGCTTCGCTGTACTAATTGCCGGGTTGGTGCTTAACACGGCCTTTCTCATTCGGGAGATTCGCACTACCGAACAACATAACGCTTTCATTCACGCGGTTACACACGAACTTAAGACGCCACTTGCGTCTATCAGACTATATCTCCAGACGTTGCACCAACGAGACGTTGAGCCGACTAGGAGGAAGGAGTTTCTTGAAACGATGCTCGCTGATTCCGCACGTCTTCAATCAACCATTGATCAAGTGCTTTTGGCGGGGAAGACGGGTACGGCGACTCGCGTGGCTAATCCTATCGACATTGATCTGGCTGAAGTTGTCGGTGAATGCGTGACTGTGGCGGGCCGTCGGCATCATCTAATAGACGGCGAGGTCGAAGTGATTGATCGGCTTCCGGAAGGAGAGGATGCTGTGGTGATGGGTGACCGGGAAGAGCTTCAGGCAGCTGTCACAAACCTGATTGACAACGCGATTAAATATTCCGGTGAACGGGTTAGGGTCGCGGTCGAGGTGGTTAAACTGGGTGCTAGAAGTGTCGCGATTAATGTTAGGGACCAAGGCATGGGGATCACGCGAGATGAATTGAAACGGATATTTCGGCGATTTTATCGTATTCCAGGTGCTTTAAGTGCTCGCGTCAGGGGTACCGGGCTGGGCCTGTCAATCGTTCGTGCGGTGGCCAGACGGCACGGCGGTCGAGCCTACGCAGAAAGCGAAGGTGCTGGGAAGGGAAGCCGGTTCACACTTGAGCTTCCACTGAAGCCGTTATGACACGACTACTCGTCGTCGAGGATGAAGAGCATATTGCAAACGGCTTGAAGTTCAATCTTGAAGCCGAAGGTTATCGTGTTGATACTGAAGAAAACGGAGAGGCAGCACTACGCAGGCTTACCAATGAGCCTGACACCATCGACCTTGTTTTACTCGACGTAATGTTGCCGGGATTGGACGGTTTCGAGGTTGTTAGGCGTTTAAGATCCACCGGAAGCTTTGTCCCGGTTTTAATGCTTACGGCGAGAGGCGAAACCGGTGATGTGCTTCGTGGTTTTGAACTAGGTGCCGACGACTATTTGCCAAAACCTTTCGATCTATCAATACTGCTCGCTCGAATTCAAGGAATCCTACGCCGCAAGATGTGGCTCGAGAATAGTGCGGCTGAGGAATTTACTGAACTGCTTGATCAATACAGCTTCTGCGGTCGGCGGATTGATTTTTCTAAGCAAGTGATGGAGCGCGCCGGGGATGAACAACCTTTGACGGTGACGGAAACAACACTGCTGCGCCACTTAATTCGTCGAGAGGGACAGGTTGTTCGCAGAGAAGTTTTACTCGAAGAAGTTTGGGGGGTGCGTCAGGATACAGACACGAGAACTGTCGATAATTTTATTTCTCGTCTCCGGCGAGCGATTGAAGACGAACCATCGAATCCACGCCACCTCCTAACCGTTCGAGGGGTGGGCTATCGATTTGTGTCGAAGCCCGGGGATGCGAGCTAGAGACACTAAGGTTGCATAGCCTCCGTCGCGCCCAGACCGGACAAGACAAATGGCGGAGAGAGTGGGATTCGAACCCACGGTAGAGTTTCCCCTACACACGCTTTCCAAGCGTGCTCCTTCAACCACTCGGACATCTCTCCCGCTAAATCGTGTCAATAGATTACAGTCGGCACCGTCAGTGCGACAATCACAACAATAAGCTTTTGTACGCAAATAGATTCAAAGGCTGAATAATATGGTTTGTCGATGAACTTTCCAGGCGACTGCCAATAGCGATTTTAGTTTGTATCTCTAAGGACTCAGGATAAAGACAATTCTCTCAAATGAGGATGTGCTGGTTGCAGGGAGTGAACCGTTAGTGGACGTGCAGTGTTTAGTGCCTTGCCACGCTGATCAGTGCCGGTTAGACTGAGCGTTCCAGCGCGCGGTGACGGGTCGCCCCGCGGCTCGGATCCTGTGCAATTTCAGCCTACGAACCGCGTCAGGGCCGGAAGGCAGCAGCGCTAAGTAGTCACTGACATGTGCCGCAGGTTTATCCGGGTCGCGGTGAGCCCCGCTGCCTTGCCGAGAGATCGTTGTTAATGATTCGAGAGCGTCCATGATCCGAACAATACAACTGGCGTTTCTTGATCTCAAACTAGCTGTGAACTCCACTTAAATAATTTCCATGGCCTATCAGGTTCTAGCGAGAAAGTATCGCCCGAAGAACTTCGGCGACGTAGTAGGTCAGCGTGGGGTTACCCAGACCCTGCGAAATGCTATCGCCACAGACCGATTGGCTCAGGCGTTTGTGTTTGCCGGTCCGCGTGGCGTAGGCAAGACCACAACAGCGCGCATTTTGGCGCGGGCCCTTAACTGTGAAAAGGGTCCGACCCCTGATCCATGTGGAGCCTGTGAGTCCTGTAATGAGATCGCCGAAGGGCGCGACATTGATGTTCTCGAAATTGACGGCGCAACTCATACGAAAGTTGAAACGGTTCGCGAAGTAATTATCGCTGGGTTGTCTATGGCGCCGGTTAGGGACCGCTTTAAGGTCTTTATCATTGACGAGTGCCATCAGCTATCAACCTCGTCCTTTAATGCTCTTTTAAAATCAATTGAAGAGCCGCCATCTCATGTGATTTTCATGATGGCTACGACTGAGTTGCGGAAGATTCCAGAAACAATTTTGTCGCGCTCTCAAGTGTACCAACTTCGGATGATTACCACACCTGTGATAGCGGATGCACTTCGCAAAATATCGACATTAGAAGAGATTGCGATCGATGATGCAGCCATCGATCTAGTCGCCCGTGCGGGTAATGGCAGTATGCGGGATGCTCAGAGCGCGCTTGACCAAGTTGTAGCGTTTACAGGCGATAGAGTCGGAGTAGAGGAAGTGTCGACTGTACTCGGGTTGATCGGGCGAGAAACCGTACTGGATGTTGTGGAAGTTGTAGCAAACGAAGACCCTGCGAGTGTGTTCAAACTGTCCGGAAGTTTTGTTGAGGCCGGATACGACCTTCGTTTGGTGTGTCGTGAGCTCACACGAGCGATAAGGGACCTGCTCGTGCTTTCAATCGATGCTACTCGTGCAGATGATCAAGAGATTACCGGAGACGCAGAGCGGTCTCGGTTAATCAGTTTAGTACAACGATTCTCACGCGAAGATCTGATGCGGGCTTTCGACGTATTTGCTGCCGCCGAACTCGCGATCCGAACCGCTGCCCAGCCAAGATACCACTTCGAAATGGCAGTCCTCAAGTGGATGCATCTCAAGAAACTAATTCCACTGACCACCCTACTTGCCGGGGATTCTGTTTCCACGAGAACGGCTAAAACTGGACGTGGTGGCAGTGTGAAGGCATCAAAATCGTCTCGCTCGGCCGCGGGTTTGACAGAAAAGGCGACGACGAGTTTGAAGGATACAGCTGTTTCATCGAAATCGGTGAAACAATTGAAAAAATCGAAACCTTCGGCTTCTGTATCGGAGCCACATGGGCCGGAAGCGGGAACGGCTGAAATCTTGGTTGAACTTAAGCGTGCAAAGAAATTTTTCTACGGCACCGTCGTTGCGCAGGCACAGAGAGTCGATCTGGAGGGAGACAAGTTAATTTTTGGTTTTACGTCTGGTCAGCAGACACTTGCTTCTCAAGTCAAGCAGAATCGAGCGTGGCTTGAGCAGATTGCATCGACGGTGATTGGCCGTAAGATTATGGTGAGCACAGAGCAAGGCGAATCGAAAGTGGATGCTGAGTTTGCTGAGGTCGCATCGGATGATCTTAGACAACAGGCCATGAACGACCCACTGGTGCAGTCGGTACTGGAGGTGTTTCCAGCGGAGATTGCTGATGTGGAAAAGCTTAAGTAGCGAAAGTACTTTCCAAACATAGTTTATAACCACACCATTGAGAATTGAAGATTCTTATGAATATCCAACTGATGATGAAACAGGCGCAGCAGATGCAAGAGAAGCTGCAACGAGAATTAGCTGAAACTGAGGTCGATGCCAGTGCCGGTGGCGGCATGGTTACGGTAGTCATGACTGGCCAGAAGCAGATTCGTCGGTTGACGATCGATCCGGAAGTTGTGTCTCAAGACGACGTTGAGATGCTTCAGGACTTAATCGTAGCGGCAATTAACGATGCTCAGCGGAAGGTCGACGAATCGATAGCCGGCAAGATGGGGGGAATGATGGGGGGGTTGAATATTCCTGGGCTCAGCGGATGACGCAGGTCGGCCCGCTCGTGAGACTGAGCGAACAACTTCAACGGTTACCTGGCATCGGTGCTAAAGGCGCCCAGCGCCTGGCATTTCACTTGCTACGTCAACCACGTGTCGAAGTCGATGCCCTGATTGATGCTATTCGTGATCTCAAAGAACAGGTGACCTACTGCTCAGTCTGTTCCAACATTACCGATACGGATCCCTGCTTCTATTGTACGGACGTTAGCCGCGACCCAACGGTGATTTGTGTTGTCGAAGATCCGAATAACGTTGTCGTAATTGAAAATACTAAAGAGTTTAAAGGTAGTTACCACGTTCTAATGGGGGCATTGTCACCTTTGCAAGGTATCGGTCCTGATGAACTGAAGATTAAGGGCCTTTTACAACGAGTGAGTGAAGGTGACGTGACGGAGGTTGTTCTTGCTACGAATCCAAATGTCGAAGGCGAGGCTACCGCTCTCTATCTGGCAAAACTCTTAAAGCCGTTAGGTGTTCAGGTAACACGGATTGCCATGGGTTTACCTGTGGGGAGCGATCTTGAGTATGTCGACGAAGTTACTATGCATAAGGCAATGACCGGCCGCCGAGAGATCTAAGACATACAGCTGAAAGTTACGGCGAAGTGGTCTCTTTAAATATTTCCCTCAATATCTTCGTGGTTGTTGGTGCCTGTGCTTGAATTGGTAGTGCCTTAACGTCAGACCGCAGCCGCTCTAGACCATTCTTGTCATCGACGTCGTACCACTGCGGAAGTAGCTTGACATCTAATCCCGATTGTTCGGCAGCAAGTATGGTGTCGGCTAGTGTATGAGCGCTACTCCATCTTATGCCGGTGAATAAATCTGGCACGCTTCTATTGGTGTCACTGGAGAGGGCAATCAGGTAGTAGCCACCGTCTAGGGCTGGACCAAGAACGATTGTTTTTGGCGTAACTGCGCTGACCGCTTGTTCTATGTAGTCGATTGGAAGGGTAGGCAGGTCGGATCCGACCATTACGATTTTTGTGAAACCAGCCGCAAACAGGTCTTCAAACACACCTTCTTCTCGTTTGCCCAAGTCATAGCCTCTCTGCGCAAGTAGTTCATCGTCGGCTAGTCCGATTGGCATTGCAGCAAAGTCGTCCCTATCGCTTTCTGGTGTGTACGCCAGCCGGATTGATACTCCGTCTATCGTCCGGCATGCTTGAACGGTGTCACGCAGAAAGGCCGAGTACAACCGGCGCCGATCGTTTTCGCTGGGAATGATTTCACTCAGACGCGTCTTTGGAGGGGCACCCGATACGGGTGATCGGGCCATGATTACCACTGCCACCTTGTGTGATCCTGTTTTCAATATTTGTTTCAAAGAGAGACCGTGTCGCAACAAGAATAAAACGCCGATAACTATCCAAACTAGAATTCGGCCCTTACGAATCAAGGCCAACGTCACCCCAGTCGCTGTTCCTACAGCAAGAAGTTCGGCAAACATTCCGCTTCCTGCCTCGTCAACACCGACGCGGAGCGGTACGAATCGAAACGCAAAAGAGATGAATCGATTGGTCGCTTCAAAGATAAACGCGTGAAACAAGTTTGTTGGTACGGGACTCACCACTGACAAGATCAGAAACACTTCGAGGATTGCGACCAAGTGGAACGAGAACTCTAGAAATGCCAGAGACACCAGTTGATTACGGTGCCTCGGATAGAGTGCATAAACGGTTTCCTCAATGTTGCGGACGCGCGCAGAAAACTGCTCCAATATCTCGGTAGTGAGGCCACGACGTTTAAACCAGTTGAGCACGCTGCTTCCAATGCGAAAATTTTTCCAGATGATCCAATGAACTGCGACAACGAGACCAGCAAGTGTGAGAACCAATATCACTGTGGGCGGTCCCAACTGGGTCGGTGTTTGAAATATCAGAAGCGTGGCTATCATGCCGCCACCAATTACCAAGATGGCGCTTAAGGTGTAGAAAAGGTTTTCGATAGCTAGTGCCGGCAAGGTTCTGTCGAGGGGTTCACGGTGCCTCAGAAACATCCCTTTTGCCGGTTCGCTCACCAGAATGCTGAGCGGGGTTAAGTTCCCTAGCGAATCACCGACAACAACGGCCTTGAAAACTTCTGTAACCGTTAAACGGTGAGGACCGTCCAGACACTTAATCCATGCTGCCGCCCTTATCACGAACCGGACCCCACCGAGCAATACGACGATGATGAACACCCCGCCAAGACGGCGAATTCCTTCTCCGACATCGTCGATACCCGCCCGACGGAGGAAGTATGTGAAGAGGGAGAGTGCGAGCAGTACCGTAACAATGCTGCTAAGCGTTGGACGGCGGTTGAGGTCACCCTGCATAATCAGACGTCATGACGTGGGTGTCCTTCCATATCCCGGCGGCAATCATTTTACTTGGAGGAGGACTTCTTGCGTGTTTTTTTGGTTATCGCCTGCATCGATTACTTCTTGCCTTTTACGGTTTAGTAGGCGGATTGGCAATCGGTAGCTTCTTGGTGGGAGACTTGCCGACGTTGTTTACCATTCTTGTCGTCATGGCAAGTGGGGTTGTCGGAGCCGCGTTCGCCATGATGGCTTACTTGGCAGGTGTAGCGGTTTTTGGTGCGGGATTGGGGGCGTTAGTCCTCAATTTTGGGTGGGCAACTCGCGACGGAGAGCCGAATATCTGGCTGGTGCTCATCGCATGTCTTGTTGGCGCCCTGTTGTCACTTGCCGGCCGGCGTTATGTTCTTATCTTTTTTACTGCATTTTTCGGTGCGTGGACCGTAATAGTGGGGTCGTTGGCACTGGTCGGAAATAGCGCGGCAGTTTCAGTTTTAGCGGGGAACCTCGAGTATCTTCCCCCTGCGAGCGAAATGAGAAGCGATCTTGGATTTATGGTTGCCTGGGTTGGGCTGACTGGACTAGCTGTCTTCGTTCAGGTTTGGGACGGGCGACGTCGGCTGTTGGTTCAAGAACAACAAGAAAAGAACTAACAGAAGATCGCCAGCATTTCTTAGTCGAACCTAGTTTGTCGTAAACAGGGAGGCAAATGATTCCGTGGCGGACTGGCTCGCACGTTTGACCCGTTAGAATCTCATTCGCTACTATTCGTCGTTATCCTTACCGACGACGTTGGAGAATATTGTTGAGTGAGGAGTCCTTGTAAGCTGTTTGTTGTTCCTCAGTAGCTCAATTGGCAGAGCATCCGGCTGTTAACCGGAGGGTTGTTGGTTCGAGTCCAACCTGAGGAGCCAATCTTTGCATTCAGTTACCAGGTTAGGCTGAATGAGGTTAGAGTGTTCTAGTTCGGCAACCGTATAACATCGGCCGTTAGTAGGAGGTGTCATGTGGGCTATTCACTAGTCCGAGGACTCAGCATTGGGTCCGTGGTCGCACTTGGGTTGGGGGCCATGGTGAATGTCGATGGCCGAGCAGAAACCAGGGTAGCTGGCCTTCGTCCGGCTACCGCGCAGAACGTCGCTCCGGCGTCATCCACAGCTTCCGTGCCTAGGACGCCATGGGGTGAGCCAGACCTCCAGGGTATTTGGAGTGTTGAATTGCTCGTTCCATTGGAACGCCCCGCGGGAGTCACCACGGAGTTCTACACTGACGAGCAAGTTGCCGAGCTTGATACCGCGCGAGCCGACAAATCGGTCTTTGGTAACCATGTGCGGGCTGCGCCTGGAACTGAGGCTGATGTCACCGGCGCCTACAATGCGGTCTACACCTCACAAAGGCCCACGGGGAAGCGCACCGCGATGATTATCGACCCTCCGGATGGCAAGATGCCTTCCTACACACCGGAGGCGCTGGAGAGACAGGCTGCGTACCGGCAGTACCAGTTAGCTCTCTTGCAGAATACTCAAGTTTGCCGGGACAACGAATTTGCCTGCCAAGGTGGACAGTACGGGCCACCGTCGCCACGGCTTTTGGAGGACCCTCCTGAGTACCCATCTGCGGGTGTTGGCCCCATCAACCGGGCAGACGGACCAGAAGACCGCGGTTTAAGTGAACGCTGTATGACTGGTAATCTGCCTTCCATTCGTGGTGGTTTTGTGGGGGTGTACCGTCGGATTGTGCAATCACCAAGCGTTGTGACGGTGTACTACGATGCCGCTCAAGGGCAAGGTTTTTCGCGAAACATCCCTGTTACCACGGCACCGCATTTACCTTCAAATCTCCGTCAGTGGTGGGGAGATTCACGCAGCCAATGGGAGGGTGAGACACTGGTCGTCAACGTAACTAACTTTACCCCAAAGACGGATTTCCAGGGGTCCCGTGAGAACCTGCATATTGTCGAGCGTTGGACTCGTACCGGTCCGGATACGCTTGAGGTTGTTTCCACTTTTGAGGATCCGACAGTCTGGACCCGACCGTGGACTGTCATCCAAGAGTTCAAACTTCAGAGCAATGAGGCAAATCGCATCTATACGGAACCCCGTTGTCATGAGGGCAATTTCGGCATGGTAGGGGCGTTGGCCGGGGCGCGTGCAGTCGAGCAAGCCTACGAGCAGGGCAGCGGTCGCCATCCTGCGTCTCTGTGCATTGGTACATGTGGACTCAACACCGAGGGCCTCGATCCACTGGCCTTGCGGTAGTCAAACGGAAGCAGAAAGAATCAGGATAGCTGCCACAGGGTTGTCTGCCCTTGTCCCACGACCATAGAGGCGTGGACTTGACTGCGTTATGTTTGCCCTCAAGACTCTCTTTTGGGCAGCGAAAATAGAAATCATGGTCGTGAAAGGAAACCGATCAAATGAGAAACCGGACATCCGTTTCTATACTCGTATTTACCGCGGCGGCAGTGGGTGCCATTATTTCCGCATCGGTTATAAGTCCTTCAGGGCAAACCGTTCGCGCCGCACGCACCGCCGAGGGTCATCCAAATTTTAGTGGTATCTGGCAGGCCAACAACGAAGCTCATTGGGATCTTCAAGCCCATGCCGCGCGCGCCGGTGCAGTGGTACAGCAAGGAGCCTACGATTTGCCGTACGTCCAAGTGCCGGCGGCACCTTCGCTTCCATTTGGTGCGGCGGGAGGGGTGCCGGGTTCTCTGGGCGTGGTCGACGGCGACGGACAGATTCCCTACACTCCAGAAGCTGCTGCCCAGAAGCAGGAGAATGCTGAGAACTGGCTCGACCGAGATCCCGAGATCGACTGCTTCCTTCCAGGGGTTCCCAGGGCTATGTATATGCCCTACCCGTTTCAGATTACTCAGAGTACTAACAAGATTTATATGACGTTTACCTTTTCAAACGCCGCCCGCGTTATTCATCTTGACGAAGTGGAAGGCCCTCCCGATTACAAATGGATGGGGCACTCTGTTGGCCGATGGGAAGGTGATACGCTCGTCGTCGAAGTGACGGATTTCAACGACCAGTCCTGGTTTGATCGGGCGGGTAACTTCCACAGCAACCAATTGCATTTAGTCGAGAAGTTTACTCCGCTCACACCTGATGCCATCCACTATGAGGTCACCATAAATGACCCTGAGGTATTCACCCGTCCGTGGAAGATATCGATGCCGCTGTACCGTCGCCTGGAGCCGGATATCCAGTTGTTGGAGTACCGCTGCCAAGAGTTTGTCGAAGAATTACAATTTGGACATTTACGTAAGGAGCAGCTGGTCAGACGCTGGGAAGGTGAAACTTTGATAGTCGACATTACCCGTAAGGTGCCGCCCCCTGACCAACTGTATGTGCGGTGAAATTGGTTGTAAGAGTGATGGTTGCTGAGTGTAGGAGGTTTAGCGACTCTTTCCATTAACCTCTACGGTCGGCAAGGCCCGAAACGAGTCAACCTTACTTGTCTGTGACTCGTGCACCGCGAAGCATATTAGGTGCGCCGTAGTTTCCTTCGTGGCAAGCGTATTCATAGATCGGACCTGTCGTAACGCCCCGGGACGCTTGGTCAGTTGTTAGGTATGTCTCTATCGTCCAAGGTCTTCTGAATCGTTCAGGATCGGTGATGGTCACCCGGTACAACATCGTTGTGGCATCGAGCCGCTTGAAGGATTCCATTAGCTGCAGTGTTGCAGATGGGGCTCGCCAGAGATGGTTTGGGTTAAAGCGATAGTCTTGCCATCTGTCGACGAAATTCGTTGATTCGACGACAAGGGTGTCTCCGTCCCAACGGCCTCGCAGGTCTCCATTCCACTGTCGGATTCCAGGTGCAATATGTGGACTGTCGTCTAGAGGAATAATGCGCCGTTGACGCCACATCTCATGGAGAATCACTACATGGTCAGCTGTTTGCACAATCTGGTGGTTCGGGTTGTAACCGAGCCAAATCATCTCTACCACGCCGTCCCCAAGACAACGTTCTCCGGTATCGAGATCGAGGTAAGAGTTGTAGGGGCCGATTCCGTACGGTCGTTCGGTTTCCAACGTTTCTGGCTTGTATGGAATGCGCCCATTAATCGGAGACACGATCAGGGAGGTTCGCCGCGATGGCAGGACAGCTGTCCCTGAATCAAACCACTCGGGGTTGTAGTCGCCAACACCACCCTCTGTCAGTGGTGTTCCCGTGTTCGGGTCGACGGGTCGAGGAGCAAATTGCTGTGCCATTGCCTCTCGCTCAAGTGCCGCGGCTTCTTCTTCTGTGAGAAAGACCTTTGCTGTGTATTCTCTCGGCCGTTCAAGCTGAGTAACGGTGGAACCCGTCCAAACTCCCTGAAGATCTGGGTCTCCCCACGGGGTTCTTGGTGTCGTCGGCGCGTCCTGAGTAGATTGTTGGGTTTCGACTAAGGCAGCACTGAACAGCATGATGGTAACTGCTGTTAACACGCGCTGAATTCCGCTACATGTAATTGCCATGGGGCACCTCCTTGGCAACCTGCGAGCCTGCACACCGTCGCGCCTGACATTTTGGGGCATGCAGCCCTCACCGTTCCCCGTCAAACTGACACGTCTTCGAGCGCTAGAATAGCATTTGGTCCATCGAGGAGACACAACGAAGTGTCCAGCCTCACGTCAGGTTGCGTCCTTCTATAAACTGTAAGTCAGAGAGCTAATCGTTCACTTGGGAATGAAGCCCGTATCCTAATGCCCGTTGAACCGGTTGTTGTGGTGCTACGCTAAAACTCTTGGCGATCGATTCCACCGGTAGAACAGTTTGATGATTAGAAGTAAATGGGTTTTTTCCGCGCTTGTTGCGTTGAATGTTGTGGGCGGCAATGTGTTTTTGACAGCCCAACAGCAGCAATCAATCGAATCACCCGTTGTCACTGTGGAGATGATTGTTCAGACACTCGGTGGTCGTTTGACCCACGATGCGACGGGAGCGGTCGGATATGTGGACCTCAATGGCACTTCGGTTGCCGATGGCGAGCTTGAGTACTTTGCGAATTTACCCTCATTGACGGGTCTTGACCTTCATAACACCCAAATTACCGACGCTGGAGTGGCGCGCCTGACGGGTTTGCCCGCTCTGCATTTTCTCAATCTTTCCGGAACCCAGGTTACTAATGCCGGGCTGGCGAATTTGTCGGGTTTCCCTGCGCTTGAGACTCTCAACCTTGCAGTGACCCAAATTACTAACGACGGTTTGTCTCACCTCGCAAGTTTGAGGGCTCTCGAGTTTCTCGGTCTCGCTGGAACAGTGGTTACCGATGCCGGCTTAGTCCATCTCGTGGGGTTGAAGACGCTGGAGTTTCTCGACCTTTACGGTACTGAGGTTGCCGATGAGGGTATGGTCCATTTGGCGGGTCTGACTTCGCTAAAAACACTCGGCCTCGCTGGTTCTCAAGTCACGGACGCCGGTCTCATTCATTTCCAGCAACTAACGGCCCTAGAATTCTTGGATCTCTACGGTACTCAGGTGACGGATACTGGCCTAGCGAGTTTGTCAGAGCTAAGGGCCCTCGAGACTCTCAATCTTGCGGTCACTTTGGTTTCCGACGCTGGTTTAGTGCATGTCAGCGAGTTGGTAAAGCTAAAGTTTCTTGGTCTCGCGGGCACCTTGGTCACTGATGTGGGCTTGATACAACTAAGAGGATTAACGGCATTGGAAACGTTGGATCTCTACGGGACTGAGGTCACCGATGCGGGTATTACGCATCTGACGGCGTTGCCGATACTTGAGACGCTCAATCTTGCCGTTACCTCGGTCACTGATGCAGGCGTGGAGGATCTCTCGCGGATCGAGACCCTCAGGAGTCTTGGACTTCACGCTACCCAGGTGACCGACTTGAGTCTGACCTACCTT
The DNA here is from genome assembly GCA_964342185.1 of uncultured Vicinamibacteraceae bacterium. Taxonomy (GTDB): domain Bacteria; phylum Acidobacteriota; class Vicinamibacteria; order Vicinamibacterales; family UBA8438; genus CAUZIB01. Next base: position 35,458 of record CAYFER010000005.1, on the reverse strand, counting down.
AAAGGATTACGGTTCTTAGAAGCGTTGGATGTCAGCAACACTCAAGTCACCCCTACTGGGGTCGCTGAGCTGCAGAAAACCCTGCCTGACTGTGTCATCGTCAATGGAGAACCCATGTTTTGAAAGAATGCCGAAATGAGAGTTTGAGGTTGACCATAAGCGAAGTATTTCCTGAATAAGTCAAGATGAGTAAATCTGAAGTAAGTGCAATTCTTGCGCCCGTCCAGCTTCGGGACTCAGATGGAGGCGAAGTTCTCCTTGGTTCCATTTGGGAAGCCCAACCTGCAGTTGTAGTGTTCTTGCGGCACTACGGTTGAATTTTTTGCCGGCAGCATGTCTCGCAGTTGCGGGACTCTGAATCACAAATTCGAGATGAGGGAGGTGTATTGGCTGCAATTGGCCTTGGAGATATCCACTATGCTCAGCACTTTCGGGAAGCAACAGGAGTCACTTTCCCACTTCTCGTTGATGAAGAACGTCGCGCGTATCGGGCAGCGAGTCTTAGAAACGCCAGTCTGATTGACTTGTTCCGCCGTGACAATTTCTCGGCTCGGAAGAAGGCGAAGGCGGATGGTCACCGACAGCACCGATTAGGTAGGGACCCTTTTCAACTAGGCGGCAGTTTTGTTTTTGCTCCAGGCAATCAGGATCTTTTCATCCATGCAAGTCAAACTTTTGGAGACAATGCCCCGGTTCAAAGTATTTTGTCCGTTCTAGCTGAGTATCGCCGCCGAAGAGTAGTGCAATAAAGAATTTGAAGCCGCGAGTGATTGTGCCACCGGTGTTGGGAACTGTGACCGGCTTCGCTTATTTTCGACCGTTATGTCGCACGCCCCACTGTTCCACGCTGATCTCATTTATATTTATAACGAATGACGCAGAGTGTGCCATCGCCCGCTGATCCAGGTTCTGACGACCGTGTCGGGATACCTGTCGAGTTGGCGAGTGATCGAAAGATTCGACATCGCAACAAGATTCACTATCGGTTGTCACATTGGCCGATTTGGATCTGGGTGTTTTTTATTGCTCCGGGTCCACTGACGTTTGATCTGTTTGAAACCGGTTTTGACGGCAGGATGGCGATGTGGCTTGGCGCGGTGCTCTTTGTTACCGGTATTGCTGGCCTGCGGGGCCGACTGCCCGGTGTCGAACCTCGGCCCTATATCATCCGCTTCACTGAGGATAAACCGAATCCACTCTATCGCCGCATTTGCTATACGTTCGCGTGGAGTGCGGTGTTCACGTTTGCAGTGTTGAATATTAGCGGTCTCGTAATAGCGTTAGTGTCAGGCCAGTGGTATTTGCGGCAGATATACGAAGTTGCCTATTTTCCGATCGCTGGAGGTATCTGGATCCTTGGTGGATTCGGCCAACTCCCGCGAGTTAAACGGTCGACGAAGGGTGAAGGTCACGAACGACGATACTTCTATGGAGCGTGTTGGGCGGTGTGTTTGGCACAGCCAGTTTTGTGGTTTTTGTGGGCCGTCCTTCCTCAGAGTCGAACAGCCGATGCCGGAAAGTTATTAGTCTTTCTTGGACTCTTGGGGTTTGTAGGATGGTTGTCGTATCGTGGCAAATTACCCCGCACAAAGCCGATCGTTCCTGGGGAACTCGCTGTCAGCGATTGATTCATTTCGGAATGGGCTAGTAGATGCGGAATTCTTCGCGCTCGCCTACCGGTAATATATGTCTTATGCAAGACATATGGACGAGGGTGGCGCGAATCTTAGTGGCAGCCATTCTGGCTGTTAGTGCAGGCTGGGTGTTTCAGTTCGCCAAGGTCGGTCTCACTCAAAGTAAAACTACTCGTATATTGGGAGGGCTCAGTTGGGCACTCCAGGCTCATCAGCCAGTCGATGAACTCAAGGTTTTCGACGAGAACTTCGTCGATAAGACTATGCGGGTTGATTATTTTCATTCCGGCGGTCTTGGTACGGAGGTCTTGGCCCTTGACCAAATCGTGTCTGATGGACCCTGGGCTGGCAGTCGTACCAGGCTTATCGATCATCTGAATCTGGGGAAGTATCTGTTTGAAGTCATCGACCGGCCGACGAATCGTGTGATCTATTCAAGGGGCTTTGCATCTATTTATGGGGAGTGGGAGACAACACCTGCTGCGCGGCAGGTTCATGCGACCTTCCACGAGTCACTTCGCTTTCCGTGGCCGAAGCGGCCAGTACAGGTCGTGCTGAAAGTTCGAGATAGCGAGAACAGTTTTCACGAAATTTGGTCGACTGTAATCGATCCAGAGTCCCGCTTTGTCAACCCAACGGACCGAGTTTCGGCGGGAGAGGTTTGGCCGATTATCGACAGCGGGCCACCGTCTGACAAGGTTGACCTTCTTGTTATCAGCGAGGGATATACGGCCGAAGAAATTCCGAAGTTTCATATGGACGCAGAGCGTCTGGTTAATGCGTTGTTTGATGAGGAGCCGTTTAGGAGCCGGCGCTCCGATTTCAATGTGTGGGGCTTAGACTTGCCTTCATCAGAGTCTGGTGTTTCTCGGCCCAGGGCCATGGAGTTTCGTCGAAGTCCTTTATCGGCTGAGTACAACATCTTCGATTCTGAACGTTACTTGCTCACTTACGATAATCGGGCGTTAAGAGATGCCGCGTCCGCTGCCCCTTATGAGTTTCTTGAGATCGTGGTCAATGAGGAACAGTATGGTGGTGGAGGAATTTTCAATTTTCAGGCCACTGTGGCGGCCGATACAGGGTTTTCGGAATATGTCTTTGTTCACGAGTTCGGACATCATTTTGCTGGACTCGCTGATGAGTACTACACATCTGATGTCGCCTACGAGACCGGTAACGCGTATCATCCAGAACCTTGGGAGCCCAATGTGACCGCGCTTCACGATCCGGCGAATCTGAAATGGCGTGATTTAGTTTCAGCTGACACCCCATTGCCGACTCCATGGGACAAAAACGAGTTCGAGTCGGCGAGTTCGGCGGCTCAAGCTGAACGCCGAGAATTGCGCCGGCAAGGAGTCGCAGAAACCGAGATCGATCGTTTATTTACCGAACAAATGGAGAACGAAACTACGGCTCTTGGTTCTATGGAATACGCAGACAGAGTAGGGGCCTTCGAGGGCGCTTCTTATGAAGCGCTTGGTCTGTATCGTTCTGAAATAGATTGCATTATGTTTACACGAAACCCGGTTGGATTCTGTCAAGTCTGTCAGCGAGCGCTGTCTCGTGTTATCGACCAGTATTCGAGGCCGTAACGAGAGTTGTTTCAAGGACAACGGATTGGGTAGATAAATTGGAGAAAGATTTTCTCGATGCGCTTGAGGTCATCGTTGGTTCCGATGGTCTTGTCTGCGATGCCGGCGAGTTGTTGACTTATGAAACGGATGGCTTGGTTAAGCTTCGGTCGAAGCCAGGCGTTGCCGTTTTGCCGACATCCACTCTGCAGGTGCAAGCGGTAGTGCGTCTGTGCCACGAGTCGGGCGTGCCGTTTGTAGCGCGAGGCCAAGGCACGGGGCTTTCTGGGGGAGCCATGCCGCATCCAGACGGCGTCCTAATTGTTCTGACAAGGATGAATCGCATCTGTGAAATCGATCTGCCGAATCGATGTATTACGGTTGAACCAGGCATCATGAACCTTGATGTTAGCAAGGCTGTGGCTAGTGATGGTTATTACTATGCGCCCGATCCGTCGAGCCAGGTCATTTGTTCGATCGGCGGGAATCTTGCTGAGAATTCAGGTGGCGCCCATTGCTTAAAGTACGGATTCACGGTCCATCATGTGCTTGGTGTTGAAGCAGTGTTACCAGATGGGGAAATCGTTCATTTAGGTGGTCCGGCACGCGATGCTCCGGGTCTTGACATTCTGGGCGTACTGGTCGGGTCAGAAGGGACGCTCGCAGTTGTTACGAAAGTTACGTTAAATCTTTTACGAAAGCCGGCAGCTGTTAAGACTTTGCTGGCTGCATTTGACTCAACTGGAGCGGCCGGAAACGCAGTTTCTGGAATTATCGGTGCTGGAATTATTCCGGCGGCGATTGAGATGATGGACCGACTGACTATCGAAGCTGCTGAAGAGGCCGTTCACCCAAATTTTCCGAAAACTGAAGCCGTCCTCATTGTCGAACTTGATGGTGCCGAGGCAGATGTTGCCGCGCTCTTCGTACACGTTGAGAAAGTCTGTGCTGAAGCCAACGCCAGAGAGATCCAGGTGGCCAAGACCGACGAGCAGCGGGCAAGATTTTGGCAAGGGCGGAAGGCAGCTTTTGCTGCGATGGGCCGAGTGTCACCGAGTTACTACGTCCAAGATGGCGTGATTCCGAGGACGAAACTTCCCGAAGTGTTAAATCGGATTGCGTCACTGGCCAAGAGGTCAGGATTGAAAATCGGGAATGTGTTTCATGCCGGCGATGGCAACCTTCACCCGCTCATTTGTTATGACGATCGGATCGAGGGCCAGGCGGATCTGGCCCAAGATGTTGCATCCGAGATCTTGACTTACTGTCTTGATGTCGGTGGGTCGATTACGGGTGAGCATGGTGTTGGTGCCGACAAAGCTAAGCACATGCCCAAGATGTTTACCGACAGTGATCTTGACACGATGCAACTCGTTCGCTGTGCGTTTGACCCTGATTTCATCTGTAACCCGGGCAAAGTGTTCCCAACACCTCGGCTGTGTGGCGAAGTGCCGGGACCCTATCGTCGCCACCCGGCCGAGACTTTAGGGGTGGCGGATCGCCTGTGATGACGGTGGTATCCATCGACACGCTTTTATCCGAGCTCAGAAGTCGATCAGGCGGAGACTCGGCCCGTGTGTCAACTGACGATGATGTGTTTGACGGTGTGCGCCCGCGTCTACTAGTTGAGCCATCCACTGCTGACCAAATTGCCGAAATCCTTGGATGGGCGTCGTCTGAGGGTCTCACGGTGTCAGTGGTTGGAGGCGGCACCAAGCTAACGTGGGGAGCGCCTAGCGGTCCCGTCGACCTACTTCTCTCAACGACTCGTCTACGATCGGTGATAGACCACCGGCACGGCGACCTTACTACCACGGTTGAGTGTGGGGCGCCGTTGTCAGCGGTGAATAAGACACTAACAGAACAGCGTCAGTGGTTGCCTTGGGATCCACCGTGGGCCGACCGCGCAACGATTGGTGGCATTGTGGCAACGAATGACAGCGGCCCTCGTCGACACGGTTACGGGTCAGTCCGTGATTCCATCATTGGTTTAACGATTGCACGTATTGATGGAGCAGTGGCCAAGGCAGGCGGTATTGTCGTAAAAAACGTTGCTGGATACGATTTATCTCGGTTGTTAACTGGTTCGTTCGGGTGTATCGGCGTAATTATAACGGCGACATTCAAGTTGGCGCCGCTGGCTCCAGCCTCTCGCACAGTTGAGTTTGCTCTTGACTCGCTTGACCTGTCTGGGGAGGTAGTGAGCGACCTATCAACCTCGTCTCTAACGCCGACGGCACTTGAACTTGCATCAACTGTGACGTCGACGCAGTTGCTGGTTCGCTTCGAATCAGTTGAAGAGGCCGTCGCTCAGCAAGCGACAGAGGTCTGTGCTCTCTTGGGGGCACGCGGGGCAAGCCGAATCTTGTCGGCTGAGGAAGAGACTACTCGTTGGGAACAGCACTCAACACATTGGTCGTCGTCAATTGACGGCACACTTCTCAAGTTGGTTTGTGTGCCAGCTGAGTTGGTCTCGACATTAGTCTGGTTACGTAGAGAGGCGACCTCGCAGGGAATAAGTATGTCCGTATCCGGCCGGGCGGGTCTTGGTATTGTTGACGTTCGTCTAGACGGCTCGTTTTCTTTGCAAGCCCGGTTAATCAACCAACTTCGTGAGCGACTGCCGGTCGGGCGTGGTTCGGCCGTCATCCGCCAGGGTGACGCCAAGCTCCGCCAAGAGGTTGGCGTGTGGGGGCAGATTGGTGATGGTATGCGGGTGATGCAAGCGGTGAAACAACGGTTCGACCCAGGGAATCTGCTGAACGTAGGTCGCGGTCCAGGCGGCCTATGAGGTGGTCTTCTTGGTCAAATCTGAGAGCGCAGTTGGGGAGACGGTCTAGCTATCCGTTGATGTTTCGACCTTGGATCGACGCGTCAACAATTTCCACTAGATGCATTGTCCGCAGTGTGCGTCCACTTCGCTCCAAAGATGATTTTATTTGAAGTAGACAACCGGGATTTGATGAAACTATTGTGTCGGCTTCAGTTGAGAGGCATTGTTTCGCTTTGAGAGCACCGAGTTGTTCCGCTGCTTCTGGTTCGACAAGGTTATAGATACCCGCCGACCCACAACACATTCCGGCTTCAGGAATTTCGCGAACGTCGAGTTTCGGGACTTGGGCTAATACTTGACGTGGTTCGCTGATGACATTCTGAGCATGCCGAAGATGACATGCATCGTGATAAGCGACCCGAATGGGAAGTGGGTGACGTGGTGCTCTTGGCTCAAGTTCGGCAAGTAATTCAGAGATGTCACGACATTTAGCGGAAAGGGCTTTCGCCTTGGCCGAATAGATAGGGTCGTCGGCGAGGATATGGCCGTATTGTTTGAGTGTGGACCCGCAGCCAGCGGCGTTGATGACGATGGCATCAACATTATCGATTTCCTTGTCAAATTCGTCTATGAACTGTCGAGCCATTGCGATCGCATCGTTTTCTTGTCCGGCATGGTACATCAGTGCTCCGCAGCAGCCTTGGCCCTGAGGAATGACTACTTCGCAGCCTTCGGCCGCCAGCACACGCAACGTTGCTTGATTGACGTTACTGAAAAAGACCCGCTGGACGCAGCCGAGTAGGAAAGCAACCCTTTTACGTGGTTTTCCTACGGTGGGTATTCGTGCTGGAATCGAGGAAAACAACTCACCAAATGCAATCGGAGGTGCCATTGCCTCCATTGCTCTGAGTTTTCTGGGCAAAAGGCTGAGTAGGCCAGAGTTCCGCACGAACCATCGCACACCCAAGCGTTGGTAGGCCCACAATTTTAATGCTATCCAGCGTAGTCGGGTCGGATAAGGAAACAGTGAAAATATGATTCGGCGAAACAAACGGTCGCTCTTCGAACGGTCTATGCGACGTTCGATTTGGGGCCGTGTCGCCTCGACTAACTTGTCATACTGCACACCGGATGGACAGGCGGTCACGCAGGCCATGCAACCGAGACAAGTATCGAAGTGTCTTGCAAATTCGTCGGTGATTTCTGTTTTGCCCTCAAGGGCTACTTTCATGAGATGGATGCGACCGCGCGGCGAGTCAGTTTCACGATTCCACAAAGCGTAGGTCGGGCACGCTGGTAAGCAGAACCCGCAGTGCACGCAATCGGCAAGTAGGTCGGACGAAGGGGGATGGTGCGGGTCAAAAGCACCAGTCGCAGGGTCCATAAGGCAGTATGGTAGCGTAACAAGCGGTATGAAGGGTCATTCGTCTTCGACATCACCCTGTTTGAGGACTAAGATCGGCCCCGCACCCTTAACCTGCATTACGCACTCGGAGTGAGTTATGACACACGCAGTACGAATTCATAGTAACGGTGGTCCAGAAGTTTTGCGATGGGAAGAGGTGGCGCTTCCGGAGCCAGGTCGTAATGAAGTCATTATTAGGCAGACGGCGTCAGGTCTTAATTTCATCGATGTCTATTTTCGGACGGGTCTGTATAAAGTTCCGTCGTTTCCAGCAACCATTGGCAACGAGGGTGCCGGTGTTGTCGAGGCCGTTGGCGTCGACGTGACGGAGGTTGCGGTTGGTGACCGGGTGGCCTATTGCATGAGCCTTGGAAGTTACGCGCAACGTCGCGTGGTACCAGCGCAACAGTTGGTGAAGCTTCCTGATACTGTGACTGACGAGCAAGCTGCGGCCATGATGCTTAAGGGCTGTACAGTGCAGTACCTGATTCGTCAAACGTATCCAATCAAGGCGGGCGAGACGGTCTTGTTTCATGCTGCTGCCGGCGGCTGCGGCCTTATCGCCTGCCAGTGGCTCAAACATCTCGGCGCTAGGGTGATTGGTACTGTGAGTACTGCTGAAAAAGCGGAACTTGCTAAGGCGCACGGGTGCGACCATCCAATCGTCTACACGGAAGAAAACTTTGTTGAACGTGTAAAAACTCTGACTGATGGCTGTGGGGTGCCCGTTGTTTACGATTCTATCGGCAAAGATACTTTTGAAGATTCTCTTGATTGCTTGCAACCGCGTGGTCTAATGGTCAGTTTCGGGAATGCATCGGGAGCAGTTGAACCCTTCTCTCCGGCAGTCCTTGCAGCTAAAGGCTCGTTGTTTCTGACGCGGCCAACACTTGCAACGTTTATCGCGACACCGGAACAGCTAAAAGCCACGTCTTCAGACCTTTTTGAAGTTGTTGGCAGTGGCTCTGTCAAGATAGAAGTGAGTCAAACCTACGCCCTGGAAGATGCAGCTCAAGCTCACCGTGACCTAGAGGCCCGAAAGACGACAGGTTCAACGGTTCTTTTAACTGGCGCGTGATAGGAGGCAAATTGTGCAGATATCTAAAGTTAGTTTTGTGATTGGTAGTGTCATGGGAGCGTTGATGGTAACCGCAGTATCTACATTGACTGCTTCGCAAGCATCGCCGGAGCCACAGGCAATTAATCTTCCTGGCCGCAGTACTACGGCGCCATTCAGCGATGCCGTACTTGTGGGCCAAACTCTGTATCTTGCCGGGCGTCTCGGTCTCGACCAAGAGACGGGCCGCCCGCCGGCGACTGCCGAGCAGGAGGCGCGTAACGTTCTTGAGAGTATTCAGCGGGTATTGTCTGAAGCGGACATGACGATGGATAACCTCGTCCAAGTACAAGTGTTTTGTTCAGACGTGTCGCTTTACGGCGTCTTCAATGAGGTCTATACGAGTTACTTTCGCGACATGCCGCCAGCTCGGGCATTCATTGGTTCAGGGGAACTGCTCTTTGGAGCAAGGTTCGAAGTGATGGGCATTGCTGTAAAGCATTGATCAACCGATCACAGATTAATGGTGGCTTAATCGCTGTTACTAGTCTACTTGGTGTTGTTGGCTGGAGGAGGAGTTTGAGTGAGTGAACTACAACTGCCGGCGCTAGGCGAGATGTTTGGTTAGGTGGCCAGAATGTCAGATGCGACCTGCCGGGTAATGCAAATTGAGGATGTTGGCAATGTGTCGGCTCTAGTTAATTCCGTTTTTGATATCTACATTGCTCCCCATTACACAGCACAAGGAAAGTCTGAATTCAGGAAATACACTGCACCCGAAGCTTTCTTGGAACGGATTGACCAAGGGCATTTCGTGATCATCGCTGTCCGAGGAGATGTCCTGATTGGAATGATAGAGATGCGGGAGAACAACCATGTGTCTTTGCTGTTTGTGGCGGAGGATTTTCAACGTCAAGGAGTCTCACGGGTGCTTCTTGAAGAAGCGACTATGCATGCCCGAAGTCTGGGTGCAGAGTTAGAACGGATCACCGTGAATTCGTCACGATACGGTGTTCCGGTTTACGAAGCCTTGGGTTTTCGGCAGACTGGGCCTGAACGCACGGTTAACGGTATTGCTTTTATTCCGTTGGCAAAGCGGATAGAAGGCGCATAGTAGTTGTTTCTCTGAAATAACGAGAAACGAGTCTAAACCACGTGAGTATTCCTACCCAGAGCCGCTGCGGCAGGGGCCATTTTATTTTCGTGAGATGTATTCATGTAACTCTTAGAGTGCCCGTTGTGCGGACTGGCGGCGACACTTTTCTAGGACCGCACTACTGATGCAAGGCTGGCACGGATGGGACGAGTACGCGCCATTTTACGATTGGGAAAATGCCCAGACCGTAGGGCGGAGGGATTTACCGTTTTGGATTGATCTTGCACGTCGTTCAAAGGGTCCAGTTCTCGAATTGGGTTGCGGGACTGGGCGCGTGTCGCTACCAGTCGCCAAAGTTTGTGACCGTTTTATCGGTGTAGACCGCTCGACGCCGATGCTTCAGCGTCTCCGGTCGAGATTGAAGCGGGCTGGCCTCTATGCGCGCGCTTCGGCGGTCCGGGGAGACATTCGAGCGTTACCGTTTCGGAGACGGTTTCGTTTTACCTTAGTAATGGCACCCTACGGGATCCTGCAGTCGTTACTCAGTGATCGAGATTTGCGCTTGACTCTGCGATCGGTGGCAGCAGTATTACCACGAGGTGGTTTCTTTGCCGTAGACCTCGTTCCGGACTTACCAAGGTGGCAAGAATACAAACGTCGGGTTAGCTTGCAAGGTCGACGCTCGAACGGCCGAGATCTAACTTTAATCGAGACGGTTCGTCAGGACTACGATCGGCACATGACGATTTTCGACCAAGAATATGTCGAGCGTAGCGGTCGGCGTCGAGAGTCGCATCGATTTTCAATAGCTTTCCGCACACTCACGGTAGCTCAAATGTCGAGGCGCCTTGAACGTGCGGGATTTCATGTGCACAGCGTCTTAGGGGATTATCGAGGCCGGGCTTGGTCACCTGACTCGACTGTCTGGGTCATTGTCGCGCGGCGAAGATAGTATTTGCTAATTTTCTCGCCTGACTTCTAGCTTAGTGTTTTGAGATAATTGTGGTTCTGGTGGGATCTAAGTCATTTCCCTGTTCTCGGGAGTAGCGTGATATGTCTGGTCATTCCAAGTGGGCTTCTATCAAGCATAAGAAGGGAGCGGCTGACGCTAAGCGGGGCAAGTTGTTCACCCGAATTATCAAGGAGTTGACAGTTGCGGCTCGCGACGGCGGCGGAGATCCCGATAGTAATCCTCGTCTTCGCACTGTTATTGCTGATGCGAAGGCCGCGAACATGCCTCAGGACAACATCAAGCGTGCGATTCGCCGAGGGACGGGCGAAGAACCGGGTGTGTCATATGAAGAGGTAACTTACGAGGCCTACGGGCCCGGCGGGGTGGCGTTACTGATTGAAGTTTTGACCGATAACACCAACCGTGCCGTTGGAGAGATTCGCCATCTACTCTCTAAACACGGTGGTAACCTTGGGACTTCTAATAGTGTCGCTTGGATGTTTGACAAACAGGGTTACATCGTAGTGGAGAAGACAGGCGTAGATGAAGAAACTCTAATGAGTGCGGCGATTGACGCGGGGGCTGATGACTTCCAAGAAGAAGGTGACACATGGGAAGTTGTGAGTGCGCCCGAGGTTTATGACCAAGTGTTGGAAGCGGTTAAGACGACTGGCGTGGTTCCGGTTAGCGCTCAATTAGCGATGTTGCCTAAGAACAACATCAAAATAGAAGGTAAGCAAGCCCAGCAATTACTCAAGCTGATGGACCTGCTTGAAGACCAAGACGATGTGCAGCATGTCTGGTCTAATTTTGACATTGACATAAAGGAGATTGAGGCCTCGCTCGCGTGAGAATTTTCGGTGTCGATCCGGGTTCAGCTCGTACAGGCTACGGTTGTATTGAGACCTCTGGCAGTCATCATCGTATTGTTGTCTGCGGAGCATTATCCGTGCAGGCACGTCTCCCGTTTCCCGAAAAGCTCATGTCGTTACATGTCCGTTTAGCCGAGCTAATTACTCAACACCAGCCGGACGCTGTGGCGGTTGAAGATCTCTTCCATGCCAAGAACGCGAGAAGTGCCCTTAAACTTGGCCACGTTCGTGGCATAGTCTTGCTGGCAGCTTCACAGGCGGGGGTAGCGGTAGCTGAGTACACGCCGACACAGGTGAAACGTGCCGTTGTTGGACACGGAAGAGCGGCGAAGCACCAAGTGCAAGAGATGGTGACGTTGTTACTTGGTCTGGACGAGCGGCCCTCACCACTCGACGTATCAGACGCACTTGCCGTGGCGGTCTGCCATGCTCATTTGCAAGGTACTGTTCAAGATGAAATTGTTAGAAATGATTCATCCTCACAGAAGATTCGCAGTTGGCGTCAGTATCGGCCACAGGGTTCAGGTGAATCATGATTGGTTTACTTAGCGGTCAATTGGCAGAGAAAGAACCGGGTCGCCTGATTGTCAACGTAGGGGGCGTGGGTTACGCAGTTCAGGTGCCGCTATCCACTTTCTATGGATTGGGAGAAATCGGATCGCCGGTGTCTCTGCGGGTGCACACCCACGTGCGGGAGGACGCACTTGCCTTGTTTGGATTTACGACAGTTCTGGAATTAGACGTATTCGAACATTTAATTTCTATCAGTGGGGTTGGCCCACGACTTGCATTAGCTGTTTTGTCGGGAATTGAGACTCCAGATCTTGTGCGCGCTGTTCGAGGTGGCGATGTGGGTCGACTGACTAAGATTCCAGGCGTCGGAAAGAAGACTGCTGAGCGTATTGGTCTTGAACTCAGGGACCGTTTGCCTGCCGAATTAGCGAGTGATCAGGACGAAGGTGATACTGGTGCTGCCGCGATTCGAGATGATGTGATGTCTGCCCTTCTAAATCTTGGCTACCATCGTCCACTGACCGAGCGTGCAGTTGATCGGGTACTTCAGACAACATCTGGAACAGAAGAGTTTGAGACTGTTCTGCGTTTAGTTCTGAGAGAACTAGCCAAATAAAAAGGTGCTATGTCCACAGACAGAATCGTCAGTTCGGCACGGACGGAAGATGAGGTTCACTACGAGGCTGGTCTACGACCTCAGACTCTAAGTGATTATATTGGTCAAGCTCGCGTGCGGGAGAACCTTACGGTCTCGATTGCTGCTGCTCGTAACAGAAATGAGGCGCTTGACCATGTTCTACTTTATGGCCCGCCCGGGTTAGGGAAGACAACTCTTGCCTATGTCATTGCCCAGGAACTGGGAGTTCAAGCCCGTGCTACAGCAGGGCCCGTGCTGGAGAAGCCTGGTGACCTTGCTGCAATGCTGACCAATCTTAAAGAACGGGAGGTTCTTTTTATCGATGAAATCCATCGAATGAGTCCAGTAATCGAAGAAATCCTCTATCCCTCAATGGAAGACTACGAACTCGATATCATGATTGGACAAGGTCCTGGTGCTCGGTCCGTAAAGGTTCCTCTCCAGCGTTTCACGCTGGTTGGTGCAACCACTAGGGCCGGGCTTCTAACCTCGCCGCTCCGTGCCAGATTTGGCATTGTTCACAGGCTCGATTTTTATTCCAGTGATGATTTAGAAGAGATCGTCCGGCGATCTGCTCGTATCTTGAAGGTTCCGATTGATAAACCGGCGACAAGAGAAATTGCACGTCGTTCCCGGGGAACTCCGCGGGTTGCCAATCGTTTACTGCGAAGAGTTAGAGATTTTGCTGAAGTCCGAGCCGATGGTGCCATTGATCTGGAGGTTTCCGAGCAGGCACTGGCTATGCTTGAGGTCGACGACCATGGCTTAGATGATGCCGATCGACGACTCTTGAGGGCTATTATCGACAAGTTCGGTGGTGGTCCGGTTGGATTGAACAGTTTGGCTGCCGCAATCAGTGAGGAGAAAGAGGCTATTGAAGACATCTACGAGCCGTTCTTGATTCAGGCGGGCCTGCTCGATCGGACTCCGCGAGGGCGCGTAGTGACCCCGAGAGCTTACGAGTATTTCGATCTTTCAGTCCCTTCACAAGACTCTCGGCTATGGTGAGTCGGGTTATCATCGAGATTTGAGCATACTTACAACTAGTCTGATTGAAAGACGGAGGCGTCACGAGTGACATCGGTTCGGCAGGGTGGAAGATTGGCCGGAAAGGCAGCATTCCGTTTGGCACGGATTGCCTCGCTGGCTACTTACGTTCCTCCTCAGGTTCTCACGAATTCCGATCTTGAAGAAATGGTTGAGACTTCAGACGAATGGATTCTGAAGCGCACCGGTATCCGCAAACGGCATATTGTTGAATCCGGGACGGCGACGTCAGACTTGGCCAGTGAGGCGGCGTTGTCGGCAATCGACCAAGCGGGTCTTAAACCCTTAGATATAGGTTTTATAGTTGTAGCGACGACCACGCCGGACATGTTTTTTCCAAGTACTGCGTGTCTTGTTCAAGCCAAGATTGGCGCAGTTAACGCGTGGGGTTTCGACTTGGGTGCGGCTTGTTCTGGTTTTACCTATGCACTAACGACGGCGACACAGATGGTGGTAACTGGCGCACACGACCACGTGTTAGTGATTGGCGCTGACGTGATGTCTTCGATCGTAGACTATCGAGATCGAGCCACCTGTATTTTGTTTGGTGACGGCGCTGGTGCGGCCGTTGTCTCGCCAGCGACACAGGACCAATTGGGAATTTTGGATTTTGAACACGAAGTTGATGGTAATGGAGGGCCTGCTCTTCGGATGCCGGCTGGTGGTAGCTTGCGTCCTGCATCACACGAGACGGTTGAACAACGGTTGCACTATGTTCACCAGGATGGAGCTACCGTATTCAAGTTCGCCGTGCGAAAGACAGAGGAAATCTGTGGTCGGATACTGGCGAAGAATAGTATCAGTCCTGATGATGTTGATCTCTTTGTGTCACACCAAGCTAACCGTCGTATCATCGAAGGTGCCGCAGATCGTCTAGGACTTGACCGAAACAAGATCGTAATTAACATTGAAGAGTTTGGGAACACGACGGCGGCGACCATACCATTGGCGCTTGCAGATGCCATTTCGTCTGGACGTCTAAAGAAGGGCGGGTTGGTACTTCTGACATCAGTTGGGGCAGGTTTCACCGTAGGAGCAGTGCTTCTTCGATGGGCATATTGAGATGTCCAAGATAAGATATAAGTATTCTCATTGTATTTAGACATTAGCGGTAGGACGCCTTTCCTTCTGGGCCCAGCCTTCTGTATTCTCCGTTCTTGAAATTCACTGCACTCAACGAAATAGATTTTGAACTGCCGGCCGAATTAATTGCACAAGAGGCGTTACGGTCACGTAGTAAGTCCCGTCTTTTGCATCTCGATCGCAATACAGGCAGGCGAACCCACGGCTGGATCAGTGATCTTCCGTCATTTCTGCGGTCTGGTGATCTGTTAGTTGTAAACAACTCCAAGGTTTTTCCTGCTCGAATCTTCGGTCGTCGCGATCCTAGTGGTGGTCGTGTCGAATGTTTACTACTTACCCGATTTGATGACGGTCGGTGGGATGTGTTGATTCGTCCAGGTCAGAAGATGAAAGTCGGAGAACGCGCGATTTTCGGTGACGGGGATGCCGAATTGGAACTGCAAGTATTGGAACAGTATCGCTATGGACGTCGAACGGTTGCCCTTCAGGCCAACGGATTATATGACCTTAATACTGTCATCGATCGAATCGGGAAGACGCCGTTGCCTCCCTATATCAAGCGTTCTCCGGTCGATTCTGACCGCGAACGGTATCAAACGATTTTTGCAAAGGTCCGTGGCTCAATTGCGGCTCCGACTGCAGGTCTGCACTTTACGACGGAGTTAATGACAGACCTTGCGTCGGCTGGTATTGACAAAACAGAGGTAACTCTGCATGTTGGCTACGGAACCTTTGAGCCGATTCGGACGGAAAACGTTCAAGGCCATCGTGTAGCGTCGGAATGGTTCGAAGTGACTGCGTCAGCGGCGGCGAAAATCAATTCAGCGCTCAATGAGGGACGACGAATTGTAGCGGTTGGGACCACGACTACTCGCGTTCTGGAAAGTGTGGCGCAGATCGAAGGTGGCCGTTTAGCGTCGGCATCGGGTAGTACAGAGCTTTATATTCAACCTGGGTTCAAATTTCTTGTCGTCGGGGCGCTAGTTACAAATTTCCACTTGCCCCAGTCGTCGCTTTTGGTTTTGGCTGCTACTTTTGCGGACCGGGAACTGCTTTTGAAGGCCTATGCTGAGGCAGTTGCCAACCGATACCGATTCTACAGTTATGGTGATGCGATGCTCATCACGTAGTGGCAAGTTATAATCAAACCTAACGCGAATTAATTTTTGCCGGTGTAGCTCAGCTGGTTAGAGCGAGCGGCTCATATCCGCTAGGTCCGGGGTTCAAGTCCCTGCACCGGCACCATTTCTCCTTCGGTACAGTATGACTCTTCATGACCGGGTTCTCGGCGTAATTAGGCGGGAATCACTGATAACCGATGACAGTCGTGTGGCGATAGCGTTGTCGGGTGGTTCTGATTCTGTTGCATTGACGTTGCTTTTGTCTGAGCTTGCTAAGACCATGTCATTTGAGGTGGCTGGCGTTGCACATATGAACCATCAACTTCGCAATACAGCTGACGAAGATGAGGAGTTTTGTCGCAATTTCGCAGGTCGTCTGGCCTTGCCCTGCGTTGTGGAACAAGCCGATGTGAGGGGACGAGCAGCAGGAGACCAAATTTCAATTGAAGAGGCCGGTCATGTGGTTCGGCATGAATTCTTCAAGAATGTCATGGCTACATTGGGTGCCGATTGCATCGCTACTGCACATACCCGAGACGACCAAGCTGAGACTTACCTTATGCGTCTCATACGGGGTGCAGGCCCCTTTGGATTTTCAGGAATCCATCCTCGGATGAATAACGTAGTTCGGCCTCTATTGGAAGTTTCAAAAATTGAGCTGCGACAATACTTGGAAGCTAAGGGACAAGATTTTAGAGAAGACGAAACAAATCAAGATGTGGCGGTGACTCGGAACCGAATTCGCCATGAGTTGATCCCATTCTTGGAGCGCCGATTTTCCCCTGGGATTGTCGACACGCTTATTCGCGAGGTAAAGATTGCTAGGCACGATGCCAGCTGGCTTGAGAATCAAGCGAATGCGGCGGCGGCTCTGGTCACTTCTTATGAAGGTGAGTCTATTGTGCTAGCGCGCCAGAAGTTGATGGGACAACCCTTAGCTTTGTCCCGCCGGATAATTAAGCATGCGCTGGAACAAGCGTCGCACGGTTTTGTGGGCTTTGATCACGTTGAACGGTTCTTGATGATGCTTGCTGAGAACGAAGTAGACCACGAGACTGACTTTCCAGGCTGTCGGGTGAAGTTTGGCAAGAAAGTGGTAAAAATTGGTCCTCCTAGTGTTTCCAGAACGCTGCCAATTGATGAGAAAGGATTTAACTATCCACTTTGTATTCCTGGGGAGGTTGAGATCCAAGAGATTGACATGGTAGTTTCTGCTGAGCACGTCCAGGAGAATCCTCAGCCTGAAGGGATGTCAGCGCAATCAGACGCCGTGTATGTGTCCGCGGCTACTCTCTCTGATCCGTTGATCGTTAGAAGTTGGCTTCCTGGGGACGTTTTTCGGCCTTTGGGCCTAGGTGGTCGGAAAAAGATACAGGATCTTTTCGTTGATCGAAAAACGGATAGGTTGGTTCGTCAGAAGGTGCCAATTGTTGCGGACGAGAGACACGGAATCATATGGGTGGTCGGTCATTCGGTATCGGACGATTTTCGGATCACCTCAAATACCGAAGGCATGCTACTCTTGAGAGTGAAGAAGCTAGATAAACAAATAGGAGGAGCTGGGTGAATTCGACCCTGCGAAGTCTCGTTTTCTGGATGGTCTTGGTGGTTGTTGTGGTTCTGATCTGGAATGTTTCCACCCAGTTTCAGTCTCCAGACGACTCGATGACCTTTAGTGACTTTTTGCGCCAAGTGGATGCAGGTGAAGTTCAGAGTGTGGAACTCTCCGGAAACGAAATTACCGGTTCAGTGGCTGGTGGCAATAGGTTCCGTACTTATGCTCCACCCCAGTACGAAGGTCTTGTCAATCGTCTCGTAGAACGCGATGTGGCGGTAACAGCCAGAGAGGCTACAACTAGCCCGTGGGCGACATTGCTTTACTCTTGGGCGCCGATTTTGCTCATCATTGGTTTCTGGATCTTTTTTATGCGCCAAGTACAAAGTGGTGGTAACAAGGCGCTGTCATTCGGCAAGAGTCGAGCGAAGCTCTCGAACAATACCCAGAAGAAGGTTACGTTCAAAGATGTAGCAGGAGTAGATGAACCGAAAGAGGAACTGCAGGAGATTATTGAATTTCTTAAAGAACCACAGAAGTTTCAAAAACTTGGTGGTCGAATACCAAAGGGTGTTTTGTTAATGGGGCCGCCCGGAACTGGTAAAACCTTACTTGCCAGAGCCGTGGCCGGAGAGGCCAATGTTCCATTCTTTTCTATCAGCGGATCCGATTTTGTAGAGATGTTTGTGGGAGTTGGAGCATCCCGTGTTCGAGATTTGTTTGAGCAAGGTAAGAAGAATGCCCCGTGCATCGTTTTTATAGATGAAATCGATGCAGTAGGACGCCATCGTGGTGCCGGACTGGGGGGTGGGCACGACGAGCGCGAACAAACCCTTAACCAATTGTTGGTTGAAATGGACGGGTTTGAATCAAACGAAGGCGTTATTTTAGTTGCTGCTACCAATCGTCCTGATGTACTTGATCCGGCATTGCTGAGGCCAGGGAGATTTGACCGACGGATTGTTGTGAATCGTCCGGACGTTAAGGGCCGTGAAGGGATTCTTGGCGTTCATACACGAAAAATTCCACTCTCAGATGATGTAGATGCGCATGTTCTTGCCAGAGGGACCTCTGGATTTTCTGGTGCTGATCTCGCCAATTTGGTTAACGAGGCTGCGTTGAACGCAGCCCGTTACAACCAGAAGGTCGTTCGGATGTATGACTTTGAGTTCGCCAAAGATAAGGTGCTTATGGGCTCGGAACGACGATCGATGATCATTAGTGATGAGGAGAAGAAGGTTACCGCAGTTCATGAGGCAGGACACGCGCTTCTGACAGTGCTATTGCCGCATGCTGACCCGATTCACAAGGTAACCATTATTCCACGTGGTATGGCTTTGGGGTTGACTCAGCAATTGCCGACGGACGATAAGCACAACTACTCGCGCGATTATCTTGATGATCAAATTGCGATCTTACTTGGCGGCCGGATTGCAGAGGAGTTAACACAGGATGACATTACGACGGGCGCTGGGAACGATTTAGACCGCGCAACGGACCTTAGTCGCAAGATGGTTTGTGAGTGGGGTATGAGTAAGAAGCTAGGGCCTCTGACATTTGGGAAGAAGGAAGAGCAAATTTTTCTCGGTCGGGATTTCTCACAACAGTCTGACTACAGTGCGGAAACGGCAACTCGGATTGATCAGGAAATCAATGGAATTGTCACAAGGAACTACGATCGAGCCCGGGAGACTCTTGAGAAACATCGGAGCGAACTTGATCACATTGCCGAGGAATTGTTGATCCGTGAGGTTCTTGATGCTGACCAAGTCATGCGGATTGCACGTGGTGAACAGCTTACCGATCCTGTATCGCCGAATGATTCGTCTCAGACTCCACCTGACGGGCACGCCGATCAACACGACGAGGAAGGCAGCCAGATTGTGTCTTCTGTGCCGTCACTCGATAAAGCTGTACCTCAGGAGTAGTTTAAGTTCTACTGATTGGAAACCCCGTTTCATCCTACCGTCCAGCCGGTAGTTTGGGTGAATTCGTAACTCATCAATGATCTCGAGTAGACGACTGTACTCGCTTCGGCTTCCAAGTGGGAGAGTTCTTAAACTGGGCGATCGGACTCTCGTCATGGGCATTCTGAATGTGACGCCGGATTCGTTTGCTGATGGGGGAGTCTACCTCGATCCGGAACGAGCGCTCGCCGGTGCCTTACACCTTGAGTCCGATGGAGCCGACATCATCGATATCGGCGGTGAATCGACTAGGCCTGGGGCTACGCCGTTGACGGCTAAAGAAGAATTAAACCGTTTATTACCGGTAGTTACTCGCTTAGTTTCCAACGTATCAGTTCCAATTTCTGTCGATACGTATAAAGCTGAGGTGGCCCGGTGTGTTCTTGACAATGGGGTTTCGATTGTTAATGACATTTCTTCCTTGGGATATGATTCAGGTCTCGCAAGAGTAGTAGCGGAAGCTGACGTCCCAATTGTTCTAATGCACAATCGGGGACGGTCTAGCGATATGTATCGAGAGGCACGTTACTCAAATGTTTCGACAGAAATCCGAAATGAGCTATCAGCTGCTGTCGAGCGCGCAACTGCCGCTGGCATTTCGCGAGATCAAATCGTTGTCGATCCAGGGTTGGGATTTGCGAAGGAAGCTCTTCATACATTTTCAGCTCTTGCTAACCTGCCAGACTTGGCTGATTTAGGTCTACCGACTCTTGTTGGGCCATCTCGCAAGTCATTTCTTAAAAATGTGTTGGGGGAAGTTCCACCAGAGAAACGTGAATGGGGAACCGCGGCAGCTGTAACCACGGCGGTGTTGCTCGGAGCTCACATTGTCCGGGTACATGGCGTTCGTGAGATGTCGCAAGTTATCCGGGTGGCCGACAAGTTGAGAGCATCGACTACTCGATAGGGGAACTTATGGCCGACTATTTCGCTACGAGATGGCCTGAGGGCAGCGTCGGATGGCTTGAGGTTTTGGATATAGCCATCGTTGCGTTCCTTATTTATGAGTTCCTAAAAGTAATCAGACGCACTAGGGCCATGCAGATGGTTTTGGGTGTGCTCTTTGTCGTGGGTCTTTATTACGTGTCTGATTATGCCCCATTACCGACGGTTAACTGGTTGGTCAGAGACATGTTCGGCTACATCGTATTTGCGACCATCGTACTCTTTCAAACAGATATTCGACAGGCTTTATCGGCGCTGGGTAGAGCTCCTTTTTTCAGATATCTAACTGGTCTAACCACGAACGACGAAACACTTGAGGAAGTGGTCGTGGCTTCGGGCATGCTCGCTTCACGTCGTGTCGGTGCATTGCTAGTTGTCGAGCGCTCTGTTGGTCTTCGAAACTATGTTGAAAGTGGCATTCCACTGGATTCGAAGGTGACTTATGACCTTCTGTTAAGCGTTTTTCAGGCAGACTCGCCACTCCATGACGGAGCGGTAATAATCCAAGAAAACAGGATTGCTGCTGCAGCATGTTTCCTTCCGTTGACAGTGAACCCTCGTCTGCGGAAGGGTTTAGGTTCTCGCCATAGGGCGGCCATCGGGCTTACTGAAGAATGCGATGCTGTTGCAGTGGTTGTGTCAGAAGAAACTGGTCAACTAGCTCTTGCCCTGAATGGTCAAATTGAACACGATCTTGAATTGGAACAGCTGCGCTTTCGATTGGAAGCGTTGATGCTTAATGTTCCGTCGACAGTAGCTGATCGTGGGGGGATGGAACCGTAATGACTTCTGGTTTGTTTCGCGACTTGTGGCTCAAGGCGGCATCGTTGTGCTTGGCGTTTCTCCTTTGGGTTTCGGTGACCGGCGAACCGGTAGTCGAACGTGGACTTGATATTCCCGTTGAGTTCGAAAACGTGCCAGTGGGGTATCAGATTAGCGGCGATCCGCCTGATGTTATCGGTGTGCGAGTACGTGGGTCATCCAGTTCGATTGAAGGTGACGCATTACGAGCCCATGTGGACCTTGCTGGCCTGTCACCTGGTCGCTACAATCTTCCGGTGACAGTCGAATCGAGTGACGATGTTCTCATCACTCAGATTGACCCACCGTCCATTCAAGTTAATCTTCGCTGATAACCACTGGCGGCAATTTATTTAATTAATGGCTACCTTGATTTTTGGCACAGATGGTGTGCGAGGAACGCCTCGTCAGTATCCTCTTGACCGAGAAACGATTGCTCGTTTAGGAGCGGCGACCGTACGGAGCATCAATTCAGATCGGCCGAAACTCTTGGTTGCTCGAGATACACGCGAATCAGGACACTGGATTGAGCAGCATCTGGCCACGGGTGTGGCGTCGGCGGGGGGCGTTCTTGTCAGTATCGGTGTAATGCCAACTCCGGCAGCCGCTTTTCTCGTAAGTGCTGAGGGGTTCGATGGCGCGTTTGTAATTTCGGCTTCCCATAATCCTTTTCCGGACAATGGCATAAAGATTCTGACCCGTGACGGGATCAAAGCCTCCCTTGAATTTGAAACAAAACTGTCCAGACTTGTTCAAGAACCATTACCGGTGTCTTCTGTCACCTCGCACGGGAAACTCGAGACCTTGGACTTGATGGATTCTTATTTAGTCCATGCTCGTAAAACTCTAAACAGCGTGGACCGAATGCATTCAACTCGCATCGCAATTGATTGCGCCAACGGTGCAACTAGCAGAGTAGCCCCGCGTTTATTCCGCGAGCTTGGCTTTGAGGTCTTCGTTCTCAACGCAGAACCTGATGGGCAAAACATTAACGAGATGTGTGGCTCTACTTCCCCGGAGCAGCTTCAGCAATTGGTTCGCTTGCAAGGTTGCGAGTTGGGAGTGGCATTAGACGGGGATGGAGATCGAGCGATTCTTGTAGATCAGAATGGCGTTTTGCTTGATGGCGACGGAATCTTGTTCATCTGTGCGACACATTTAGCTTCGATAGGGGCACTACCGGGAAATTCGGTCGTAGCTACAGTAATGAGTAATATCGGATTGGAGATAGCACTTAGAAGGTTTGGTATCGTGGTGCATCGGTGTCCGGTTGGCGACCGTGAGGTGTTTGACATGATGCTACAGCGAGGCTCGATATTGGGTGGTGAACAATCGGGGCATGTCATTTTTTCGGACTTGCTTTCAACTGGAGATGGACTTTTGACGACGTTGTCTGTGCTTAATGCCATGTTTGCAACGGGCTGTGGTCTTTCTACGCTGCGTACCGGTCTTGAGGTGTCTCCGCAGGTCCTTCTGAACGTAGAGGTTCGGTCCAAGCCAAAACTTCAGAGCGAGTCCGAGATTACAGAGACCATTAAAGCAGCGGAAAAGGAACTCGGTATCAATGGCCGTGTGTTAGTACGTTACTCAGGGACTGAACCTCTGCTGCGAATCATGGTTGAGGGACCCAATATGGCAATCGTTGAAGAACTCGCTGATAAAATTGCGAAAAGTGCTCGAAAACAGTTAGGAACGTGAGTTTGAATGGTGCGGGGAAACGGTGATGAGACTAGGGGTCAACATCGATCATGTGGCAACGGTTAGGGAGGCGAGAAAGGCCAGAGAACCGGAACCAGTATCTGCGGCTGTACTCGCTGAACTTGGAGGTGCTGATGGCATAACTGTGCATCTCCGTGCTGACCGCCGCCACATTCAACAGCGTGATGTGACGTTACTTCAGCAAGTGGTTGCAACGCGTCTCAATGTCGAGATGGCTACGTCTTCTGAGATGATTGAAATTGCTGCAGACGTAAAACCTAATTCCGTGACGCTAGTTCCTGAAAAACCAAATGAGGTAACTACGACCGGCGGGCTTGATGTAGGTCGTCACGCTAGTTTGATCAAGAAGGCAGTCAATCGACTTCAGAAACAAGATGTCAAGGTTGCGATTTTTGTCGATCCAGAAGAATCTCAGGTAAACCACTCCAAGTCGGTTGGTGCGACTGCCGTTGAGATTAATACTGGGCCGTATGCTGATGCCCATGGTACGGAACGGCGCGAAGAACTCCGGCGTGTTGTACAAACGGCTACGGTCGCGACAAGGGAGGGACTTGATGTTTTGGCTGGACATGGGCTCACATACCTCAACGTTGACCCAATCGTTGAAATTGATGAGATAGTCGAGCTCAATATCGGCCATAGTATTGTGGCAAGAGCGGTATTGGTTGGTATGGAACGCGCGGTCATGGAGATGGTCGACCTACTACGTCGCGGTTGAACAACCTGCCCTCGCAAGTGTGGGGATATAGCGATCGGTTTTCCGGCGCGTTATCATCGCAAGAAGGAACGTTTTGACGTTATGAATAGGGAATCAGCAGTGTTGGGTTTTACTCTGTCCTTCTCCATGTTCATTATGGGTTGGATCATTTGGGTTGAGAGGCCCAGCACACCGACGTCTTCAGGTGCTACGCCTCTAGAGGCATCACCAGCTGGCACAGCAGTGCCCTCGCTAGATTCGGATCGGGTGGCTGAGTTGATAGCGACAGCCGAAGCCGACGGTCAGGATGCACAGTCTCGGATTTTGCTGGCGGGTATGTATTTTGACTCGCACAGTTTTGAACAGGCAATTCCTTGGTATGAGGAAGTAGTTGGATTGATGCCAGAAGACGTGCAAGCTAGTACCAACCTGGGCATTAGCTATTATTACGTAGGTTCACTTGAGCGGGCTGTCGAGCAGTTGGAACGGTCGCTTGATATAGAGCCAGGCCATGCGCAGACGCTGGTGAGCCTAGGTGTTGTGAAGGCTTTCGGCCTAGAAGACCTTGACGGTGCCTCTGCAGCTTGGCAGAGGGTTCTTGAAGTAGCACCTGATGGACCTGAAGCTGAGGCTGCCCGAGAGGCTCTGAGTCGTCTCCAAGCAAGTATTGATGACATGGGTGCTGTCGGTTCGGGTGGGCAGGCGGATTTGCGTTGATGGGTAGACAACGTTCGTCCGTAAGGCGAGACCAGGAATAGAGCGCAGCATGAACATTTTGTTGGCATGGGTCATCCGTTTCCTTCTGCTGGCGTTAGTTCTTCGGGCTGTAGTTAGTTTCGTGAAGGGGCTATTGTTAGGTGCTAGTGGTTCTAGGTCCAAAGAAGCCAATCGAGCGAATCGGCGAGATGGTGTTCCGCTCGTCAAGGATCCAATTTGTGGCACGTATATTGAGCGCTCTCACGCTGTTTCGATTCGAACCGGTGGCATAGTGCACTATTTTTGTTCCGAAACGTGTAAGCGTAAGTTTCACCAAACTGGTTAGTGGAGAGTTATGCGCCAGGAAGAACAAATTCGTTCCGACATTGTTGAAGTAGGTCGTCGTCTCCATAGTCGCGCGTATGTGGCTTCGAATGACGGGAACATCAGTGTTCGTTTGTCTGAGGACCGCCTTCTCACTACGCCGAAAGGTGTATCAAAGGGATTCATGTCTCCCGATATGATCGTAATGACTGATCTGAGGGGTGAAAAGATTTCCGGTGATCGTAATCCTTCATCTGAACTTCCGATGCATTTGGCGGTCTATCAAAACCGACCTGAAATAAAGGCAGTTGTCCATGCACATCCTCCAGTGTCGACCGGATTTGCGGTGGCAGGTATTCCACTTGACCGTGCAGTTTTGGCAGAGGTAGTAACGACATTAGGCAGCATACCGATCGCTGATTACGGAACACCTTCAACTCCAGAACTTGCCGATGCGGTGAGTAAATATATAAAAGCCCATGATGGTTTACTACTGGCGAATCACGGTGCCCTGACAATTGCAGGTGAATTGTTTGCGGCATATTACAAAATGGAGACAATTGAACATTTTGCACGTATTAGTCTGGCGGCGCGGCTTCTCGGTGGCGAACGAATGTTGTCACGTGACGAGGTAATGCGGCTGCAAGATCTAAGGGGTATGTATGGTATTTCGTCACCGGCACCGATCTGTCCAGATGGTGATCCCGAAACTGCCGATGTCCCTTCAGAGGATACGAATGATGTGACCTGTCAGGTTCTTCAGGCGCCGTCATCGACAAATGGGCGTTTGGTTAAAGAGACGAAGCCTTCATCTGATTTAGACACGCTAGGTAAAGACGGTGAAATTCGATTAACATACCGTGAGCTTTCGACGTTGATTGAAGATGCGGTGAAACAGTTGCGTTAGGATCTGACGCCCTAAGTAATGAGGGTCCGTTAGAGAGGGGATAACATGGGCGAGGCGCTGGGAATGATAGAGACTAAGGGGTTTGTCGCGATGATTGAAGCGGCTGATGCCATGGTTAAGGCAGCTAAGGTAACCCTTGTGGGCTGGGAGAAGATTGGGTCCGCGCACGTCACCGCTATCGTTCGAGGCGATGTTGCGGCCGTCAAAGCTGCAACCGACGCTGGTGCAGCGGCAGCCCGACGGGTTGGCGAACTCGTGTCTGTGCATGTTATTCCGCGCCCACATGCCAACCTCGAAGACACACTTCCAATTGGCAAATCTGGTACGAAGGGCTAACCTAGTCGCCGGAACAGAGGGGATTATGTTGACCTATCGTGTCGCTTCATGATTCTAGCTAAAGTTGTTGGGACAGTGGTGGCCACCCGAAAGGATGACCGTCTAGTTAGTTCTAAGCTGCTCTTGGCTCAGCCAATCGACCCACGTGGAAAAGCGCAGGGCAATCATCTGGTTGCAGTCGATACTGTCGACGCCGGGTTCGGTGAAACCGTGCTCATAGTCAGTGGAAGTTCAGCGCGAATGGCGGCTGGCCTTAAGGACATGCCAGTAGATGCCGCAATTGTGGGGATAGTTGATTCGGTGAATGTCGACGATTAGTTCACTCTAATCTTTATCGGCGGAATGCTATGCATCTTGGACGGGTGATAGGGACAGTAGTTGCCTCCCAGAAGGTGTCGAGCCTTGAAGGCTTGAAGTTACTTGTGTTGCAACCATTGGCTGACGACGGCAGTTCAGTAGGTAGTGCCATCATCGCCGTCGACAGTGTTGGTGCCGGTGGGGGCGAGCACGTGTTTTTCGTTCGCGGCCGAGAAGCGAGCCTGCCGTTTTTACCAGACGAGGTGTCGACCGATGCCAGCGTCGTGGGCATAATTGACCACTGGAATACGGAATCCATGTCACGCCGAAATAAGCGTTAGTCGAATGCGGATCGGACGGGTGGTCGGTACCGTGGTGGCGACATGCAAACACGAAAAACTTGTGGGCGCAAAGTTATTATTGATTCAGCCCATTACGCCAAAGGTTAAACCCGTGGGCAATGTTGTCCTTGCGGTCGACGCGGCGCAGGCCGGCCTTGGAGACACCGTCCTCTTGGTCGTTGAGGGGCGAGCGGCCATATCTGCGCTCCGCCGTGCTGGTGCTCCTGTCGATGCTGCAGTCATTGGAGTCGTTGACCAGATCGAATTTACTCCGGCTAGAGCCGTTCGTTGATCGGACCTTGTCTGTTTAAACAAACTAGTCTATGGGTGGACGTCTACATTCCGACACACCGCGCCTGTCTACCAGCGCGGTGATGCGGATGCTGGAGTCAGCCATTAAAGAAATGGAAGACCCGGCAATAGAGAAGATCGCAGAAGATCAAAAATCTGATTCATTCCAGGTTCTAGTGGCCACGATGTTATCAGCGCAAACGAAGGATGCTGTGACATTCGCTGCGTCAGCCAGGTTGTTCAGACGAGCCAAAAGTCCTCGCACAATGGCTAGATTGAGTGTGGCCGAAATAGAGCGCCTAATCTATCCCGTCAGCTTCTATCGAAATAAAGCGAGGCATGTGAAGGAGACGTGCCGCCAGTTGGTGACCAGGTTTCACGAGCAGGTGCCATCTATCATGGACGAATTGTTGACACTGCCAGGCGTTGGGAGAAAGACTGCCAATCTTGTATTGATTGTAGCGCTCAGAAGCAAGTCCAATATCTGTGTCGACACTCACGTGCATCGGATTTCGAACCGACTGGGATGGGTCACGACGAAAACACCGGAACAAACAGAAATAGCATTGTATGACGTGATGCCACGTCGATGGTGGGCTTCGGTCAACCTCTTCCTGGTGACGTGGGGACAGAATGTCTGCCGGCCTGTTTATCCTCTTTGCGAGCGCTGTGACATTTCAAGACAGTGTCCGAGGATTGGGGTAAACCAAGTCGGACGGTGAAGAGAAATTATAGATGAGACGCTACGACGTTGACTGGCTCCGTGTGTACGCACTTGCTTTCTGAGGGTTTGCCTAGACTTTCTTTTAAATTACTACTTTGGTGCTACTCGGATGTGATTAGCGTGCGAAGTTTGCCAACTCCTCGACTGCTCGATCGATGATATGTGTAATCGCTGACGATCGAGACTTATAATTGTTGGCCAAAATTGCGAAGACAAGTGTTTCTCCGTTGTGAGCCTGGACAAACCCTGAGAGGCCGCTGACGTTTGACATCGTTCCTGTTTTAGCGCGGGCGTTTCCAGTTGCATTCGTTCCTTTCATGCGGTGGGCCAGGGTGCCGTCTTGTCCGGCGACCGGAAGCGTTGCTTCGAAGATAGTCGCTGATTGAGAGTTCAGTCGCACATGTTCAAGTACTCGGACCAGAGCTTCTGGTGTGATGTAGTTGTAGCGTGAAAGTCCAGACCCATCCAATATTACGAACTGGTCAGCTTCGATCAACCATGTTTCAAGCAAGTCCTTGACGACTGCCTGACCGGCCCCTATGGTTCGTCCATGTTTATCACCAAGGGTGCGAAAAATAGTTTCTGCGTACAGGTTTTGGCTCCGTTTCATCATGCTGATCGCAAGTTCGGACAAGGGTTCTGATTGATGGTCTAACAGCAGTTGACTATTCTCTTCGAACTGTAAGACTGTGTTCGAGTCGATGTCATCGATATCAACGGCGTCACCCATAACTTCGATTCCTTCTTGCAGAAGCGTCTGATGAAAGGCTCGCAGAAAGAATAGCGTTGGATCATCGACTGAAACCGGTAGTCGAATAGCTTCCGTATCTACAGGAATTGCCCCTCGTAGTTCGAGTGTTGCTTGTCCGGGGAGACGTAAGAGACGAAGCGACGACTGGCTGTGGCGGGGGCTGGTAACGGTTCGATTGACTAGCGTCAGTCCACTTGTGCTTTCCTCAATATGTGCTGAGGGTGTCCGCCCCGCCGCCGGACCCGGCGTAATAATGAGGTGTACGATGTTCTCACGGTAGTTCAAAGCACTCGTGGGTGCGGCGAATCCGAAGATAAGATCGTCCCAACTCCATCCGGTACCTAAACTAGTCCCAGGCCATGTTGCTCCCGCATCCATTGCGCGATCGTCGCCGATAAGGTGGCCAGTGATACGTGTAATACCAGCCACCTTGAGTTTCCTCGCCCAGTCAGTAAAGAGGTTGTTTTCGTTGTCGATAGTAGGGTCGCCAGATCCCTGCACGATCAGATCCCCATTGAGCACACCGTCTTTGATTGGCCCCGTTGCGATAAGACGAGTGTCGAATGTGAAGTCCCAGCCGAGTTGTTCGACAGCGGCAGCCAACGTAACTATCTTGAGGGTGGAAGCCGGAATCAGTAGGGTACGTGAATTGAGACTGTAGAGGGTTTGGTTTCGGTCGAGTGAACGGACATGCACACCCCAGATGGCGGGTGGCGTCGACTTGTCCCTGAATAGGTTATTCAGATCTTGTTGCAAATTAATTGCGGCCGCATTTGAATCAACCCCGCGCATAGTGTTGGTCGGCGAAACGGCCAGCGGCGGAGCGGGTCTCCCGGCACAACCCGACAATGAAACGAGAAAAATAAGGGCGAATGGAAGGACGAATCTTAAACCTTTACCTTGCACTACATGAGATGTTACGGGTGACCCAAACCGGATTTCAAGATCCTTGATTTTGGAGCGTCGCCAGTGACTCGAGAGCATCATCTACTGTTCGAGTATCAAGAATGGCCGCCCCAGGTTCACCGACGCGGACGCCATAAGTCACGTCTCCAGACCGCCACAGAGTCACTAGGTCTTCTTGACTGACCTCGCCAGCTCCCGAAGTGTTAAATTGGATCTGAGCGGTCAAGAGTAATGAGTTTTCGTTAAAGGTAACGTCGTCCCTCGTTTCGACGAATGATTCACCGCGGAGGTTTGACAGTTTTCCAAGAAAGTCATCCATCTGTGTTCGGTCTGCCGCTATTGAATCGGGAGATACCTGCATCCAGGATGATCCCGATTCTTCGTCTTCTGCTTCGACCTTCTCAAACACAGCGCTTCCGTCGGCCTGCTGTATTTCGATTCTGGAGGCGTTGAAGGGGCTGAAATCGAATAAGTTCTTATCGCGGAACTCACTTGCGGCGCGTGTGAGGTTGTTTACTAGCGTGGAATCAATCGTAAATACAACCGGTCGAGACGCATCGCGGGCGTACAACGTGCCGTCTGAAGCATCATTCCCAACGATAAGTGTGGCCGTTGCACTTCCTAATCGAATCGTTGCAGTTAATCTTGGGTCAGAAAGTCCGTAATTGGCAGCAGTAGTTTCTTCTGCTGCTTCGTCGGACACGCTTTCGCTGACTACTGACCGCATCTGACCACTACTCAGTTGTCCCACCAGGCCCTCGACGGTGCTGAAATCGGCCCTGGCATCCCACGGCTCCTGCAGTATCCATTCATTCTGAGCCTTTTCTAGTCGTATTAATGCTGCGCTTGATTGAATCTCGAATTGGTCAACATCGGATATGTCAAATCCGAGGATTGTCTTGTCGCGTAGGTCAAATGGTGATTTCGCAAACGTTGTGTCAAGGTGAGCCGCTACGAGAACGACACGTCCACTGTCTGCAAGCATGGCGTACCGCTCGCCTCCAGTTGGCGTTGAGTCACCGATCAGGAGGCGTTCTGACGGGGAACCATTAGCCGCAACAAAATCGACTGCGACCGTGGGCGCATCAAGGCCAAAAGGCGCGAAATCCACGACGTCTTCAGCGACGACACGCTGAATCTGGAGTGTGGAGAGTGCCGACGTGATCGAAGACACTTGTGTTTCGTCTGCAACCGCCGTCACAGGACTAGTGAGTCTCCATTCGTTCCCGTCTTCGCTTTGTTCGAGGATTGTTTCCTGACCGTTTGTCGTGATTGTTAGCTGCGCGAAGTCTTCACTGGCCACGTCTATTAAAGATTCGTTGGGAGGTACTTCCGATGCTGGAGGACGTTCAAGCTCAACGAAATATAAGTACGAACCGAGGGCTACGAATACAACGAGTAGGGTGAGAGTGGAGTATCCACGTCGCATGGGCTACCGCCTACGCCACCATGTCACTAAACCTGTGCCAATGACCGCTGCAGGAATCATGATTAGTGACATCCAGGTGATTCGAAGTTGTTGGTCAGCCGTTAGGGTGATCCGACGATCTTCCGGTTGTCTTGGCCGGATCGAAATTAAGTTTTCTTGCTGAGCGAGCCAGTTGATGGTGTTTAGTGCGAGGTCTCTATTTCCTTGGATACCAAGTGAGCCATTCGCCGCAAAGTCAGAATCACCGATCACCGCGACGCGGGTTTCTGGCGCGGGAGAGTCGTCTTCCTGGCCTGCTTGCCCGGGGAGCGCATCGGGTTCGCTGTCTTGACCATCGGCTCGTGACGGATTTGCAGCGATGGCGACAGCCGCTCCAATTGCGATAGGTCCGGGTGTGTCGGCGTCATCCATTTCTACTTCACCAGCTTCCAGTTCGGTCAGGTCACTTTCTGCCCAACTCCGCGGTGATGTTTCGATGAAGACCTGAGCAACGCGGTTATTCTGGCTGGCTGTATTGATCCCGACGGAACGGGTCAGTGGGAATGCCGTGAGAAGTGCAAAGTCCTCTGTAATTGGATGAGGTGGATAGGTGGCCGCCACAGGTACCGTTGCATTGGTGCCCAGTAATTGCCCCATTCCACTGACGTCAACCACTACGTCGTTACGGACCTCGATACCCCATTCCGCAATGAATGCAATCAAGTTTACTTGGGGTGATGCGGCGAGATCATCATTCGGGTCAAGTAAGAACAGCGCCTTTCCGCCGTTCTCAAGATAAGTTCTGAGAGCATCTATTTCGCCTGGAAGATAGTCGGTCTCAGGGCCAGCTGCGATGATGACAGAGGCGTCTGGAGGCACCTGGTCGGTTTGAGCCAGGATGATCGTGTCGACAGCCAAATTGTCCCGTAGGAGCGCTTCGCCCAATCCTCCGTATGCGTCGCGGTCTGTGCCTTCCGGCAGGCGTTCGCCATGACCTTGGATAAAGTAGACACGTTGTTCTTCACCTTCGATGACCTTGATGAGGCCGTTGGTTAGTTCCTGTTCGGCATCAGAAATTACTCGTTCAATACGGTCTTCGTATTCGAAGACGACGGTGCCATACGACTGAACGTCGTACTGTCTTGCCCGGAGGGGGTCCTTGTCTATGTCTACAAATTCAAGTGAAACTTGGGACGACCGGTACTCATACTCCGCAAGGCGGTCACGATACGTTGGAAATTCAACGTCCCGGGCGAACACGACGATGCGGATTGGTGATTCAAGCGACTCCAAAATCTGAACTGTTTGGTCTGACAGAGAATATTGACTACCCGCCGTGAGGTCCCATCGTTTGTTCTGCCTCAAGAGAATGAAGTTAATTGCAACAAGGATGCCTAGCGCGAGAATGATGCTTGAGGTGGCTAGAGCGCCGTATCGAGCTTGCCGGACTCCTAGGGAATCAACGATGTCGCGCCACTGTGTGAGGCCGTAAAGCCCAATAACAACAATGCCTGCCACCGCTGACCACCACCAGACCTCCTGTTGGTCTGGCATGACAAATCGGACTACCAAAGCTCCGCCGACGAGCGCAATGCCTATCCAACCAAGGAGTTCAGAAAGTTTCTTAGACATTGGGTCTCATCCTCTCCAGCGTTCACTATCAACTGACTTAGCTGTCAAAAATAATCCGAAGATGATGAAGCTGGCGTAGTAAGTCAGGTGGCTCGTGTCGATGACGCCTTTTGAGAAGTCGTCAAAATGATCTAGAACAGACAAGTAGGCGAGTACTTGACTAGTCGTCGACCCGCCAGCGGGGTCACCT
The DNA here is from genome assembly GCA_964342185.1 of uncultured Vicinamibacteraceae bacterium. Classification (GTDB taxonomy): domain Bacteria; phylum Acidobacteriota; class Vicinamibacteria; order Vicinamibacterales; family UBA8438; genus CAUZIB01. The sequence continues at coordinate 3,210 of CAYFER010000005.1, read as the reverse complement.
AACCAACTGATCACCCAAAACAAAAGGAGTACCGCGAATGTGACCATGCCGGCCACAACTTGGTTCTTGGTCGCACTGGAAATCAGCAGGCCGATCGAAATGAACGATGCACCCATCAGGAAAAGTCCTAGGTAGCCGCTTAAAATGGGTGCTAACTCAGGTTCTCCGTACCAAAAAAGAATCGCCATGTGAATTCCAGTGACTGCCAGCATCAAGATAAATAGGCAGAGCGCACCAAGAAACTTTCCCAAAATGATCTGCCAATCTGTCAGCGGCGATGAGATGAGCAATTCAATAGTCCCGGAGCGTTTTTCTTCCGCGTACGATCGCATGGTGATCATCGGGAGCACAAACAGCATGATTACCCCTGTGTTACCTAGTAGCGGTCGAATCATGTACTCGTTTATGTTGATAGGTGGAGCACCTTGCATCATGCCCGCCTGCAGGCTGATGCGGAGCAGAAAGCTGAGCGAACTGACGAAAAATACACCAAAGAGCACCGCGAATAACCCGACTACCACATAGGCTATGGGCGAGACGAAATAGGATTTGAGCTCTTTGTTGGCAATTGCAAGAATGTTTCTCATAAGTCTTCAGCCTCCGGTCGGTAGAGACGGATCATCCTCATCGGACACCATAGTTTTATCAGCAGCTGTCACCTCGTCCTGTGTGGTCAGCTCAAGGAAGACGTCTTCTAGGCCCATCTTGTCTCGACGTAGCTCAAGAAGTCCCCAACGATTGGAGACCACGGCATTAGCCAGATGTTGCCTTGTCTGACCACCTTGAGCTGTCTGGACCTCGACGATACTCGTACCGTCTTTACTGGAATCAACGGTGACACTGGCTACACCATCGACCTGAGCCAGTACTTCTGTAGGGTCGGTGCCGTCTGTAGTAATTTCTAGGCGAACCGTCTCCGATCCAGCGAGACGCCTTTTCAGGTTTTCCAGCGTGTCTACTGCTACAACGCGTCCCGTCTTGATGATGGCCACCTGCGTGCATGTGTGTTCCACCTCTGGAAGAATGTGGGTGCTTAAAATGATGGTATGGTCTCCAGCCAAATCCTTGATCAGTTCACGTGTTTCACTGATTTGCTTCGGATCAAGACCGGCCGTTGGTTCGTCCAGAATTAACACGTCCGGGTCATGCAAAATCGCTTGTGCGAGTCCAACTCGTTGTCGATATCCCTTCGACAGTTTGCCGCAGTGTCGGTTGGCAACATCCGTCACGTTAGTCCGGGCCATAACAAATTCAATTCGGTTGGTCCGATCCGATGCTTTAACGCCACTAATTCTGGAGGCAAATGTTAGATATTCTTGAACGGTCATATCTGGATACAGTGGTGGCGTTTCTGGAAGGTAGCCCGTACGCTTCTTAGCTTCGATGGGCTCTTCGAAGATGTCGAAGCCTGCGACCAGTGCTCTACCTTCGGTAGCTGGAATGCAGCCCGTGAGAATTCGCATTGTTGTCGTCTTGCCTGCGCCATTAGGTCCGAGAAAGCCTAGAATCTGACCTGGCTCAACTCTAAAGCTGATGTCGTCCACTGCGGTGAAGCTGCCGTACCGTTTTGTGATGTTCTGAACCTCAATCACTGAGGACACTCCTTACAGTTGTTTCTGATCTACTTCAGGGAACTCTTTCGCTTATCTTCCAGACGACTTCATGTCGAAGATGGTCGGTCGTCCTTGGGTTCGTCAGCTGTAACATACAGAAGAGAAGCGAATTACACCGACAAGCCGTCAATATAAACGCACAAAAATATAAACGGACAAATTAGTGGTGTCAATATGGGATTCTTCAGATTGTTCTTGCATGCAACAAGTGTCCGCTTATTAAAACGAGAGTGGCGGTTCACGTTCTTGTCGGTCGATAAATTGGTCGATGTCAGCTTGGTCAGACGCTTCGACTCTTTCAAACTGGAGCCCCATGCCGGTCCTGTTGTCACTCCACGCCACGCGCGATTCTGCCTCTATGTCACGCGATGATCCGGGTAGTCGAAATTGCAGCAGCACTCTTGTTCCAACCTCTAGAGGGGCGAGGGTTCGAACCGCTAAGCCGCCCTTACCTACATTCAGTGTCGGAGCGGTTGCAACAGTATCAGTAAAACGGAAAGTGACCGGAAGGTTCAGCGTCACGCGAGTGCTGGTACGGCGGTCAAAATTATCTGGAAATAGTCTTGGAGCTAGGGCTGGAACGATGTGGTTTTCGGCACAGTGTTCATTGATAAATGAATCAATGCCAAGATTTGAGAGTGCTCTAATTTCAGCTGCACTTCTGACCGAACCACTAAGAACGACGATAATAGCTTTTGCAGCACGGGTTTTAAAGGCTTGCGTAACGTGGGTATAAGGACTCCAAATTTGCAGGTCAAGTAACACAAGATCAGCCGTAGGTTGCGACTTGCTTGTCTGGGAAACTAATTCATCTTCTGACGTCACCTCCAGTGTGTTGTGTCCTGCATCTTCAAGAGCGGCGGAAAATTTTGTCCTTGTGTGGGTATTTCCGACGGCGATGATGATGGTTCTTGGCGAGGATGGCAGTTGTGTCATCAAGATTTCTTATAGAATTTAATAGATATTTTCTCTTAACGGTGGTGTCAGGGCTATATGGCTGGTAGATGTCCAGAATGCGACGTTGAGATTGAGTCAGATGCGTTAGACGAATTTGACGTTGACATGGGCGACCAGTTGTTCTGTACTGTTTGTGCTGCCAGCCTGGTGGTTTCTAAGTTAAATCCGGTCGAATTGGTGGTTGAAGCCACTAGTCAGACGGTAGATCCTGACGATCATGATTGATGAACCCGGACCAGGCTGACAAATAAGCTCTTGAGATATAGACACCAAGGGCAGGTAACTTGTTGACAGGTTTCGGTTAACTTTGTAAGCTCACGAGCGCTTATAGTGAACCGATTTAAAACTCTAGCGTAGTGATAATTACTGACGCATAACTAATGGGAAGATGTGTTCGGGTCAGATGGAGAGAATTATGAAATCCGCATGGCGAAACCTGACGGCTTTAGCTCTTTGCGCCGCATTTGTACTCGGCGCAGCCGCATGTTCTTCTAATCCCCCACCTGAGCCGCCGCCGCCACCACCGCCGGCTCCTGAGCCGCCGCCACCACCACCACCACCACCGCCGCCACCACCACCGCCGCCACCACCACCGCCTCCCACCGAGGAAGAGTTGTTTGAGCGGATGAGCTTAGAGGAA
>CAYFER010000004.1:0-114952 GCA_964342185.1 uncultured Vicinamibacteraceae bacterium | reverse complement strand
AAAAAGTAGAAGCGAAGTTAGTCACGCGGGTTGTGTGACTTCTGAAATTGGTGACTGCACTAGAAGGCCCAACCAATATTGACGAGTCGAACCAAAGGGATTGGCTCGCCATTAAGAACCCTTGTCGCGCCACCGCCGATGCTAATGCTGAGGTGGCGTTCTGACCCAACGAGCCAAGCATATCCTAGTTCGAAACCGAGACCGAGGTGTGGCCCTCGATCTTCGTCCGTACCGATGTCATCCTCTTCTTGCGACACCCAAAACACTCCGACCCTTGGTCCTAAATAGAATCCTCTGAACGTATTTCCATTTGGGTAATAGCGCAACGCCATATTGAGACTGTAGAAGCCACTATCGTCACCCCACGGGAGTCTTGAGCCAGACAGACCAATCGTGACTCGTTCCGTAGCCTTACGTTCGTACTCGCCGTTGTACCACGGCACCAAGATCAACCCAAACGGGTTCGCCGACATCACGTGGTTATAGGCGGCTGACTGATCAGTCGTGGACTCTTGCGCGAACCCGGTCGTCGTCAGCGTCACAAGCAGGGATACCGAAACGGCGACGAGACGAAAATAGCGGTCAGTCATGAACTTTTCACAACGACCGACGAGACGCTTAGCCCAGCCTAACGCCGCGGTTGGTTCACCGGGCACGTATTTCCTCGAACGATTCTTCTGAAGAGGGCCTCTCAGACTCTGTCATAACACTAGTAAGCGAAAAGCCATCCTGCCTCTCTCCAGAGGACGGTTCAACGGGGATTCTTTTCATCGTTTCGATCCTTGATTTAGGTAACACCTAGGTAACACCGTGACGGTTTCGCTGCTGTATTCTGTATTACGGTGTGGGTAATAGGATTACGCTGCACGTTGATATCGAAGGACTATTCCTTTGAATCCCTAAGTATTCGTGACTTTCGTGACAAAATAGGCGAGTTTGGCTTTATTGCGCGTGTAGCTCAGTTGGATAGAGCGACGGCCTCCTAAGCCGTAGGCCGCAGGTTCGAATCCTGCCACGCGCGCCAATGTTTCTGGGCAGCACTTAAGAGTTTTTACTTGGATTTGAGTCATTCACAATTCGAAACAATCGCGTCGACGGCAGTTGTCTCGATAACGCTGCTGATCGCTATTCCAGTAGCCGCCGCGCAGCAGACGACCGCAGGCGAGTCTGTAAGATCAGCTGTCGTGACGCGGATCGACACAGAACTCGTCATAGACGGATCGCTTGAGGAGTCACCGTGGCGTCAAGTGCCAACGATTGGCGACTTAATCCAAAGAGAACCTGAAGCCGGCGCACCTCCGACCGAACAAACTGAGGTGACTCTGCTTTACGATCAAGACAACCTTTATATTGGCGTGATGGCTTTCGACTCTGAACCGGAAAGAGTCTTGGCATCGGAAATGAGCCGCGATGCGCGATTGAGAGCGGACGACAGAATCGAGATTGTCCTCGACACCTTCCGAGACCAAAGTAATGCATTTCGGTTCGCGACAAATCCAGCCGGTGCGTTGGTCGATGGTTTGGTGTTTGCGAACGGGGAGACAAACGATGATTGGGACGGCATCTGGATCGTCCGAACCATGCAGACCGACGAGGGTTGGAGTGCCGAATTCTCGATTCCATTCAAGACCTTGAGTTTTCCCGCGGACGATACGGTGTGGGGGTTCAATATTAGCCGGACGATCCAACGGAAATTGGAAGAGAGTCGCTGGACGGGAGCTCAGCTTCAAACGGATTTCTTGCAGATCTCCGAGGCCGGCGAAATTACGAATCTCGAAGACTTGGGACAAGGTGTCGCGTTGGATATCCGCCCATTCGTCGGACAGACGTGGCGGCATCAAGTTACAGACGGAAAGGACACCATCGTTGGAAAGCCTGGACTCGATCTGTTTTATAACATTACGCCAAGCCTGAAGTTGTCGGTGACGGCCAATACCGATTTCGGCGAGACAGAAGTGGACGCGCGCCAGATTAATTTGACGCGGTTCTCCATATTCTTCCCAGAAAAACGGTCATTTTTCCTGCAAGACGCTGGAGTCTTTAACTTTGCAACGACCGGGATCGATCCTCCGGGAGGAATCCCAGATACCGGTGCTGAAGTATTTCCATTTTTCAGTCGGCGCATCGGCTTACTTGGTGGCCAAGAGGTACCGCTTGATTTCGGTGCCAAATTGACGGGTAAAGTCGGGCGAACGGAAATTGGAATGCTCGATGTGCGTACTGGTGACGCGTCGGCTGTAGATGCAAGTAATGTGTTTGTTGGTCGTGTCAAGCAGAACTTCTTGGCCCAGTCCTACGTAGGTGCACTTGTCACGGCCGGCAATCCGGGGTCTCCGGCATTGAGCAGCACGATGGGAGTCGATGTACGTTTGGCCACGGCTGACTTTCTTGGCACTGATCGCAACGTCGTCGTGAATGCGTTCGGTATCAAGAGTAATGACGAAGGAATCTCCACGAACAACGCGTCCTACGGCTTCGGTGCGCACTATCCGAATGACAAGTTCATGGCTCAGGTGCTCTGGCGGGAGATTCAAGGGAACTTCGATCCGGCCGTAGGATTTGTTCAACGTAGCAATGTCCGCATGCTGCGACTGGGAGGGAGTTTTAACCCACGCCCGAATCAGGCGACTGGCATTCAGCAGATGCAGCATGATGTGTTTTACACTCGTTTTACGAATCTGGATAACGGATTGGTCGAGACGTCGAACTTATATGTGACCATGTTTGATTGGCACCTGAACTCTGGAGATTCCATTCATAGCTTGTTTGATGCGAACATCACCTATGAACGATTGTTTGAGCCATTTGAAATCTCTAAAGGAGTCGTCTTGCCGGCCGGCGAATATCGTTTTACGCCCTGGCGCATTATGTTTATGACAGCGCAAAAACGGCGGCTGCATGGTCGGGTGGGTTTTAATTTTGGGAATTTCTGGTCTGGCACGGCGAAGGTGGTCGAGACAGTCGTCACCTACAACTTGCCACCAAGATTTTCGATCAGTCTCAATACGAATCAAACGTTTGCTAGTCTTCCTGAGGGCGATTTCATTGCCAGAATCTTTAGTTCACAAATCAATTATTCGGTCTCACCGTTTGTGTCGTTCTCTAATCTCATTCAATTCGACAATCGATCGGAGAACCTCGGTCTCCAGAGCCGGGTCCGCTGGACTATCGAACCAGGCAACGAGGTGTTCTTCGTCTTCGGTCAGGGATGGATTCAAGAGCAGGGCCCAGACCGAGGTTATAGCTTTAGAAGACAGGACTCGAAGCTCGCCACGAAGATTCAATACACGTTCCGATTTTGATTGTGTGATTGAGACGCTTTCCCGTGGGTGATTTAGTCAAACGTGATGTGGCAACGCCAGACGCGCTCCGTCAGAAACTGGTGGTGTTGGCTGAACTTGAACGAGACGTCGTCGAACGCGAACTGGACCTTTCGACGCTGCAGCGGACGCTCGTCGCATTCGAAGCGAAATATGTGCGGATTGTCGGTACTCGTTACGCGATTCTGGATGACCTCAACGCGAAAATAGGTGAGGCCGAGGCAAGAGGGAGCCCGGATGACGCAACGATCCAAGAGAAGGCGCGTCGAGCACGCCAAAGTGCTGACGAGTCGGCAGCAGGGGACAACACTGAACACGAGGGCGCGCCGGTGATTCCGTTTGAGCCACCACCGGAACTGAAATCTTTTTATCGACTCATTGCTCGACAGCTGCATCCTGATTTAGGTGTCACCGAAGAAGATCGGCAATGCCGACATGAATGGATGGCGCAAGTGAATGATGCGTATCACCAGAGTGATCAGGATTCCCTTCGGCGATTACTGGAGGAGTGGCAGGCTAGCCCGGAAGGCGCTCAAGCCGGAAAGACCGACAATGGCCTAGACCAGGTCATCCGAAAGATTGGGCAAGTGCGGCAGCGTATCGATTCGATTGAACGAGCAGTCGAGATGCTACAAACGAGCGACCTGTTTGAGTTGTATGCCAACTATCAGACAGAACGGGACAATGACCGAGATTTGTTTCAGGAGATGGCAGCAAAGCTCGATCAAGAGATTGCGGACGGTGAACGGGAGCTTGCGTCATTACAACAAGAATGACGCGTGTCGGCCGATACGGTTAGTGTGTTGAAAGTCCGGAGACCAGTCTCGACGATTCGGCCAGATGGTATATGAAATTCAGGAATAAGGTGTTCCTTGGTGCACTCGCCGGCGTCGTTGTGGTTGCAGCGACGGTCGTCATCTTTCGCGATGCCATTCTTTTTACGGTCATGGGTGCGTTCATCGCACCAAATCACGAATTTGATGCAGCCACAGTGTCACCATCACCAGACTACAGCAACTCCAACTATTGGGCAGCACTTCCAGACCGTAACGACCGGGCCGACCGGATACCAGCGGGTGATTTCATTGACGGACAGGATCATGCCGAGGTTGACGTGTTCTTTGTTCACCCCACCACGTATGTCTCAGCGGAATCGTGGAACCAGTCGCTTGACGATGTGGCGACCAACGAGCGAACGGATGAATTTGTCATGGAAGGGCAGGCCAGTGTGTTCAACGGCTGTTGCCGCGTTTACGCGCCGCGATATCGACAGGCGACGCTCTATTCCTTTTTTGATGGAGACGGCCCCGGACAGGAGGCGCTCGCACTGGCCTACGAGGACGTAGTAACTGCCTTTAATTACTATTTGGATTATTTCAATGAAGGTCGTCCATTTGTGCTTGCGGGTCATAGTCAGGGCTCGCATCATCTCGACGGTCTCCTGGCAAATGAAATAGTGGGGACAAATTTGGTCGAGCGGTTGGTCGCGGCATATCCAATCGGTTTTCCTATTGACGGAACCAACGGATTACCGGTCTGTCAAACGCCGAGCCAGACGGGTTGCCAAGCGACGTGGAACGCTGTTGGTCCCCACGTTGGGTCCTTTTTGGCCTTATCTGAAAGTATCTGCGTCAATCCCCTAACATGGCGAGCGGACCGATTGGCCGCGTCGCACGAGTTAAATCTCGGTGCCGTGAATTTTGGAGAGAGCGACGTGCCGGAGACCGCGGTCGCCGATGGGGTGTGTCGAGAGGGCCGGCTCTGGGTGTCTGAGATTCGCTCCAGTCAGTACGTATGGAGACCGCTCGGGCGTGACAATTACCACATTTACGATTACGCGCTGTTCTATCTGAATCTTCGCGAGAATGTTGAAAGGCGCGCGAATGCGTTCCTCCGACAAAGTGATTAGGAAGATACACAGCCCGAATAGATCGGCACGCGGGTGCGGTTCGTACAGCCGGCTGTCACGAGTACTGATATTGCTCAGTCGATAATTGCTTGATACAGCAGTGCTCTGAATTTGACATTATCGTCAACGTTAATAGCTGGAATTAACTGGGTCAGATAAACCGCCGCTAATTCCTCTTCGGGATCAGCCCAGTAGGTCGAATGATAGGCTCCGGCCCAGCCGAATTCACCCACTGACCCTGGTGCACCGCGCGCGCCCAGATCTGTGACAACAGAGAAGCCGAGGCCAAATCCCTGGCCAGGACGAAACGATACTTCTCCGAGATGGTTAACGGTCATGAGTTTTACCGTATTGGGACTGAGAATGCGTGCCCCGTTAAACTCGCCACCGTTTAGCATCATTTGCAAAAATGTGGCGTAATCACGCGCCGTTGACAGGAGTCCGGCGCCACCGGAAAAGCTTGTTCGGGGACCGTCAATATACTGTCCCTGGCCGACCGTTCCAAAGATGCCACGGTCCTGCATATATCCGGGTGTTGGCGCGAGTTCAATGCCTCCATCTACGGTCGACGAGTAGACCGTGACTAAACGGTCAGTCTTTTCTTCTGGCAGGTAGAAATGCGTGTCATTCATGCCAAGTGGGTCGAGAATCTCATTTTGAAGAAAGACGTCGAATGGCTGTCCGCTGACTACTTCAACGAGAGCGCCCAGGATGTCCGTGTTATAGCCGTACACCCAGCTCTCTCCGGGCTGGGCATTGGCCGGTAATGCACCCATGCGGCGAATCGTTTCCCGAATTGGTTCGTCGCGTTTTGCGAAATACCATCCAACGACATCGGCTTCTCGCCATTCGTCAACAGCGAGGCCATTACCGTAGCTAATGCCAGAGGTGTGCGTCAGAAGGTCACGGATTGTAATGGCGCGGCGGGCGGCGACCACATCATAACCGCCACGACCGTTATCAATAGCCACGGTGCCGTTTGCAAACTCAGGCATATATTTCGCGAGGGGATCTGAGATCAATAGCTGTCCTCGCTCCTGCAAGATCATGATGCATGTGCTAGTTAGTGCCTTCGTCTGGGAGGCGATGCGAAAAATCGAATCAAGTTCCATCGGGGAGTTCGATTCTCGGTCCCGCATGCCCACGGCTTCTAGATATGCGATCTTTCCCTTTCTAGTGACAATAGCCACTGCTCCGGCGATGCGCTCATCCGACACGTAGCCTTCAAGTGTGCTTGTCAGACGCTCAAGCCGTTCGGAGGACATCCCCACGGACTCGGGTTCGGCGGTCGAGAGGGTCTGTCCCGAACTCGGAACCGATGTAAGGATAAAGAGAATAAAAATCAACACTGAACGACAAAAACTAGGGCGCATATGTCACCTCTGGAAATCGAGACGCCGTCGTTAGCGGGCGTCATTTTGTGGTCCCATCTTAACGCTGATGGGCTCATAGAGCCACTTCAATGATTTCGGCGACAAGATTGGAAGAACGAAAAAGGCTAAAAACTAAAGTTTTGAGGCGTCTCGTATAGGAAAATAAGGTGACAGTACCTTCTGGAGAATGATCGCTGGGACCTCGTAGTCTTCGACTCGTCTTCGCGCTTGCAGCTCTGGTTACGATTGGATCCGTAGCGGGTATGGTTCAACAATTAGTTGAGCCTGAATCGTCCGAGCTACGCCCCGTACTAGTCGAACTATTTACGTCTGAAGGGTGTTTAAGCTGTCCTCCGGCTGACGAGCTCTTGATGAAACTTGCGGCGGAACAACCCGTCCGCGGTGCCCTGATTATTCCATTGAGCCAGCATGTGGATTATTGGAACGCCGCATGGACCGATCGATTCTCATCATCGGTGTTCACTGACCGACAGTTGGCCTATAACCGTGCCTTGGGAACCAATGCAGCCTATACGCCACAACTGATTGTCGACGGACGCTTTGAACTCGTTGGCAGTCGTGGCAGACTCGTTGAAGACGTGATTGCAACCGCCGCAAAGGCCCACAAGGCAAAGATTCGGCTCCGAGGGAAACACTCGCGACTTAAAGATTCCGTTTCGATTCAACTTAGCCTTGATGCTGTCGACGAATTCTTGATTGGTAAACAGCTGGAACTCTGGCTCGCAGTCACGGAACGAGGGTTGGAGAGTCGTGTTGAGAGGGGTGAGAACGCGTTTCGCGTACTTCGTCATCCTGCGGTTGTTCGAAGCATGAAGGTAGTCGAAACATTCAGATGGACTGAAGTAGAAACAAGACTCTTCGATGCTGCTGTTGACTTGGAGCCAAATTGGCTTCGGTCAAACCTTAGAGTTGTAGCCGTGTTACAGGACCTATCGAGCAGGCAAATATTTGGAGTCAACCAGATTCAGGTCGGTAGTTTGGAGTGAAGCATGAGTGGAATAGAACGACGACAGTTTCTTCGAAAGGGGTCCGCGGCGATGCTTATGCCAGGCGCCTTTGTTTCTCCATCCGTAAACCAGGCTCAAATCATTACTTCGACTCAACAGATTAATGAACATCAAGTTCGGATGAGTGGTGACGGCTTGGGGCTGGCCCCGGTGGAGCTGGCGCGTCTCTGGACGGAATTGGCTGAGGATGGACGGATACAGCCTGATTCGTACTCGAACGGGGGGAGCGTCGAGATTCTGGAGGACGAATGTGCTCGTATTCTAGGTAAGGAACGAGCAGTCTTCATGCCAACGGGAACTCTTGCTAATCAACTCGCTGTGCGCGCGCTGTCGGGTGGCGTAGGGCGGGTTGTCGTACAGCAAGAGAGTCATTTGTACAATGATTCCGGGGATTGCGTTCAAACGCTAAGTGGACTCAATCTAATTCCTCTTGGACGCGACCGGTCCACGTTTACGCTTGATGAACTTCAAGAGGCTGTGACGCGGTCCGAGAGCGGGAGGGTGCCCACTCCCGTAACAGTCATTTCAATTGAATCACCAGTGCGTCGGCGTTACGGTGAATGCTTTGACGAGAGGGAGCTCTCCGGTATTGTCGAATTCGCCAAAAGACGGAAGATTGGTCTTCACTTAGATGGCGCAAGACTGTTTCTTCAGAGTGCCTATACAGGCCGATCCGTCGAGGAATACGCCGCTCTCTTTGATACGGTATATGTCTCGCTTTACAAATACTTCAATGCACCATCTGGCGCGATTTTGGCAGGTCCTCGAAATCTTTTAGATGACATGTTCCACACACGGCGAATGTTCGGCGCAGGACTTCCCGCCGCGTGGCCTTTTGCTTCCATCGCAACACGGTATCTCATCGGATTTACGGAAAGATTTAGGGACGCGATCAGTACGTCCGAGTCTGTGATTAAGGTGTTGCAGGAGCACGACTCGTTCCAGATTCAACGTCGCTCCTCCGGGACCAATCTGTTCACGTTACGGCTATTGGGGCGAGAGCCAGGACAATTCTTACAGAATCTGGAGGTCCACGGAATCACTGATGTACGTCGTTTCGGCGCAGCTAACGAATTTCTTTTGAGTGTGAACGAAACTTGGAATCGGACAGACGCAGAGAGCCTGGCCCGACGTTTTGTGAGCGCGGTAGAGGGATAGGACGAAGAAGCCACCGACCGGCAGTCCAGTTTTGGCTAGATTAAATGGTTTGATACACTTTTTGATTAGCTATGCGTAGAGAAGAGCGACAACATCTGAAAGAGAACCCGCTCGCGACCATCGTCGGTCGTGTACGGCATCGATTAGCTAATAGTGGACGACTGCTAGTGCTGTTTATAGGAGGCGTTCTGACCGTCTTGATCGGCGTTGCCGGCTTTTACACCGTAACCGAGATGAATGAACAGAGGGCGGGCCAACTCCTAGCCGAAGCAATGGAAACGCTTGTCGCGCCTGTCGTGAACCCTGATGATGACACGTCGACCGTTGAAGCAGAGGGCGAAGAAACTCCGGTGGCGGAAGAGGCAGCCGCCGCTGCGAATGAATTTGTCCAACCTCCAGGAAGTTATTCCTCGCTTGAGGCCAAGTTAGAAGATGCACTGGGTCAGCTACTTTTGGCAGCCGACGAATATCCCAGTACTCCGCAGGGTTTAACGGCCAGATATCAGGCGGCTGCAGTGTTGGTCGCTCTCGACCGAGCGGATGATGCGGTTCCACACTATAGAGAGGTTATGACGGCCGCTGGGGATGAGCTTTACGGACAAATGAGCCTAATGGGTCTGGCGGAGGCGTTATTGTTGACTGGTCAGGCGAGCGAAGCAATTCTGTTATTTGAGCGTCAGATTGGTTCGTTGGTGTCGTTAGTCCCGGTTGACGCGGTCTTAATGAGGCTGGGCCACGCCCATCAACTTGTGGGGCAATCGGACGATGCTCTCGCGGCATTTAATCGAGTCGTCGAAGAATTCCCCGTTTCTATTTATTACACCGACGCACTGCAAAAAGTCGAAACCCTTAGGCAGTTTCCTGTCGGCGCCTCATAGGGCGAGCGATGGACTCACCGACATTCTCCGTTGGTCTCGTTCAGATGGCCTGCGGGAGCGTGCGGAAAGATAACGTAACACGCGCATTCGCGGGAGCAAGAAAGGCGGTCGAACTTGGCGCGCAGGTTATTTGCCTGCAGGAGCTTTTCGCCCATGAATATTTCTGTCAAGTAGAAGACAGCCACTATTTTGATCTCGCTGAACCGATTCCAGGACCTCTGACGGAGGAAGCTTCTGGGCTGGCGAAACAATTCGGAATTGTTCTAGTCGTGCCAATATTCGAAAAACGTGCTGCTGGTGTTTATCACAATTCGGCTGCTGTTATCGATGCAACTGGAGAAATTGTGGGTGTGTATAGAAAGATGCACATCCCGGATGACCCGCAGTACTTCGAGAAGTACTATTTCGCGCCGGGAGACTTGGGCTATAGAGTCTTCAATACGCAATTTGCGAAACTTGGTGTATTGATTTGCTGGGACCAGTGGTACCCGGAGGCCGCGAGATTGTCGACGCTTGGTGGTGCCGAACTCCTCTTGTACCCCACGGCGATTGGATGGGTTCCCGGCGATTCGCCGAATGTCAGGGAGGGCCAGCAGAATGCGTGGTCTACGGTGCAACAAGGCCATGCCATCACGAATGGCGTTTATGTCGCCACTGTTAATCGCGTCGGCCATGAGGACTCTGAGAGCGGCGGCCTAGACTTCTGGGGACGATCGTTCATTTGCGACCCGACGGGGCATTTACTGGCGTCAGCTTCGGATACCCATGGCGATGTGGTTGTTACGAACTGCAGTCGAGAGGTCTTGGAAGAACAACGTCGCGCTTGGCCATTTCTTCGTGACCGACGTATAGATAGCTACGCAGGACTGAGTAAACGCTTTCTTGAGAATTCAGAGCTGGAACCCTCGAAATCAGCGAAATAGCACGCATGATAACTACGGTAATGGACTTTGGGAAAACCGTTGTTTCTCCGACGAGACGTGGCTTTCGGATGCCGGCTGAATGGGAGCCACATCGAGCGACATGGATGGTTTGGCCCCACAATCGCGCGGATTGGGAGATCAAGACGACCGCCGTTCGGTGGTGTTTTGCCGAAGTGATTAAGCGAATAACGAATAGTGAGCGGGTAGCGTTGATAGTCCAAGACCAGAAGACTAGACGGCATGCAGAGAGAGCGCTTACTCAACTTGGTACGGATCTCTCGCGGGTGGAGTTCTATGTGATCCAGACCAACAGGTCATGGATTCGAGATTCCGGTCCAATCTTTGTAACCCGAAGGGCTTCGAAGGGGCGTGCTTCGATCGCTCTGACAGATTGGGGGTTTAATGGGTGGGCTCGTTATCGAGCGTGGACGCAAGACAATGCAGTGCCCGCTCGTATAGCTAAGATTCGCAGGATAACTCGTTTTCCTATACGTATTCGAGATTCGGGTCAGTTTCGAGATGTGGTGTTGGAGGGAGGAAGTATTGATGTAAACGGCCAAGGGCTACTCTTGACTACTGAGCAATGTTTGCTCGGCAGAGTGCAAGTTCGCAATCCTGGAATTCCACGGAAATTGATTGAGCATTCACTCAAAGTTAGTCTTGGAGTAAAAAAGGTATTGTGGCTTAGCGGTGGTATTGCTGGCGACGATACCAATGGTCATATCGATGGAGTGGCCCGTTTTGTGGCTGCAAACGTCGTTGTTGCGGCAGTTGAACATGACCCTAACGATACTAACTACCAGCCACTCGATCGCAACTACAAGCTACTCAAGAGCATGAGGGATACAAATGGAAAACCGTTGCGGATCGTGCCAATTCCCATGCCTCGACCAGTTAGATTTGACGACCAGCGTCTACCGGCGAGTTATTTGAACTTCTACATTACCAATAGATCGGTTCTTGTACCGACGTTTAATGATCCTAACGATAGAGTTGCTCTTACCCAGCTAGAAAGATTGTTCCCGTCTCGTGAAGTAATTGGCATACACGCAGGAGACCTGGTACTGGGCCTTGGCACCCTACATTGTCTCACTCAACAGGAACCAGCGTGACTGTGCGAGTCGAAATGAATAGAGTGCCAGTCGCCTGCCCAACTATTCTGTGGTTGATGTGTCGTACTGAGAGACTGGGAGCGTGATGCCATCAACGACGAGAGCGCGGCTGGACAGGCCAAATGACGGCGGCCGGCGAGCAACCAACTCCTCCTTCGCGCTAGTGAGCATTCCACTAGCTAAAAGAGGAAGCGCTAGGGTTGCGTCCGCCTGCACAGAAACGTGATCAGCATCGGCAGCCAGCTTTCCCCAACTTTGAGCCTCGTCGAGTGAGGAGCCCGAAGCCCCGCCAAAGTGGGGAAAGTCAGTAATGATCTGTAACGCATACTGGTGTCCAGGGATACCAGGGCAGTAGAAAGCGGCCTGGACGCTCGCCTGATTAATAAAGTTCTTCGGAGTTCCTCCGCCGAGCACAATTGAAGCTGTCCGCGGCTTTTGGATCACCATATTTGCCGATTCTGAGACATCTTCAATTACGTCAATCTGGCCCTTACTCTTGTCGATCATTCGAGCTTGAGACAATCCCATGCCCAATGACGAATCGGCAATACCTGGACAGAAAATGGGGACGCAGGATCGAAATGCGGCCGTAAGAATACCTTCAGCATGGGTCTCTTCCCACAGATGACCACCCAACTTATGTAAGAATTCTCGAGTCGAATAGGGTCTTGATTCGAGCGTTGTCGTAAACCGAGCGATCCAGTTGTCGTTTTCGATGAACTCATCCTCATCCATATAGGTGTCGTACACCCGGTCGATATGATGTTCTTGCAGTGCGCCATCATCAGTTTTATGAGATCCAATAAAGTGATGGTGGCCAAGAGTTTCATGAAGGTCATGATAGAGATTCGCACCAGTCGAAACGATACAATCTACCGCGCGATGAGCTATCAAATTAGCAATGATCATGCGTAGCCCACCGGCGCTTAGTGCGCCAGCGACACCAAGAAAGATGAGAACGTCATCGGCGACCATTCGTTGCCACACACGATGAGCGATACCAAGATTCCTCCCTTGAAACGAGATCTGCTCCATTTGCTCAAGGATTTCGGTCGCGCTCTGACTAGGTTGCATGATGAATGGCTTGACCGGATTCTTCAGAAATGTTGATTTCTTTGTCATAGTTATCGTTGCGGCTAAGAGTTTTCGAGACGTTTCTTCAATTTGGCAAGAAGTGCGATGGCCTCTAGTGGTGTTATTGACTCCACATCAATCGCTCGAAGCTCTTCGTTGACTTCGAATTCACTCGGCAGCGACGAACGAAACAGACCCATTTGATCGGTGCTGTTCGCAGTCTTTTCTGTCGAGACGCTGAAGGCTGGTCGTCCATCGCGAGATAGCTCGTCGTGTTCAAGTGCCTCCAGAATCGTTTTCGCGCGAGACACCGTTTCTTGTGGTAGACCAGCCAGACGGGCAACCTGAATACCGTAACTTCGGTCTGAACGACCGAGTTCAACTTTTCTGAGAAACAAAATGTCTTCTTTCCACTCCTTGGCAACGACGTGATAGTTCACTACTCCCGGAATCGAATCAGCAAGGTCGGTGAGTTCATGATAATGAGTCGCAAACAGTGTTTTCGGCCGTCGGCCTGAATTTCTAGCCAGCGTTTCGACGACCGCCCATGCGATACTTAGTCCATCGAAAGTAGCTGTGCCGCGTCCGATCTCATCAAGGATGACGAGGCTCCTGTTTGTGGCGCTATGTAGAATCTTCGCTGTCTCCTGCATCTCGACCATGAACGTGGATTCTCCCCTTGCGATGTTGTCAGATGCTCCCACGCGAGCGAATATTCGGTCAACGATAGGAATTTCTGCTTTCTTAGCAGGCACAAAACATCCCGCGTGAGCCAGAAGGCTAATCACGGCGACTTGGCGTAAATAGGTTGATTTCCCCCCCATGTTCGGACCAGTCAGGATGACTATTTGGTCTGCGTCTGTATTTAATAGGGTATCGTTAGGAACGAACTTATCGGGTTGGCTCCGTTCAACTACTGGATGTCGTCCCCCTATGATTCGCAGCTCGTCCCCGTCGTGTATTTTAGGTTTTGTATAACCTAAGATGGCGGCGGCTTCGGCGAAGCTCGACAAGACATCGAGGGCGGCAAAGCCGCCCGCTGTTGCTTGTAGGCGTGTGCATTCTCCAGCAATCTTGCGGCGTAGCTCTTCGAACAGAACTTGTTCCATTTCTAGAATCCGGTCATCTGCTCCGAGCGCCAGCTTTTCAAACTCCTTCAATTCAGGCGTGATAAATCTTTCGCCATTGGCAATAGTTTGTTTCCGATGATATTCGTCAGGAACGGCGTCTAGGTTGGATTTAGAGACCTCAATGTAGTAGCCAAAGACTCGGTTATAACCCACCTTTAATGAAGCAATTCCGGTTCTCTTGCGCTCGGCCTGTTGCATTTCAGCAATACTTTGTTTAGCGTTGCCACTTATGCCTCGCAGATCGTCCAATTCTTGGTTAACGCCTGTCCGAATTATTCCACCATCACGAACGAGGCTCGGAGGATCATCGGTTAGCGTAGATTCAATTGCTTGTCGAACCTCGACTACTTCATCCAACTGACTCACAAGGCTGCGAATCAAAGGTGAGTGCAGACTGCCCACAGCAGTTTTGCCGGCCGGAACTTTGAGAAGCGATTCCTTTAGTGCCAGGAGTTCGCGAGGCCCCGCCCGCCCCAAGGCCACGCGCGCCACGAGGCGCTCAAGGTCGTGAATGGATTTTAGGACCTCTCTAAATCTCGTTCGACTCGTTGCTTCCCGAAAAAACTCTTCGACTGCGTCCAGTCGTCCACGTACCCGTTCACTATTATTTAAAGGCCTTTGCAACCATGCCCGAATCAAACGGCCACCCATCGGGGTTACGGTTTGATTGATCTCTCCCAACACTGACGGAGCGGCCCTGTCTGTCTCATTGGCAATGATTTCAAGATGAGAAAAAGTGGTTGGGTCAATTAAGATGTGGTCAGCTTCTGCACGGAAGACGATTGATCGAACGTGTTCTAATTCGACCTTTTGAGTATCGCGAAGATAGTGGATGAGCGCCCCAGCGGCCATGGTTGCGGCTTCTCGATCTGTCAGGCCAAATCCATCGAGGGAGAGAACTTGTAGTTGTTCTCGAAGCAATTCAGAGCCAGAATCATGGCTAAACGTCCAGGGGTCTAATTTTGTTATCACGACAGGTGTTTTAGATAGCTCTGAAAACGATGCGTCTAGGTCAAGATCACTAGACACCAACAGCTCACGTGGACCGATGATGGCCATTTCATCAATAACTGACTGTGAAGCATGTTTACCGGAATATTCCGCAGCCGTAAACTCTCCTGTGGATAGGTCGATGAGGGCAGCGCCGAACGTCGACCCAACTGCCGACAGAGCCATGAGGAACACCGGTTCTGTTGTTTCAAGGTCGTTTGGATTCGTTAAGGTTCCTGGGGAGACAACTCTTACGATTTCTCGGCGAACGGGTTGTTTCGTTCCTTTGGTGTGCCGGGCGTCTTCAACCTGCTCACATACCGCGACACGAAAACCTTGCTTGACAAGCCTTCCGAGATAAACTTCACCCGCATGGGCAGGAACACCACACATCGGTATCTCAGTGCCATCGTGGCTCTTCGATCGTGAGGTGAGTGTCAGATCAAGTACCCGCGATACGGTAACTGCGTCCTCGTAGAACATTTCATAGAAATCACCCATCCGGAAAAACACAACAGCATCGGCATATTCTCGTTTTGCATCGAGATATTGACGCATTGCTGGTGTCGGACCCGATGTCGAAGCTTTCGTCTTTTTCGGCCGGAGTGGCATCAGTCGGGAGGATACACTAGTGTTCGAAGATCGAGACAGCGACAGGGCGTCGCTGAGCAAAACTATACAAGGAGAACGAATTTGATCACGTTGGCACTTGATACCTCCACGCGCGGAGGGAGCGTGGCCCTAGTATCCGGCGGACGGGTAATAGGGTGCCTATCTGGAGAATCGACAGAGGCTCATAGCGAACGTCTTCCGGGCGACGTTTTAACGTTACTAGCCCAACACAGTACAGCGTTGACAGAGATCGACCTATTTGCAGTCTGTGTTGGACCCGGTTCTTTCACAGGATTACGGGTTGGCCTAGCGACCGTAAAGGGACTAGCACTCGTGAGCGGAAGAAGGATAGTTCCTATCTCAACCTTAAAAGCCGTGGCACATGCTGGTTTTGACTCAGCGGAACCGCACTCAAGGCCAAGTGTCATCGTACCGTGGATGAATGGTCACCGTGGGGAGGTGTTTGCATCTGTTTACGCTGTTGAAGATGGAACCTTAGTTGAATTGGAGGAAGCACGTGTGGGAACGCCTGAAATCATTCTGAATGGATGGTCTCACCGATTAAGACAGCCACCGATTATGTTTGTGGGAGATGGACTGGTGGAGGACGACGCTATCATTACTGCTTATCTAAAAGGTAATGTGCTTTTAATTCCAGAACTCCCTCCTCTAGCGCCGATTATTGGAATTCTTGCGGAGTCCTTCGGTTTTGATAAGGCTTTGCCAGCCCATTCTGTTACACCACTTTACGTTAGACGACCGGATGCAGAGCTTGCCCGTGAACAACGCCGAACCGAGTAGGACGCCGGATTATAGAGATATTTAGATAGAGCCGGTATACCTACCATAATCTCTTGAAACGTCCATCGCCGTATGATAAATTCCGCCACCGGTCGAATAGTTGGACAACTGTCCGAGCACTAAGAATTGACTGCGGTCGTAACGGGCAACGAAGACTTCAAGGAGGTTGAATGAGCAGTTCCGATCTGATGCGTCAGAGCCTTTTGGAGAATAATCAAGATTTTCGTCAGTTAGCCGATCAGCATCAAGAACTCGACAACCGAATAAACGAGTTATCAGCGCAACTTTATCGCTCAGGCAGGGACGTAGTGGAGGAAGCGACTCTTAAAAAGCGGAAGCTGCAACTAAAGGATCAAATGGAAGTGATCCTGCGCCATTATCGCACGCATGCTGGCGAGCAGGACCAAGCAAACTTGGAACCGACGGTACGCAGCTGAACGGAAGGCTTCGGAATGCAGTCATCGTTCCAATCCACATCGTAGATGGGAATTGATCGAGCGGGTCTACCATTCATCCTAGGTGCATTCTTACCGGCAGTCTTTCTGTTGTTACTAGGTCGGACCAGCTGGGCGTTAGCCCTGGTAATATTGACACTCTTCTTTATCTTCTTTTTTCGAGATCCCGATCGTCAGATTCCGACCGTGGCGGAGCACGGCAATATTCTCGTGTCGCCTGCCGACGGTCGAATTATGCACGCGGGAGTTGCTGAGGAAAATAGCGGTCTACCTGGTCAGTGGAAACAAGTCAGCATCTTTCTTTCGCCATTAAATGTTCACGTAAACAGAACCCCGATTGGTGGTCGGATACTAGATGTCAATTATCGCGCCGGGCGTTTCCTTCCTGCTTATCGACAGGAGGCGGCCAGCCAGAATGAGCGAAGCGAGATTCGAATCGATCATAATGGCCAGATCGTGATCTGCCGCCAGGTTGTCGGTTTACTCGCGAGACGTGTAGTATGCCGATTATCTAAAGGGATGGACGTGACTACAGGTGAACGTTTAGGTGTTATGAAGTTCGGTTCGAGGATGGATGTTTTCGTGCCGATGAATGCACATCTCGAAGTCGCCATTGGCCAGAATGTCAGAGGCGGGGAAAGCGTGATAGCAAGATTGAATTCGGATTCTGGCTCAATTTCCACGGAATCTCATGAGGCGAGCCATGGCTAAGGTTCTCTCTGTATTTGGTTCTCCGCCGCCCAAACGTCGGTTTCGCCGTGGCGTGTACCTGTTGCCGAGCCTCTTAACCGTAGCAAATATGTTTCTCGGCTGGGCGAGCATACTTTTGGCTATGCGCGGAGACTACGGTACGGCAGCTCCATTGATCGGTTTTGCAATGGTTCTCGATACTCTGGACGGCAGGATAGCGAGACTGACGGGCGCTACGAGTGAGTTCGGAGAGGAATTTGATTCGTTGGCGGATGTGATCTCATTCGGACTAGCGCCAGCGATTCTTGTATTTGCATGGGGCCTACAGCCGTTTGGCAGAATTGGTTGGGCGGTTGGCTTTATCTACATGACCGCCACGGCAATGCGACTCGCACGCTTTAACATCCAAGGCAAAACGACCGACAAACGACATTTCGTAGGCCTGCCGAGCCCACCGGCCGCTGGCGTTCTTGCAGCTACGGTATTCGCCTATCCTGAGGCTTTGACGAGTGAGACGGAGTTCGTCTTGGCTCTCTTGCTTGTCTTGATACCCGCGATTCTCATGGTGAGTCGCATTCGTTTTCTGAGCATTACAACAATCATTCCTGAAGGACGACGCTCCTCTCTATCACTCATCGTGATAGCTGGAGTGATTGCCGCAATTGCAGCACAACCGCAAGTTGTCTTACTTTTAATGGCATATGCCTACCTCGGTTCAGGCCCGATTGGGTTTTTAGTTGATCAGCTAAAACAGTGGCGATTGAGTAGACGAATGGCCGACCGACATGATGAGCTAGATGGCAATCAACGCTCGGCCTGACAAGACGCGCCCGTAGTTAATTACTTAAAAAGGGCTTGATTTCTTCAGTCGCGGCTGCGACAAAGACAGTATATTTTCTAGTGTCACGAGGTTGGGTAAAAGAAGAAGTGGAGGCGGTGGAGATTGCAGTGAAAATTGCTGCGGTCCAGTCGCCTTAAAATAGCCTACCAGATGACCATCGCCCGTGGTTAATACTAGGCCAGGAGCTAGTGGTGAAGGACGTCTTAAGATGTGGACCGGCGCTGCGAATTCGGTCGTGCTGGTCAAAATGCCTGCTGGCAAACCCAAACCCGTGTTAAACGCGGTTACCGTTGGAGCGATACCAGAAACCAGGACGAGGTCACCGATCAACTGAGGTCCAGAACTGGGGCGCCCTAGAAGTGGCTGACGCCATTGTTGAACACCCGAATCACGATCGAGGGACCGAAGAATGTTGTCAAGCGACGCAAAGAAGACGCGTTCTTCGTCCACAGCAGCAAGACCAACAATATCGGCACCCGTTTGCCACCGCCAGATCGTTCGACCGTCTTCAGTTGACAACCGATAGAAATAGTTATCAGTGGTTCCTACGAAAAGGTCGTCGAGAGCCAAGACCTCTTCAGGGCGACCACCAAGCATTCGCTCCCACAAGATTCGACCCGACGCAAGATCTAATGAGACAACGCGGCCGTCGTCGACTGGAATATATAACTCATCGCCTCCAATAGAGGGACGAACAATCAATTTTCCACCTAGCTCTTGTCGCCACAAATGAACGCCATCTGAGGCTCGAAACGTGACCACTTCACCATTCTCCAAGCTAACAATTAGCCAGCCAGCGGTGATCAAGAGCGGTCCTGAAATTGGAGAATTGATCTCACGCGTCCAGAGATGACTGGCGTCGATCGGGTTAAGACCCTGCAGCCGAGTTTTATCAGCGACAACAATGATTCCATTGCCGACGGCTGGACTGAACTTTGTCGACGCAGTCACACTCCAGCGAATAGTGCCATCTATAAGAGTGATCGCGACGACCGTGTCGTTTTCGAGCGGAACGTAAGCAGATTCTTCGTCAAAAACTGGCGCCGCCGTAGGGGGAGACCCCAAATCGACAGACCAATACTGCTGTAGCGGAAACAAAGAGTCAGGAAAGTCTTCGCTATTGCTAACAGGGTGGGCCGAAAGAACGCACCACAGCAGGAATGTAGTAGCACACCGCACCAAATACGGACAAGATATTGTGGTGCCGCGAACGTTCACGTCTTATAATAGCTCCATTTACTGGCGCGAGTTCTGCAGGCAAGTCCTTCCAGTAGGGTGAGGTTATAGCTCCTCGTGTACCAACATCAAAGCATCATCGTTCTCGACTTCGGATCTCAGTATACCCAGTTGATAGCGCGGCGTCTTCGTGAGCTTTCCGTATATTCGGAAATCGTCCCTTTTGACATCTCGCCCGACCGTCTTTCGGCTCAGCAGCCATCGGGTTTGATTCTGTCTGGTGGACCGTCGAGTGTTTCGTCACCAAACGCTCCAAAATGCCAGCCCGGGCTGTTTGATCTTGGCGTTCCGATTCTTGGTATTTGTTACGGGATGCAGCTCATGGCCGACACGCTAGGTGGAACCGTGGCCCGTGCGCCAGAACGGGAGTACGGACACGCAGAGGTCAACTTGACGGCTGATAGCCTCCTTTTTAAGGATGTATCCCAGAGACTTCATGTGTGGGCAAGTCATGGCGATTTCATTGCAAACCTTCCAACCGGCTTTCGTGTTTCTGGGCAAAGTGCCAATGCGCCAGTCGTCGCGATGGAGGAGCGGACGAAGCGACTTTATGGGCTACTGTTCCATCCAGAAGTTGTTCACACAGAACAAGGAACCACAATTCTGTCTAATTTCGCTTTGGACATCTGTGGCTGTAAGGGTGACTGGACGATGGCTTCCTTCATTTCGGAGGCTACCGACCGAATTCGAAATTCGGTCGACGACGATTCGCAGGTGATTTGTGGATTAAGTGGCGGTGTCGATTCTACCGTCGCGGCGGTTTTGGTCCAACGCGCAGTCGGTGACCGGCTGACGTGCATCTTCGTAGATAACGGAGTACTCCGACTAAACGAAGCCGAACAGGTTCAACAGCGTTACGTCGACAAACTCAAGTTACGAGTTGTTTGTGAGAATGCTGGAGAATTGTTTCTGGACCGTCTGGCCGGCGTCACGGATCCAGAAGATAAGCGAAAGATTATTGGCACGACATTTATTGAGGTGTTTGAACGCTGTGCTGCTGGCTTGGGCAAAGTGGACCACCTGGTTCAAGGCACGCTATATCCTGATGTCATCGAGAGCACGTCGGTGGTGGGACCATCGGCTGCGATCAAAAGTCATCACAACGTCGGAGGCCTTCCGGAATCATTGCCATTCGGCCTGATAGAGCCTCTACGAGAACTGTTTAAGGATGAGGTCAGGGCACTAGGCACAGAACTCGGATTGGATGACGAGTTAGTCTGGCGGCAGCCGTTTCCAGGGCCTGGACTCGCGGTGCGCATTCTTGGAGAGGTGACCCGAGCTAGGGTAGCTCTTCTGCAAAAGGTCGATGCCATCGTCACGGATGAGATTCGCAACGCGAAGCTATACAGAAGTATCTGGCAGTCTTTCGCCGTGCTCTTGCCAGTTCAATCAGTCGGAGTGATGGGAGACGAGCGAACGTACGAGTCAACTGTTGCAATACGGGCGGTTGAGAGTCGAGATGGAATGACGGCGGATTGGGCTCGCTTGCCGCACGAAGTGTTAGCAGAGATGTCTTCTCGCATCATCAATGAAATAGACGGTATTAATCGAGTTGTATACGACATCAGCTCAAAACCACCGGCGACGATCGAATGGGAATAGGGCAAGACTTCGTTCACCTTCATCTTCACACAGAGTTCTCGCTACTGGATGGCGCCTGCCGCATTGGTGAGCTTCTTGATGAGGTTGAGAAGCGAAGGATGCCAGCGGCGGCCGTTACCGAGCATGGCAATCTCTTCTCGGCGATTACATTTCATGATGAAGCCAGGGCAAGAGGGGTAAAACCCATTTTGGGCTGCGAGGTGTATGTCGCTAATGGAGACCGCCGAAGTCGGACAGGCACCCCAGGTGACACCGCAAATCATCTTGTCTTGCTGGCATCTAACCTCGAGGGCTATCACAACCTGATCAAGCTCGTTTCTGCGGGGTACACCGAAGGTTTCTACTACAAACCAAGAATCGACAAGGAGATTCTTGCGTCCCACAACGCGGGATTGATCGGACTGAGCAGCTGTCTGAAGGGTGAAGTTGCTACTCAAATTACCAGGCAAAAGGAACAGAAAGCATTGTCGGCGGCTGCATCGTTTCGGGACATCTTGGGGAAAGGTAACTTCTTTTTGGAGATGCAGTATCAAGGCATTCCCGAACAGAAGATTGTTAATGACGGATTAATTCCAATTTCAAAGGACCTTGACCTTCCGCTGGTTTGCACAAACGATGTCCATTACCTGCGGCAGGCCGATTCGCATCCTCATGATGTTTTGTTGTGTATCGGCACCGGGAAGAACGTTCAAGACAGTCAACGGCTTCGCTACCATGGTGATCAGTTTTATTTGAAATCGGCTGAAGAGATGGCCGCCGTCTTTGGAGATTTTCCAGAGGCATTGGCGAATACGAGGCTGATCGCCGACCGCTGCGACGTGGATCTTAGTCGAGGCGAGAATCATCTCCCCAATTTTGATGTTCCGGAAGGCTACAGCCTGGATGATTATTTTGAAAAGATTGTCCAAGACGGTTTCCACAACCGGCTCAGACGCATTGAAGACCTGATTGCTCGAGGCGTACTGGCTCATCCATTAGACGCGTACCGAGCCCGATTAGCCTACGAGATCGACGTGATCAAGAGGATGAGATATGCGGGTTATTTTTTGATTGTCTGGGATTTTATTCGATATGCCAGGGATCATGAGATTCCAGTTGGTCCGGGTCGCGGGTCTGCCGCTGGAAGTTTAGTAGCTTATTGCCTGCAGATCACGGATGTCGATCCTCTCGAGTTTGGTCTGATTTTTGAAAGATTTCTTAATCCGGAAAGGGTAACTCTACCAGACATCGATATTGACTTTTGCGAACAACGGCGAGGGGAAGTTATTGAATATGTGACACGTAGATACGGTCGTGAAAACGTAGCCCAGATAATCACCTTTGGACGGATGAAGGCACGTGCGGTGGTTAGAGACGTCGGGCGGACATTGGGGATGTCATACGCCGACGTCGACAAAGTCGCCAAACAGATTCCACCCATTCTTGACATTACCCTGGACAGAGCGTTGGACGAAAACGTCACACTCAAGACTTTGTGGCAACAGGACGGACGCGTAAGGGAACTTATAAATGTCGCCAAGAGACTCGAAGGTGTAACGCGGCATGCTTCTGTCCATGCCGCCGGTGTGGTCATTGCGCCAAAACCAATTGCTGAATTTGCACCGCTATATAAGACACAGAAGGATGAAATTACTACCCAGTGGGCAATGAAGGAAATCGAGCGGGTTGGTTTGTTGAAGATGGATTTCCTAGGCTTAAGCACACTCACCTTGTTGAGGTATGCAGTAGATCAAATTAAATCTGGCACTGGCGAAACACTTTTACTTGAAGATATTCCACTGGATGATGCAAAGACGTACCGATTATTTAGCGATGGTCTGACGCTAGGGGTGTTTCAGTTTGAGAGTTCTGGAATGCGAGAGACCTTAAGAAAGTCGAAGCCGCAACGCTTCGATGATTTAATTGCTCTTAATGCCCTCTACCGCCCTGGACCACTCGGCGGTGGAGTTGTGGACGACTTTATTAAACGTAGGCATGGCAAGGTTTCTATAACCTATGAAGTGCCGCAACTAGAGCCAATTCTTGAGGAATCATACGGCGTGATCGCGTATCAAGAGCAGGTGATGCGCATTGCTAACGATCTGGCCGGCTTCACGATGGGCGAAGCTGATGTCTTACGGAAGGCCATGGGTAAGAAAGACGCGAAAGTGATGGAAGCTCAGAGAGAGCGCTTCGTAAGTGGCGCGGTCGAGCGGAACATTTCAGAAAAGAAAGCGAACACGATCTTTGACCTCATTGAGTATTTTGCGGGCTATGGTTTCAACAAGAGTCACTCGACTGCTTATGCTCTGCTGGCATATCAAACAGCATTCTTAAAGGCGAATTACCCTTGGTACTTCATGGCCGCGTTACTAACAATAGAGCGCCAGAATACGGATAAACTTGCAATCTATCTCGGAGAGTGCCGAGACATGAAGGTTCCCATATTGGCACCTGACATAAACAATAGTGACGTTAACTTTACGGTAACCGATTCGGGTATCCGGTTCGGGCTAGCAGCAATCAAAAATGTGGGAGAGGCCGCCATCGTATCAATCCTTGAGACTCGAGAGAGACAATCCGGCCTTACGTCTCTCAATCGACTCTGTGAGGACGTAGATCTGAGACTGGTCAATAAGCGAGTATTGGAGAGTTTGGCAAAGTCTGGAGCGTTCGATGTTTTGGCGGCTACAGCAGGTATCAATAGCCCACCGCTGGCAAGAGCATGGCTTCTAACAACACTTGATCAAGCAATAGAACATGGACACCGTCGACAGAAAAATCGAGACCTCGGTCAAAACGAACTCTTTGCGGAATCAGACCCAGCGAACGAGGCAGGCAATATTGGACTTCCATCTGTTGGTTCGTTAACCGAGAGCGAACGGCTAGCTTACGAGAAGGAAGCTCTTGGACTTTACCTGAGTGGACACCCGGTCGATCGGTACGCAGAGGCTCTTCGAATGGCTGGAGTAAAACGGATTGAGGAATTGCTTAGAAGTGAACGCTCCGTAGGCGTTGCTGGCATCATCAGTCAGGTGCGTCCGTTAATGACCAAAAAGGGGAGTCCGATGGCGGTGATTACACTTGAAGACAGGGGTGGAACCGTCGACGCTGTGGTGTTTCCAGAGGCGTTCACTAGGTATCGTACAATGGTCGAGGTCGGCAAACTTGTTGTGGTTAATGGAAGACTCGAAAAGGACGACGAGAGCTCTAAACTTACCGCGAGTCAGATTAGAGCTTTACAGACCGTAACGGATGTGCCTGACCGCACTCTTGAGATTTACCTTGCGACGCCGTCTCACACAAAAGAGATATTGAAAGAATTGGCACAACTTTTCTCTAAGTATCCTGGAAGTAGTCCGGTTTCGATCAAAATCGACCTAAAGGACCATTTGGCTGTTCGGGTTAGGACTAGCCTGGCGCAGACAAAGGTAGATGCCTCCGACCTACTGGTAGCTGAAATTGAGAGTCTTTGTGGAGAGGGCACAGCTCGAAGAGTGTAGTGTTGAGCTTTGAAACTTTTAAACCGCTCTATGTCTACAAATAGTTTGGACTTCGAAGAACCGATTCAAATTATCGTCGAACGGATCGAATTGCTGAAGCTTCGTCCGCGAACATCTGAAAGCCATGAAGAATTGCAGCAACTTCGGTTAAAACTGGATACCCTCAGGAAGGAAATCTACGCCAATCTGAGTCCTTGGCAACGGGTGTTGGTGGCTAGGCATCCCGATCGCCCACATACACTTGATTATGTTAACCACATATTTTCAGAGTTCACCGAATTTCATGGCGATCGACGATTCGGCGATGACCCTGCGATTGTGTGCGGCTTAGCGTACCTTGACAAGGATCCCGTGGTTATCGTGGGACATCAGAAGGGCCGTGGAACCCGAGACAATATTCGCAGAAATTTTGGTTACGCTAGGCCTGAAGGCTACCGAAAGGCTCTCAGAGCAATGCATTTGGCTGAAAAATTTCAACGCCCGGTGGTTGTTTTTGTCGATACTCCAGCTGCCTATCCCGGATTAGACTCTGAGGAGCGAGGTGTCGCCGAAGCGATAGCGACTAATCTTCGTGAAATGTCGATACTTAAAGTGCCCATCGTGGTCGTAATCAGCGGTGAAGGCGGTAGTGGCGGCGCCCTAGGGCTTGCAGTCGGCGACCGTGTGTTAATTCAGGAGCATTCAATTTATAGCGTGATTCCTCCGGAAGGATGCGCTGCTATCCTTTGGAGAGATCAAGAAGAGAAAGTCTCGGCGGCGGAAGCGTTGAAGATTACAGCGAGTGACCTGCTGGACCTAAAAGTTGTCGATGAGATAATTCCGGAGCCACTTGGTGGCGCACATGTGGATAGTAAAGCGGCTGCAAAAATCGTTAAGAAATCCATAGTTGAGAATTTGAGTGCGATTAGTCAAACAGGAATAGCCGAGCTTCTAAATTCACGGTACGATAAATATCGTCGCATGGGAGATGTGGGGCTTACGACTAGAACTGGTGGCCCACGGAAAACAACTGAAAATCAAAAAGTGAAGTCTGGCACAGGCCGAAGAGAGGGAAACGAATCAGTCAGATGATGGCCGCGCCGTCCATCTGGAAACATTCACCGGAGAACACTTCAATCGCCGACAAGATTGCAAATAGTCTCAGCCTACATCCCCTGGTGGCTCGTCTTCTTGTAAACCGTGGCATAACCAGTGAATCTGAGGCGCTTTTATTCTTGCGCCCCACCATAGATCAACTGCACGACCCGTTTAGGATGACGGATGTACAGGCTGCTGTCGATCGAATTCTCGTAGCGATCCAGCAGCATGAACAGATAGCGGTCCACGGGGATTATGACGTGGATGGAGTGACAGCAACCGTCATTATCTGCCGAGTTCTTTCGCTGCTTGGCGCAAACGTGGTCCATCACATACCCAATCGACTATCCGATGGATATGGTCTTAGTTCAAAAGGTATTGATCATCTAAAAGAAACCGGGACTACATTGATTGTAACCGTCGACTGCGGTATTAAGAGCACAGTCGCGGCTGAGCGAGCACGAGCTGTAGGCGTCGACCTGATTATCACTGACCATCACCAACCAGGGCATGCTTTACCTTCAGCCTTAGCCGTGATCAATCCACATCGTCAAGATTGTCGATATCCGGACAAAAATCTTGCGGGCGTTGGTGTGGCGTTTAAATTGGTTCAAGCACTCTGCCAGCGCACCAATCATAACCACTGGCTATCGCCTATCTTGAAGCTAGTTGCACTGGGAACAATTGCTGATGTGGTCCCTTTACAAGGCGAAAATCGTGTAATGGCTCGACTGGGTCTAAATGAATTCGCTAAGGACCGTAACTCCAAAGGTCTGCAGGCACTGATAGATTCCTGTCAACTGAACAAGAAGAGAATCAGTAGTTACGAGATTGGATTCCTTTTAGCGCCACGAATTAATGCCGCTGGGCGAATGGCAAGTGCAGATATAGCCGTGAGACTACTACTTGCCATGGGAGACACAGACCAGGACGACGCGAAACTTCTGGCCGAAACTCTCGCCCGCGAGAATTCTCGTCGTCGAAGCGAAGAGGGCCAAGTGTTTGAGGCGGCACTCCGATTGATCGAGTCCAATCCTGATGTTCGTGATAGCAAGTTGCTGATCACCTGGGGTAGAGGCTGGCATCGTGGTGTGATCGGGATAGTGGCGTCGAAGTTGAAGGAGCGATTCAATTGCCCCGCCATAGTCTTCTCAATCGAAGGTGGTCTAGCGTATGGTTCCGCTCGGAGTGTGCCGGGCTTTCACTTCCTCAATGCAATAGAAGAGTGCGCAGATCTACTTGAGGAATTTGGAGGACACAGCCAGGCAGCCGGAATGGTGATTCAAGCCAAGGATTTAGAGGAACTACGAACACGTTTATCGAACGTCGTGAACAGAGACCTAAACCAAGAGCAATTGTCACGGTCTTTTGTAATTGATGCGACAGTAAGACTCTCTGACATTACTCCTGCCCTAATGGACGAATTGGAAACACTCGAACCATTTGGACGTAAAAACGCGAAACCAATATTTCAGGTGAATTCTGTTGAAATCGTTAACGGACCACATGTGATCAAGAACACACATCTTCGAATGACCGTTAATCAGGACGGTTACAATTTTCGAGCTATGGCTTGGCGAGCTGCTGGTCGGATCAGTGAGTTTCGTGGACGGCGGTCGGATCTCCAACTCTTGGTTTCCTTGAGCAGAAATAGTTATGGTGGGGAGACTTTTATTCAACTAGATATTGCTGATATAAAGTGAATGAGATGAATCGGTGGAGGAATAAACTACGGGCTGGATTGATCCTTTTGGTGTTAGTGGTGGCTGCGGCAATCACGTCAGGCTTGAGGGAACGCCCAGTCCAAAACGACACGATCAGCGTGGAAAGAAGTGATCCGGAAGCTGTGATTCAAACTCGTGGCAGTCGGATTCTACAGGCGGATCTTCTTGGGGAGAACCTTCGTGTCGTTGCTGATAGACAAGACACCTATCGAGATGGTTCATTGCGACTCGCTGATAATGTGCAGATTACAATTGCTGACCGGAACGATCGCGACGGGTTTGTTCTAACCGGAGATAACGCGATCGTCGATGCTGGCAAATCAGAGGTCGAATTGCAAGGCAATGTCGAGATGGAGTCGTCAAACGGTCTCTCGGCTCAAACTGGGGTAGCGTCTTATCTCGATAGCGGAGGCATTGTTCATATGCCCGGCTCCGCGAAATTTGAGCGCGACGATATGAATGCGGCCGGGCGGGGTGCAGAATACGATCGAAATCGCGACGTACTACGGCTGCTAGATCAGGCTCATGTTGACCTTCTTAATGCGTCTACAAATACACGAATAACGTCCGGGTCGGCCACGTTGGCACAGACCGACGAATACATGGAATTCGAAGACAGAGTAAAGATCGAAACCGTCGATCAAGAGATGATGGCCGAGCGAGCTCGAATCACAACCACAGGACGGGGCAATTTGCTTCAAAGAGTCAATCTGATGGAGTCAGCCATAATTCAGGCGTCAAATCCTGAACCAGGCGGCCTACGAACGATGTCGGCTCGCAACATAGAAATTGACTACTTGGACGACGGAGAAACCGTTAATGCGACTACTTTGACTGATTATGCCGAGTTGGAGACGGCCGGGCCAGACAATTCGCCAGGAACTCGGATAAACGGTCAAACTATTGTGCTTGACCTAAATGAGAACAGCTCTCAATTGGAGGAAGTGACGGCCAGAGACGACGTGCGCCTTAGGTTTGGTGTCAATCAACAGATACAAAATCAAGAGGTAAGTGCCGATCTGCTCACAGCCTCCAGTCAGGGCAACACAGAACTCAGCCAAATACAATTCGACGGAAACGTGAGATTTCAAGAACAGTCTCTAGGCTCTGGAGAAAATATCAGCCTTAGGACGACTACGTCTGATCGCCTAACTGCAGTGTTTTTGGAGAATTTGACGCGACTGGGCAGCGCCCATTTTCAAGGGAACGTGTCCTTTGAAAACAAAACTCTTAGAGGTGTAGGCGACGAGGCGAGATATTCGCCGGCAAGCAGTCGAATCAGCCTTTTGACGAGCTTAAACTCGGCAACATCGCCTCGGATTGAGGATCGGCGAGGGTCGATTCAAGCTACTTCGATTTATATCGAACTGGCAGATGGAAGCATCACAGCTGAATCAGAGGTCAAGAGTGTATTAGGAGCGATTGTCGACGAGGCAGTTGATGCTCCCCAGCGACCAGGTTTGTTAGATACACAGGAACCTGCCTATGCCACCGCTGGTCAACTCAGATACGACGGAAAGACCGAAGTCGTGACTTACTCGTTGGAAGCCAGATTATGGCAGGGCGAAACAGAATTCACAGGCGATGAACTTATTCTTGACGAAACCAACGGAAGCATCTCGATTATCGGCGCCGTCAACACACGGTCAATTGTTAATCAGAGGAATACCGAGAACGGCCGTCGCGTCGACGCCGTGGTCATGGGACAGGCGAACTTCTTTAGTTTCGACGACCGATCACGAATAGCAACCTACGAAAATGGGGCACGACTTCAAGCGCCTCAAAGCGATTTGGTTGCCGATAAAATCCTCATTTTTCTACACTCCGACAGTCGGACTCTCGGTCGTATTGAAGCACAAGGAATGGTCAAGCTCATAATGCCGGGGCGGACCGTCACGGGTGAGACACTTGTTTATAACGACACGACGGGCCAATACGTCATGACCGGCTCGCCGGTTCATATGACTGAAAGCCAAACGGGAGTCTGTCGTGAAACAACGGGGCGGAATCTTTCGTTTTCATCGGTCGGTGACGCTGTGTCAGTCGACGGAGAGTCACAAGTTCGAACAGAGACTCTCCGCGGCAATTGTTCGGAGCAGACACCGTAAATGCACAGTCTTCGAACCCAGAACTTAACGAAATCCTACAGCGGGAGAACGGTTGTTCGCGACGTGAGCCTCGATCTTAAATCTGGCGAGGTTGTAGGACTACTCGGTCCAAACGGAGCTGGAAAGACCACGACCTTCTACATGACGGTCGGTTTAACCGCTCCAGATTCAGGGTCTGTCATTCTGGATGGAATCGACGTTACAACAGATCCAATGTACGTTCGGGCTCGAAAGGGAATCGGCTACCTACCGCAGGAACCCTCGATTTTTCGCGGCCTGACAGTGGAACAAAACATCTTGGCCATTCTTGAGACCCTCAAGATAGGCAAGGCAGAACGTCAAGGCCGAGTGAAATCGCTTCTCGACGAGTTGCGATTAACGCCACTCGCAAAATCACCAGCCCACACTTTGTCGGGAGGAGAGCGAAGACGTGTCGAGATCACTCGCGCGTTAGTGGTGTCTCCCTCCTTTATCTTGCTGGACGAACCGTTTGCAGGTATTGACCCCATCGCTGTTACAGATATTCAGAACATTATTTTTCATCTGAAAGAGCGTGGAATCGGTGTACTTATTACTGACCACAACGTTCGGGAGACACTGAAAATTACTGACCGGGCGTATATCGTTCATGATGGCTCTGTTTTCAAGAAGGGCACGCCGGCTGAATTAGCGTGTGACGAGGAAGTTAAAAGAATCTATTTAGGTGCTGACTTTCGACTTGATTAGGATCGAAACAGTTCAAACGAACCGTAACTTATGACACGTTTAAGCGTTTGATGAACAAAGAGTTTCTGTGACGACAGATGACTATTAAGCACAGCCTGTTACAAAAGCAAACTCAAAGGTTGGTTTTGACGCCAGCTCTTCAGGCTGCGATAAAACTGCTCCCCATGTCTCGCTTGGAACTTGTCGATATGGTGAATCAGGAGGTGGTTGAGAATCCAATGTTAGAGGATGTCGAGGAGGCCATTGGGGAATATTCCCAATCGGTCGAAAGTACTGACCGTACCGAAAGAGCTGAGACGTCTGATGAGCAACACTCGGAAGAACCCGATCCCTGGGATGACTCTGACTACGAAGACTTCTTCGGGGAATATTTAGAGGATGGTTACCGCCCTCGTGTAACGACCGAAGTGAGAGAATTGACTCCCGTCGAAAGCAGGACCCGAAACACTCAGTCGTTATTTGACCACCTTACATGGCAGCTTTCGGGTGTGAACATCGATGAGGACGAAAAACAAATCGCTGAAGTCATAATCGGCAACATTAATAACGAGGGTAGATTGGTCGCCTCCCTTGAAGAAATTGGTGCCATGGGAGGCTGGTCCGCGTCGAAGGTGGAGAAGGTTTTACGAGTGGTTCAGCAATTCGATCCGATTGGCGTGGCGGCACGAAATCTCCAAGAATGCCTCCTTCTGCAGCTTGAACATCTGGGAATCGAAGAGACTCACAGTGCCTCAATAGTGCGTAACCACTTGGAACTTCTCCAAACCCATCGGTTTCAAGAATTGGCAACTTGTTTGGGAATTTCAGAAACCGAAACAAGGCGACACGTTGAAATTATTGAACGTCTCGTCGGAGAGCCTGGGCTGCGTCACAACCAGCCTCAGTCCCAATATGTGATACCCGATGTCTATATTGAAAAAGAAGGGACAGAGTATATCGCTCAGCTAAACGAAGACGGTCTACCACAACTCCGAATCAGTCGTTCCTATCGTCGGATGTTGCAAAAGAAGAGTGGAATCAGTGATCAAGACAAGTCATTTATACGAGACAACCTCAGGTCGGCGTTGTGGTTAATCAGATCGATTGACCAACGGCAGACGACCGTCCGCAAGGTTGCCACTAGTATCATCAAATTTGAAACTGAATTTCTTGATAACGGCATGGAGTTTCTTCAACCGTTAGTCCTGAGAGACGTAGCGAATGACATTGGGATGCACGAGTCGACAGTTAGTAGAGTCGTCAACGATAAATATATTCATACGCCACAAGGGGTCTTTGAGATGAGATTCTTCTTCCATAAGGCTATTGATAGTTCTAATGGTGAAGGCATCTCCTCGATTCGCATCAAGGAGCGTATTAGAAAGATTATAGAAAGTGAGAACCAGACGAAGCCATTGAGCGACTCTCGGATCGGCAAATTACTCGAGAACGACGGCTGGAACTTGGCCAGACGAACGATTGCAAAGTATCGAGATGAGTTAAAAATCCCTCCGTCGACTCAGAGGAGGCGCTCAGGCTAGCCTAGCTCAAATACGGTTAGGAATCCTCGACTAAACATAGAGCTTGTTCACAAAGTCGCTCTGCTAAGCTTTCGAAGATCGTCATCAGAACAGTTGACAGTAATCCAGTAACACAACGATTTATGAGCAAGATCAGTAGTGAACCTGCAATGATCGGCAAAGAAGTCAAATTTGTCCTAGTCACCGGACTTTCTGGTGCCGGAAAGTCAGAGGCCATTCGCGCTCTTGAGGACTTAGGATACTTTTGCGTGGACAATCTTCCCGTCGCACTGATATCGACCCTCTCGAGCATGATCGACAGGACACCGTCGTCAATAAAGAGAGCCGCAGCGGTTGTCGACATGCGAGACCCTAATTTTTTGGAAGGGTTCGAGTCGGCATTGGAAGGCGTCCGAGAATTGGCCTCACTGGCGCCGGTGTTGCTTTTCCTTGAAGCTACCGACGCTGTTTTACTAAGACGTTTTTCCGAGACTCGTCGGCCTCATCCATTCGGGTCTGACCAGGTTCTTGACGGAATACTAAGGGAACGTGAAGGTCTCAAAAAACTTAAAAAGCTGGCGGACAAGGTGTTCGACACCTCCGAGTTAACTGTTCATGAATTGCGTCGGTTGTTCATGGATCTTTCACTCGGCGGACCGGACAAACAGCTTCTCGTGACCCTGTTAAGTTTTGGCTACAAACACGGCGTACCCCTTGAATCCGACCTTCTGTTTGACGTTCGTTTTTTGCCAAATCCTTATTTTGTTCCAGAACTTCGCTCTTTAACTGGCCGTGACGGCTTAGTGCGTGATTACATTGGAAGGACTTCTACGACAAAGAAATTTCTAGAGAAGATTACGGGTCTATTACGATTTTTATTGCCAGAGTACGCTGGTGAAGGCAAGAGCTACCTGACTATAGGAATCGGATGCACGGGCGGCCGACATCGGTCGGTTATGGTGGCAGAGAATTTAAACTTGGCCCTTCCGAAAATTGAAGGCGTCCGTCTTAGAATTCGACACAGAGATATTTTTTCTGAATGATTCGTTCGTGAGGTATTGTGAAAAAATCGAATGTGAAACGAGTTGAGAAACCGTGGGGTTATGAGCTCCATTGGGCGAGAACTGAACGATACGTAGGAAAGATCATCCACGTTGACGCAGGACAAGCCTTAAGCTTGCAATATCACAACGTCAAGGACGAAACGGTGATGCTGTGGAAAGGACGGCTGGAGTTTGAGATCACCCATAAGGAAAAGCCAGAGAAGTTCATTATGGAACCAGGCGATACCGTGCACGTAAGCCCTAAAACGGTTCACCGAATGACGGCGATTGAGGATTCTGACATCATTGAGGTATCGACCCCAGAACTTGACGACGTTGTTAGGCTAGAAGACCGTTATGGAAGAACCGACTGAGGGTGGCAACGGTGCAGTGGTTCTCATTCAGCCATTTCCTAGAACGGAATATCGTCTTCAGTGAGTTCGCCCGAATCACCAGGGCCTAATGGAGGATCAGACTGGCGACCCTGTGAAACTCCTGAGGTTTCACCTCCTGAATTACCTCGCCCGCCAAGGAGAACCACGCGGTCAGCTCTAGTCTCAGTAGTGTAACGCTTGTTCCCATCTCGGTCTTGCCATTCTCGAGTCTGCAGACGACCTTCGACATAGATCTGACGTCCCTTGAGCAGATACTCTTGCAGGGTTTCGGCAGTTTTTCCCCATAGCACCACACGATGCCATTCCGTTTTTTCCTGTCGTTGGCCACCTTTGTCGTTCCAAACATCTGTAGTCGCTATGCTTATTGTCGCGACAGATGTTCCACCAGTCGTTGACCGAACTTCAGCGTCCCGACCAAGATTGCCTACGAGGATAACTTTGTTCACACTTCCCATAAATAACTCTACTTTCCCTATGGCTGCCCAAGTCGGTCCAAAGCCTGTTGAGCAAGAGTAGCCATTGTGGTGTCAGGATAATTGGATAGGACT
The DNA here is from genome assembly GCA_964342185.1 of uncultured Vicinamibacteraceae bacterium. GTDB lineage: Bacteria > Acidobacteriota > Vicinamibacteria > Vicinamibacterales > UBA8438 > CAUZIB01. The sequence continues at coordinate 81,218 of CAYFER010000004.1, read as the reverse complement.
AGTTCGAAGGCCTGACGGGCACGGTCGACTTCACCAAGACGATCCAATGCCAAGCCTCGTTTATACGAAGCCTCGGGCACGGCATCTCCATCAGGGTACATTAAGAGCACCTCTTCGAAAGCACCTATAGCTTCTTGAAATCTTCCATCGGCATAATAGGTTTGACCAATGTAGAACTGGGCATCATCGGCCAATTCTGATCTCGGAAACGTTTTGAGGTAAGCCTCAAAACCCTCGAGAGCCAATGAGTATTGAGCATTTGTATAATCTGCCCATGCCGTATCGTACATCCTTCTTGGAGAAGCGGCTGGACTAACCGCCGTAGCGGGCGGCGGCGGCATGGCTGAATCTACCGGCTGTTCTATCGGAAGACCAGTTTCAGGATCAGTTAAAAGCACCGCAGTCGGCATAGCCATTCTCGGTATCGCAACCCGAAGCGCCTCTACCTCCTGGGACATTGAGGAGATACGTACGTTCGTATCATCGAGTTTCTCTCTGAGAATGCGAACGTCGCCGGCGACTTCATCAACGAGGAGTCGATGATCCGCGAATGCTCGCACGGTCGCTTCTGCTTGGCTCTGTAGTTGTTCCGTTAATTCCCGCAGAGATTCATCGAGCGTCGCGATGTGAAGTTGCAATCTCATAGTTTGCTCGTGAAGCATTCGAACATCGGCCATTATCTGTTGCCTCTCACGATTTTGACCAAACCCGTCGGACGGTAAACAAACTAAACAGAAGAATCCGAGGCAACAAACTACAATCAATCGTTTTACTCTAGATTTCTCCATTTTACGCAACTCAGGCTAACGTAATCTTCTGGCCGGGCAAAGTTATCTAACGACCAGTAATTACAAAATGTGCTCTCCGGTTTCGTGCGTGCGCTTCGTCGGTGTCATCAGGATCGAAGGGAAATTCTTTACCATAACTGACAGTATTGACCCGAGCAGAATCAATTCCTAAGGCAATTAGGTACTCCTCCGCTACGAGAGCTCGTCGTTCACCGAGGCCGAGGTTGTACTCTGGGCTACCACGCTGGTCGCAGTGTCCCTCTATTGTAATAGCCCAAGTTGAATATTCTGACAGAAGCTCAGCGTTGGCTTGAAGAATAGTTTGACCTCGGGGAGTCAATTCGGAACTATCGTAATCAAAAAATACAGGCTGTAACGGTGACTCTCTGTTTAGTTCTTCTAGGCTCCTTGTCGCGATTTCACTTTCCTCTTCAATAATCGGTGGTAACGGAGGAGGGGTCGAAGGACGTGGCGGGGCGGAGGGCGCCGGCGTGATTGACGCCTGGCTCTCTTCCGGTGGAGGTTGAGGCAGGTCAGGTTCAACTGGTGCGGGGTTGCCAGCACACGCCATCACGAGCATAGAAGCGATCAAAATCACCTCTATTCTTATCCAATGGTTAACCTCACTACGACCCATCTAACGACCTCCCATTACGATACGCACCCCCGTCTTTCGAGTGCGACTCAAATACGTTCTAATGAAAATTCTCATTAATTCGACCAAGTCATTATGGGGACCAGCTCGGCATTTCGTTATTGCCAACTCCGGTAATTCGTCTAAGGCCTCTTCCGTCGCGGCCAATTACCCAAATCTGTTTATTTCCGACTCCTCGAGTCGACGAGAAGGCGATATGACGACCGTTCGGTGAATAACTCGGACTCTCGTTAGTGCCGAGTCCATAAGTCAGTTGGCGCACTTCATTAGTGGCCAGGTCCACAACTTTTATGTCATGGCCTGCACCGGTTTGAGACGAATACGCAATCTCGTTATAGGGTGCGGGAGACCAAGTCGGACGATCACAATGCGATTCAAAGGTTATTCGACGGAGACCGGTTCCATCTGATCCTATTACATAGACTTGGGGGGCTCCAGTTCGATCAGAGACAAATGCGAGTAAATGGCCTTGCGGTGACCACGTCGGGCTAGTGTCGATGCCTGGGTGGTTCGTCAATCGCCGCAGACCACTACCATCGGCGTTGGCGATATATAGTTCAGGCTGGCCATCTCTATTCGAGGTAAAAGCCAATTGACTTCCATCGGGAGCCCATGCAGGAAGCCAATTTTGCGTGTCAGCATTCCCTTCAACAGGAGACTCTAAGCGTCCCTGATATATATGAGAAACGAGAATATCCATAAAAGGACGCCAAGCCGTATAGGCAATAGATCGTCCATCTGGAGACCACGCAGGGTTGTTATTGAGCGTGCGGCTTATCGTGACTCGCCTAACGTTCGCGCCGTCGTAATCGGCGAAATACACCTCTTTCGTAGACCGATCTTCAACCAGTCCCAAAACGGACTCACTATCTCGGTCCGAAATATACGCAATCTTCGATCGAGCTACACCCCGAAGACCACGTTGATGTCGATGAATCTCGTCTGAAAGTTGATGCGCGTAAGTCCTTATATTACTAGCCACACCTGAATACTCAACGCCGAAGGAAGAGGCCAACGATTGAACGTTAAATAAGCGAGCCGTAACTCGTATTCTGTCACCAGAAAGCGACTCAACCGAGCAGCTAACGACGCCATCAGCCCCTAGCTCACGCCAATCATCAAGAGGTAAGTCAATTAATGACCGAGCGGGTGGTATCGAGTCATAAGTGTCCCGCGCAACCATACGAAACTCTCTTTCGAAATTAAGGTCATCCCACAATACTTCAGCGATGGTACTCGCGGCGCTAGCGACTGCTGTTTCGGGGCTCAAGGCCAGACAATCTGGCACCGCGATTCTTGGCTGGGCGCCGATACGGTCACCTATTATTAAATCCACGCCAGACTGCTGACGCTCCAAATTAGATGGGGTAGTTGGCTGTTGAGCCGCCAAAAAAACGGCACTCGTGAAAACACTCAACGACAACAGAATGCGAAACCGTAACATCATTGCCGATACTCGAACGTCAATCGAACATTTAGGCTGTGCTCCAAAAATGATCTCGGAAGCGGAGGGAGTTCACGAGTTAAAAGAATCGCCCGGCGCGCACTCTGGTCAAGCGCTATAAACCCACTTGACCGAATTATGTCCACGGTATCGATACGTCCATTCCGATGAACCGTAAAACTTACTACAGCGGCTCCGGAGGTCTCTTGATTCGAATTCCAACGTTGCCTGATAAGAGAAATCATGGTGGAGAGATATTCCGGACAACAAAAATCACTCAGGCTTAGTTCAGAACCACCTCCTCCTAAACCACCCGCCGACAGGCCAACCCCTATCCCCTCGGCACCGGTTTCCGACATAGCATTACCATCTTGAAGCCGAGCACCACTCGTCAATCGACGTCCTCGCGATTCTGTCGGCGCACTAACTACTTCGCTTTCCGGTTCCGCACGGGGAGCTTCTGGTATCGGCACTACATTTTGGGGCAATATGTCCGCTGGAGGCTGAATCCATTGGGGGCGCCGCAGTTCCGTCAGTGGAATAACCTGTTGAATTGGCAGCGCACCTAGAGAAGTTAAACCTCCTTCTCCAGGAGCGTCAGCACCGCCGAGCCTTATCGTCATTGAAGCGGTTTCATATGCGGTCGAGCCAACCCAACTATCGGGCGCGGCGAACATCGCACCGACACAGACTACGTGTCCTATAAACGAAAAGATAAGAGTTTTACGCAACCCATCGCCATCTTGGGCTCGATCCGAAATGATCTGTGATGCAGCTTCCTTCACAATCTCTGCTCATTTCTTATGGTGTAGTCGGAAGATCCGTAATTAATCCAACCGATTCCACACCGCCGGCCTTAAGTTCATCCATTACCTGAATTAACTCCTGATAAGTGATCCCACCGTCACCTCGAACGAAGACTTCTCGACCGGCCTGAGTCTCGAGAGTTTGTCGCATGAGATCCTGTAGAACCTCAAATCTAACGGATTCGTCATCCACTTGAAGAAGTTGGTCTGTCCGAAAGCTCACCGGAATAGTCACAAAAATACGCTCAGAGTTGATCTGGTCAGAGCGTCGCGACTCGGGGAGGTTTACATCTAATCCCCTCTGCATCATTGGAGCTGCGACCATAAAAATAATAAGAAGCACAAGCATGACATCCACCAGAGGAACTACATTGATCTCAGACAAAGCGGTTCCCACTCTCTTTCGTTGGCGACCACCTCGACGGGTCCCGCTTTGAGTTGCCTGCTGCTGAATATTCGGCATCTTAGGAGAAATTCTTTTCCGCTATATTCAAAAACTCAAGCGAGAAATCGTCAAGAGCCGAAGACATTGAGCCGATTCTCTGCGTTAGGTAGTTGTAGAAGTAGACAGCCGGAATAGCCGCAAAGAGACCGGCAGCAGTCGCAACCAGTGCCTCTGCTATACCAGGAGCAACAACCGCCAGGTCGGTAGAACCAGTTTCCCCTATACCCTGAAAAGCGATAATGATCCCCCATACAGTACCAAACAACCCTATAAATGGTGTAACGCTTGCGGTAGTAGCCAAAAAGGTTACTCGTTTTTCCAGTTTGGCCATCTCCATTGAGGCTGCCCTAAGCAACGCTCGGTCGAGCGCCTCAAAACTTCGAAGAGGTGGCCGTCGAGATGTTTCCTCCGAATGGACCGAGGTTGCCGTAGCACCTTCGGCCTCTTTAAGTTGGGCGTTCAGCTCAATGTATCCAGCCTGAAAAACTCCAGCCAGCGGACTTTCCGCAAGCGACTTGCAAACCGATTGAACATCGGAAAACTTCTTGCTACGCCTAAAAACCTCCATGAACGTGGCTGTCTGCTGCTGAACGACTTGAAGCTGTCGCACCTTTAGAACAATGACAGCCCACGACACCACAGAAAAAAGAATAAGGATAAACAGAACAACCAGAGACGGCAGGGAAGACCTAGCCACCAATCCCAGCACGTCCATGCCAAACTCTCCCTCTGACGCGTCGACAACACCCTGCGTCTGAAAAAGAGAATGGGCGTAGAAAAAAAATATACGCAACCAATCCCCCAAATTGACACTGGTGCGCCGCTGGGATAGCGCAGGTTTTCGAAGATAACACGCAGGCTTCGATAGTGTCAAATGTATGATACGATGGAAGTTCCTTCATTTCTTGACCGCCGCGACTCATGTAGCGATGCGTGACAATCTAACAGCTGGGGAACCTCTTAAAGGACCCTTTCTATGATTCGATTTCTGCGTATCAAAAACCTTGCCATCGTAGACGAGTTGGAACTGGAATTTGAATCAGGTCTAACCGTTCTCACCGGCGAAACGGGGGCAGGTAAGTCGGTAATCGTAGGAGCCTTGGGTCTTCTTGTGGGGAGCAGAGCTACTAACGAGATGGTCCGTACCGGTGAAGACAAAGCTCGCGTTGACGCTATCGTGGAAAATAATGAAGGCCAGACCCTAAAGCTACGGAGAGAGGTCAGTTCGAAGGGGCGAAGTCGGTCATTCATTGACGATACGCTAGTTCCCGCAGGAGAACTTCATCAAATCGGCCAAGGATTGCTTGACCTACATGGCCAACATGATCACCAAGCCCTTCTTGATCGTTCAACTCACCTGAATCTGCTTGACGCCCACGGTGGACTGGAGACGAAAAGGAACGCAGTGGCCAAGGTCTATCACGCTTGGAGGTCGATTCGAGACCAATTGGATTATTCGCGTCAGACTCAGGCCGATAGAGCTCAAAGACTCGACTTACTTAGATTTCAAAGAGATGAACTCGACGGTGTCGCACCAATATTGAACGAAGATTCGAAACTTGAATCGCAGCGAAGAACCCTAGTGAACGCAGAGCGTTTGTCGAAACTATGCGAAGAGAGTTACGACAACCTTTATGAACAGGACAATTCCATTATTTCCCAACTCGGTAAGGTTTGGCGAAATCTCGAAGAGCTTGAAGGTTTAGACCCTGAATTTAAGAAGTTCGTAGAAACCCGCGGAGTTGTCGATAGTCAGGTGGAGGAACTGTCATTCTTTCTGCGTTCCTATAAAACAAAGATTGATGATTCACCGGAGCGACTCGAAGTCGTAGAGACCCGACTTGCAGAGCTAGAGAGCTTAAAACGAAAATATGGTCCAAGCCTCGGTGAGGTGATTCGCCATCAAGGAACTATCCAAGAGGAGTTGGCGACGCTTGAGTTAACAGACAAGGAACTTGATATTGTCGGGGCACGGGAAAGAGAAAGCAGAGCGGAATTCATTCGGGCCGCCGAAGAGCTCTCCTTATTGAGGAGAGAATCCGCAACGAAGTTGGCGGGACGGCTGCGAAATCTGTTAGTAGAGTTGGGTATTCCAGACGCAACATTTGCGACGCAGTTTACGTCCGAAGAGCTTCCGGAAGAGAAGTGGTCTCAGAACGGAGTCGACGAAGGAGAGTTCTTTTTCTCCGCGAATCCTGGTGAGACAATTCGCCCGTTGGCACGAGTGGCGTCAGGCGGGGAGCTGTCACGCGTTATGCTTGCTCTTAAGACAATATCTCCCGTCGACAACCCGGGAAAGACGTTGCTATTTGATGAGGTTGACGCAGGAATTGGAGGCAGGGTGGCCTCTAAGGTCGGCGCCTTGATGGAAAGACTCAGTAGGGATTTTCAGGTGATTTGCGTAACCCATCTTCCTCAGATTGCAGCATTCGGTGATACCCACTTGATCGTGACAAAGATTGAAAACGCGGGACGGACGGTAACCAGAATTGAATCATTGTCCGATGAAGGTAGAGTGGAAGAGCTCGCTAAGCTAATGACGGGACAAACGTCTCACTCCGCCCGAGGAGGAGCAATTGAGATGCTAAAGGCGAAACAAAAACGAAAGGCGAAAGCGAAAGGCGAAAATTAGTGGGTAGAAGAGCTTACATAGAGACATTTGGCTGCCAGATGAACGTACATGATTCTGAGCGGATAGCCGGCCTATTAGAACAGTCAGGTTACGACTTGACAGATTTACCTGGCGACGCAGATCTAATCGTCGTGAACACCTGCAGTGTCCGAGAAAAGGCAGAAGATAAGCTCTTTTCAAGGCTAGGTGTTCTCGCAGTGAACACGCAATCTCCGCCGGCCACAATAGCCGTAGTTGGCTGCCTAGCCCAACAAGAGGGCGAAAAGATAATCAAACGGGCTACCAACGTGGACGTAATAGCGGGCACCCAGGCCATTCGACGCCTACCACTTCTAATTCAAGAAGCAGAGAATTCAAGATCAAAACAGGTGGACATCAACCCTCGCGATGACGTGTCATTCCCCTTAGGATTAGCGGTTAGGAACGACCCAGTAAAGGCTTACATAACCATAATAGAAGGCTGCAACGATCACTGCACATTCTGCGTTGTTCCAACTACAAGAGGCCACGAACGGATGCGCCCAGCATTAGAAATCATAGCTGAGGCACAGCAGGCAGTGAGCACTGGACATTCGGAGATTCACTTGCTGGGACAAATCGTTAATCACTACACTGCGCCAGATATGAAGAACTGTGACTTCGCACGTCTCCTTGAATTACTCCAGGAAGTCAAAGGTATTAGACGGATTCGATTTGCCAGTCCACATCCTCGCCATGTCACTGACCGAATGCTTGCGGCAATTAGGGACTTGCCCGCCGTGTGCAAACATCTCCACCTGCCAGTCCAATCTGGGTCAACGTCAGTCTTAAAGGCAATGCATCGAAAACACAGCGCTGAACAATACAGAACTCTTGTTGATAAAATACGACAAACGATTCCCAATATCGCCCTGTCGACCGACATGATTGTGGGCTTTCCAACCGAAACAGATGCTGACTTTCAAAAGACGCTCGAGTTAACAGCCACTGCACAGTATCATAGTATGTTTTCCTTCAAGTACTCTGAACGACCGAATACCCTGGCAAAAAGCAAGTATCAGGACATCATTCCAGAATCAGTAAAATCGGAAAGGCTACTAGAACTTCAACTAACTCAAAAACGGATCCAAGTTTCTATCAATCAAGCACAGATTGGAAAAATCGTCGAAGTTCTTGCCGATTCAAGAAGCCGACGAAGAAAAAATGAAATCTCTGGCAGAACCAGCCAGAACACTGTTGTTAATTTCTCCTCAAATAATCATAAAATTGGAGAGATTTTAAATATAGAGATAAAAGAAGCAGGGCCGAACAGCCTCTCCGGCGAGGTCGTTTCCGCTAACACAGGCGTCCCACTTCAACCGATCACAGCCGACAGCTCGGGCGGCAACATACTTGAACAAGAGAGGCGCAGTCATGCTGGTTGAAATGACAATCAAGAGCCTAATGGTTGACCCAATCACCAATATGCCGATAGTCATCTTACGCGAACAGGAAGGCGACAGAGTGCTTCCAATTTGGGTTGGCGTCTTTGAAGCAAATGCAATAGCAATTCAAATCGAAAACGTTGAAACACCCAGACCAATGACGCACGACTTGATACGAAACATGTTGGCGGACCTAGATGCCCACGTCCAAAAAATTGTAATTTCAAACTTGAAGGAAAATACCTTTTACGCCTCAATTCACCTTCAGGTCGGTGGGGAAGAGGTGGCCGTTGACTCACGTCCAAGCGACGCCATCGCATTGGCTCTACGCGCACGCGCTCCTATTCTGGTCGACGAAGATGTCATCGGCAACGCCAAAACTCTGGAGTTTAACCCCGACAAAGCCAATTCTGAACAACTTTCGAAATGGCTTGAAGGCCTACCGACCGAAGAGCTCGGAAAATATAAGATGTAACGATTGTCGGCCGGCCGACAATCGTTTAAACAGCTGCATAAAATAGACTTATCTATAAACGCTGTTGTCAGCAACCGATGGCGACTACCGTTAGTTCTTGACACAATATCCACGCATTCCTAGAATAAAAGCCATCCTAAAGAAGCAGCTTCAGCCTATCTTATTTTGAGCAGTTTTAGTCTGGGTTAATCATCTTAATGATCGTAGCAATAGCGAACCAAAAAGGCGGCGTAGGAAAAACTACAACGGCGATAAATCTAGCTTCAGCCCTCGCCATGCGAGGAAATTCCTCGCTTCTAATCGATCTCGATCCCCAGGCGAACAGCACACTGTCATTTATCGAGCGTAACGGACTAGACAGAAGTATCTACGACGCCATTGAAGATCCCTCCTGCAAACTTGCGGATGTGGTAAAGCCGGCACTAAACCAGGAGCATCTTTGGATAGCACCAGCTCGAATTTCATTGGCAAAACTTGAGGCTCGATTAATAGGCGAGCTCGATGCCCACTTTAGATTAAAGGATCGCATTGCCTCACTCGGCGAGAGATTTTCGCACGTTGTCATTGATTGCCCACCGACCCTTGGGCTCCTAACAGTAAACGCACTCGTCGCAGCTACTCACCTCCTTATTCCAATTCAGAGCTCTTATTTCGCCCTAGAGGGCACAGACGATCTACTGGAAACTATAGAGAAAGTGAGGTCGAGAGCGAACACAAACCTACAAATTCTTGGAGTTCTTATAACAATGCACGATCGAAGAACCTCCTTGGCTCGAGACATAAAACAACAAATCCAGAAGGTCTTTGGAGCAAAGGTTTTTGATACGGTCATTTCTAAGAACGTCAGACTTGAAGAAAGCCCAGCATATAGGGAGTCTATTTTCAGTTTTGCCCCTGACTCTACTGGTGCGGCAGACTACTATAGACTTTGTGAGGAGGTAATGGACCGTGCCTAGACGAGGACTTCCACAAACACTGGAAATGAGGCACGATGCTCACTATGTCGATGCTCTAGCAGCATCCTCAGGAGCTCCAGTTGGACGCCTAATTCCTATCGAACATCTTGATCCGAACCCAGACCAACCTAGGCAAGTTATGGGTGATTTGTCAGAACTTATGGCTTCGATAACCGAAAAGGGTGTCATTGAACCGCTAATAGTCCGCCAGCAGGGCGACCGATTCCAGATAATCGCTGGCGAGAGGCGATATCAAGCATCGGTACAGGTCGGCCTTACTGAACTGCCAGTAATTATTAGAGATGTTGACGACGGCGAATTGGTTGAACTTGCACTCATCGAAAACATACAACGAAAGGACCTCACACCATTCGAGGAAGGACGGGCCATTCAGACACTAGCCGATTCTTATAGCTACACACATGAGGAACTGGCTCGTCGTCTTGGAAAGTCCCGGACAGCGATCACCGAATCTCTAACCTTGAACTCTCTTCCGGAAGAGATCAAGAATCTCTGCCGACTGGCGGAGATTTCTTCAAAATCCGTTTTAATTTCCATTGCCCGTCAACCCAACCATGAGTCAATGGTTGCACTTGTTGAAAGAATTGCGCGTTCTGGCGGCACGACGAGGGCCGAATTGAGGCAGTCGACTAGCAAGCGGAAAGGATTGAAGGCGAGACCCTATGTCTACAAATATCATGGCCCAGAGAAGAACTTTCGGCTTCAACTGAATTTCCGGAAGGCGAACGTAGAGAAGAGTGAGATTATCCGCACTCTTGAGGAAGTATTAGCGAATCTCAGAGGTCAAGAATAAGATTAGTTAACATAATATATGTTATCAGACTCCAGTTAAACCTGCTCAAGCAGACGCGCCCAGGGCAACTCAACGCCTTCGGTCCTTTTTCTTACTCACCGCCCCCAGATCGACCGTTCTTCGCGGTAAAATTAGATTGAAATCGTTCGGGAGCGCTCAGAGCCTATGTTTCGCACCATCGACCGACACATTCTTCGCGAGATAATCCCCCCATTTATTATTGCGCTCTTACTCTTCACCTTCCTCCTTATGATTCCACCAATCATGGAGGTCGCGGAGGAACTCATCGTAAAGGGGGTCGACACAGTTACTGTCTTCAAACTCATGGCAACCCTGATTCCGCAGTCCCTGGGAATCACCATTCCCATGGCGCTTCTTATGGGCATACTTATAGGACTAGGCCGCCTCTCAACTGACCGAGAAACCGTAGCCCTTCAAGCCTGTGGAGTCAGCTTAGCTAGGATATTTCGACCGCTGTTTATCTCTGCCAGCGCCGCGGCCATAGTCACATCCTACGTTCTTATAGTGGCACTTCCCGACGCCAATCAGGCCTTTCGTGAAATCACCTTCCGCGCAGTAGCGACCCGAGCAGAGGGTGAGGTTAAAGCGCGCGTCTTCGATGAATACTTTCCCGGCGTTATGCTCTACGTTCGCGAGGTTCCTCCAGATGGTGGCGGTTGGTCAGATGTCTTCTTAGCTGACAGCAGGACTTCCGACCAACCTGACATCTATATTGCGGAACAGGGTCGGGTGGTTCTTAATCGGGAAGCTCGTCAGGTGGATATCATCCTCACCGGTGGTTCTGGTCACCAGGTGGATCCATTAGAACCGGAGACCTACGAAGTTCACAATTTCGACGAGGCCGTAATCGCGATCAACGCCGATACTATCTTCCCCACTACCGGTCCTCAGCGTGGTTACCGCGAGCTGTCGATCGGAGAGCTTCAAGCAGAAGCGGCCACTCTCTCCGCCGCCAACCTATCTCCACATCGTCCTGTTATGGAGATTCATAGAAAGTTCTCTATCCCTATAGCTTCCCTTGTCTTCGCTTTAATAGCGCTCGGCTTGGGCGTTACAAGTCGCAAGGACGGAAAGCTTGCAAGCTTTTCGCTCGGCACTGCCGTTATCTTCGGATATTACGTAATTATGTATGGCGCCGAAGCCATGGCTAAAGGGGGCATCGTCTCACCTCACTTAGCTATGTGGCTACCAAATATAATTCTCGGTTTGTTCGGTTTGAACCTTGTTGTTTTGAGATCTCGCTCCGTAGAACGTCGTTTCACATTTCCTATTCATCAAATTTCCAGAAGAACCACGGCGACGGTCAATAAAACCGGTCGCTTCAATTGGCGATTAGGCACAGCCGTGGGTGTGCTGGTGACAGGTTCGCTCATAGGCGTGGCCAGTGTCGCACTCGACGGTGACCAGTCTAGAAGCATTAACGTGCGATGGGCCGCGAGTGTGACTGACGCCGAACGGCTTCAGCTGGAGGCACAATTGTTCCTTCGCGGGGAACGCCGAGAAGACCGCACGTTCCGTTACGACCTACTGGACGACGCCCGCTCAAATATCCAGGCGTTAGTTGAACATACGGCGGTTGAGGATACCCACCATATCGACCGTCAGACATTTACCTTGGCTGATAGTGCGGAGTTTGGGGAGAGTCGTACCGGCTGGGCTTGGCAATGGGGCGTCGAGCGGCATTTGCCGTGGGCCGCGGGGTTGCTGTTACTCAGCGGCGGAATCCTGCTTGTGCCATGGTCGGTTCTACGCCCTTTAACTCCCTGGGCATCGATCTCTTCGTCGGCTGCACCTCAATTCGGACCGCTTCGATTCAATATTCTCGACTGGTATGTCACACGAACCTATTTTTCCATAGCTGGAATCTCCTTTGTGGGACTGCTCGGAATCTTCTATATCTCTACTTTTATAGATTTGTCGGACAAGCTCTTTAAGGGGGAGACCACGACCTCACGACTGGCCGAGTTCTTCTGGTACGCCACTCCTCAATTTTCCTATTACGTACTACCTATTGCAGGACTTGTCGCCACACTCGTAACGATTGGACTTCTAACTAAGAATAGCGAGCTCACTGTCATGAAGGCTTGTGGAATTAGTCTATATAGGGCGGCACTTCCTATTCTTCTTGTTAGCTTACTATGGAGCAGCGTCCTCTTCGGAATGAGCGAAAGCATCTTGGCTGAATCAAATCGTCGAGCGGAAACGATTAACGACGAAATTCGAAACGGCGTATCCATCGTAGCTGATGTTTTTAATAACCGCTGGATAGCCGGAAACGAAAACTCTATCTATAACTACGTCTCCTTTCGACCCAGCCGCGATGAGTTTGAAAATCTTTCCGTTTACCAGTTTGACGGACGGCCCTGGGAGCTTGCGCGACGGACCTTTGTGGAAAGGGCAAACTTTTCTAGAGAAGAAGCGAACTGGACAGGAGAAAACATTTGGGTGCGGGACTTTACATCGGCTAGCCCGAATGACAGTGCCCTTGCCTCAGACAGTGTCCGGAAACTTACATTTCTTGAGCCTCCAAGTTATTTCAAATCAGAACCACCGGACGCAGAATTGATGAATGTACGAGAATTAGATAACTATGTAGAAGAATTGAGTGCTGGTGGATTTGACGTTCGTCAGCTAGTCGTCGAACTTCACCGTAAGATCTCGTTTCCCTTTGTGACCTTAGTGTTAACTTTGATTGCGATTCCGTTCGCAGTAACCATGGGACCGAGGGGTGCGTTGTATGGCGTCGGAGTCGGAATTTCCCTGGCGTGTACTTACTGGGTTGTCATGAGCGTTTTCGGTGCAATCGGAAGCGCTGGCATGCTTGGCCCCGTCTTGTCAGCGTGGGCGCCAAACTTACTCTTCGGTGCCTCCGCAGCCTATCTACTGCTTACAGTTAGAACCTAGTCAGCAAAATTGCTTACCGCCTCTCGAGCTGAACATCTTCAAGCCTTAATTCCCCGTCCGTTCCTGGCGAAGCATTAACCAGGTCGGCCACAATGAGAAATGTATCCATTTCTTCGATTCGTAGAGTTTCTGTTTCCATCGGAATCGTGGATGTGAAGCGGCTAAAAGGTATTGTTACACTGTGCGGTTCCTGGTCAGCATAGAATGACGCCCTCCACCTAACATCTTCAGCGCCTCTTCCGTCACGTAGCTGAACAGAAACACGAACTGGTCGATCTGCACTAGCAATCAACGACACAGCGTTTAATCCCTGGGGATCAACTCCATCAAGTGATCGTACCGCAGCAGCATACGAATTAGCGTCTTCCAATCCGGACAGTTGATACCGAAATACAAGTTCGTTGGAATCCGCAATAACGTCAGCGATACTGTCCTCGTCTGCCTCCGCAGTCCATATCTCTTCTTCTGCTCTGAAATCAGGCATTAATTCCATCACTTCGGCCGGAAAGGGAGGTTGGCTGTTCAGGAAGTTGTCGGAGAAACCAATCCGAACAGTGTTCCCAACAATCCATGGCACTGCTCCGTCAGCACCCGAATCCTTAACAAGGACCTCTACTCGATACACGGCTGGTTCAGAGATCCGGTAACGGAGGCTGGAATCCTCTGTTCTATGAATCGCTCTCCCATTCTGTATAAGGACAATCTCACTTCCTGGTGTAGGACTCACCGAAACCAGCAATTCCTCTACATCATTCAGCGGTACAGTTTCGCCCATAGAATAACGCTGGTTCTTTCCGAGAGCGACGAAATCAAATGACGCGCCAGACGCAACCGCATCGACTACCGTAAATACTCGTCCAGCTCGGAGTGCATTTAAAACCAGCCGTGCGTCAACATCAGCCTGACCAACCAGTTCGTCGGCGAGTTGAAGATTTAGCGAGAAGGTTTCGAATAATTCCTTGTATCCAGGAAAACCGAGCCCTAGGGAGACACTTCCCTCCTCGGCAACTCCAACTGTTACTGGACCATGCGCATCGTGCCCTGCCAAACCCACAATCTGACGCTTCTGCGAGGCTTCGTCCCAAATCTGAAGACTCTGCGTTGGTCGGTCCAAAAGAGTTGCGAGAGTTTCACTTCGACGAAAGAAATAACTCAAACCTGCTCCGAGCAGGCGAAACGTTGACTCATCTCGCCACTCACTATCAGCATTAAGCCATTCCATGCCGTCAACTGGAAGACTTGGGTCAATCCAGGCCAGACTTTCTCTTGGCGAACCTGGGTGAGCGATAACACCAAACCCTCCGAAACGGCGAACATCTTCAACGACGCTATACGCTTCTCCACCTAACGGATATGGTGTTGCGGGGAGCTCAACAGCGATGTAATGACCGCCATTTGTGCTAATTTCGACAGCATCGAATGTCAGCACTCCCGAACGATATTGTGGAGGGTCCGGAACACGCGTTCCGTTGCCGTGGTCGGTAAAGACAACAAACTGGAGTCCTGCTTCGTTTGCTGCCCGCGCGATTTCATTTGGAGAGGAACCGCCGTCTGATCTATTTGTATGAACGTGAAAAGCACCAGCAACAGTCACAGGAAAGTTCGGCGCCATCTCCCCCATCGACATCTGAATCTCTCGGGAAGGGTTAGGAAGTACCAGCCACAGCCACGCGCCCAGTATCGTCAGTACGGTCACGATGGCCGTAAAGACCCGCCTGCGCCTAGCCGGGGCACCACCCATTAGCTGTCTCTCGATTCTAACTTGCTACAATCCAGCAGCGGTCCGGAGTCCATCGGCTTTGTCGGTATTCTCCCAAGAGAACTCAGGTTCTGTTCTCCCGAAATGACCAAACGCGGCGGTTCTCCGATAAATTGGTCGTCGAAGATCAAGTGAATCGATAATTCCTTTTGGCGTAAGGTCGAAGTGCTCCCGAACTAAGTCAGAAATACGATTTTCTTCAATCCTTGCGGTTCCAAATGTTTCAACCAACACTGAAACCGGATCAGCCACACCAATGGCATACGCCAACTGTACCTGAACACGCTCGGCTAGGTCGCCAGCCACACAATTCTTGGCGATATACCGGGCCATGTATGAGGCAGAACGATCAACTTTCGTCGGATCTTTTCCAGAAAAAGCTCCTCCTCCGTGAGGCGCCATTCCACCATATGTGTCGACGATAATCTTTCGTCCTGTCACACCGGCGTCACCGTGTGGGCCTCCCGTAACAAATCGACCAGTCGGATTCACAAAAATCTTTGTGTTGTCGTCTATCAATTCAGCTGGAACTATCGTTCGTATGATTTGCTTTGATATATCCTCTCGAATCTGTTCGGTAGACACGCTCTCGCTATGTTGCGATGAAACTACCACCGCATCTATGCGAATCGGCTTATTGCCATCGTATTCGACCGTTACCTGTGACTTGCCGTCTGGTCGAAGATAATCAAGGTCTCCTGATCGCCGAGCATCAGAGAGACCTCTTACAAGCCGGTGAGCCATCATAATCGGCAGCGGCATTAGTTCCTCTGTCTCGGAACAGGCATAGCCAAACATCAACCCTTGGTCGCCAGCTCCACCCGGGTCCACACCCATAGCAATATCTGGAGACTGTCCGTGTAAGGCCGACAAAACCGCACAGGTGTCAGCATCAAAACCATATTTGGCCCGAGTGTAACCAACCTCGCGTACCGCTTCCCGAGCCACCTCTGAAAATTCCAGTCCACCCGTTGACGTAATTTCACCAGCTAGGACGATCAGTCCAGTGGTTAAAAGGGATTCACACGCCACCCTTCCCATGGGATCCTCGCGCAGGACGGCATCGAGAACTGCATCCGACACTTGGTCGGCTATCTTGTCGGGGTGGCCTTCAGTGACTGATTCAGACGTAAATAAATAACGGCCTGTGCGACGCATACCAACCAAACTCCTTTAGATAAACAACAAATCTTAAAGTGACCACGTCAATCTAAGACTACGACAATATTTTTTCGATAATTTCATGACCAGAACCGGCTAACGGTAGCAGAGGGACAAGTAAGCGGTCAATCCGACGCCGTTTCAGCGAAGCTCCTGCTAGTCTCTCGGAAATCTCTTCTCGTACTCCTGTTGAAGTCGACTGTTGTGTACATGTGTATAGATCTGGGTCGTCGAAAGACTCTCATGGCCTAGTAGCGTCTGAATAACACGAAGATCCGCATCATTCTCTAGTAGATGGGTCGCAAAGGAATGGCGCAAGACGTGCGGACTGACATTCGGCGACAATCCCGCCGACCGCGCATACTTCTTGAGTAGTTTCCAAAAACCTACGCGACTAAGTTTACCGCCGCGAGCGTTGACAAATAGCCAATTAGAACCAGAAGATTTAAGATTGGGACGAGCTTCATTCTGATACCGAGTAAGCCATTTACACGCCTCTCGGCCAACGGGAATTAGGCGTTCCTTATTCCCTTTTCCGATGCACGTAACCTGTCCCTTTCTCAAATTAAAATCACTTAACTTGACTGCTACAAGCTCTGACACCCTCATGCCGGTGGCGTAGAGAAGTTCAATTAATGCACGGTCTCTTAATCCAAAAGGAGACCGCGTATCCGGTTGATTGAGAAGTTTCTCGACATCGTCAAAAGAAAGATCCTTTGGCAATCGTTTCCGGATCCGCGGCTCCGCAACCGCCGCGGCCGGATTCTGGGTCAGTTCTGCACATTGCTGACAACGTGGACAGTGATCGTCAACCAAGAAGCCAAAGAATCCTCTCAGGCAGGATAACGTCCTAGCAATCGACCGGGGTGACAGACCTCTCTGGGACAGATGGCCGACAAAATCATTGATTTCAGAGCGTGTGAACGTAGCAACCGGCCTACTTTTGGCAAACTTGACCAGTGAAACTAGGTCTCTATGGTAACTATCCACGGTATTCCGAGACAACGACAATCTCTCCGCATCCAGATACCGCTCTATTAAATCAATATTGGAACAGCACATCGTTCCTACGATATATCACACTCCCCAACATCTAGTACTGATTGCACCGGCGGAATTTGCAGTTGTATAATTTTTTTAACAGTTAGCGTTGTTTCGGACGGTTTACTGCAGACGCACAAGGACGGAAAGACCATGTTCCATCTTCGACACTTCGTTACGGTGCTCACCGCCGTTTCCCTTCTTGGTCTCTCTGCCTGTTCGACCAGGCAGAATCCAAACACGACACCTGGTGCTTTTGATCGCAATTCGACACCGACTGACTTCGGAACTCAATTAGCTCAATACGTCGAAGCTCAGGAAGCGTTAGCCGGCGACGATTTCCCTGAGGCCAAATCGGCTCTGGACTCCTTATTGAATATTGCCGACGCCACCACTGCCCCTCTCGTACGTTCTGCTTCTAACGCCACGGACATTGAAACCATGCGGGCGCGTTTCAAACCGTTGTCTGAATATTTGGCGAAACAGGACTTGCCGTTAGGTTACGCTCGCGCGTATTGCCCGATGTATGACGGTGGATCCAATTGGGTTCAAGCGGATGGTCCCGTCAGAAATCCTTACTACGGTGCTTTTATGTTGACTTGTGGTGTGGTGGACGCTGCTCCTGGCGCACACATGGACCACACTCCCCGTCATGGTGGAACCGTTTTTATGGCCCCAGACAGCTTTCACCATATCGAGGGTGCATACCCCGAAGAGGGAATTTTTCGACTCTATGCTACGGATAACTATCGTGAAGCGGTCGACGTGAGCGCTTGGAGCGGACGAATAGTGCTCGAGGAGGAATACGACTCGGCGACGGACGAGTTTATTGAAGTTGTCGCCGTAGAGCTCATCCCAGAGCCCAGAGGTCAATTTCTTGAAGCCGTTTCTGAAAATATGTCGATTCCTGCTGAAATTATCGCAAAGGTTACCTTTGGCGTGGGCGGTGAGGAATTTCCTGAGGAGCGTTTTGATTTTATCTTCTCAGATTATTCAGCCGATGCGGACGCTCCATCGATGGTACTGCTCGCCGATGCCCCTGATTCTTCGGTTCCAATGGCAACAAGAATCCAACCGGACATTCCAGAAATGACTAGCGAGTTAGTCGACCAGGTGGTACTACGATCGCAGCAACTGCAAGAACTTGTCGCAAATGGTAGATTTACTGAATTGTTCATACCCGCCCTACAAGGAAAAGAACTTGCATTGATTTTGGAAACTCGTCCCGAAGTTCAAAATCTACCAATACGACAGCGCAATAGTCTGCTGATTGGCGTACGACATTTGGTGCGCGCTGCCTACTTGCTTGATTGGTACGGAGATCTCGGAAACAAACAGCAAGTCAGCGGTGCATACGATGTATTTGCGAACGCAGTGAATCAGATTACGGAAGCTTTTAATTCTGGCCCGTGAACCGCACGCTGACGAACTAACTCAGGGGTTACGATCACTTAGGGGTAACGGAATGCGAAAACGAATCTGGCTCTCGAGTATGGCGATGTTGATGTTTATGCTTTTCATGGCATCAATCCCCAGCGGCCACACGCCGATAGCCTCGCGCTGGAATTTCAACCAACACCTGTATCCGGTTTTCAAAGAACGCTGCGGCAGTTGTCATATAGAAGGAGGGGTTGCGCCGATGTCGCTCGTCGACTATCGGTCAGCTTTCCCATGGACTCAGTCGATTCGAGAGGAAATCCTGGGACTCCGCATGCCTCCCTGGCAGGCTGAAGACGGTTTCGGCGATTTTCGTAATGGTCACGCTCTAACTGCTACTGAGATGAACATGATTCTTGAATGGTCGGCAGGAGGGTATCCCGAAGGACCTCGCGACCAAACGCCAGATGCGACGGCTCAGGATCCAGAATGGAGCTTTGGCGAACCAACTCTTGTGCTGCAAATACCTCGACCGTTCTCCGTCGATGCCGCGACAAGCGAATTGGTTCGATATTTTGTGCTCTCAACTGATATCGGCGAATCAAGATCAATTCTTGGTGCCGAGATAAGACCCGGGGCACGCGCCATCGTACGTGGAGCCGCGGTCTTCATTGACTCAACAGGAGCCGCTCGGGCATTAGCTGACGCAGACGAAGCTCCTGGTTTTTCAGAAGAGCCAGATCACAACTTTCCTCTTGCACCCCCTGTCGCCGTCTGGACACCTGGACAGTCTTCGGTTATCAACGAAACGGCTGGCTATCACCTCCCAGATGGAGCAGACATCGTTGTGCGAATTCACTATAAGAAGACCTGGATAACGGAAGGTATGGACTTCTCGGACCAGAGCCAGATTGGTCTCTATCTTTCAGATAATGCTACGCAACCCATCGAATCACTGCTTGTAACCTCACCTGATTCTGTCAGCGGACTTGAGACAAGTTTTTCACACGAGATTGCCGATGACATTACCGCTTTAGCATTGTTGCCAGAAGTTGATATTGAGTCATCTGAACTACAGGTCGAGGCCATTACGCCAACCGGTGACCGTATTCCGATGTTATGGCTTCGAGAACCCGATGAAGGCTGGACGACACGTTTCTGGTTCGATGCTCCTGTGAGTCTCCCAGCCGGTAGTCGAATCGAAGTGACAGCATTGCTGGAACCTGCCCCCGAGCGGAGGTCTAAACCCACGCTGATTGGCGCCGGAACCGCTCCGATTCGATTTGCGATCGACTACGTGACTGGTTCGTTGCCTGCAAATTAGGTAACAGACTCCAGATAGGCGCACAGATAAGCTCGCACCCTAAACAGAACCGCTTCGAGTAATCAAGCCGTCCTTATGCATCAATTCGGCGTTTAAGATGGCAGCACCAGCCGCGCCACGAACTGTGTTGTGACCCAACACCACTAACTTATAATCAAGTAGCCGACATCGACGCAATCTTCCGACGGTGACGGTCATCCCCGCCCCTCTATCCACATCAAGAATGGGCTGAGGTCGGTCAAAGGCACTCAAATATTCAAGCGGTTGCAACGGAGCTGTCGGAAGCTGCTCATATTGCGGCCGACCGGCGAACTCTTGAAAAGCTTGAATTATTTCGCCCTCGGATGGGTTGGTCTTAAACCCGACGGACAACATCTCCGTATGTCCGTTAACCACAGGAACCCGTGTAGTGTGAGCACTAACCACGACTGGGCAATTCTCGACACGTCCGTCTCTAAACGTGCCCAGAATCTTTCTGGTCTCTGTTTCCATCTTCTCTTCTTCGCCGTCGATATACGGAATCACGTTTCCCAATATATCTAACGATGCGACACCAGGATACCCAGCGCCAGACACGGCCTGCAGCGTAGTCACATTAACCGCTTGCAAACCGAATGGACGCAGCGGAGCAAGTGCCATGGCCAACATAATCGTCGAACAGTTCGGGTTCGTTACAATCCGTCCTGGCCAAGATCGAACGGAGGACTGTCTCTCCAAGAGGCCAAGATGATCAGAATTAACCTCTGGAATCATGAGGGGCACGTCTTCGGCCATTCGATGGTTCTTGGCATTGCTAACGATCAGGTGCCCGGCCTTCGCGAAGTTTTCCTCGACTTCTCCGGCAACACTCGAATCAAGTCCTGAAAAGACGAGTTCGGGTGCCCGGTCAGGTATAACAGAGTTCACTTCCATCTTCGCCACCGAATTTGGACATGGAACGGGCAATCGCCAGGTTGTTGCTTCGTCATAACGACGACCTGCTGACCGCTCACTCGCTGCTATCCAAGTCAAGCGAAACCATGGATGGTTCGATAACTGTGCGATAAACTCCTGCCCCACAGCCCCGGTTGCGCCGAGCACGCCGACATCAATCGTAGAGTTATTCATAACTTATGCCACCGTCGACGGACTCTTCGTCTCTGAAAAAAATTCATCATGAACCGCTCTAACCGCCTCGTCCAGTCTGTCCTCGGCAATCACGCAAGCAATCTTCATTTCTGATGAGCTAATGCAATCTATGTTCACACCTCGACTAGCCAGGACGGAAAACATTCGAGCCGCCAATCCGGGTGTAGACGCTAACCTAGAACCTATAATTGAAAGTTTGGCCACATCGCCTTCTATAATCGCGTCGCCGCAAAGTCCAGTTGACTTCCATTTCTCTCCTAACACTTTAGCTTTTGACACGTACAATTCATCCAATACAAAGGTGATTCGCCCAAGCCCCTCGGAACTCGCACTTTGAATGATCAGCCGAACACTAATATCCTTGCTTGCCAAATCTTCGAATACTTCAGCAGCCAAACCTGGACGATCAGGAACATTAAGTAAGGTCACCTTTGCAACCTTCTTGTCACTACTCACGCCGACGACCGCTGGTTGCTCCATCACCATTTCACTAACTCCTCGAATCCAGGTTCCGTCTCCGTTTGCAAAACTCGAGCGGACATGAATCGGTACGTTATATCCCATACAAACCTCTGCCGCTCGCGGGTGTAACACCTTGGCCCCGCTTGAAGCCATCTCAATAGCTTCTTCGTAGCTAATTTCGTTCCACATCTTTGCGTTCGGAACAACACTCGGATCGGCAGAAAACACACCCGTTACGTCAGTGTAGATCTCGCACACCTTGGCGCCTAATGCTACCGCGAGGGCTGCACCTGTGATATCACTACCACCACGTCCAAGGGTGGTTACTTCTTGTTCGCGGCTCAGTCCTTGAAATCCTGTCACAATGACAACTCTGCCAGCCGCCATCTCTTGGACAATGCGGCCGGTTTCTATCGATTCAATTCTCGCTATATTAAAGGCGCTATCTGTCCGAATGCCGCACTGTGAAGCAGTTAACGAAATCGCTTGAATACCACGGCCCTGCAATGCGAGGCCTAAGAGTGACACCGACACTTGCTCTCCTGACGAGAGCAACAGATCCATCTCTCTTCCTTGCGGATTTTGGGTCACCTCATTCGCTAATGCGACCAAATCATCCGTAGTCTTGCCCATCGCCGACAAGACAACTACTAAGCGCGACGAATCGTTCAGCGAAGAGGCAATCCTATCGGCGATCGCGCATATCTTTGACGTAGTTCCAACCGAGGTGCCACCGTATTTCTGAACCACAACTGGCGTTGTAGTCGGTTGTTCTGCCAACACCATTCTTAATCTTCTTTACTAAAACCGTCTTTGGAAAGTTGAGTCGAAAGTTGATGTAGAAACAGTCCAACGTCTGTCACTATCCCAACCGTCTGCGATGAACCCCGATCGCCTAATTTCGTTACTACCGATGGATTGATGTCCACGCAGACAACCCTGACGTGCGACGGCAACATGTTACCAACACCTATACTGTGAAGCATCGTCGACAACATGATCACCATACTGACTCCGTCCAAGGTTTCTGCATACCGATCTTGGGCTTCAATCAAATTCATCATTGTGTCGGGTAATGGACCGTCATCTCGTATGCTCCCTGCCAGAACGTATTCCACGTCGTGAGTAATAGCCTCGTACATAATCCCTGATTTTAGTACCCCTGAGGCCACAGCCTCTCGACACCCCCCTGCCCTGCGAATCACGTTGATCGCCCGCATATGGTTCTGATGTCCTTCGTCAACCGAGACGCCTGCGTCGAGGTCTATACCCAATGATGTGCCGAACAAAGAGTGCTCTATGTCATGAACCGCAAGAGCGTTCCCTGCCAATAGAAGGTCGACATAACCTTGGCGCAACAGATTACAGAAGTACTCGACGCCACCACTATGCACCACTACGGGCCCTGCCACGAACGCTATACGTCCTCCAGTCGCCTTAACATCACGCATCATCGCTACGACCTTGGCCGCACTCACTTCAACCCGTCGTTCGGTCGATACATCATTCGTCATAAACGCGAAACCGAGTCGATCGCGTTCTGTAAACTCTGGAGACACTCGTATGCCATCAACCCCAGTCACGACAAGATCACCTCTCTGAACATCTCGAAGTTTCTTACATGCTGCAATACGATCCTTGACAACAATCACGCCATCCATCCGCTGTTTACCTACTGCCAACCATTGCCCCTCCAAGCGAATATCCGTGTGATGATTCGTAGTCGAATAAAACCCTTCGGAGACCACTCCGTCTGCTTCAGCAGCGATCAATCTAGCATTACGCAGCGGGGCTGAATGGCAACCTAATCGCATGAGGTCCTCCAACAACTGCTGGAGCAACACCTCATCCGACGTCCCAACCTTCATCGTGAGTTTAGAAAACTCATCATTTGTTCGACCAAGACTAAACTCGAGAACTTCGAATCTTCCAGATCTCTCAATCACCTTGTCAAAAATTGCGTTAAGCAATTGGGAGTCGACAAGGTGTCCCTCTGCTTCGACAATCTCCGTGTAGTCTCTTGATTCATCCATCTCAAACGACGCTCTGATATTTTTCGTTACACTCCGCAAAAAAATCTTTAAACTCATTTAACGATCGTCCCAACTCTGTTGGTCGCTCAATTGATTCCGCAATCACATCTGAAGTCTTATAACCATTCCCCGTAATGCAAACAACAATTGACTCCGTCTTTGGAATCACGCCCTCTTTTATCAGCGAGATAGTAGAGGCAAGCGTTGTGCCTCCTGCAGGTTCAGTGAAAATCCCCTCCGTCCGCGCTAGCAGCGTTATTGCTTCAACGATTTCGTCATCGGTGGCCGTAGCGCCAGAACCACCGGTTTCACGCACGGTTCTTACGACTTGATGCCCATCTGCAGGATTGCCGATGGCAATCGACTTCGCGATTGTGTTCGGCTTAACAGGTTCAGGAAAATCAAGGCCTTCTTCCAGCGCCTTGACCACGGGTGCACAGCCAGCGGCTTGTGCTGCATGAATTTTCGGAAGCTCTCCTTCTACTAATCCTATGTCCAAGAATTCACGGAAACCTCGGCCAATTCGAGGCAATAATGTCCCTCCTGCTACGGGCACGACCACGTGTTGCGGGAAACGCCATCCACACTGTTCCACAATCTCAAAACCGTATGTCTTCGCTCCTTCTGCATAGTAACTTCGTAAATTGATGTTGGCAAAGCCCCACCCATAGCTATCTCCCACTTGAGTACACAAACGGTTTATGTCGTCGTATGTCCCGTCAACGGACACCACGTGTGGCGCCGAAACCGCCGAACCCAAGACCTTGCCTCGCTCCAAGCTCTGTGGGATAAAGACGTAACACGGAAGGCCGAGCCGCGCAGCATGCGCCGCGACACTGTTGCCGAGATTGCCCGTAGAAGCACAAGCAAATATTCCCATGTCGAGCTCTAGAGCACGGGTTGCGGCGACACTAACAACTCGGTCCTTGTACGATAGTGTAGGATGATTAATAGAGTCGTCCTTTATATACAACTCGGATACACCTAATTCAGCGGCAAGACGGGTCGCACGAACCAACGGTGTGTACCCTGAATGAAGGCCGGTTCTAGGTTCACCATCTATTGGAAGAAACTCTCGATATCGCCATAAATTCTTTGGTCGCGACTCGATCAATTCTCGATTTACGTAACTACGAATTCTCTCTTCGTCATAGGTGGCCTCGAGAGGACCGAGACACTGATCGCATACGTATAGTGACTCAGCAGGAAAACTCGTCCCACACATAGAGCACTGTAAGCCTGTGAAATAGCTCATTCCTTCCGGTCTCCAGTCTCCAACATTGGCATCGATAGCGGCGGGCGGACATTAAAGTCCATAAGAGCACACTCCTGTAAAGCCAGTTCGACAATGCTTGACTGGCACGCTTCAAGCGTTACAACAAATGGCAATTCCGCCTTCGAATAACCAGGCTCTTGTAAAACCGAATCAATATTTATACCGAATTTCGAAAATGTTCCTGCCAGAGCCTCAATAATCCCTGGACGATCAGAAACAACAAATCTGACGTAATACGGAGCGAACAATTGCTCCGTAACTGTGGCTGTAACTATGTTTCGTCCCTGCGCTCGACGATTGCTTCCGTAGGCTGCAATCGACTCGAGGTCTGAAACTACAGCAACCGCTGTCGGACCTCCACCCGCGCCAAAGCCTGAGAAGACAGTCTCCTTCCCGAATCTACCCTCGACGCCCACAACATTGCGGCTACCTTCAACCCTCGCCAACGCCGAAGACAATGGCACCAGCATTGGTCGAACCGAAGCACACACCGAAGGCTCTTTCTCATCGACGATCTCTACTTCCGCTACCTGTCGAATCGTGTGCTGCATTCGCCCTGAATAGACGAAATCAATAGCTTCTATTGCTCGAATTGTGCCGACGGAAATCTGTTGAACATCAAGCTCATAACCGAACGCGACTGAGGACAAGATTGCAATTTTGGCCTGGGCGTCGAATCCATCTACGTCCTCGGTCGGGTCCGCTTCTGCAAAACCTAATTTTTGGGCGTCAGACAATACCTCGGCAAACGACACCGACTCAGCCTCCATGCGTGTCAAGATGTAATTACACGTACCATTCAAAATGCCTCGAAGGCGGAATAGTTTGTCTCCCGCCAAGCCCTGTTGCACACCGTGAATAATCGGAATTCCGCCTGCCACGGACGCCTCGAAGAAGAGAGACCTATCATTCTCTTTTGCGATCCGGCGTAATTCACTCCCATGATGCGCCAGAAGTTGTTTGTTCGCGGTAACCACATCCTTTCCAGCCTCGAGGGATCGACTAATCCATTCAGTCGCGTCCGTCACTCCTCCAATCAACTCAACCACTACATCCACGTCAGAGGTCAAAACAACGTCGATATCATCCGTCCAGACCACATCAGCCGCCACCCACTCGCCCTCTGTTCTCTTTCGATCGACATCCCGATTGCAGATATGGGTAACTCGTAAAGACGGATGGTCATCAGCAACAGCTCGGACGACCGATTGCCCGACAGTCCCGAAACCCACGACGGCAACCCGAAGTGCCCTTGGATCTACCACAGACCTAAAAACCTCCATTTAATCTCGGCCATAATTTAAAAAAGGGGCCATATCCCTGTTTGGATGATGGCCCCTTTAAGAACTTCCGTACAATTGGCTACATCATCCGTATGTTCCCGGTCCCGTGGGACCGGTTATCTTCCCTGTTGAGGGCAAGTAAACGAGATGACTGAGTGTTATTCTGACCGTATACATCGACATTGTCTGATCAACAAACAAACACTACTTATACAGCGGACACAATGACCAAGTCAAACTTCGCCCTTGACCCGCTCCTCATGCATCGTTAGACAATAACGTCAATTATGCCTACTTCCTCGAAATGGAAAGACCTCCCGACCGAGGCGATTCATCCTGCTAGCCTCGCAATGGATACTGCATCAACAAAAGAGCTTCTCAATCTAATGGTCACGGAGGATCGGAAGGTGATCAATGCGGTCTCAAAGGAGCGAAGTCGAATAGAAACGGCGGCGGAATTAATAGCATCAAAACTCCAAAAGTCAGGGCGTATCTTTCTAGTGGGGGCCGGAACAAGCGGCCGGTTGGGAGTCCTAGAAGCCGCAGAAATGATCGCCACCTTCAGCACTCCACCGAACCTAGTTCGGGCAGTCATGCCAGGAGGTAGATCAGGATTCTTTCATGACAAGGAAGGTAGTGAGGACAACTTCAAAGAAGGTGCCCGAGCGATCAGACAACTGAAGCCCAAACGTAAAGACATTCTTATCGGAATATCGGCAAGTGGCATGACACAGTTCGTCCGTGGAGCTCTGTCAAAGGCGAGACAAAACGGCGTCACGATTATCTTCATTACGTGCTGGCCAGGCACAGAGCTCCAGACATTCGTTGATGTGTTAATCGCACCAGCGGTGGGACCAGAAGTAATAGCTGGTTCCACAAGATTGAAAGCTGGAACAGCAACCAAGCTGGTTCTAAACATGTTGACCACGGTCTCCATGGTGAAGATTGGAAAAACCTACGGCAACCTCATGGTCGACATTAAAACAGGATCAGAGAAATCGCGCGACCGAGCTTGCCGTATCGTTACGATGGTCACGGGATTAAGCCATGAGGAGGCCGCCGCTTTACTTCGGCGAGCTCGTTGGAACGTCAAAATCGCGATCGTAATGCAAAAAACTGGAAGAACCTATTCCGGATCCGCCTCTCAACTCAAGAGATTCGGAAACTCCGTGCGCTCAGCCGTCGGAGAGGATCTTCAACGAAGCTTGATAACCCGTAAAGGGAAATGACCTCCTTAGATTTTTTCGTACTCTTCATATATTTGGCAGCGGTCCTCTTTCTGGGAGCTTCTTTTACAAGCACCAGGCTATCTCTTAGAACCTACTTTCTTACAGAACAAAATGTCCCATGGTGGGCCGTTCTTGGTTCACTAGTCGCAACCGAAACCAGTACTGTTACGCTGGTCAGCGTTCCCGGATATGCTTTTGGCGGCAACCTAACCTTCTTACAACTCGCTCTAGGATATGTCGCTGGCCGGCTCATTATCTCGACATTCCTGTTGCCACGCCTCTTTACGGGCGAGATTCTAACCGCGTATCAACCAATTGCTAAGAGATTCGGAATTCGAGTTGGCCGCCTCACATCCTCACTCTTTCTGATCACGCGTTCACTCTCGGACGGCTTTCGCCTATTTGCCACAGGACTTGTCCTAGCAACAGCTCTAGCAACCCTGCCAGAGGCGACACTCTTCGCTCAAACGCTACTACCGTTGGCACAACCATCGCATGCGTTGTTAGTGCTCACAGTCGGCCTTATAAGTGCAGCAACATTAACCTACACGCTGCTAGGTGGCATGAAAGCCGTCATCTGGTCTGATGTGATTCAGTTCGCGATTTATATGTCCGGAGCCATTATTGCTGGCATTATCTTACTGTCAAAAGTACCAGGGGGATTCTCTGAAACACTGACTCTACTAGGGTCCGGCGGAAAGCTTAAGGTTTTCGATTTTAGTATCGATTTAACTCGGAGCTACACCTTTTGGTCTGGACTCGTCGGTGGCATCTTCCTTACCGCTGGCACCCATGGTGCCGACCAGATGTTCGTTCAACGGTATTTGGCAAGCAGGTCGGCTCGCGATGCCAGCCGTGCGCTCGTCTGGAGCGGAATAGTGGTATTCGTTCAGTTCACTATCTTTCTCGGTCTTGGTCTTTTCCTCTCGGCCTATTACTCGACTTATGCGCACGCTGAACTTGAAGGTATTACAGTCGGCGGCATAATACAGACCGACCAAGTCTTTCCAACCTTTATAGTTAATCATTTACCAAGCGGACTCAGAGGATTACTAATCGCCGCCATAGTAGCCGCCGCTATGTCCACGCTATCCTCATCGCTAAATTCCTCCGCCGCTTCCACTCTCGGAGATTTTTATCTGCCAGCAACACGCGAGCGACTCTCAGAAGCTCATTACTTTCACGTCTCCAAACTCTCGACGGCATTCTGGGCCGTGGTGCAGCTGTGCGTCGCGATTAGTGCTGTTGGTCTCTCCGGGCGAATCATCGATGAGGTTCTCGGGATTCAATCACTGACGAGCGGGTTACTACTTGGTTTGTTTGTCGCAGCTCTCCTACCTAGAACCCACAACATCTCTCCAGCCAGTGGCGTCATCATTGGAGCTACAGTTTTGATCGCTCTCAGGTTCTACACTAGTGTTTCGTGGCAATGGTATGTCCTCGCTGGCTCCTGCAGCACATTTGTTTCTGCTTGGACAGTCGGTTGGATTCTTTCAAAGAAGGCCTCGCTCGGCAGTGCCCGCTAACATGACAACATTTCCGGAGGCGCGACAGATTCTCTTGAATGCAATAGGAAGCGCTTTTCCAGCCGCTTCCGTAGAGGTGGGCTCTCACGACCGCGTAATTTGGCGGGAGGCCTTTGGGGAACTGCCTCAATATTCCGAGCCAACTCCAACAGACGAACAAACAGTTTTCGACCTAGCGTCTTTAACGAAGGTAATTTCCACTACCTCACTCGTTTTGCAAGCCGTCGACAATGGTGTGCTGAGACTCGAAGATACCGTTGGACATTGGTTAAAACGTTGGAGGAAGCAAGATCGAGAAACGGTTACTCTTGCGGACCTTCTCTCCCATAGTTCCGGACTCACTGCACATCTGCCGTTCTTTCGCGATCATACCGGCCGCGAAGAATTTGAAGAGTCGATCTGTTCCCTTCCACTCGAATACTCACCACGATCTAAATCAGTCTATAGCGACCTCGGCTTCATTCTTCTTGGATTTATTCTTGAGAACGCAACAACCACACCTCTGATCAAACAGTTCTCAAGCATGGCAGAGCAACAGGGATGGGACGGATTAACTTTTGGAAACGACATCGAACCAAGGAAGAACGTCGCACCTACCGAATTCGATTCGTGGCGGGGTCGACTTCTCATTGCGGAAGTTCACGATGAGAATACGTGGGCGCTTGGCGGTGTGGCTGGCCATGCAGGATTGTTTGGAACCGCGACCGCGGTTGGTAAATTTGCAACCACAATACTCCAACAACTGAGAGGAAATACTCCGCTAGCAACGGTTAACTCTTTCACTAAATTCGTTTCACCAACACCAGTACCGAGCAGTTCGCGCGCCCTTGGTTGGGACACGATGCTTCCTACATCGTCCTGTGGCACACGAATGTCGCCAAGATCCATTGGGCATACCGGCTTTACCGGAACTTCATTATGGCTGGATCCCAGAGTAGATCTATATGTCGTTCTATTGACCAATCGCGTATATCCATCCCGTTCTAATGATTCAATCCTTGACGTTCGTCGAAAGTTTCATGACGCAGTGTTAGGTAACCTCGCCTAATGTCACTTACTCTTCTCGATTGGCTGATCCTTACGTTGATTCTGTCAACGCCAATCCTAGTCGGAATCAAATACTATCGCCGAGCTAGTTCCGGCATAGTGGAATTCTTTCTTTCTAATCGAGATATGCCATGGTGGCTCGCGGGCACATCCATGGTCGCCACTACGTTCGCCGCTGATACACCTTTAGTCGTAACAGGACTCGTCGCGACGAACGGCATAGCTGGAAACTGGCTCTGGTGGAACGCCGGCCTCGGTAGCATGCTTACAGCAGCGTTCTTCTCGAGATTATGGCGACGAGCTGGCATTCTAACCGACATCGAATTCACAGAACTTCGATATGCCGGTCGACCGGCTGCGTTTCTTCGCGGTTTTAGAGCAATCTATCTCGGTCTAGCCATCAACTGTCTGATCATAGGGTGGGTGAATCTGGCAATGTCTAAAGTGCTTTCGGTAACCCTGGGTTGGGACAAACTGACGGCCGTCTTCGTTGGTCTCGCCGCTACTGGACTCTATTCCACACTTGCCGGGCTCCGCGGAGTTGTTGTTACAGACTTTTTACTTTTCGCATTCGCGATGATCGGCTCCCTCGGGCTCTCATATTTTGCGCTTGCGACACCGCAGATTGGCGGCCTCAACGGCTTGGTTGAACAGTTGCCACCGTCTACCTTCAATTTCTTACCGAACTTCGGAATGCCTAGTGGTTCGATGGACAATTTTTCACTTTCAGTAACCGCTTTCATTGCGTATTTGGGTGTCCAATGGTGGGCAAATTGGTACCCCGGGCAAGAACCGGGTGGCGGTGGATACATTGCCCAACGAATGTTTTCTACGCGTAACGAGAAACACTCTCTCTTCGCTATGCTTTGGTTCACCGTGGCTCATTACTGCCTCCGCCCATGGCCATGGATCATCGTCGCTTTGGCATCACTCGTGCTCTATCCAGGCTTAGCTGACGCAGAAGCCGGATATGCAATGGTTATCCGAGATTATGTACCTTCAGGATGGAAAGGGTTGCTGGTTGGAACCCTCTTTGCCGCCTACATGTCAACGGTGTCTACCCAACTTAACTGGGGCTCGTCCTATTTGACAAACGATGTCTACACCCGATTCTTTCGAACCAATGCTCATGACTCCGAGCTGGTTTTGATTTCTCGCCTAACCACGGTGGTATTGATGATACTGAGTGCCGTGGTTACGTTCTACCTGGACAGCATTCGACAGGCTTGGGAGTTCGCACTTGAGTGTGGCGCTGGGGTAGGACTGGTATTGATCCTTCGATGGTACTGGTGGCGTGTAACTGCGATCTCTGAGATTACGGCATTGACTGCAGCAGCTGCAGGCTTCTTATTTATCAGAGCCTTCACGGACATCAGCTTTCCAGACTCGCTGTTATATCTCGTGCCATGGACCACTGCGTGGTGGTTAGGTGTAACCTGGCTCACCCCGGCAGAACCACTCGAGCATCTGATCCTCTTTTACCGTCGCGTTCGACCGGCGGGTCCGGGTTGGGCTCCCGTCGCCGCTATCGACGGCAAACCGAAACAACCTGACGAATCGCTGTTCCGCCTTGGTTTAAATTGGTTCGCCGGTTGCATTTTTGTCTACGGTCTTCTCATCGGGCTCGGCAATCTAATTTTCGGTTCTTTTACTAGCGTAGCGACCTCTATGCTCTGCGTAATGTTATCCGCTGCTTGGCTATATCGAGATCTGGCTACGCGTACCTGGAACACGGAATGAACTTAACCTTCACTAACTGACCCGCCATCCCTCGACATCAACTTGATCATCGATCGCTGAAGATGCTGCGGTCGGTTTCTCTGCCCTCTGGCGCCACTGGGTCACTTGACGACGAGCCCTCTCCTGCACGCCTACTACCCGGCACATAAACAAACGCCCATTCGTTGTATTTCTGTCGGCCGTTATAAACCCTCAATGCCGTTTCAACGCTCTGACTGACCACACCTACCACTCCGCCCCTCTCTCGATTATCAAAATTAATTAAGCCCACTTGAATCGGTTCTCGTGTCTCATCCTCTTGAGACTCCCCTAACCCGTCGCGCGTTGAGCTCTCACCAATAAACTCCTCGACTTGCGACAAATAGACAAGTCGGAACTCACCATCAGCCGTCATCGGATCTCTGTACATCCTTCGAAGTAATCTTTGTTCAATCAACGTGCTGAAATCCGGAGGATAGGCTCCCGCGAAACGCCGCTGATATAGTTCGACCGCTCTAGCGTACTGTTCTCCACGAAATATCAATTCGAACTCTCGATCACGTCTGGCCGACTGATTCCAGACCGGCAGTAGAATCGAAAGGACAATACTCATAATGCCGAGCCCGACCAATAGACTCACCATCGCGTAGCCTCCCATTGAACCAAGTCGTCGGCTAGAACCAATCGCCGACTCTCTGAGGATTACGCGTTTATACCTTAGGAGAGTCCTATTGACGAAAGTGCTCTCCTTTAGGAGCCAATTCGGATCGGATTTCATCGAATTGTTGTTACCAATCTACGTATAGCGTGCCATCCAAGGCGGTACCGTCATGCCTAGTTTTTACATCAAAGACGCCCTCGCTAAATGGATCAACGGCGTTGAACTCGCCTGATATCGCCTGCCATGTTTCCGTTGATCCCGTGAACGGTTCAACCGGAACAGTCCGAAGATATCCCTCTGTCACTAATGACTCCAGCGTGACAGGGTGTCGTTGCCTGTCTACGTAGTATTGGTCAATTGCCTCGCGCATGCGAAAGAGATTCTCTTTCAGAACCGCTTCCTTGGAACGAGTAATCGCACTGCTATAGCCAACTAATGCCAGCGTGGAAAACACCACAATTAGCGACATGACGATCGTTAGTTCTACAAGCGTCCAACCCGCCTGATTCTTTGTCTTCGTTCTCCACTTCACCATTCTTGATACCTTGTACCGTCAAGAGCAACCCCTGAGGCTCTTGAATAGACATCATAAATGTTGCCACCACCCCAATTCCTCGACGAAGGAGCATCTTGATAGGATCTGAGTCCCCAGTTGCTACTCTGCGTCACTGGATCGATGGGAATACGCCTGAGGAATCTCAGCCTGCGGCCGCTCGCGTCATTCGTCGTTTCAACACCCTCAACAAGACTCTCAAGACTTGGGGGATACCCTTCATCTCCTGATCTCAAATTAACTCCCCCAATCAAACCAAGGTCAGCAGCATCCTTATAATCGTCGATTGCCGTTCGTATCTCCCGTAACGCTCTTCGCAATTCACTCTCTTTCTGCCGCTGAATAGAAATCTGACTGAGCGGAAGAATTGCCGACGCCAAAATTAAGAGAATTACACTGACAACAAGAAGTTCGACAAAGGAATAACCCGATTCGTTCGTTGCGTGGGCTTTCAACTGACGGAATAATCTGAGCATCCGAGTAACACTCCGAAACCTTGGTCTAGCGCACGCTGATCGTCGTCGGTTCAAAACTAAGCGTCAAAGGTTCTCCGGATGATGTCAGCCCCAATCCGCTTGGAGAGACTGCGGATACACCCGGGGACACCGGCTCAAAGACTATTGCCGCTATCAGCCCAGACTCTTCGTCGTGACTCGACTGTCCCGACCGTGTCAACGCAAGGTCGATTCGGCCAGCATAAGTATCGAGATCCTTTGCAAAGACGACCTGTCCATTTCCTTGGCGGGCAAAGTTTCCTTCTCTCACCGAACTAACACGAAGAATTTCCGGATCGAATTCGAGGCTCAGGCTAAGCGTAGCAATTCCGCGAGCACCACTCACCATGATCGGAACAGTGTATCCGCCACTACCGACAGTAATATCACTTGCCGTCGCGGGAGTTACGGCTATGTGAGGCCTCAAGAGTGAGTTGTCACCCGATACGTCTCCAACTCCAGACGGCGACACATCACCTGAATTAGACGAGTCCACCTCACCAGGCGGATTTGCAGAAATCGGTGCGATAAGAGGCGGTGGACCCGAGATGCCCATATTCTGTTGCGTACCTATAAAGATAGGATTGACGTCCTCTTGGGTTAGTTCGTGAGTACGGACAATTCGAGGTGTCAGTAGCATCACTATATCGGTTGAACTTATCGATTCGTCATTGGCCGAGAATAAATGTCGAATAATGGGTAGATGCAGTAATCCAGGAAAACCTCTTAAGGAACGACGATCTTCTTCACGCAACAAGCCCGCCAAAAGATTCGACTCCCCATCTCTAAGCCGAAGTGTTGTAATTACCCGCCGGGTACCGAAAGTAGGCAGTGGCTGCCCGGCGACGTCAATATTTGGCCCCAAAGTACTGTTCTCAACTTCTAAATCCAAAATAATTTCATTGTCGTAGGTTACTCTGGGAGTCATCAGTAGATTTACACCCACCGCCCGATACTCGAACGACGTAAGAGGGTTAACGGCGACACCTCCAGTCGCAATCGCAGTGAACGACGTTGAAGGTACAGGGATGTCATCACCAAGATTGAGAGTTAACTGACTACCCTCCTGCCCGCGTAACTGCGGTTTGGCCACAAGACGAGTTTCGGAATCCGATTCCAAAAAATCGATAATCGCAGCAGGCACTGCCAGATAAAAATCAGACGCACTGACACCAGAGAGCAGATCCGCGCTGAAAGCGCCGCTGGCCAGGCTATCCGGCCCACCACCAGCTGTCGGTCGAGACGAGGGAGAAAATAGGCCGCCGATTGAATACTGTGTTAAGTCCAGTCCGAATTCCCGTGCCCTTTCACGATTAACTTCTAGTATCTCCACATCCACGACCACCTCTGCGCGAGGTTTGTCGTTTGCCGCAATGACCTGTTCAATCACTCCCGCGATCGCCGTCGTCGCACGAACGGTAATCGTATTCGAAGTAGTGTTTGGAACAATTTGAGGTTGAACTGCCAACGTGGGAGCCCTGACCACTTGAGTTAGCAGCGTAGCTAACTCGGACACATCAGCATGCGACACGTAAAAAGTCCGAATCACCTGTTCTTCATACTGTGCCCGCTTTTGCGGTGTATCAGGCACAATCATCACCGTGCCTGCACTCACCACCTTATAGAAGTATTGATTGGCCGTGAGGATCTGGTCCAAGGCTTCTTCAATCGTTACCCCGTCCAATTCGATACTATACAGCCGATCCTGAAACTGTTGATCGTAGGCAACGTTAATCCCTGTCGCATTTCCTATGAAATCGAGAATATCTCGAAGACTAGCGTTACGAAACTGAATTCCCAGCGGTTCTTCCGATGCCGGGTTAAGTAGCGTCGGCTGTGACACTACGCGTGCACGTTCTTGCAGCAAATCAAGGGCAGACGGCGGACGAGATGCTTCAACAAGGCTTCGTATACGTTGCTCCAATGCTGCCACTATCGCAATCAGCTGTCCGTTAGTCGGATCTAACTCACTTGCCCGACGATACTCTGCCAACGCCGCGGGCAACTCGTCTTCTCCCTCTAGGTCACGGGCTCTTTCCGCGTGTCCTCTGGACGCCTGACGCATTGCTCGTTCCAGAGCTATCCGATATTCAGGATCTCTTGGATTCTCTTGGACTGCTTGACGATAGAAATCGATCGCAGAATCCCAATCACCCATTTCGGCCAAGTCGTTACCTTGGTGAAATGCACCAGTCGAGGCACATCCCATCGCCAAGACGGCCATCAGCAGAAAAATCAGACTCTGAGTAGACGTCGAACCCTGGCGACAGGGCCGAAATGCCTGAATAGTCATTCTCGTCTCACGCACAAACACTTCCTAGAACTCGGATAGCTCGACTAACTGTTGTAAGCCATCATGAATGAACTCGATCATGACAGCCGCCGGCATAACATCCACTATACGATACCGACCGGCGATGATCTCGCCCTTACGTCCGTGCAGCACAACGTTACCATCCGTCAGGACGGCAATTCTTTCCCTCTCATCATCAGTTCGGACGACGCCGATCATATTCAGTTGACCGTTGTCGACAGCACGAGTCTCACCAAAAGACGAGGTCCTGACGGCGTGGTCATCAGCGGCGGCGTCAATGGCTGGTCGGCGTTTCTCCATTTCCGTCATACCGCCAAACCGAAAAGGATCACGATCTTGCAAACTCACGGTTGGCTTCGGCTGTGAAAGCATCTCCAGTTCGACTTTGGGTCCCGTAACCGCATCCTGCAAGCCATTCGAAAGTCCGCCTAGTTCAGTTTGATCCATCTCTGTATTCTGAGTCGAGTCCAGCTGCACATCTTGGCACCCTCCGGCAGCAAAGATAGCAATTCCTATAATCAGGCTAGGCACTTCCAACCTCAAGCCAATCATCATCAGAGGTTCGCTCGATAGTATGTAGACACTTCGATCGTGAGGCTCACCGGCATATTCCTGTCTTCCGTTTGGCTCAATTCAATATCCTCAATCACAAGGAAATCAGATCCGTCTTCCACAGCCGCGATAAACCTCCGAATATCTCTCCACTGACCCGCTAGCAAAACATTTGTCCGGAAGCGTACCAAACCATCAAATTCACTTTGGACCGACTGACTGTTTCTTCTTTCCATGCTCAAACTGTTCCTCATTGCAAGCTCCG
This sequence comes from uncultured Vicinamibacteraceae bacterium, assembly GCA_964342185.1. Classification (GTDB taxonomy): domain Bacteria; phylum Acidobacteriota; class Vicinamibacteria; order Vicinamibacterales; family UBA8438; genus CAUZIB01. The sequence goes on along the minus strand of CAYFER010000004.1, from coordinate 44,671 downwards.
CCAGTCTCACATACGTAATATCTCGAGCTGTCGGTAAATCCTGTGGAAGAATTTCGCGATAGAAACGATTCAGATCGGTGCTTACCGTCCTCTCTCGCTCTGCCGCAGCCCGAGTTCGCGCATAGGCGTCCTGGGTTCTATCGAGGTTCCTCGAAGTCTCATGCTTGAGCACACGTGTTTGATTAACATGACGTTCGAGCGGATATACGCCACCGAAATAAAACCCCGTCGCCGACAGTAGACTCGCAAATGACACCGTGGCCACAATGCGATTGTCCGCCAAGATACGTCGTAACACACTCACTGCAAATTTCCCTGCGCCGTACGATCATTAGATTGAACAGTTTCATTAGAAACCGGACGATACCAGCCGTACAACACCGCCCGGCGAAGGCCGTCCCCCACAGCCTGCTCCTCTCGAGACACCATATTCTCAAAACCGCCGCTCTGCTCAAGCGCTTCAATATATCTATCTAGAACACCGACATTTTCTGCAACAACGCCCAATTCCACTTCAATGTTTCCATTCGACATTTCCGGACGAACAGCATTCAACATCACCTCGCTTGGCAATTTATCCTCGATACTATTTAGAAAGACTGTCCACGAGAACGCGCGTCGCTTCAGCAATTCATTGACTTCCCCTATCTCCTTCATTTGCTGCTCTCTTAATTCACCAGACATCTCTGTTCCAAGCGTTTGAATCTCCACCCTAAGATTGTCTATCTCACGCTGCGCTCCCGCGACTTCCTCACGCAAAGTTTTCTCCTCTTGGAACAAACTCGAAAAACGACCAACACACGCCGTGAGGAGTAAAATTGCCACCATCGTCAAACTTCCGAGTGCAAGGTAGACAGCACGCTCGTTGTAAAATGGTCGCGTTGAAAAATTAGTAGGTATCATGGTCCTAACTCGACAAACGTCCCTCTCGTAGCAGGAGACCCACAGGGCCGGCAAGTGCCTCAACAGCATCGACTTCGACGCCTTCAAACACAAAGTCACCCCTCGAACCAAGTCGTTCGACCGGAAAGTTAAACTGTGCTTTCATTCGACGCGCTATAACATCAGAATCAACAATCGAATCATCACTTTGAACCAAGACCGCCCGAGATATTCCGTCGCCCTTTAATCGGTCTTCATAAAACATCACACTCTGGTGAATAGAGGCTGAGACATCATCAGCTGTCGTTGCATTGAGGGTTCGAAGTAGTACAACGTTGGCGCCGCGGACGAGTGCTACGGTGCTATAACAATCCATTATGTGCACGAGGATCCAATCCCCATTTTCGTCCGTTGCGTTCGGCGTTGCCATGTTGACAACATTGAACGCACTAAGGTCCACAAGTCCCGCATAGACTCCGCCCTCTCTACACACCCGTTCATATTCCTCTACTATGTCTCGCCGAATAACTCCAACAATGAATTCCCTTCCTCCGTCTGCCAACTGCTGGCCAGGAGCATATTCAAGTTGGGCATCTTCGATAGGAAATGGCAAAGCCTTGCTGACTTGCCATGCTATAAGTCGTCTCAGTTCCTTGCTACTGCCTGGAACATGATCCAATCTTAAAAACGACACCTTGCCGACGCAGTCTGGAACGACCAACCCAACCCGCCTGCCCTTCCGAGGAAGCTTTCCTATCGCTTCACGAATCGCGGCCGAAACGACAGCGCCGTCCGTTATGTTTACAGCAGCTGCACCAGGTTCGACTGCTCCCTGGGGCAGCGACACAGCAGAATGACCAATCACCTGAGGTATTGACTTCACTGAACCCACGGCGACCCCCCTCACAGTGGCAGCGCTAATTCCAAGTGCAAGCGATGGTCTCGGAGTTGACACGAGGGAAAATAGACCGTTTGACATCCTTCTAGTCCACAAATGTGACCTTGTTAATTTCTCGAAGCGTTGTGACGCCTTCTAGCACGCTCTGAACGGCTGCCTCTCTCAAAAAAGTCATTCCTTCCTCTTTCGCCGCCTTTTTAATCTCTACCGTCGATTTGCGAGCCAGAACCATTTCTCGAATGTTATCGCTCAGATCAAGTAATTCACAAAGACCTGTCCTCCCTTTATATCCAGTGCCCCCGCACTCTATGCATCCTCCACCTTCATAGAAAGTATGTTGGTCGGCCAACGTTGAACTCAGCCCCGCGACTTCCAAATCACTGCCTTCAACTCTCACCGGACGCTTGCACTGCACACAAATTGTTCTGACTAATCGTTGAGCCAACACACAATTGAGAGCCGATACGAACTGATACTCCTCAACGCCCATATTCAAGAAGCGTCCCAACACGTCAACGACACTATTCGCGTGAACAGTTGTAAACACTAAATGACCTGTCAGCGCAGATTGAATGGCGATTTGGGCAGTTTCAGGGTCTCGAATCTCTCCAACCATAATCTTGTCCGGATCATGCCGGAGAATTGACCTCAAACCGCGGGAAAAGGTCAATCCTTTCTGCTCTTGAATCGGGATCTGTGTTACGCCCTGCAACTGATACTCGACCGGATCCTCGATCGTGATGATTTTATCTTCAGGCGACTTAATCTCTGATAATGCTGCGTATAGAGTCGTCGTCTTGCCACTGCCTGTTGGGCCCGTCACCAAGACCATGCCGTACGGTTCCGAGATATATTTGCGAAACCTCCGAACCTCGGCATCAGGGAAACCCAAAATATCGAGCCGTAAATCTCGAAACTGCTCACTGATCGACTGCTTATCCAAAATCCTAATCACGGCATCTTCACCGTGAATACTTGGCATAATTGACACGCGGAAATCGATAGTCTTGCCCGGCAATTTAACCTTAAAGCGTCCATCCTGAGGAATCCGCTTCTCGGCAATATCCAGCTCCGACATCACCTTAATCCGAGACAAAATCGGACTGTGATACTGCTTGTCAATCGGACGCATGGCCGACTGTAGAACTCCATCAATGCGATACTTTACATATACAGCATCATCTTGAGTTTCAACATGGATATCACTGGCTCGACGTTGAATCGCTGTGTAAATCATCGAATCAACCAATCGAATCACCGGACTCAAGTCACTCGTTAATCGCTCGACTGTGAGACTCTCTTCACCTTCTTCTTCATCGCGCAACAATTGAAGCTGAAAGCTCTCAGTTGCCTCATCTAGAACACGCTGTGAACCTTCACTCTTCTTCAGAATTGACTCGATAGCCGACGCTTTCCCCACCGTCACAATGATCGATGTCCCAAGTAGTAGAGGCAGCTCGTCAAGTCTCCGAACATCAGTAGGGTCACCCACTACTACTACTAGAGAATCACCATCTCGCCGGCTGGGAACAAAACCATATCTCAACATGACATCGGCGGGAATTGACCGAAATAACTCCTGGTCAATATAAAACTGGTCCATCTCGACATACTCGAGCTGATATCGCTTGGCGAGCTCGCGAGATCCGGCTTCCTCCTCAGCATTAACGATCTCCGCGTCGTTTGTATGTCCCCATCCACGAGAGTCGCTGATTCGAGATTCTGCCTCCACAGCCTTTACGCCTGGTGAAACGACTCCCCGAACCTCAGTCATGAAATCACTCCTCCCAATTGAACCAGAGGCATATAAAGCGACAACAGTAGGACTGCTATGATCAGTCCCATAATCACTAGTAACACCGGTTCGACAACTGTGACAAATCGAGACAACGAGGTCTCAATTTCCTCCTCGAAAAATTCTGCAGCACTAGTCAACATTTCACGAAGCGCCCCCGTTGATTCACCCACTTCAATCATCTTGATAGCCACTACAGGAAAAGCGCCCCGCTCTGCCATACTGGTCGACAGTGCTTTCCCCTCCAATACTTCGCGGGTGACACGTTCTAGCTCCTGAGCGAAATATCGGTTACCCATCGAGTTTGCCGCGACCTCAAGTGCGTTAGCCATGGGTATACCGCCGCGTAATAGCGTAGATAGAGTTCGGACCAATTGGGCAGTAGCAAACTTTCTTGCGATTGACCCAATACCAGGTATGTTCAACAAAAAACGATCTAACAGCCCCCGTCTGTCCCTTTTCTTAAGCCATACAACGGCTGAAACTGTGGCAACCGCGAAGACACCGCCAAGCAGAAACAAATTATGTCGAAGAAAATCAGAACTCGTCAGAATAACCCGTGTCGCCAATGGCAGTTCAGCGCCCATTCCCTCATAAAACACAGCGAACTCTGGTACGACTCTAAGAATGATTATGCCAACCACGACACACGAAAGCCCCAGTAATATACTTGGATAAATCAGAGCCGAGACTGTCCTTCGACGTACCGAATCAATTAACCGTGAGTAAGCGACGTATCGTCGAATAACCTCTTCAAGACTTCCGCTTCTCTCTCCAGCCGTCAGCGAGGCTATGTAAACCCCCGGAATCAGACTGCCGTGAGCTGCGAAGGCCTCTGACAGAGCGGTCCCGCTCCGGACTCGTTCGTAGGTAGTATCGAGAACAGACTTCAGGACAGAACTTTCGACGCGTGTTCGAACGATATCCAGCGACTGAACCAACGGCATTCCAGCGCTTAGGAGAGTTGCCAATTCTTGATTAAAGACGAGGAAGTCTCGAAATTTCAGACGTCCGGATTTGGATCCTGACCTCTTTAATGAAGCCAGGACGCCTTTTTTACGCAAAGAAAGCACGCAAAGACCGCTCTCGTCGAATTTTCTGCGCAGCTGCGCCTCATCCTCCGCGCTATAAACGCCTTCGACGATCTCCCCGGTAGATGCCGCGAGGCGACACTGAAACTCCATGCCTCATCCTTTTAAAGTGTAGGTATGACTGCGTTACTGAATTTTTCGTCGGTGTGAATTATTCGTTAAATGTAATGTCATTGACAGTGTTTCCTGGGATTTTGAACCTAGGACACTAAATTTCCAAAACGACAAACAAAGACCTGCTGTAAATTAACATGCCAAGTGCTGGCGCTAATAAAATCAAACCGCCTGTGAAGCGGCCTTTGGCTCGTGTGGGAAAGTCCTTAGTCGCTCTGATTGACTCCTACGAGCTCCATTACTCGTTCAACATATTGGCGGGTTTCAGGAAATGGTGGAATACCGTTGAACTTGATTACTGAACCTTCCCCGGCGTTGTACGCGGCCAATGCCCCTGATATCCCATATTTATCAATCAAACTGCGAAGATGGCGCGTGCCTGCGTCAATATTCTCCGCCGGGTCGTATGGGTCACTTAAATCGTAATCACTAGCCAATCCAGGCATCAACTGCATCAACCCCATAGCTCCTCGAACCGACTCAGCTCTAGGTCGGTAACCCGATTCGGCTTCAATCAAGGCGTGAATAAGGTATTGGTCGACACCATGACGCTCAGCTGCAGCTAGAATGAGGCCCCCGTATGGTCGTTCCAGTAAACGATGGCTTGATCGCTCCGACGGCGAAACAGCAAGAACCTGGGATTTAACCTGGGGTGGCTCACCAACCTCAATTCGTTGAATAAGGCTGGCTTCACATCGAATTTCGCCTCCCCAGTGCAACTGCAGAACAATCGTGTCACCATCAAGTTGGTGTCCTGCTATCGACAGTGTCCTACCGGAACCGAAGTGAACGATTTCATTCCCTAACGGTGCCGCAATCGGCATCTCAAAAAAGATGATGCCCAGACAAACGGCCACGAAGGTAAATGCTGCCCTAAACATCAAGAATGAACCTAGCATAACCAGAACCCGCTGGCCAAACACCACCTGCGGCCTAAGTAGGCTCTAAAAACGTGTAAAACACTCTTACACCTAGGTTTCTCGGATCTTCAGGCAGATTCAATGAGGGGTCATTATCTGCTCGCAATTGCACTGAATTACCTGTTTCAGCAGTGTCAATGGCGGATACTTGTCTTGGCTGGAACGTCTGGTCGACTGTTAAATCTAGCCGAACAGCGTCTCGAGTACCCATGGTCTCGGCGGAAATCCTAATTTCGTAAAACCTTCGCCTATGATCTTCTAAATTAAACTCGAAAACATTCTCGTCGCCAATAAAGAAACCTACCTCCTGCGGGACTTCAAACAGTTCAGGCCGACCATCAAGCTCCATATACAAAACAGCGTCACTTCTAGGATTCTCGAAAAAAAGACTGGCCCGCTCACTCGTCCAACGCCACTGATCACTGAAATCCGGCGAAAACTCATCGGGGTGCCAACCCGAACCAAAGGTCACAAAATTTGCGTCGCTTAAAGGCGCTAACGTAATCTCGCCTCCAAGATATCTCCGATCTCCTACTTCCTCACCACCGAGTGAGTGTCTCTCCCCTGTTGTCACGGAGTACAAACCAATCAAAAGGACGGCGTTGCCCACATACGGATAGAGAGGAATTCTTATGTTCCGCTCATACGATATCGTCTCGCCTCGTGTCCATCCATCACTTGCGACAACGGGTTCGTGGTCGTCTGCCCACATCAATCTTCCCGCTGAATCGACGAAATGAAGCAAGACCCGTAGATCTCGTTGAGGCGACTCAATGTCCCGGAGAACATCAAAATCGATTCTCATACTGAGTGGCCCGCCGATAGAGATATCAGAACGCCGCAGACTCAAATCAACATTGGCAACAGGAGTTCTCTCGCTGTTCGGATCCGAGCCACATCCCGGCACAAAAATTAGTAAAATTAGACTCAGAAGCCAAAAGTTGTTGAGTTTTTGTCGAATTGTCACGAGATTAAAATCAGTGCCTGAAAGGTTGAACGATCTTAACGTGTTGTCGCACCACCTGCAATATGGTACAGTTCCGGCGCGTTTGATAAGACACACCATTGGTTGACCCTCCGCGGAGGACCTTCGCATGACGCTTGAAGCACTTGGAATGGTAGAAACAAAAGGCCTCGTCGGTTCAATAGAAGCCGCCGACGCTATGGTAAAAGCTGCGAACGTCGCACTTATTGGCAAGGAATACATCGGAGCCGGCTATGTCACAGTGATGGTTCGTGGAGATGTAGGCGCAGTCAAAGCATCGACAGATGCCGGGGCGGCAGCTGCCCGCAGGGTTGGCGAGCTCGTCTCGGTCCATGTTATTCCTCGTCCTCATAGCGAGGTCGAGAAAATTCTTCCAAAGTCTAAAGATTCATCGAAATAGATTCGTGAGGGCATGAATTCACCCTCTCCTGCGTCAGATCGTGATCTTACGTCGATCGGTGAAGCACGCGATCGAGCGAGCCGTGCAAAGGCGGCACAACCTAGCCTTGAGCTCCTAACCCAAAAACAGGTCGATACCATAGTCGACAAAATGGCGGCCGCCGCAACCGCCGAAGCGGAACCTCTCGCGGCTCTCGCAGTTCAAGAGACCGGTTTCGGAGTCGTAGAAGACAAAGTTCGAAAGAATCTCTTTGCCTCCCGCACAGTGCACGAATTTATTCGTCCGATGAAAACGGTTGGGGTAATCAATTCGATTCAAGATCGACGAGTGATTGAGATTGCGCAACCTTTTGGTGTTGTAGCCGGTGTAGTCCCATCGACAAACCCAACATCTACAGCAATCTATAAGATTCTCATCGCGATTAAGGCCAGATGCGCGCTGGTAATTAGTCCTCATCCTGCAGCGATAGATTGCATAAGGCGCACCGCCGAACTGATGAATCGGGCAGGTCTTTCAGCGGGTCTGCCAGTGGATTCAATCACCTGGATGGACACCGTCACCCTTGAGGGCACTCAAGAACTCATGAGCCATCGCGACATAGCCCTAATTTTGGCAACTGGTGGAATGGGCCTAGTGCGGGCGGCTTACTCAGCAGGAAAGCCCGCCTATGGCGTCGGACCCGGGAACGCCCCTGCATACATCGAACGGTCAGCTGATCTCTCCAAAGCAGTACGAGACATCATCGCTGGTAAGACCTTCGACAATGGACTACTTTGCTCATCAGAGAATTCAGTCGTCGTGGACAGACCTGTCGCGGGCGATGTGAAGCGCGAGTTCGAGAACCACGGCGGGCGCTTTCTTTCGACCGCCGAATGTAGTTCACTTGCTGACGTCCTTATCACCGAACAAGGTTTGCCGAACCCTTCGCTTGTTGGAAAGGCCGCCACTGAAATAGCTGCTGCTGCAGGTCTCAGCGTACCATCGGACACCCTTGTGCTTCTTGCGCCTCTCGACGGGGTCGGGCGTAAACACCCTCTTTCAATTGAGAAACTATGTCCCGTGCTTTCCTTTTATGAGGTTGACGACTGGAGACAAGGCTGCGAACGCTGTATAGAGATCCTCCGCTATGGTGGAATAGGTCACACCATGTCAATCCACTCTCAGGATGAGGCTGTAATTCTTGAGTTTGGTCTTAAGAAGCCAGCATTTCGAATAGTCGTCAACACACCGACAACGTTTGGTTCTATCGGCATGACCACCGGACTAGATCCGGCGATGACCCTTGGATGCGGCGGTTATGGTGGCAACATCACATCGGACAACATTTCGCCACGACACCTTCTAAACATCAAACGACTAGCTTACGAACTGAGCCCGCAGAGTTCGTTGCGAACTAGTCAACCGACTCAAAGCATTAGTCCTACTAATGAAACATCAGGGGTCGATCCCCTCGTTCTGGCAAACCGAGTAGAAACGTTTCTGTCAGGAAAAGGCATAACGCCAAAACCAGCGCCAATTGAAACAAGCGACTCTCCAGATATTGAAACTAACGACGTTCAACCAACATCTTTGGAGTTAACTCCTGCTCCCCAAGTTCATGAGGAAATCGTAGAGTTTGTTTGCGAGGAAGATGTTCGCTTGGCAGTCAATGCGGGAGATTCCATTACCATTGACGAGAACACGATTGTCACTCCCGCCGCACGAGACTTGGCGGACAAACACCGAGTATTTATCTACGCAGGCCTCTCTACTCGCCAGTAATTCCTCCGCGTCATTCCCTAGGTTCCACTGGCAAACTACCGATCTTGTTTGTGACTTATTCGTAACGACACTAGCGTCCATACCGCGGAGATAAAGTCCAGCCACGAAATCTTTTTCCCTTCAGCGCTCGTCCGTCCTACGTAAGAAGCGGGCACTTCGTATATCGTCAATCCTTTCATCAGAAGCTTCGCTGTTAACTCAGGCTCTACGTTGAATCGGTTCGATTGGATATCGATAGACTGAACTACATCGCGCCTGATCAGTTTGTAACAAGTTTCCATATCGGTTAGTTTGGCACCATATAGTACATTTGTGAGCCCTGTTAATACTCGGTTTCCCACCCAGTTCTTAAAAGCCATTTCTGGCCTTTTCCCTCCACTGAATCTAGTGCCATAAACTACAGCTGCGTTACGTTGCTCTGCCTCGGCTAGTAAAAGCGAATAGTCATTCGGGTCATACTCAAGATCAGCATCTTGAATGATGACGTAATCACCTCGAGCACGGCTGAATCCCGTTCGAAGTGCTGCCCCTTTTCCTTGGTTTGTGTCATGGAAGACGACAACACGGCCCGACTGGGTCATGCGTGCTAAAAATTCCTTACTTCCATCAGAGGAGTTGTCGTCCACAATGATCAGCTCTTTTTCGATGTTGACAGAATCCACCTTCGTCAAGAGCCGCTCGATGGTAGCCAACTCGTTGTAAACGGGTATTACAACGGATAAACGCATGAGCGACCGCATTATACCCGCTAAGCCACACCCTTATAGGGAGTCGCCAACCCAGCACTCAATGGTTGAGGCAGTATGTTAGAATCAACTGCGTTTTCGTTGCTATCTTGCAAATTCACGCTATGTTTCGAAAAACATACTCCCTAATCATCGCCGACAGAGAAAACGGCAAGACTCACCGCCTTACTTTTGGTGTTGCTCCCGTCTGCGGAATTCTAGCGATTCTCCTTGGGTTACCTGCCGGCTTACTTATCTACGCGGAATGGGATACGTCGGTAGCATTAAGCAATCTCCGGTTACAAAATGCTCAACTCGAACTAGAGAACAGCGGATACCGAACCCTGGCCAACGAGTTGCCAACACATCTAGCAAATCTCGACGAGGCTATGGCTAACCTACTCGAACGAGTGGATATGGCACCGTCTATTATCCAATCAATGAGTGAGCTTCCGGATGAAATTCAAGTAGGTTCGCCGAGATCACTGTTAGACGCCGAGAGCCAACTGAATTCCTTGGATAGACTGCGTGGCCTTTTGGCTTCTATCGATGACCAATTGACGCTGGTTCGCCGTGGCGTAGCATATCGAGAAGCGCTTGCTTCTGCTACACCGGTAATTTGGCCCGCCGATGGATGGATATCCGCCGGCTATGGTTATCGCACCGACCCATTTACAGGAGAACGGAATTTTCATCCGGCGGTCGATATTTCCACAAGAAGAGGCCAGCCTGTCTACGCAACGGCAGCCGGCCGTGTTTTTTCTGCGGGACGAAATGGCAACTATGGAAACCTCGTCGAAATCGACCACGGATTTGGACTTGTCACACGATACGGCCATCTTTCTGCATTCGAAACCACAATTGGTGAAACTGTTCAACGCGGTGACGTCATCGGCTACGTAGGCGCAACGGGACGTGCAACTGGACACCATGTTCACTACGAGATTTGGTCAAGCGGCCGTACACTTAACCCCGCCAAGTTACTAGCCGAAAGTCGAGATATCCCCGCAAACTAGCAAGACGACCGGACCGACGTTCCAGCTTGCGCATGGTTAAGATGGAACACTACAATTCTCAGATACTTGCTCTCGGTTTTTTCCGACCAGTGACCGAAAACCCAAGGCCTAGAAAGCTTGGGCTGTATCATTCTATAGGCAATCCACGGAGAGACTTGACAATTTCCAAACCAACTCAAGCTTATGCTGGATAGATTACTAGCTAAAGTTTTCGGGACGCAAAACGAAAGAGAGCTAAAGCGTCTGTGGCCGCTAGTTTCAGAGATCAATTCCAGAGAAGAACGCCTCCGTAGTAAATCAGACACAGAACTGATTTCTGAAACCGACAAGCTCAGATCGCGCGCCGACAACGGCGAGTCGCTTGACAGCTTGACAGCCGACGCCTTCGCCCTCGTGCGCGAAGCCGGTTGGCGCACACTGGAGATGCGGCACTTCGACGTCCAATTACTGGGAGGAATGGTTCTTCACAGCGGAAAGATCGCTGAGATGAAGACCGGTGAAGGTAAAACATTAGTCGCGACTCTGGCCGTCTATCTCAACGCGTTGTCGGGCAAGGGAGTGCATGTTGTCACCGTCAACGATTACCTCGCTCGGCGAGACTCGGAGTGGATGGGGCGCATTTACCGTTTTCTCGGCATGACCGTAGGTGTCATACAGCACGAGATGCGGGATCCAGAACGACAAGCGGCCTATGCCTGCGACATCACCTACGGCACCAACAATGAGTTCGGCTTTGACTATCTGCGAGACAACATGAAGTTTGAAATCTCACAGTTCGTTCAACGCCCACATAACTTCGCCGTCGTCGACGAAGTCGATAGCATCTTGATAGACGAGGCCAGAACCCCGCTCATTATTTCAGGACCGGCCGAACAATCAACTGAGTTGTATTATGAAGTTGATCGGATAATTCCTCGCCTTAAACCTGGCGCAGTCACCCAGGGAACCGTTCCAGCTGAAGAGCGTGAAGCTTTGGAATCCACTGGTGATTTCATCAAGGATGAAAAACAGAAGACTGTATCCTTAACAGAGAGCGGCATCGCCAGGGTAGAACAACTACTTAAAGGGCGTTTACAGCCGGGCGGTCTCTATGACCCGGCAAACATGCCACTGCTTCACCACGTTAATCAGGCCCTCCGAGCACACAATCTCTTTCGTCTTGACGTCGACTATATGGTGAAGGAAAACCAAGTCGTTATTGTCGACGAATTCACCGGTCGTTTGATGCCTGGGCGCCGCTGGAGCGATGGACTTCACCAGGCAGTCGAAGCCAAGGAAAAAGTGAAAATAGAGCGAGAGAATCAGACGCTCGCGACTATTACCTTCCAGAATTATTTTCGAAAATATCACAAACTCTCTGGAATGACGGGAACTGCCGAAACAGAGGCACCGGAATTCGCAAAAATATATGAACTTGATGTGATTGTTGTACCCACCAACCGTGATCTTGTTCGAATTGAGGAACCTGACGCGATTTATAGGACCGGTGACGAGAAATATCGAGCTATCGCCGAAGACATTCAAAGCAACCAGGCTGCTGGACGTCCTGTTCTTTGCGGAACCGTGTCTATCGAGAAATCTGAACGCTTGTCTAAAGTACTTAAACGGACGGGCGTCCGTCATGTGGTCCTCAACGCAAAATACCACGAGCGAGAAGCCGAAATCGTCGCGCAGGCGGGTAGAAAGGGCAGCGTAACTATAGCGACGAACATGGCTGGACGCGGCACCGACATTCTTCTAGGTGGCAACCCCGAACATATGGCTCGGCAACAAGCGTTAAAAGAGGATGTGGCAGACGAAATTACAAAGAGTGACTATCGGGTTATCGACGACGAATCTCATGTCTACTTCTCCCACGAGGATCGTTACTTCCGAACACCCAGACCTGAATGGGACCGAATATTCAAATTCTTTAAACAACAGACTGACACTGAACACGCCGAAGTCGTTGACGCGGGAGGCCTTCACATTATTGGAACTGAACGTCACGAAGCACGGCGAATCGATAATCAACTTCGCGGGCGCGCAGGCCGGCAAGGCGATCCGGGATCCTCAAGGTTCTATCTTTCTCTGGAAGATGATCTCATGCGCATATTTGGATCAGAGCGAATATCAGGCTTAATGGAAAAGCTTGGCATGGAGGAAGGCATTCCCATTGAGCACAAAATGGTGACCAGGGCAATAGAGCGCGCTCAGACGCAAGTCGAAGCCCAACATTTCTCAATACGAAAACATCTGCTTGAGTATGACGATGTGATGAATAAACAACGCGAGAGCGTCTATGGACTCCGCCGTGAATTACTTGAAGGTCGAATTCAGCTCGATTTTGAGGAAGGCAGCCAAGAATTGGACAGCCGAGCGTATCTAATGACGCTGGCTGAGGGACATGTCGAAGCCATTGTCGAATCCCACTGTGGAGAAGAAATCGAACCTGAAGATTGGGATATCGATGCATTGCGCCAATCTTTCGGAGACCTTTTTGGCCTAAACGCCGACCAGCGTTCTCAGATCAATATCGACGACACAGGAGTTGACACCATCGAGGACAGCCTTTGGAATGCGGCACGGAATTCCTATGAACAAAAAGAGACCACGATCGACGGTGACACCCTTAGACGAGTCGAACGAGACGTCATGCTGCAGGTTGTCGATGTTCAATGGAAGGACCATCTCTACGGCCTTGACCACCTCAAGGAAGGGATCAGTTTAAGAGGCTATGGCCAACGACAGCCGCTTGTAGAGTACAAGCGTGAAAGTTTTTCAATGTTTCAGGCGATGAAGGAACGTGTCGACGAAGACACCATAAAGTACCTCTGGCGTCTACGCCCCGTGCCGAAGAAGGGAGAAGCGTCGCCCACTCAACCGCGCCTTCGGAGCTCGACGCCTATCTCGTACAACGAGCCCAAAAAGGCTGTATCAGCTCTGAATGGTCCAGCGGGCTCACTCGAGGCAAGTGGCCCAAGACCTACCAGAACAGGTGGTGACGACGCCACTGTTCGAACGGTCCGGCGAGATGTTTCGAAAATAGGTCGTAACGAGCCGTGCCCATGTGGAAGCGGCAAAAAATACAAGAAATGCCATGGGGCATAATAATGGACACAAAACCTTCTGACGCACAGCAAGTCTCGCCGGCAATAAGTGGTGAGGGCCTCACATTCGATGACGTGTTGCTAGTACCCCGTCACTCCGCAATCTTGCCAAGCCAGGTAAACATAACAGCTCAACTCACTCGCAATATAACGTTGGCCTCACCGTTACTTAGTGCTGCCATGGATACTGTTACGGAATCCACAATGGCTATAGCGATGGCACAATTAGGCGGTCTCGGCGTCGTCCACAAGAATCTTGAAATCGAAGAACAAGCTTCAGAAGTCGATCGCGTAAAACGTTCCGAGAGCGGCATGATCGTTAATCCGATCACATTATCACCGCAAGCCAGTATTTCGTCTGCTCTGAAATTAATGGAGAATTTCCGAATCTCTGGAGTTCCGATCACTGAAAACGGTCAGAACGAAGGACGCTTAGTTGGCATCCTCACGAATCGCGATCTCCGCTTCCAGGATAAAACCGACGGTCCAATTTCCTCAGTAATGACTCGGGAAAACCTGATTACAGTGCCAGTCGGAACCACTCTTGATGAAGCGAAGGACATTCTTCATAAGCACCGGGTCGAAAAATTGCTTGTGGTGGATAAAGACTTTTATCTGCGTGGCCTAATCACGGTTAAAGATATTCAAAAAGCGATTAAATATCCGAATGCCTGCAAAGATTCACTCGGCCGTCTGCGAGTTGGAGCTGCCGTCGGCATCGCTGACGACACGATAGAACGCGCAGGCGCACTTGTTGGTTCCCATGTTGACGTTTTGGTTTTGGACAGTGCTCATGGTCATTCACAAAATGTTCTTGATATGGCCACACGAATAAAGACGAAGTTTCCGTCGGTTGATTTAATCGCCGGAAACGTAGCAACTCGCGACGGGACACGTGCGTTAATAGATGCTGGTGCGGATGCTGTCAAGGTTGGAATCGGATCTGGCTCCATCTGTACAACAAGAATCGTTGCAGGAATCGGAGTGCCCATGATCACTGCTGTCTCGGAATGTTCTGAGATCTCAACCGATCAAGGTATTCCCATCATCGCTGACGGTGGTCTTCGCTACTCAGGTGACATCACGAAGGCCGTTGCCGTCGGCGCAAGCGCGGTTATGATCGGAAGCCTCTTTGCGGGAACCGATGAAAGTCCGGGCGAATTGATTCTTTATCAGGGACGCAGTTTTAAAGAATACAGAGGAATGGGTTCAATTGGTGCGATGCGTCGGGGTAGTCGCGACAGATATTTTCAAGAAGAATTTGACCTAACTGATCGTGCACTGAGCGGCGATCCGAATCAAAAACTCGTACCTGAAGGCATCGAAGGCCGTGTGCCTTACAAGGGGTCCGTAGGGCCAATGATTCACCAGTTATTAGGCGGGTTTCGAGCCGGAATGGGATACTGTGGTGCCAAAACGATTTCAGATCTTCAAGAAAACGTCCAGTTAATTCGTATCTCCGCCGCTGGTTCCCGTGAAAGTCATGTCCACGACGTCGTCATCACCAAAGAAGCACCGAATTATCGTAGTGAATAAGTAAGGAGCTCCCACGGCGCCAACACTTCATCTGTTTAAAAATCACACTGAATCATCAGATTCCGTCATTTCCACGGTGATTATTCGCTCCTCCTCTCCACTATCATCTATTCTGACCTTGATCGCGTGTTTCAGCGGGGACCTCAAACGGTCTGCCCATTCAATAGCCACAATTGCATTTGTTTCTAGGAGTTCTACGATCTGAGGTTCAAAATCTAGCACCTCGTGTTCTCCTAGGCGATAGAGGTCAACATGAAACACCCGTCTACCCACGAGGTATTCCTGCATCAAAACAAAAGTCGGACTATTAACTTCACTTCCATTTCCACCTAATGCTTCGACCAATCCACGAACAAACTCTGTTTTACCGGCGCCAAGTTCTCCGTATATGAGAATGGTTGCACCGTCAGATCCAACTTGACTGGCTACAGCCCTAGCGATCTTCGCCGTGTCCCTTACAGAACGACTGTGATAACTCCGTTCCACTAGACTCTATTCCGTCGATTGAGCCCGTTCGCTGCTCGACCGAGATAAACCGCAATGTCACTCGCGATAACTCCCGTCGCCCCAATCTCAGCCGCGGCGAGATCCCCGGCATAACCATGAAGATAGACAGCATACTGCAGGATCTCACCAATCCTTTCATGTGCCATGCTTCGATTCCGGGAAAATAAACCAGCCACAACGCCTGTAAGCACATCACCGCTTCCACCTGTTGCCATACCCGGGTTCCCCGTGGTGTTTACAAACACACACCCATCTGGACAGGCAACTATCGTCTGAGCTCCCTTCAACACCACGAAGACAACATACTGAACCGCAAAATCCCTAGCCGCCCCTACTCGATCAGCTTGGATCTCACTAACACTCATCTTCGCTAGACGGGAAAACTCCCTAGGATGCGGCGTCAATACAATAGGTGCTCCACCGCGACTGGTTAGCGGTCCTGTATCGATATCATCAGCCAGCACATTCAATCCGTCAGCATCAAGAACGAGAGGAACGTTGGTTACGTCCTCGATCAATCGCTCCACGAGAGACCTTGGACCTCGACCAGTTCCTAATCCTGGACCCACTGCAATCACGTCATGATTCAACGCAAGCAATTCCTTTGAACCCTCACCGCTTACTTTCCCCAGGGCATGAGGCAACCCGTATGTCATATATTCAGGAATGTGCGTGATTTCACCTAAACAACTGTTAGGAGCTGCTACCATCACCAGTCCTGCTCCACTCCTCAGCGCACCAAGTCCAGCTAGTTGCGCAGCCCCGGTCTTCCCGTGAGAACCGGCCACAATCATCGCATGGCCGAAGCTACCCTTGTGTGCATCCTGTCGGACTCCTCCCTCTCTCCCATTGTCCATAATCGCTGCCAAATCGGTAGCACGCTCACGGTCAAGCAACCAAACGCGTGGTGGAGGTGCTGATTCAGCCTGAGCTGTTAATCCGATATTCGCGACCACAAGTCTTCCAATTCTGGACAACGCCGGTCCCATAACACATGGATATTTCGGAACTCCAAATGTAACTGTCAGTGTCGCGTCAACGGTTGGACCAGGCTCACAAATACTGTCACTAGCGAAGCCGGAAGGAATATCGATTGCCACAACTTGGAAACTGCCAAACCTTTCACTGTGATTAATATCTCTAACAACCGACGCAAATAATCCAGTCAGTGGACGATTCAATCCTGTTCCAACCAAAGCGTCGACAACAACGTCCGTATTGGGCCTATTTCTCGATACCGTCCCTTTTTGTTTATTCGAAATAACTCGCTCTTGCAACCATGTCTCCCACTCGTCTTCATTAACTATTTCGGTCACAGGCAAACCGCTGGCAACTGCACGATCAAAGGCAGCGCGTGTATCACCTCGCAGATCATCACCATAAGCGAATGCCACACCCTCTACTTCGACACCATATTCATGAAACAACCGACCAACAATCCATCCATCTCCTCCGTTGCTCCCTCGACCACAGAGCACAACAGCCCTCTTGAGTTCTCCAAACTCTCCCTTGATAATCTCGAATGCAGACCGACCTGCATTCTCCATTAGCTCAAGAGAAGTGATCGCTTGCTGTTTAATTACTTGCTCTTCGACACGACGTATCTGCGACGCATTGAGAATGCGCATAACTGATGATAGTCTCAAGTCATTCCTAGAATCAGGCGAAAGAGATTTTGAGCATGGAAATAGCAGTCAATATAAATGGTCGCCTCAGCGACGGCGCCACTGCTTCGGTGTCTCCGCTGGATCGGGGGTTTCTTTTTGGAGAAGGAGTCTACGAGACCCTGCGAACCTACAATCGGCATCCATTCCTGCTTGAGCGACATCTCGCGCGACTGCGAGCCTCTGCTGATCTGATCGCATTAAAGGTTCCACTCGATGACGATGAATATCGAGAGCGTTTGATTGAGACCATGGCTCGTGTATCCGACACAAAGAGCGAATTATACCTCCGGATATTACTCACCCGTGGCGTTGGTGACCTCACCTATAATCCCGACTCCTGTCCAACGCCAACGGTAATAATGATCGCACGGCCCCATGTTGAAACACCACCGAACACGGTCGATAGAGGCATCAAGATCGTTCTGTCGTCCATCGTTCGAAATCATCCACAAGCCTTAAACCCGCGTATTAAGTCAAACAATCTCCTGAACAACGCTCTAGCGATGCAGGAAGCAATTCGCGCTGGTGCCGACGAAGCTTTGATGTGCAATTATCGTGGTGAAATAGCTGAATGCGCGCAGTCAAATATTTTCTTTGTTCGTGATGGAATCGCCCAGACGCCGTCTCTTGACACTGGCCTTCTCGAAGGTGTCACAAGGAACTTCGTTTTCGAAGTCGGTGCAGCAGCGAACATCCCGATCCGTGAGACCGTACTGCTGCCGGCTGATCTTTCGAAGGCTGATGAACTATTCATAACCGGAACAACACGTGAAGTTCTGGCTGTCACCTCCGTTGATGGAACACCCGTAAGAGACGGTCGACCAGGACCAATCACCAAACGGCTTGCAAAGACGTTCTTAGAACTCGCATTGGCAATGACTCCGGCATAATTCGGCCTACTCCGAACCATCTTCATATGAATCAACAGGTGGGCAGCTACACATAAGATTACGATCGCCATAGGCGTCATCAATTCGACTAATCGGTGGCCAATATTTTCGCCCTCTCACACTGGAGAGTGGAAAAGCCGCCTGCTGTCGCGAATACGGATGCGTCCAATCGGACGCCGTAAGTTCTTCGGCTGTGTGCGGTGCGTTCAAGAGCAGGTTGTCGTTACGATCAGCTTCCCCATCGACAATCGCCTGTATCTCTTCTCGAATCTTAATCATGGCGCTACAAAAACGATCTAACTCTTCTTTCGGTTCGCTCTCAGTTGGCTCCACCATCAATGTGCCTTGCACGGGAAATGACACCGTCGGAGCATGAAAACCAAAGTCCATCAATCGTTTCGCAACGTCCTGTTCGGTTACACCTGCACTTTCTCGAAACGGTCGAAGATCAAATATTAATTCGTGCGCCACTCGGCCATTCTCTCCGGCATACAACACGTCAAAATGAGCTTTTAGTCTTGATTTAATGTAATTCGCATTGAGCATCGCGACTTGCGTAGCCCTCATCATCCCTCGCGCCCCCAGTAGGCAGACATACGCGTGGGAAATCAGCAGAACACTAGCGCTGCCCCAAGGAGCCGCAGAAATGGATCGGATTGGTTCGTCGCCACCAGTCTTAACCATTGAATGCCCAGGTAAATACGGCGAAAGATGTTCTGCCACAGCAATCGGCCCCATGCCAGGCCCTCCTCCTCCATGGGGAATTGCAAACGTTTTATGAAGATTCAGATGACAGACATCTGCCCCAATGACCGCGGGACTGGTAATTCCCACTTGGGCATTCATATTCGCACCGTCCATATACACTTGACCGCCATGTTTGTGAACCAGTTGGCAAATCTCCCGAACAGATTCTTCAAAGACACCGTGTGTTGATGGATAGGTGATCATAAGCGCGTTTAGTCGATCACTGAATTCGGTGACCTTCTTCTCGAGGTCGCTGACATCTACGTTTCCCTGGTCGTCGCATTTCACAATAACTATCCGCATTCCGGCCATCGCCGCGCTCGCAGGATTAGTCCCATGCGCCGACGAAGGAATAAGGACAACGTCACGTTGTTGATCACCGCGCGCATGGTGATACGCGCGAATAACCATTAAGCCAGCAAATTCTCCTTGGGCCCCTGAATTCGGCTGCAGTGACACAGCCGTAAATCCAGTGATCGCACAGAGTGCAACCTTTAGCTCTTCAAAAATTTGATGATAAGCAGCGGCATGTTCCGCCGGGACATAGGGATGAACGTCGCTGAATTCCTTCCAAGTAACCGGAATCAATTCAGTTGCAGCCGTAAGTTTCATCGTACATGAACCGAGAGGAATCATCGACGTGTCCAACCCGATATCCCTTCGCTCAAGCTGCTTCAAATAGCGCATCATCTGTAGTTCAGAGCGGTAAGAATTAAATACTGGGTGTTCTAGAAAACCAGACTGCCTAACGAGCTCAACCGGCCATTCGACCGGCGCGTCACATTTCTCACCGAGAGCCCGAGGTGACGATTCGACCTCTTCGCAGTCCATCGTTTCGGCAAACAGTCTGACGATCGTATCGACGTCCGCGTTTGTCGTTGTTTCATCCAGACTGATGCCGACCTCGAAATCGCCAAAATATCGAAAGTTGACCTTCTGAGCTTCGGCCAAATTACGCAGCCGTCGTTTAACGGAAGAATCGCCAAGCGACAGATGTAATGTATCGAAGAAACACACATTCTTCTGTACCACTCCAAGTGCCGACAAACGCGTTGCCAGCTGGGTCGCAGTCTCTTGAATTCGACGCGCCATCTCTCGGAGACCATCCGCCCCGTGATATACGGCATAAAAACCGGCTATGTTCGCCAAAAGTGCCTGCGCAGTACATATGTTCGATGTTGCTCGCTCGCGCCGAATATGCTGTTCGCGGGTTTGAAGAGCCATCCTATACGCCTGCCGCCCATGTCTATCCACCGATACACCAATCAGGCGTCCAGGAATTTGCCGAACGTACTCACGCCGCGTCGCGAAGAACGCCGCATGTGGTCCGCCGTAACCCATGGGAACACCGAATCGTTGAGCACTCCCAAAAACCACATCAGCTCCCGATTCACCAGGAGGCTTGAGCATAGTTAGTGCCAAAAGGTCACTAGCAACTGCAACCAATACTCCAGTCTTATGCGCAGCTTCTATTACATCGCCTAGAGGTCGAATCTCGCCGTTTACATCGGGATACTGCAGCAGCGCTCCAAAGACGTTCTTGTCGAACGCAAATCGCGCCTCCGGCACCACTTTGACATCCAGGCCCAATGGTTCAGCTCGTCCACGGAGAACTTCGACAGTTTGTGGAAAACACCGGTCACTAACGAGAAATACGTTTCCTGTTTCCTGTTGTCGGGAGCGAATTCGATGAAGCAGCACCAGCGCCTCAGCCCCTGCTGTAGCCTCGTCCAGTAACGAGGCGTTTGATACCTCCATCGCTGTCAAATCCTCAATGGCCGTCTGAAAATTCAGTAGCGCTTCAAGGCGTCCTTGAGCGACCTCGGCCTGATAGGGTGTATACGGTGTGTACCAGCTTGGGTTTTCAAGAACATTTCGGAGAATCACACTCGGCGTTATCGTACCGTAATATCCAAGGCCGATAAACGAACGGCACGATACGTTACGCCCAACAACCCGTTTCATTCGGTCTAGATACTCCGACTCAAATTCAGCAGCAGGAAGCGGAAGCGAAGTTTCGGTACGAATTCCAGATGGCACAATCTCGGTCATCAGTGAATCTAGAGATTGAGCACCAACCTCAGACAACATCTCCTGAAGGTCAGCCGCATAAGGGCCAATGTGTCGCTTCTCGAACGAATCTCCGGAACGGAAGGTCACTTCTTAATACTTACTCGGTGAGGCCTTGTGAATGTGCTCCACCAGGCCGATCAAAAAACAACTACACTATCAACTCACTATAAGAGTCAGCATTCAGCAAACTCTGCAACTCGTCCTTTGAGGCCAATTTAATCTTCACCATCCATGCATCGTGTGGCGTTTTGTTCACAACCTCAGGATTATCACCCAAAGCCACATTAACTTCGACGACCTCGCCGGAGACCGGAGAAAACAAATCGGATACTGCCTTTACCGACTCTATTGACCCAAGCTCTTCACCCTTCCTCAACGTACGTCCAACTTCTGGAAGCTCGACATACACCACATCACCCAGTTGCTGTTGAGCATAGTCGGTAATACCAACTAAACCATGTGTTTCATCTGAACACAATTCAAACCACTCATGGTCTTTACTGTAGAAACGGTGTGTGGGATACATCAAACAAAACTCCTCAGTGATATCACCTGGAAGAAACCATCATTAACCAGATTCTCTCTTATAGAAGGGCATCTTTATCACTCTGGCGGCAACAAGCTGCTCACGAATCTTCACTTCAAAATCTGCGCCAACTTCGCTCATTCCCACTGGCATGTATGCCATCCCTATAGATTTTTTCAGATACGGTGTTTGGGTGCCACTCGTTACCACGCCGACGTTCTGTCCGTCCACGCAAACCTCATAACCATGCCGCGCTATGCCGCGCTCCAACATTTCAAAACCCACTAACTTTCGAGAAATTCCAGTCGCCTTTTGAGCGGTGAGAACATCACGACCATTAAAAATAGGCTTTTTCCAACCGACCACCCAACCTAATCCCGCCTCAAGGACCGTCGTCGCCTCATCCATATCGTTTCCATAGAGACGCATCGAGGCTTCAAGCCTCAGAGTGTCTCGCGCGCCCAATCCGATTGGCTTAACATCGACAGGCAGGCCCTCGCCAAGAATCGTGTCCCAGACCTGCCCTACAGACTGAGGTGGAACAAACAATTCGAAGCCATCCTCTCCCGTATAACCAGTCCTAGAAATCGTTGCTCGAACATTCCCGACTTCACCGGTGTCAAACCAATAATATCGAATCGAATTGAGATCAATGCCTGTAAGAGGCTGCAACACTTCCCGTGCACATGGCCCCTGTAGGGCCAACAAACTATAACGACTACTTGAATTCACTACTACTGCATCATCTGCAAACTTTATCTCTTCCCTAATCCATGCGAGGTCCTTCGAAACATTCGCGGCATTGACGACCAACATGTAATGGTCTGACGCCAAACGGTATACAAGTAAATCATCTATCGCCGTACCTTCGTGTGTTGTAAGAACAGAGTACTGCACCTGCCCAATCTCAAGCCGGCTCGCATCATTACAGCTAATTCTCTGCACCGCCTCGAGAGCGTCGGCACCAGCAATTTCGATCTCTCCCATGTGACTGACATCAAAGAGACCTACCTGTCGTCGTACCGCCATGTGTTCGTCGCCAATACCAGTGTATACAACCGGCATGTCCCATCCAGCAAACGACACCATGCGCGCACCTAAGCTTCGATGGCGACTATTTAGCGGAGTTTTCTTATTCTCGGAATTCGTCACAAGCTTGATTGTTGCAGCAGGAAAACCATCAATGCCGGCTCAATGGACAGCGCACACCGTACTATGTCGTCAGACAAAGGGTCAAGATCGTATCAATCCAAGCACCCACGAGTCATTTCTAGTGCTATTGGCCTACGCGCCACCTCCGGTGACTTGGTAACATACAGAGACCCTCATGATTTACTTCGGTCGCGCGCTTCTGCTTGCGAGTCTAGTTCGCTTAATAACAATATTTGCATTTCCTACACTCTTATTCGCTGAACGCGACTCATTACTTATCTATTGGATCGATGTCGAAGGTGGCGCTGCCACCTTAGTGGTCACACCAACGGGCCAGTCCATCTTAACTGACTCAGGCTGGAATACCAGTGACGGTCGAGATGCCAACCGCATCGCGGCAGCGATGAGCGATGCGAATATTGACCGGCTTGACTTTCTAATTACTTCCCATTTTCACCGCGACCACGTTGGCGGTCTCGCAGAACTTGCCAATAGGGTTGAGATTGGTCAATTTATTGACCATGGCGACAGTGTTGAACAAACTGATGAACATGGAAGACGGCTGTTCAAAACATATCTCGACGTCGCGAAAACACGGCGGCGCGTCGTTACCGCCGGTGACCGACTGCGACTATCGGGCATTGATTTCTCTTTCGTTGTGTCACATCGAGTAATCAAAGAGCGTGACGCCTCAATGGGTGCGAATCCGTTATGTAGAGGCCGGATACCTAGCCTCACAGACTTAAGCGAGAATGGCCACTCACTCGGATACCTTCTCTCGCTCGGTGGATTTCAATTCCTCAACTTGGGTGATTTAACATCAGACGTTCAACACTCACTTGCCTGTCCAGAAAGCACTCTGCCGCCAGTAGATATTCTGCAGGTCCCGCATCACGGAAGCGGGTTGGCTCCTGAGTTGATCTGGACACTAAGCCCCACCGTTGCGGTCGTAGCAAATGGTCCGCGCAAGGGCGGCGATTCCGCCGGCTATGAGATTCTTTCTCAGTCCCCCGCCCTAAACGACATCTGGCAACTCCATTATTCGGTAGGTAATGACACTAGCCACAACACAATTCCCTCACGTATTGCCAACCTCACCAACGAACGAGCCTGCCAGGGACACTGGATTAAGGCTATCGTAAGCGCGGACGGTAGAAGTTATTCAATTACAACCTCACGACGGACCGACCTCATCTCTTACGGCTGGCGCTAAAATCATAATTACACCTCATAATGTCCCGCAGCATGTCAGTCGTCGTGAACTCTCACTGTAATAAGGCCATCTACAACTCGAACTTCGTACCGGCAGAGACTTCTATATGCTGGCGGTGCTAAACCTTTGCCATCGCTGAGTCGAAATCGGCCTCCATGCCAAGGACATGTCACAACACCACTTTCACAGGGTCCCTCGGAAAGCCGTCCTCCAGCGTGAGTGCAAGCATCATCTACGGCGTAAAAGACACCGTCGTCATTAAACACCGCAATTCGACGGTCACCAGCGTACACGCTCTTTGACCGCCCAGGAGGCAAGCTTCTCTCTTCCCCAACCTCTAAATCACGTGTCATTCAACCCCTATAGGACTAGAAACACCTGTTAGAGCATAAATCGACGTCGTCGAGCACCAAATATATCGATATTGGGTATGGCCAACAACTGCTCCAACACGTTTTAGCCAAGACAGCATAGGCTTTGCTGGGTTAGAATGTCGCCTCAAATCAGCCACAACGAGGTTCAAAATCGAGGCACCGACAGCTCCCAGCCATTGATCTCTCCGATGTAGAGCTCAGAACTGTACTGGAGGCCTAATCACTGAGGAAGCCATGAACACCGCAGTCCTGACCATTCTGGCCCTGTTACCAATTATTACTGTCGCTGTTTTCCTCGTCGGATTGCGATGGCCTGCGAGTCGTGCGATGCCGCTCTCATATATCGTGGCGGCTGGCTTAGCGCTTCTCGTATGGCAAGTTCCAGCCGTGCAGGTTGTTGCGGCGAGCATCAACGGACTGATCGTCGCCTTCACGCTTCTCTATATAATTTTTGGCGCCATTCTTCTGTTGAACACGCTGCAAGAAAGCGGTGCAATCCGAACCATACGCCAGGGATTCACGGACATCACACCTGACCGACGCGTGCAGGTCATTATTATCGCCTGGCTGTTTGGATCCTTTATCGAAGGCTCTGCTGGTTTTGGCACACCAGCCGCGGTCGCCGTTCCGCTTTTAGTCGGACTCGGATTTCCCGGTATGGCCGCGGTTATGTCCGGAATGATTATTCAAAGTACGCCGGTGAGTTTCGGGGCACTTGGAACGCCAATTCTCGTTGGGGTCAATACCGGACTCGGACAGGGTGCCGATCCAAACATCATGGCGTATGCCGAACAACTCGGATACGCCCAATGGAACGATTTTCTAGCATTGATTGGATTCCGTGTCGCGATGCTACACGCCGCTGCCGGCACTTTAATCCCCTTGATTCTTGTTTCATTTCTGACCAGATTCTTTGGAAAGAACAAGACATTCTCTGAAGGCTTACGGATTTGGCCATTTGCGCTGTTTGCCGCATTTTCAATGACGGTTCCCTATCTAACGGCGGCGTATCTTCTGGGCCCTGAATTTCCTGCCTTAGTCGGGAGTATGGTCGGTCTGATGATCGTGGTGTCTGCAGCACGTGCTGGATTTCTCATTCCAAAAGACACGACGTGGCAATTTGAAAAAAAAGAAGATTGGCCAGCAGAATGGACGGGGTCGGTTGAAGTTAAAAACGTGGCAGCCACAGGCTCAATGACGCTGATTAAGGCGTGGGCACCATACGCCATCGTAGCGCTCCTCTTGTTAGCCTCACGTCTCGTCGACCCACTCCGTGTCTTTCTACAGGCGTGGGTGGTTAGCTGGCCTGAAATATTCGGCACGACGATCACCGCGAGTTTTCAACCGCTCTATTTACCTGGCACTCTCTTTATCATTACATCGTTGATTACGATGGTTTTTCATAAGATTCCCACTGATCATTATGTCCGAGCGTGGTCTACATCGTTAAAGACGTCTGCAGCCGCCTCTGTGGCGCTTGTGTTTACTGTACCAATGGTCCAGGTCTTTTTGAATAGTGGTGGCGGTCCTGTTGAATTCGAACGGATGCCGATTGCGCTCGCTAACGGCGTCTCTGAACTGGCGGGCGGCGCATGGCCAATCTTCGCACCGTTCGTTGGCGGGATCGGTGCCGCCGTCGCTGGCAGCAATACAGTTAGCAATATGATGTTTTCGCTTTTCCAGTTCGACATGGGGAGTCGGATCTCGGTAGACCCCACGTGGATTGTTGCGCTGCAAGCTGTGGGTGGAGCGGCGGGGAACATGATTTGTGTCCACAACGTCGTCGCCGCGTCGGCCGTTGTTGGGCTGCTTGGACGTGAAGGCGATGTCATCCGTATGACGCTGATACCGTTCACGTATTATGCTCTGCTCCCGGGTTCGTTCGGATTCCTGATTGTGTCGTACGCGACCACGGGATTTTTGAATATCGGGACATTGTTAGTCGTCTCAATCATCGCGACAGCGGTCTACTTGATTGCCAAACACGGCGGTAGTCAGTCTCGCGCTTAACTCGACGAATTCAGTTCAAGGCTATGCGTA
The DNA here is from genome assembly GCA_964342185.1 of uncultured Vicinamibacteraceae bacterium. Classification (GTDB taxonomy): domain Bacteria; phylum Acidobacteriota; class Vicinamibacteria; order Vicinamibacterales; family UBA8438; genus CAUZIB01. Next base: position 18,270 of record CAYFER010000004.1, on the reverse strand, counting down.
TTTTACGACTCAGTGAGCACAGTGTGGAGGACTCGGACCCCAAGACGTTCACGGGACAAGCGACGATCGTCCGAATGGATGGTGTAACTCAAGATCCAGACATTAATATATATCGCGTTCGGTTTCAGTCGACTGCACGTACAGCCTGGCACTCACATTCAGGGCCGCAAATTCTGCTTATCCTCGAAGGCGTCTGTTATCTTCAGCGAGAAGGAGAATCACCTCAAGAGCTTTCAGCTGGTGATGTAGCTCGTATCGATCCAGGTGAACGTCATTGGCACGGAGCGAGTCCAAGAGGACCAATGGTTCACTTGGCTGTAAACATAAACCTGACCACTGCCTGGTTTGAACAAGTCACCGACCAGCAATACACTGGAAGTGCTTAAGCCTCACGCCCTCTAACGCGCGCATTTCTGTGTCTATTCGACAAGGTCGTTCCCGTTATCGTTACGCCTGGCCTCTCACAATAGCCACTATTCTTGTTATAGCTGGATTGACCACTTTCTCAACATACCTTCTGCCTCTTGAAGTGTGGCTGCCGAACCTTCGCACGTGGACAGAAGACCAAAGCTATCTTGGAATTTTGATCTTCGGGCTCATTTATGTCATTTCCGTACTTCTGTTCGTCCCCGGAGCCTTGCTTACTCTGCTCGCCGGCGGGATATTCGGCGTACTCTGGGGAACGGTTATTGTGTCCGTCGCCTCCAGCATAGCCGACGGAATAGCATTTCTGATTGCGAGATATTTCGCACGTGGCATAATTGAGAACCTCGCGCAACGTTATCGACGATTCCAAATCCTCGAAACAGCGATCACTGACGCTGGCTGGCCTGTCGTAGCCCTACTTCGTCTGTCTCCCACAGTGCCGTACAGCGCCAGCAACTATCTCTATGGTTTAACCGGAATCCCGTTCCTTTCCTATTGGATCACAACATGGGCATTCACTCTTCCTGGAACGATCGCCTATGTGTACCTGGGTTATGCTAGCTCTGAAGCATTCGTTGAAAACACTCGCACGACGGTCGACTGGTATTTACTTTACCTAGGTTTAGCGGCGACACTCGGAGCCGCGATCTATCTCGCCATATTCGCGCGACGAGCGCTTCGAAAATTTGAACAGGCAAACACTTAAGCAAGGTTACGAAACTACCAACCGCACCGTCGACCGGTGTTCTGCTCGTCGAGCCAAGTCGAGAGCGGAGCGAAGTACTCGACGATCGCCGTGGCATCCATCTCTCTTGTTCCAGCAATCGTGTTAAGTGCTTCAGGCCACGGCTCACTAGCCCCCATCTCAAGCATCGTCCGCAATCGACGTCCTGCTTTTCGACTGCCATAAATTGAACAGCGATGAAGAGGGCCGTCGATTTCCGCTGCTTGACACAAGGCGCGATGAAATTGAAATTGAAGAATATGAGCAAGAAAATATCGGGTGTAAGGGGTATTACCAGGGACATGAAATTTCGCCCCTGGGTCGAAGGCGGTCACGGTTCGTGGGATAGGCGCTTTCACACCTTGATACTCTCGTCTCAGTTCCCACCATGCGGTGTTGTAGTCGTCCGGAAGAATCTCTCCTGAAAACACCTTCCAACGCCATTGATCGATCAATAAACCAAACGGCAAAAAAGCAATCTTGTCGAGCGCTTGGCGCAGAAGCAATGCCACATCATTATCGCCGGTCGGCAATCGATTAAGCAGTCCAACTTCCACGAGGTACTCCGGAGTGATCGAAAGAGCGATCGTATCTCCAATCCCCTCATGAAACCCATCGTTCGCACTCGTTCGATACAGTGGGTCCTGACCACTATATGCTCGTTGATAATAGTTGTGCCCCAGTTCGTGATGAATTGTCACGAAGTCTTCATCGTTGACGCCAATGCACATCTTGATGCGAACATCAGATTCAAAATCGATGTCCCACGCGCTAGCATGGCAAACCACGTCTCGATCGTCAGGTTGAACAAACAACGACCGGTCCCAGAAAGTCTCTGGAAGTGGTGCAAAACCCAGCGAGCTAAAAAATTCTTCGCCGTAGCGGACCATGTCGACAGCATCCACATTATGGCGATCGAGCAATTGCGTAAGGTCGTAGCCTGACCGACTCAGACTTGGCCCAACGATGTCATAGATATTCGCCCATGTCTGACTCCACATGTTACCTAGAAGATGAGCCGGTATTAGTCCATCTTCCGGGACGACGGCCGTACCATATTCCTGTCCCAACTCGGCACGTACATAACAATGTAAAGACTCATACAAAGGACGGACTTGTGACCACAAACGCTCCAATTCCTGAGTGAAGTCATCCGCTGGCATGTCGTAGGCCGACCGCCACATCTCACCGGTATCAGTAAAACCCAATTCCTGTGCGCCGGCGTTTGATAGCTCAACAAATCTCTCATAGAGAGGTCTCATTTCCGGCGATACTTCCCGCCAACCAGACCAAATTGCAAGCAGTTCGTCCGTTTCTCTTATTTCGGCAAACATCCGTTCCATCGTGGGAAGATCGAGACATTCTTCTTCTCCAGACGGACAATACTCGCCTTGGCCGTAAATACTTTCCATCTCTGTCATAAGGCCAGCCAACTCGCTCTGCATCGTTGTTTCACTAGGAGCGACGGCAGCCAATGACGTCTTGAGTAAAGTCAGTTTTCTTTCAAGATTGGGCGGCAGGATCAGTTCATTAAATTGAGCCGCGTCCGCCGCCAGCTCTGTCGTGGCGGCCATTACCTTAGCGTTAGCTGAGGCTGCTAAAAGATTGGTATCCTCAGTGATGAAGTTATTCTGGATCCATGCAGCGCGACCAGCATCGATCCAAAGCGCAAGCAAACGAGATTCAGCGTTCTCAATAAAGCTCTCAGCATCTTCAACTGAAGGATATGCACTTTGTTCCGAGCAGGACACGACGCCTATAACGGCAACGAGCGCGGATAAAAACGCCTTCAACTGTCGGCGTCTGTGACTATCAGACATTAATGCGCTCCGCTGATTAGCATCGCCGGTGGCTCAAAAAACTATCCTCAACAAAACAGGTTAATCGTGGTTCCACTACTGCAGCCACTGTGCAACAAGTGAATTCTTTCGCACAATAGTTTCATCACGATCAGAACCAGTGGAGACAAGGCCAACGGGAGCACCACTGACCTCTTCGATGTAAGAAATGTAATTGCGAGCCGCTACGGGCAGATCCTCAAATCGAGTAACACCAGCGGTCGGATGACCCCATCCTGGCAATGTCTCATAAACAGGTTCACACTGCTCCAAAGTAGTGACGTCACTCGGAAACTCTGAAATCGAACCACCACGATGACGATATTCCTTGCAGACTTTTATCTCCGAAAACCCGTCCAGTACATCCAACTTCGTCAATGCCAGAGTTTGAAAACCATTAATTCGCACGGCGTATTTCGCCACGACCGCATCGTACCATCCACAACGACGAGGCCGTCCGGTTGAAGCACCAAACTCCTGGCCACTATCTCGAAGTGAATCGCCGGCATCGCCTAGAAGCTCAGTCGGAAATGGGCCCTCACCAACCCTAGTCGTATACGCCTTCAAAATGCCAAGCACCCCATCAACAGCTTGCGCACCCACGCCCAGTCCTGTGAATACACCTCCGATTGTCCCGTTAGATGCACTCACGAAGGGATACGTACCGTGATCAACATCGAGCATTGTGCCTTGGGCACCCTCATACAAAACTCTACCACCAGACCGCGCGACTCCATCAAGATAAACAGAAACGTCCGTGACGAGTGGCTGAAGCCTTTTCCATGCCTCAATCAACTGCTTATGTGCAACCTGCCAATCAAGTGGCTCACCGCCAACAATCCGATTCCTAGCGGCGACATTGTCTCGAATTAACAGAGCTAACACATCCTCTGGACCATGGTCCCTTAAGTCCCGTATACGCACGCCTCGCCGACCGTATTTATCTTCGTAACTCGGACCAATTCCCCTCGAAGTCGTACCAATTTGGCGATCCTTCCGATTCGCCTCAGACACCGCCTCGATCTCTCTATGGTAGGGCAAGATCAGATGGGCTCGATCACTGATTAACAACCTGCGTTGAGTACTGATTCCCGCATCGCTCAGTGTTTCCAACTCGCTAAAAAGAGCCACTGGATCGATCACCACACCGTTACCAATAACGCACGTGACATCAGCATGAAGAATGCCTGACGGCACCAAGTGCAGAACAAACTTTTGTCCACCTACGAAGACTGTATGCCCAGCGTTGTGGCCTCCTTGATACCGGGCAACTACAGAAAACGAGGGCGTTAGCAAATCAACAATCTTGCCCTTACCTTCATCGCCCCACTGTCCGCCGATCACTGCAATATTCATGTGATTATTTTTTCATCCAAAAGCAAACGTCGCATAATACCAGAACGCTGAACACGACCAAACGACGTTAACTTTTTTGGACGGATTCCGTTCAAAGATGTCAAGCATGTTCTATACAAAAAAGATCTTCTTCGTTTATGCGATTTCGAATTGACAACATGACAAGCCTTCCATATCTTCTATATTCTTCGCGTCAGTAGAATCGCGGATTTAAAATTAATAGCAATCGAAAAAAGTCTTCGCATCAATCAGCAAAAGGATAAACGTGATCTTAAAGCGGCCGATCATTGAACGAAGAATTCTGTCCGCCCTCAATGCGACCCCATCACGAATTCCTGTACTACTCGGCGGCTGTGGAAGTGGCCGAACTTCGCTACTTTTACGAGTAGCCGAGATTCTTGGCGAAGATAGCAGCCAATACCTTGATATCGAGCGAGCAGCATCCACCCCCGAGGGCTTTTGCTCATCAGTAACAAGAGAATCCCCTTACAGACTTATACCGACTAACGAAGGGATTCATCCCGACGAACTGGGTCGAGATGCCAGGAGTGCCTTCGCCAGATTGTTACGTTTCCTAGACCAAGCGCAATCTTCAGACGGCCACGTGCCTGTGTTTTTGATCGATGAACTTCTTGAACTACGAGCTTTCGAAAGCTTTCCTGGCCTTCGCCGCATTCAACGTGAAGTAATCGAGGCTTTGGAAACAAGTCCGAATCGATTCGTAGTGAGCACCCGGTATACCAACCGCGCCCATCGGCTGCTCCGTGACGTTGGAGAACGTTTCGAAGTGATACATGTCCCTCCGCTTTCAGCGGCAGAAGTGTCAGAGCTACTGTTGGATTACGGAATTGGCCAAGACGAAGCCGAACGGCTCGACCTTGGCAGAATCGTTCACATTCTGACAGACGGCCGGCCGAGCTACGTCGAAACACTCTCTCAAGCTCTGAGATCAATGGATGGAGCGAGTAGCGGCGACCCAGTCAGCGCCTTATCATCCCAACTCGCCGTTGGCTCATATCTGACTCTTCTATGTCGGTTCTCATACGAACTTAGACTTCACCGAGCGAGGGGTTACGGCGCACTAAAGGCTATTCTGCACGTCCTCTCTGAAGAAGAGCCCTTAACACTCACCGAAATTGCCCAGCGTCTTGGGCGGACTCCAGGTTCAACCAAGGATTATCTGACGTGGCTACAAGATGTCGACTTGATTACGGTTCGACAGAAGCGATATTCATTTACTGATCCACTCTTGAGACTATGGGTTCGCCTGCATTGTTGCCCAGAAGTACCGAATGAAATAGACCTGTCCCGCGAGGTTCAGGAATATGCAGTCACACGACTGCCTCTTATGGATTCGCCAACGACTGAAGGCTCGGTAAAATCTAACGACAAAACAGCCGACGAAAACCAAGAAACAACCGACGATCGGGATTGGAGCCTCATTGAAATCGATTAGCGCGTGCACGTAGTTCGCCAAGTGCACGCTCGGCCGCTTGTTGTTCTGCCTCCTTCTTACTCTTGCCCTGACCTCTACTAATTCGCTCGCCACCGACCTTGACGGCCACATTAAACACTTTTTCATGGTCCGGACCATCCTCACCAGTGAGGATGTATGTTGGTGCCGCCCGTCTCTTCTCCTGAAGCCATACCTGTAACGCTGATTTATGATCGATTAACACCATATTTGCGATCCGACCAGCACGAGCCTCTTCCATTAATTCCCGAAATTGTCGTTCAATAAATGTGTCCGCCTCAGCGATGCCACCATCAAGATAAATAGCCGCGACCACGGCCTCAAAGGCGTTTTCAACAAGCGATCCCTTCCGGCGCCCCCCACTCTTCTCTTCGCCACGGCCAAGATATAAATAGCTGCCAAGCTCAAGTTTTCTCCCAAGGGCAGTTAACGTGGAACCAGACACCAACAACGCCTTAGCCTTCGACTTCTCACCTTCGTCCCAATCTGGAAATTCTCGAAACAGACGGTCTGAGATTACAAAACCTATTACAGCGTCACCCAAGAACTCGAGCGATTCGTTATCGGTCACACCCCCAGTCACATCTTCCTCCGCTCGCGACCGGTGCGTTAGAGCGTGCTCGAGCAAACCTTTGTCCTTGAAGTTATAGCCAAGAATTGATTCAAGCTCTTGAAATTCGTCGCGCAGTCCACCCGCCTCATTTGCTAGCTCATTCTTATAGCCGGTTATGACTCGATGAGCTTCACTCACCTGGTCAGACCGAACACATAACCGGACGTGGCCAAGGCCATCAATCTGCAGCGGCAATACAGTCTCGACGTTGCGCGGCTCAACAAGAGCATCAATTCCGTGACTCTCCAGCAGAGCCCGTACAATGCTTGCTTCTATCGCAGAAGTCGCTTCAAAGACGACCGGCAAATCTTTCGAGTCAGCCATTGAGATTAAAATACCAATCGACGACTAACCAGCAGCCCGTGCACGCCATAGAAAATGTAGTGACCTCAATCGAAAAGCCCCTAACAGACCTACGAGAAATAAGATTGTTTCGAACTCCATGATCCAGATTCTCTTCACCATATCGTACACTTACCGGTAGCCGGGCTTAGCCGAGCCTACACTTTTCGAAATATGCCACTTATCAGTTCGCTGCTTCAAATCGTTCGCACTGCCCTGCGACGGTCCTACGACTGGACAATTCAATGGGCAGATACAAGCCAAGGACTGACGGCATTATTTCTTATAGCAGTAGCAGAATCCTCGTTTTTTCCAATACCTCCTGACGTCCTACTTATCGCTATTGTGACTGCTAACCCTGCACGCTGGCTGCAAGCAGCCGCAATTTGTTCTGCAGGATCATTTATTGGTGCAGCGATCGGATATTCGATTGGTTACGGTCTAATGACTTCGGTGGGTGAACCGATTGTCAGATTCTATGGAGTAGAACATCACTGGGATCAATTTGTCTTACTTGCTGACACTTGGGGCAGCTGGTTCCTCGCGGCCGCTGCCTTCACGCCTATTCCATTCAAAGTTGCCACAATCGCCTCTGGAGCAATAGAAATGCCATTTGCTCCATTCCTCACGATTAGCCTATTTGGTCGGGCCACACGGTTCTTCCTCGTAGCTACCACGTTACGAATATTAGGACCACCGGTTCGACATGCACTGGAGAAGCATTTCGACCTAGCCGCGCTATTGTTCTTTGCGCTTTTCGTCTGCGGATTTCTCGCACTACGATTCTTCTAAAGGATAAAGGTTGCTCTAATTCCTACTCTCTCATACTCTTCGATCGACTATTTCACTCACCCACCTTCTGTATTCATCAAAACTGTCCCTAGTCTCCAACACTACTAGCTCTGGTATCTCATAAGGATGTAGTGAACCAATTCGCTCTTTGAGCTTTGAAAGACAGTCACTCATTGTCTTGATCACCAGAGGAATTTCAACGGTTTCCTCGATTCGTCCTTGCCATTCATATATAGACCGACACGCCGAATACCTTTGAACACACGCTGCTAACCCCTCTTCAATCAGTATCCTGGAGAACGTCGAAGCGTCCCCTTCGCCAGGAAATGTGGTCAAAACCACGACGAGTTCATTTCGATTCTCTCTAATCATTTCAATCCCTCGCGCCGAAACTATGGCCGTGCCGCCAGACAGTAATCAATCTGTATAAACAAGGGCCTAATCACTGATGCCACGCTCTAATACTCGACTTAAACGGCAACACCCCACGTTTCTCTCGGAACCACCTCTGTGGTTTCGTAGGGTGGTTCACTCAATTATCTGGGCTATCGGGACCATTCTCGTCATCAATACCTTCACTGGCAACAACGGCTTTATTGATTTGTTGAGCACAAAAAACAATCACGCCATCCTACTTGCAGATTTGTCTAGACTACGAACAGAAAACGAGTCTCTTCGACAGACAGCAAAACGACTTCAAGAGGATCCACGAGCTATCGAAGAAATCGCCAGAAACGAACTAGGCTTAATTAAACCGGGTGAACGACTACTAATATTCACAAATGATCACCCCAAACAACTCAAACATCCCTGAGAAAGAGCGCACCGCCGAAGCCGGAGAAATAGGCTCTTGGCCGCGCAGCTCGTTGACCATTATTTAACTCACATGGTACCATCGTTGGTTCGTGGGGTCGCAATGACGCGGGGTGGAGCAGTCCGGTAGCTCGTTGGGCTCATAACCCAAAGGTCGGGGGTTCAAATCCCCCCCCCGCAACCAACCCTTATAAACATTCAAGAAAACAGCGATCGGGCGATCGCTTTGTGGAAACGTAGAACCCTTCGACCCAAGTCGCTCCGGATGCATACGACTCAAGATGCCATCATTTGACTAGCTATTCGACGACACCACTCTGCTTCAACTGTTCAAGCAACTCTTTGGTCACGCCGGACTCAGTCAATATTTCGTCGGTATGCTGTCCCAATAACGGAGCAGGACGCCCAGGGCGAAGAGGCGTCTCTGAAAGTTTCAGTGGTGTCCCTAGCGTCCGAATCTTACCTAGTGTCTCGTGTTCCGTAGCTACGACCATTTCGCGGGCCTTCATATGAGGATCCTCCACCACATCTGCGTAAGAATTAATGGGACCACAGGGGATACCATTTGCATCTAGTAATTCCAACCATTCGGAACTGTCCCGGCACACCGTAATTGCCTCGACCTTGTCGGCAAGTTCTCGATGATTCTGTACTCTTTCAGCGTTACTACCGTACTTTGGATCATTCGCCCACTCAGGATGCTCCAACAATTCACAGAGGCGCAGAAAAAGCCTGTCATTTGCGGCTCCAATTGTTATGAATCCATCAGCGCAGCGAAAGGCCTGATAGGGAGCACTCATTCGATGAGCCGATCCGAAGGGTTGCGGTGTCCGTCCAGTCTCAAAGTACTCGGTCGCCTCCCAGATTGACAAAGCTAGACCCGATTCAACCAAAGATGTGTCAATCTGTTGTCCAATACCAGTCTTTGTTCGATGATGTAGGGCTGCAAGCACACCTCCTAACGCAAACAATCCAGCACCTAAATCTGTCAATGGCACTCCAGCCTTAACCGGGGACCTCCCTGATTCACCGGTTACTGACATGATTCCAGAAACACCTTGTGCAACAAGGTCAAACCCACCCTTATGAGCCGCGGGTCCCGTCTGACCGTATCCTGATATTGATGCGTAAATTACACTTTCGTTCTCAGCTCGAAGACTCGGGTAATCAAGGCCGAATCGTTTCATTACTCCTGGTCTATAGTTTTCAATGAAAATGTCGCAGCCTAATGCCAGACGCTTTACGATTTCGGCACCTTCGGGTTTCTTTAAATCGACCACCACGCCACGTTTTCCTCGATTAACCGCGTTAAACGCCGACGAATCAGCTCCTGGGTGCTCACCCCAATGCCGGGTGGTGTCTCCACCCGGCGGTTCGATCTTGATTACATCAGCGCCCATATCACACAGTAACATTGCACAGAATGGCCCAGCCATCACCTGTGTAACGTCCAAGACCTTGATTCCATGTAGTGAATGTTTCATCGTTAACTCTGCAATAAGGAGAACCCGTGTCTAGCCCCCATACGATCTATGAACAAGATGGACCTCTAGCATTTCTAACGTTCAATCGACCAGAAGCCCGAAACGCCATGACGTGGGAGATGTATCAGGCTGTGGTCGAATGCTGTGACACCATCGAAAACGATGCCGCTGTCAAACTCTTGATTCTCCGTGGATCTGGAGGAAAGGCGTTCGTGGCTGGTACCGATATTAGTCAATTTCGAACCTTTACTTCTCCAGAGGCTGGTCTTGAGTATGAACAACGCCTCGACGAAGTAATCGATCGCCTCGAGTCGGTCAGCAAACCAACAATCGCTCAAATTGATGGCGTTGCGACTGGAGGAGGTTGTGCGTTGGCCGCTGCTTGTGACCTTCGAATCTGTACGACAACCTCTCGGTTTGGGGTGCCGATTGCTCGTACTCTCGGAAATTGCTTGTCCGCTGCAAACCATAGTCGGTTCCTGAACCTTATCGGACCAGCCAGGCTTAAAGACCTCATCTTCACCGGTCGCATCGTAGATGCTGAAGAGGCCCTCGCTATCGGCATGGTAAATAGAATTGTCGATGCCGAACAATTGGATCTGGCAACTCGAAAATTGGCTGCCAGCATTACCTCGAACGCTCCTCTGACAATCACAGCTACCAAAGAAATGATTCGCCGAATTCAAACTAATAACCACCTATCCTCAAACACTACTCAAGACCTGATTACGATGTGCTATACCAGTAATGATTTCAAAGAGGGCGTTGATTCATTTCTTGCCAAACGTAAACCGCATTGGACGGGGTCATGAATTTTAAGCCTGACGCGTTCTAGTGAACCTAGTGGCCTTTACCAGAACCCTCAGCCAGAACGTCCTCCACCAGGCCTCTCAGTCGCTCAGCCTCCACTCTCACATCCCCCGCCAGATGCACACGAATTACCCGTCGTTCCAGACGATTCAGGACTGCTAGGTCACCGAGTGCCTGAGCAGTTCCAGCTTGTCCAAAACTGTAATTCTGGCCCGGTATCATTAGGTCTCGTGGCGAATCAGACGTTATCTCCAAAAACACCCCATTATTTGCACCACCTTTGTGAGACTGACCGGTAGAATGAAGAAATCTGGGACCGAACTGAAGGGAAGTCGCTATGAGTTTTGCGTCACGTACAGCATGTCTTAGAAACTGCAGGACATCTTGAGTCTCTCTCTTCATATCCACATAAGCCAGAATTGCGAAATAATCTCCCGCGCCAATTCTGTCAAGATGCAAAGCAAGCACGTCCTCTATGCTGACACTATCATTAGAGTCAATTTCCAACGCTCTGGCATTACTTTCGTCGACAAACACTGACAATCCACCAAGCGTATCCACACACTGCGAGTTGTCCTCCGGAAAAGTTCCGCCCGTCGTATAGCCTTCAGTTAAACGAAGTGTCTCCCGCTTAGTCGCCTCAACATCGGGTTGATTAAAGGGATTCACACCCAATATTGACGCGGCGACGGCCGTGGCAAATTCCCAGCGAAAAAACTCCGATCCTACGTCATAGCCGTCCCGAAGGTTAATCTCAATAACAGACTGCCCTCCTGCTCGCAGAGACGATATTCTCTCATCTAGATCAAACTCAGAGGGCTGTGTATTCCTCAGGTACACGAACAGTCGGTCATTCCCATACACCACCGGATCGCCCAGATTTTCCTGTCCAACCGGAACGAGTCCGGTTCCATCCTTTCCAGTCGACTCTGCCAACATTTGCTCTATCCAAGTACCAAGTTCATGGAAGCGCGTCGTTGACACCAAGGTCAATTTATCAAGCTCAATCTCAACAGCCATTGCCATAGTAATACCGAGCAAAGCTCCCGGATTCTCGCCTGCTGGAACCTCAGCCATGCACCGATCCCTCATCCTTCTCGCCCGCTCTAAAATCTGAAACACATCTACACCTGCGGCGGCCGCTGGAACCAATCCAAAACTCGAGAGGGCTGAAAATCGCCCGCCGACATTTGGCAAACCGTGAAACACGTGTGCGAACCTTTGTCCCAAAGAGAACTGTTCAAGTTCAGAACCAGGGTCAGTAATGGCAAGAAATTGACTTCCGGGATCAGGGTTGCCACTCGAAGAACTAACGAGCTGAAGAAAGTACTTCATGAGGCTGTACGTCTCAAAAGTTCTTCCCGACTTACTAGAGACAATGAAAAGTGTCTGACTTAACCTCAATCGGTCTCTCACAGAACGAATCTGGCAAGGGTTTGTTGAATCCAAGACATAAAACTTCGGATTCATGACATCACTGTCAACGCTACGAACCATAGCTTCCGCACCTATGCTGGACCCACCCATTCCAAGCAGTACGACATCCTCCACTAGATCTCCACTGATCCGTGATGGGATTAAAGCGAGAGTTTTCTCAACATCCGTGTCACTAGGAATCTCCAGCCATCCGAGCCAGTCAGCTTCATCCTCACCGGTCCACAGAGACTGGTCTCCTGACCAGAGACGACGAATATTCTCCTCCCTCTCCCATTCGCCGAGCTTCCGCTCAACACCCTCTGTTAAATCCGTCGACCACATTCCGTATTCACCTACTCTAGAAACATTCAAACAAGGGACATCCTATCCGACGCAAGATGCTTGAACACACACTTCTCGTTACCGCCGACAGACACCTCAATTACATACCATAACAATCTACAGCTGCCGGCGTTCTGAACCAGACTAGAATAGATCGTTCATGCGAGAGATTTCTTGACAGTCATCGAGCTAGCCAAGTACCTGAAGGTGGCCGAGAAGATCACAGTTCTCACTGGCGCTGGCGTTTCCGCCGAAAGTGGCGTTCCGACTTTTCGCGGCTCAGAAGGTCTATGGAAAACCCATCGCCCAGAGCGATTAGCCACGCCGGAAGCTTTCACCCGTGATCCTGAACTCGTCTGGGAATGGTACGACTGGCGAAGACGTCTGGTCGCGAAATGTCAACCCAATGCTGCCCACATTACACTCGCCACGTGGAGTCAGACCTACTCTAAATTCAGCCTAATCACACAAAATGTCGACGGCCTTCATGAACGAGCCGGGACAGCCACTACAATCAGATTTCACGGTTCTATCTGGGAATTATGCTGCTGGAATCGCTGCTCGTCCTCGCCTGAACGCTGGACCGACGAAAGAGTTCCGCTGTCACCCATTCCACCCCTATGTCCAGCGTGCGGACACCTTGCCAGACCTGGCGTGGTTTGGTTTGGTGAGTCCATAAACAAAGATGTCCTAACTCGTAGTCTCTCTTCCGCAGATTGTGACGTGTTTCTTACAATCGGAACGTCCGGAGTAGTTTATCCTGCTGCATCTCTAACAAAAGAGGCCAAACTCCATGGAGCCCTAACCATTGAGATCAATCCTGAAGACACCCCACATACTGAAATCGTCGATGCGCGATTCAAAGGTTCTGCCGCCCAAGTGCTTACAGCCATAGAAGCAATTAGAGGCACTAGCTAGCTTTTTAAGAAAGATGAAATCGCAAGTTATTCCACAGACGATTGCTGCGTCATTCGATTCAATTCCGCAAGTTCATCACTGAGTCGAACATCGAACCGATCTGGACTCTGAAGACTTCTCACGCCTTTACTCAGTGCCTCCACCGATTGTAGACATCTCTCTTGCGCTGTTCGAACCGAATTACTGGATTTTACTCTCTGTCCATCCTTCATCACGCATTCCAACAAGGGCACTCCTCCTTCGGGAGGCGGTTCATCATGCAGACACAGAACATCGTAGACGGCATAGTCGTCACGGTAGACGCGCCAGACCTGCTTTCGACCAGGCCATGTCGCTTTTTGCAAACTGTACTTCGCTGTGGGTACTCGCCGACCGTTTCGAACCATCTCTACCAACTTGTAGACACCCGACAGTGATACCGCATCTGGCGCTGCACTCAATGCCGCACCAACCCCGAATGCGTCGATTGGGGCATTCGCTGCGATCAAGTCCGAAATTCGATATTCATCTAAATCACCACTCGCAATAATCTTGACCCCCTGCTTGCCTCCTGCATCGAGTAACTTCCGAGATTCACGGCTAAGCTGAACCAAATCTCCACTATCGAGCCGAATGGCTGAAGGTGAGAGCCCCTCAGACACAATCATCCGAACGGCTTTCAATGTATCGTAGGTATCTACCAATAACACACTTGCGTTCCCATAGAGCTCTGTATATCGATGGAATGCATCCCGCTCGGACTCATGCGCTAAGACCCAAGAATGAGCCATCGTTCCAGATACTGGAATACCCCAATCCATTCCGCATTCAAGTTGAGAACTACCTGAACAGCCTCCAATAAAACCTGCCCTAGCACCCAACTTTCCCGCTTCAGCGCCGTGGGCTCGGCGCGCTCCAAATTCCATGACAGGGCGTCCCGCTGCGGCATCCACAATCCGTCGAGCCTTCGTAGCGATCATGGATTGAAATAGAACGACCGACAAGAGAGTCGTCTCAATCAACTGTGCCTCTGGGAGCGATCCAATCACCTGCAGCAGCGGTTCCATGCCGAACACCACTTGCCCCTCCGGAACTGCCCACACCTCGCCCCTGAACCGGAATTTCGATAAGTATTCGTCAAAGAAACTGGCCGGCACCGACGCCAGAATTGGCAACTCACGAAGGTAATCAATCTCGTCTCTGTTAAACTGCAGTTCCTCTAAGTAATCTAATGCCTGTTCTAGGCCAGCGGCGACAGCATAACCTCGGCTGTTTTGAAGTTCACGAAGTGAAAGTTCGAAACAGGCCGGCTCATTTCGCCCGAGATCTCTATACCCGGCTACCATCAATACTTCATAAAGATCAGTGGATAACGACGTTGGCATCGGTTATTAAATGTAACATCACATCCTAGGAGTTACCTCAAACAATCGTTAACATTCGAAAGGGAGTTGGGACCAAATAAATTGCCAGGCTCCAATCATCGGTCTTCTCACCTCAATGAATAGGAACTCTCACCCTGCCCTTCTGATCGTTGACGTCCAAAACGATTTCTGCCCAGGCGGCACACTTGCGGTGCCAGGTGGAGATTTGATTCTGCCAACTCTGAACCAACTAATCGCCCTATGCTCTCAACTTGAATATTCCATATTTGCAACAAGAGATTGGCACCCGGTCGACTCGCAGCATTTCCTTGAATATGGAGGCATCTGGCCTAGTCATTGTGTCACCGGCACACCGGGGGCCGAATTCCATGAAGATCTGGATCTACCGGCAGATGCCGTCATCGTCTCAAAGGGTCAATCTCGGCTATCAGACGGCTATTCCGCTTTCGATGGTAGCACTTCAACCGGTGTCCAGTTCAGCAACGAATTGGCCAAACGCGCTATTGGGAAGATCTATGTGACGGGTCTAGCCACGGACTACTGTGTCCGTCAATCCGTCTTGGACGCCCTTCAGATAGGCCTAAGTGTGAGTCTTGTAACAGATCTCATAGCCGGGGTTGATCGAAGCCCTGGGGACGTAGATCGAGCTTTACAAGAGATGAACGCAGCCGGCGCACATTTCACGACTGTGGCAGAAATCGAAGCCGAAACAACTCAGACTAATTCCCAGTGAAAGGACTCGGGCCGCCGCTAAATGTGTACAGATAGTCTCGAATAGACTCGATCTGCCGCACCGCATCCGTATCAAACTGCGGATAGAACGAACCCGGATACTCTGTCCAGAACATAGGCATCCTTGTACCCGGTTGAATTTCAAGAGGAGCACGAAGCCAATCAACCACCCAGTCTGGCTGCAGTCTCTCTCGGGCCATCCGAAGATCTGGAGCTAAGTTATCTGTCGGTTGATCATCGGGTATCGTGTCTAGAACATGACACTGTTGGCACCGAAGAAGATCAAATAATTCTTCCCCCGTATTAACCACGCTTTCAGACGGAGTCAGATCGTGGGTCCGAAACGGTCCCACACTTTCTGAAATGGCAGAAAAGTAATCTATCGTCGTGTTCCAATGCGGGTCGTCCAAACCAAACGTCGGCATCCTGACATCCAACCACGGCCGAATGGTAATTGGTTGACGAACGAAAGCATATAGCCATTCCGGGCGAACCTTGGCCCCCTCTGGCGTCAACGTCGGCGGCGCTAGTGATGGATCACCGACCACATCAACATAATCTCCACCGTTGCCCTCAATCTCATGACAGCCAACGCAGTTCCGTCGATGAACTAGATTTCGCCCTTCTCGCAAAGCGTCATTTCGAGCCGACCCAGGCCATCGCGAACCAACTGGTTGGACTTCCGCCTGGAAGCTCATGATGGCCGTCGCCAACAGTGTCGTCTCTTCTTCACTGAAGCCAAAATTCGGCATCCTCAGTCTCTCGAGTGGCTGTAGCACCCGACTGCGATCGAAAATCCGAGGCTCGCGCAATTTCTGTTTAAACCATTCTACTTTCGTGTGTGGAATTTCATGCACGAAAGCAAAATCCAGACGCTGGACGAGCTTACTGCCCTCCTCGGATAACTCGATCCCAATTGGCTGGGTATCTTCAAATCCAGCAATAGTGTGGCAGCTGTAACATCCGTAACGACCAATCGCCCGTCGGCCGAGCTCGAGCTGCTGTTCTTCTGGTGTCATGGCAGCAACCGTCGCTTGAGCCTCTTCGGTGGGCACCACAGACCGGTAGTAATCCGTCAAAGTCTCGGTCACGACGCTCTGGTCGTAGGTAGCACGAGGACCAGAACCGGACGGCCCCTCGAGACCAGAGAGATACGCCGCCACGTCCGCAACCTCTCCATCAGTAAGCCGCATATCAGGCATATACGTATCTGGACTAAAGTGTGTCGGGTCACGAACCCAATCAAACAACCATTCGTAGCTGGTCTTACTGGCAATATTCTGCAGCGGTTGCCCAAAGGTGCGGCGTGGACCAGCCTCCAGACGCCCCTCATCACCATTGATGTGACACGCCAGGCATCCTACTGATTCGACTATCTCCTGTCCTCTAGTGGCATCACCACGTGGGGGTGAATCGACCATATATTCATGATCTTCCGAGTTTGCAAACAGATAAGCCACCACAGCATCGATCTCAGCCTCATTCCTCGGCGCATCCTCCGGTGCACTCGTGTTGCTGTTGTACCAAATGCGAGGCATCCAAGTACTAGGTTTCATTTCTCGAGGCTCACGAATCCAGTTCGCAACCCAATCTTCGTCCAATTTTGCATCAATCTTTGATAGGTCAGGACCGGGCTTACGCAGATCAGTAAATCCCTCCGTATTGTGACAGGCATAACAACCGGCTCGCTCGTACAACCCGTAGGCCAGACTCAGCTTTGGCCCGTCAGGAATAAATACGGACTCCTGATGACATTTCGCACACGATGCCTCCGTCATGTCGGCTGGCAGCATCGGATAGTCCCACAGATGAGGTACATGCCAGTCATGCTCCTCTTCCCACACGTGCATTTGATCTGAGTCGACCGGCGTGTGCGAAGCATATTCAAAATTAATCGACTGCCCCATACCTTCGTGACAGACCGTGCAGCCGAATTCACCCAGCGGATGCGAGGACGCACTGCCGACGTACGCCGACAGATTCGGGTGAGTCGTGAATGGTTGCGGGTACTCTTCATAACCTTCACGATCAATGGCTAAATGACAGCTCGTACAACGATCCATCTTGGCCACACGCGTAAAATTCACGTCGTCCACGATCCCGGGTGTCAAGACCTGCTGAACCGTGATCGTCGGCGCCATAAAATCCAAGAGCGGTGCGTTGAGAACGTAATCATTGATAACGTTGGGAGCCAAGTCATCCAATCGGTTTTGGAGTCGACCCGTTTCGAACGTCAGGGTTCCGATTTCCCCGTCTATCTCGCCGACTCGCCTCGTGAATTCGCCAATTTGAGATCTCACTCCATCTCGACTCGCAGTCAACTGCTCAACCTGGACGCCGAGATCAAGCCAGTGTTGATACATTTCATCGATCTCAGCACGAAATTCAGCTGCACGCTCCGGGTCCTCTTCTTGTAACTCCTCGAACTCATAACGCTCTACGTCATATTCAGCCTTCGTAAAAATATAATCCTGATTAACCCGAAACAGGTCGGCCTCGAGCACTTCAAGCTCAACTTGTAATGCGTCGATCTGTGCTTGATTCGACGCCAACTCCTGTTCAGCCGTCACTCGTTCCGCTTCGAGTTCAGCGATCCGAGCTCGATCAAGCTCCCCCTCGGCGGACGCCAGGCCAGCTTGCGTCACCTCTGTCTCGAGCAGAACGAATTGCCGCTGATAGCCCTTCCATTCTCGGTCGTAGTCGTCCCACACCATCCATACGCTGCTAAAAAACAAAAACAGGCCTGATGCAGCAAAGACCACGTTCAAAAAATCGATGTTATAGGCGTGCCCAACAGACTTCTTGTCAGCCATCGGTAATTAGTTC